>JAJEDD010000046.1 GCA_022821685.1 Acidimicrobiia bacterium
AGCGGGCCTGCCGAACGCTGGCAGGTCCACCAACTCGACCTGCCGCCCACCGTTGGACCACAACAGTCCGCCACAGCGCTCACAGCCCGGCCTCGGCGCCCGCCGCCGGATGTGCACCCGCAGCGGCGCGCCATCCTCGTCGTCGACGCCGAGCACCTCCACATCTCCCAATCCCACCAACAGCTCACACACGCGCGTAGGGTCGCACTCCACGGGATCCTCCAGGTCTTCGGCTGCCTTGGCGGCGCCGATTCTGGAGGTTCCCCCGCGTTCAACCGCGGATGGCTGCTGCCCCTACTCCACCCTCAAACGCGAAGAGCCCCGATATCGCGGCCTTGGCTGCCAACGCCACCGATGTGCATGTGGAGCGCATCTAACCAAGCACCCCCACCGCCTCGCAGAAGGGACAACGTCCTGGGTCGGCGGAGGTACGTCGAGTGGTGGGCTCGTGTTGTTTGTGGTGGCGGTTGCGGTGGGCGATCATGCTTGACGTGGAACACGACTCATCCGCCGGGTCGCGGCACGTCCGCTTCGAGCCCGACGACCGGCCGCCGCTCGCGCTGACCGCGGGCATGGGCCTGCAGTTTGCGATCCTGACCATCGCGGGCATCGTCTTGACCCCGGCGATCATCATCCGGGCCGCGGACGGGAGCGACTCGTACCTGATGTGGGCGGTGTTCGCGGCTGCCGCGGTCAGCGGCATCAGCACGATCATGCAGGCGGTGCGGTTCGGGCGCATCGGCACCGGGTACGTGCTGCTGATGGGGACTTCGGGCGCGTTCATCGCAGTGTGCGTGACCGCGCTGGTGCAGGGAGGCCCCAGCCTGCTGGCCACACTGGTGGTGGCGTCTTCGCTGTTCCAGTTCCTTCTAGCCGCCAGGCTGTCGCTGTTCCGGCGACTGCTGACCCCCACCGTGGCCGGCACGGTGCTGATGTTGATCGCAGTGACCGTGATGCCGCTCGTGTTCGACATGGTGGCGGCCTCGCCCGAAGGCAGCTCCGAATGGAGCGGGCCCACCAGCACGCTCGCCACCTTGATCGTGATTGTCGCCATCGCGCTGAAGTCCTCCGGCAGCCTGCGCATGTGGGCCCCGGTCATCGGCGTCGTGGCCGGCTCGATCACCGCTGCCCTCTTCGGGCTGTACGACATTGATCGGGTGGCCGAAGCACCCTGGATCGGCCTGCCCGACGCGGGTTGGCCCGGCCTCGACCTCTCGTTCGGCTCGACGTTCTGGAGCCTGCTGCCCGCCTTCATCCTGGTCACCCTCATCGGCGCCATCGAGACCCTCGGCGACTCGGTGGCCATCCAGCGGGTGTCTTGGCGGAAGCCCCGGGCGGTGGACTACCGCGTCGTGCAGGGGGCGGTGGCCGCCGACGGCGCCGGCAACCTGCTGTCGGGGCTGGCCGGCACCGTTCCCAACACGACCTACTCCAACAGCGTGTCCATCACCGAGTTGACCGGCGTCGCCTCCCGCCGCGTCGGCGTCGCCATAGGCGCCTCGTTCATCGTGATGGCACTGGTGCCCAAGTTCCTGGCCCTGGTGCTGGCCGTGCCCGACGCGGTGGTTGCCGCCTACGTGACGGTGCTGATGGCCATGCTCTTCGTGGTCGGCATGAGGATCGTCGTCGAGGAAGCCTCCGACTACCGCAAGGGCCTGATTGCGGGAGTCTCGTTCTGGATCGGCGTCGGCTTCCAGAACGGCGTGATCTTCCCCGAGTATCTGGAGGGGTTCGCGGGCGGACTCCTGGAGAACGGCATGACCGCGGGCGGCCTCGCGGCGATCGCGCTGACGGTGTTCATGGAGGCGACCCAGGCCCGTCGCCAGCGGCTGAGGGCCGATCTGGCCATCACGGAGCTGCCTCAAATCCGGGAGTTCCTGAACGGGGTCGCGACGAGCCACGGCTGGGGAATGCCGATGTCGCTGCGGCTGAACGCAGTCGCCGAGGAGACGCTGCTGACGCTGCTCGACTCCGAGGATCCCGACCGAGGCGACGTCGGGCGTTCGCTGCGCATCACGGCCAGCAAGCAGGACGGGCGGGCCGTGCTCGAGTTCGTGGCCGCGGCCCGAGGCGAGAACATCGAGGACCGCCTGGCCCTGCTCGACGAGCCGGCCGCGGCCCGACCCGTCGAGCGCGACGTCTCGCTGCGGCTCCTCCGACACTTCGCCACTTCAGTGGTCCACCAGCAGTATCACGAACTCGAGATCGTCACCGTCCACGTCAACCCGCCGCAACGGCCAGACGCGGATTAGGGGGCGCGCAAATTGGTGAGAGCCCGTCGCGTCGCTTCAGCTCCGCGGGCCGGTGATCTCGGCGGCTTGGGCTAGGTCTTGGGCTGCGGTTGCGAGGTTGTTGACCGATACCTGGAACTCGTCGATGCTGTTGGCCTCCACCAGTGCGGCCAACTCGGCGCGGCACTCGGCCGCCGTTCCGCATATCACGAAGGCGTCGACCCAGTCGTCGCGCACGAATCGGGCCGCGGCCGCGGGGCCGCCCTCGGACAGCGCCCCGCGGATGGACGCCTCCGCTCGGGCGTCTAGGCCGATGCGCGCCTTCACCTCCTCGGGGGAATCGACCAGCCGGAAAGTCAGCGCGGCCCGGGCGCCCTCCCGGTCCTGCTCGGTGATGGCCAGGATGGTCATGTAGCACAGTCTGGGGCACCGGCGGCCGTGCTCGTCGGCGGCGCTGCGGATGGCGGCAACATGGTCGCCGATCAGCTCCTTGTGGACGAACGACATGATGAAGCCGTCGGCCAGCTCTCCCGCCAGCGCCATGACCCTCGGGCCCCGTCCGGCCAGCCACACCGGGATGTCGGGCCGGCCGTAGCCGAGGCGGGCGCCTCGGAACCCGCCGGCCACCCCGTCGTGATCGACGACCCGGCCCGACCACAGCGCCCGGCTGGTGGTGGCCAGCTCGCGCATGGCCGCGATCGGCGCCCGGCGCTCGATGGCCAGCGAGGTGAGGGTGAGAGCCCCGCCCGCGCCGATGCCCAGCGCGGCCCGACCGCCCGAGGCCTCGTCCAGGGTGGCCACCGCCGCCGCGGTCATGCCCGGATGGCGGGTGTAGGCGTTAGTGATGCCGGTGCCCAGCTCCATCGAGTGAGTGGCCGCCGCCACCGCGCCCAGCGTCACCCAGCACTCTCGGGCGGCCAGCCCCTCGTCGGGGATCCAGACCCGGCGGCACCCGAGCCCCTCGGCCGCCACCGCCGCCTCAACCACTTGCCCGACCGGCCCCTCGGGCATCACCATGCAAGCCAACTCCACCACGACACCGACACTAGAGGCCGAGCGAGTAGGCGAATGAGTTCGGCCCATGCGGTCGAGACCGCGTCCGCGTTGCTGCTATCTGATTGGAACGGTGCGGCCGGTGGTCTGTCATGCTTGGCGGGTGGATCTGGTAGGACGGGTTGCGCTGGTGACTGGCGGCGCCCATCGGGTTGGGCGGGCCATCGCGCTCGCGCTGGCTGCCGCCGGCGCCAACGTGGCCGTCGCCTACCACCGGTCCATGGCCGCAGCGGCCGACACGGTCGAGGAGCTGAAGCGCTGCGGCGTCGACGCCGACGCGTTCCCTGCCGACCTGGCCGCCCCCGCCGAGGCCGCGGAGTTGGCAGAAGCCGTCTCCGGCCGGCTCGGGCCGATTGATGCCCTGGTCAACAGCGCGTCATGGTTCGCACGAGACGAGTTTCCCTGCGACGACGCCGTCGTCTGGTACCAGACCTTCGACGTGGTGGTCCACGGGCCGTTCCATCTCTGCAACGCGGTCGCGCCGTCGATGCTCGACCGGGGTGGCGGAGCGATCGTGAACATCGTCGACCTTTCGGCGTGGCAGCCCTGGCCCGGCCGGGGCGCCCACAGCGTGGCCAAGGCAGCCCTGCTCGCCCTCACCCGCCAGCTGGCCGTGGAGTTGGCCCCGACGGTGCGCTGCAACGCGGTGGCGCTCGGCCCGACCATCGAGCCGGCCAAGTTCGGGCCCGAACAGGTTGAGAGACTGCGCCGCCGCACGCTGTTGGGCCGCTGGAGCGGTGGCGCCGAGGCCGGGCGGGCGGTGCGCTACCTCCTAGAGGCCGAGGCGGCGACCGGGGCCTGCCTGACCGTCGACGGCGGCGAGCAGTACGGCCACGTCCGAGACCGCTTCACCGACACCGCCAGCTGATCCCCGGGCGGGTCAGGGGGTGGGGGAGCGGCCTTTGAGGATGTCGTCGAAGCCTCGGATCAGGGTGTGCTCGGTCTCTTGCACGTCCTCGGGGCTGGCCGCGAAGTAGCCGGTGGCCATTCCCATGTCGGAGGCGGAGTCCAGGTACTCGGGCACGCTCGACAGGTAGAGGCAGTCGTAGAGGTCCACCGACATCACCCGGCGGGTGGCCTCGAACAGCGGCCGCTCGGGCAGCACGGCGCCCACCTCGCCGCTGACCAGCCACGACGACACCGAGTCCTCCAACTGGGCCATGCGCCGCAGGCGCTGCCCCCACTCGCGGGGCTGGTTGCCGATGGCGGCCACCGGCAGGCCCCGGCTGGCCACCCGGTCGAGGAACGGGTGCAGGCCCGGCACCAGCTTGAACGACGACAGGTAGCGGGTCTCCACCTGCCGGCCGATGGGCCCGAGACCGAGATCGCTCCAGAACTCCTCGGCGGTGAGGCGGCCCAGCACCAGCATGCGGTGCCGGTCGCGGATCAGCTCCGGGTCGAGGTCGGGGTTCTCGCTCAGGATCACCGGCAACAGCAGGCCGCCCCGGGGGTCGGTGGGCCGCACGATCACCCCGTGCACATCCACCACCAGCAGCCGCAGCAGCCGCTTGCGGGGGCGGCTGGCCTCGGCCTCGCGAGCCGCAGCCCGCTGCTGGCGGCGGCGAGTGGCCCGGCGGCCCCGCCCCTTGGGGGTGCGCACCAGCGCCACCACCCGGGCCACGATCACCCCCAGCAGCACTGCACCGAAGGCGAGGCCGGCCACTCGGGCGATGTTGAGCCACAGCGGGGCCACAGTGTCTTCGACCAGGGTGGAGGCGCCGACCCTCACTGGCTGGTCGCCGTAGGAGAACCGCCACGACGCGGTGGAGCCGTCGACCGCGGGCGACGCAGTGGCCTCGTCAGCGGGGTCGTCCGTCTGGGCGGGATCGTCTGTCTCGTCGGCGGGATCGTCTGCTGTGTCGAGGCCCGACGAGAAGGCGCTGAAGGCCCCGTCGGAGTCGAGCAGCGTCAGCAGGAACTCGAAACCCAGCGAATCGGTGGGGGCGCCGGCCTCCGCGATCAGATCCGCCAGCGGGCGCCCGAAGGGCTGACCCTCGAAGATCTGGGCCAGGGCGCCGTCGCTGAAGGCGTCCAGGGGCGGGGCCGGGTCGATGCGGGCGCTGAAGCGGTAGGAGGTCTCGGCGAAGGAGCGGGTCTGCTCCAGCACCACATCGGTGAAGATCACCTCGGGGCCGGCCAGCTCCTCGAGGACCTGGGGCAGCTGCCCGGCCGACTCGAACCGCTTGACCGCCCGGATCTGCACACCGCCGTCGGCGCGGAACAGCGGACCCTCCACCGCCCAGCCCGCGGCCCGGGCGTCGTCGAGGCGCAGCCCCCCGGCCAGTTCCGGCACCCGGCCCACCGCCACCGCGTCGGCGTTGAACACCACCGTCACCGTGCCTGAGCCGGCCTCCTCGACGTCCACATGCACCGCCGTGTCCACCCGGCACGCCGCCACCAGCACCGCCAGCCCCACAGCCAGCACCACCGCCCGCAGAACGGCCGCCAATGAACGAGAGCGGCGCGCGCCAGCAAGAGGTCGAGCGAATAGGTGAGCGATTGCGGCCCATACGGGCGAGGCCGTGGGCTGTGTTGTCGGGGTTTGGACGGTCCGTGAGCACAGCGCACAAGAGCGGGAATGACCCCGCTGAGACGGGACCGGCTCTCGCCCATTTGCGCGCCCTCGAAGGCGATACAGCCCGGCGCGTCTGCGCTCTGGCAGCCGCCTGGCCCGGCGCTGAGCAGCCATGGCCGTCAGCCGCCCCCGCAGGAGGGGGCGCCTAGAAGTGGCCCTCGCCGGCGGTCGTCTCCAGCTCGGGCTCGGGCGGCTCGAATCCCTCGATGGCGCGGAACACGATCACCTGCTTGCCCTCTTCGAGCGGGTCGTCCTCCACGTCGACGATCACGATCTCGCCGGCCCGGAACTCCTTGTGCAGCAGCCGCTCCGACAGCGGATCCTCCACCAGCCGCTGGATGGCCCGGCGCAGCGGACGAGCTCCCAGCGTGGGGTCGTAGCCGGTGGCGGCCAGATGGTCCTTGGCCGAGTCGGTGAGCTCGAGGCCCATGCCCTGGCCGGCCAGCTGGTCGGCGGTGCGCACGATCATCAGGTCGACGATGCGGCGCACCTCCTGTTGGGTCAGCTCGTGGAACACGATCACGTCGTCGATCCGGTTGAGGAACTCAGGCCGGAAGTGCTGCTTGAGCGCGTCCTGCACCTTGGACTTCATCCGCTCGTAGGTGACCCGCTCGTCGGCCTTGGTGAAGCCGAGGTTGGCCTTGCGCAGATCGGCGGTGCCCAGGTTCGAGGTCATGATCAGCACCGTGTTGCGGAAGTCCACAGAGCGGCCCTGGCTGTCGGTCAGCCGACCCTCCTCGAGGATCTGCAGCAGGGTGTTGAACACGTCGGGGTGGGCCTTCTCGATCTCGTCGAACAGCACCACCGAGAACGGCTTGCGCCGGACCCGCTCGGTGAGCTGGCCGCCCTCCTCGTAGCCCACGTATCCCGGCGGCGAGCCGATCAGGCGGCTCACCGTGTGCTTTTGCATGTACTCGGACATGTCGAGGCTGATGAGGGACTCCTCGTCGCCGAAGAGGAACTCGGCCAGGGTCTTGGCCAGCTCGGTCTTGCCCACCCCCGACGGGCCCAAAAAGATGAACGAGCCGCTGGGCCGCTTGGGGTCCTTGAGGCCGGCCCGGGTGCGGCGGATGGCCTGCGACACGGCGGCGATGGCGTCGTGCTGCGACACCACCCGCTTGTGCATCTCGTCCTCCATGCGCAGCAGCTTCTTGGTCTCCTCCTCGGTGAGCTTGTAGACCGGGATGCCGGTCCACAGCGACAGCACCTCGGCGATGGCCTCCTCGTCGACCTCGTCGAACAGGTCGACCCCGGCGGCTTTGGCTTCGCCCTCGAGGGTCTCGCGGCGGGCCAGCAGCTCCTTCTCCTTGTCGCGCAGCTCGCCGGCGTCCTCGAAGCGCTGAGCGTCGACCGCCTCGGTCTTGCGGGAGATCACGTCGGCCAGCTCGGCCTCCAGTTCCTTGAACTGCGGCGGGGTCTCCATGCGCCGGATGCGCAGACGCGAGCCGGCCTCGTCGATCAGGTCGATGGCCTTGTCGGGCAGATGCCGGTCGGAGATGTAGCGGTCGGCCAGATTGGCGGCCGCCACCAGCGCCTGGTCGGTGATGGTCACCCGGTGGTGCGACTCGTAGCGGTCGCGCAGGCCCTTGAGGATCTCGATGGTGTGGGCCACGCTCGGCTCGTCCACCACCACCTTCTGGAAGCGGCGCTCCAGCGCGGCGTCCTTCTCGAGGTGCTTGCGGTACTCGTCGAGGGTGGTGGCCCCGATGGTCTGGAGCTCGCCCCGGGCCAGCATGGGCTTGAGGATCGACGCCGCGTCGATGGCGCCCTCGGCCGCGCCCGCGCCGACGAGGGTGTGGATCTCGTCGATGAACAAGATGATGTCGCCCCGGCTCTGGATCTCCTTGAGGACCTTCTTGAGGCGCTCCTCGAAGTCGCCCCGGTAGCGGCTGCCCGCCACCAGCGCGCCCAGATCCAGGGTGTAGAGCTGGCGGTCGCGCAGGGTCTCAGGCACGTCGTCGGCGGCGATGGACTGGGCCAGGCCCTCCACGATGGCGGTCTTGCCCACGCCCGGCTCGCCCACCAGCACCGGGTTGTTCTTGGTGCGCCGCGACAGGATCTGCATGACCCGCTCGGACTCCCGGCCCCGGCCCACCACCGGGTCGAGGGCCTTCTCGCGGGCCAGCTGGGTGAGGTTCCGGCCGAACTGGTCGAGCACGTGCGAGCCGGTCGACGTGTCGCCGCTGCCCCCGCCGGTGGTGGCGCCGGGCTTGTCGCCCGATCCTGAGACCCCGCCGTAGGCCGACAGCAGCTGGATGACTTGCTCGCGCACCCGGGCCAGATCGGCGCCCAGCTTCACCAGCACCTGCGCGGCGACGCCCTCGCCCTCGCGGATCAGCCCCAGCAGAATGTGCTCGGTGCCGATGTAGTTGTGGCCGAGCTGCAGCGCCTCGCGCAGGCTCAGCTCGAGAACCTTCTTGGCCCTGGGCGTGAACGGGATGTGGCCGCTGGGCGAACTGCCGCCTTGGCCGATGATCTCCTCCACCTGGCCCCGCACCGACTCGAGGCTGATGCCGAGGGACTCCAGCGCCTTGGCCGCCACGCCCTCGCCCTCGTGGATGAGGCCGAGCAGGATGTGCTCGGTGCCGATGTAGTTGTGGTTGAGCAGACGCGCCTCTTCCTGGGCCAGAACCACCACGCGGCGCGCCCTGTCGGTGAACCGCTCGAACATCGCATACACCTCCCGGCCAGGCGGGCTGCCTTCGCTCGGCCAGAGTGTAACCCCGCCCCGCGACATGAGTCGCGCCCCGGCATGCGGCACTTGGCTGCCGGCAAACGCCGAGTGCGGCCCGGTCGACGGGGCCGGCGCCACATCGCGGCCGAGCATGTGGCGACCGTCGGCAAACACTCCCGGCGGGGCGCCCATTACCCTCGCGGCGTGGACCACGCCTCCCCCTTCGCGCTGCTGCCGTGCCTCGCTGACGACCTCCGGCGGGTGGAGGAGGAGCTGCTGCGGCAGGCTTCTACCCCAGACCAATTCGTCACCGAACTGGTCCGCCACCTGGTCACCGCGGGCGGCAAACTGGTCCGACCCGGCTTCTGCCTGTCCTCCGCCCTGGTTTGCGAAGCGGCCCCTACCAGGTCGTCGGACGATGCGGTGCGGGGCGGGGCCTCGGTCGAGTTGATCCACGTCGGCTCGCTCTACCACGACGACGTGATGGACGACGCCACCACCCGCCGCTCGGTGGCCAGCGTCAACGCCCAGTGGGGCAATCTGCGGGCCATCCTGGCCGGCGACTACCTGCTGGGCCGGGCCTCGGCCATCGCGGCCTCGCTGGGCGCCGAGGTGGCGGTGCTGCTGGCCGAGGCGATCACCGGGGTGTGCGAGGGCCAGATCATCGAGCTCGAGGCCACCTACGACGTCGATCGCAGCGAGCAGCGCTACGAGCGGGCCGTGTCGGGCAAGACCGCGTCGCTGCTGTCGATCTCGTGCCGGATCGGAGCCGCGGTCGGCGGAGTGCCCACCGATGCGGCCAGCGCGCTGGGAGAGTTCGGCCTGGCCTACGGCATGGCCTTCCAGATCGTCGACGACATCCTGGATCTGGTGGCCACCGAGTCGCAGCTGGGCAAACCGGCCGGCAACGACCTGGCCGAGGGCACCTACACGCTGCCGGTCATCCGGGCGCTGGCCGATCCGGTGGCCGGCGACGAGCTCCGGTCCATTCTCGGCCGGCCTATCGACGACGCAGCCCGCGACCGTGCCGCCGAACTGGTGCGGTCGACCAACGCGGTGGACGAGGCCCGCGACACGGCCCGCCAGTGGGCGGCCAGAGCCCAGTCGGCGCTGTCGCGGCTGCCCGACACGCCTGCCGCCGCGGTGCTGCGCCTAGCTGCCGACCGCCTGGTCGACAACCCCACCCTCACTGTCGGCTAGCGCTTCCGAGCCGCCGCATCGCATCGGCCCACCCGAAGCGAACCCGGGGGTTCTCGCCCTACGCCGACCGGGGCTCCTCGCGCCCGGCGCGCCCTACGCCGAGGGGTCGGGGCGCAGGGTGGGGAACAACACCGCGTCGCGGATGGCCTGTGTGTCGGTGAGCAGCATCACCAGGCGGTCCACGCCTATGCCGAGGCCGCCGGTGGGGGGCAGCCCGTACTCCAGGGCCCGCAGATAGTCCTCGTCCAACAGCATGGCCTCGTCGTCGCCCGCGGCCCGCAGCTCGGCCTGGGCCTCGAAGCGGGAACGCTGCTCGTCGGGATCGACCAGCTCGGTGAAGGCGTTGCACAGCTCCCGGCCGGCCACGATCCCCTCGAACCGCTCGGCGTAGCCGGGCCGGCTGCGATGGCGCCGCGACAACGGCGACACCTCGGCCGGATAGTCGGTCACGAACACCGGACCCCAAAGCTGGGGCTCGGCCGCCTTCTCATAGATCTCCAGCAGCAGCTTGCCCGGCCCCCAGCCGGCCTCGACCGGGATCTGGAGACGGTCGCAGCAGGCTCTCAGCTCGGCCAGGCCCGAGTCGAGGGTCGCTTCGATCCCGGCGTGCTCGGCGATCACCTCCTCCATGGTGGCCCTGCGCCACGGAGTAGACAGGTCCACCTCGCGGCCGTCGTAGGCGACCGTGGTGGAGCCGCACACCTCCGCGGCCACGCCGGCCACCAAGGTCTCGGTCAGCTCCATGATGTCGGCGTGGTCGGCATAGGCCCAGTACAGCTCCAGCATGGTGAACTCGGGGTTGTGGCGGGTGGAGATGCCCTCGTTGCGGAACACCCGGCCGATCTCATACACCCGCTCCATGCCCCCCACCACCAGCCGCTTTAGGTACAGCTCGGGAGCGATCCGCAGGTACACGTCCGCGCTCAGAGCCTCATGGTGGGTGACGAAGGGGCGAGCCGCCGCTCCGCCCGGTATCGGGTGCAGCATCGGGGTCTCGACCTCTGCGAAGCCCCGCTCGGAGAGGCGGCGCCGCAGCGATGCCACGATCTCGGATCGGCGGGCGAACGCGGCCCTCGCCTCGTCGCTCACCCACAGATCCACGTAGCGCTGCCGGTAGCGGGTGTCGGGGTCGGTGAGGCCGTGCCACTTGTCGGGGAACGGGCGGCGGGCATGGGCCAGCACCACCCATTCGTCGACCCGCACCGACAGCTCTCCCCGGCGGGTGGCCATGACCGCGCCCCTCACGCCCACCCAGTCGCCGATGGACAGGGCGGTGAACTGCTCGAAGCTCGGGGTGACTGCCGCAGTGGCGAACAGCTGGATGCGGCCGGTGGCGTCCTGGAGGGTGCCGAAGGCGAGACGGCCCTGGTGTCGGCGCAGCATGAGCCGCCCGGCCACCGACACCACCGTGTCGGTCTCGACGCCGGCCTCGAGCCCAGCGAAGGCCTCGACGACCTCGCCCGCGGAATGGCTGCGCTCGAAGCGGTACGGAACGTCGCCGCCGGTCTCCGGCCCCGGCGGCGGCTCGGGCTGGGCGTCGCTGCTCATCGGACCGCATCCGGACTCGGCCGGTCGGGCCGCTCATCGGACCGCCCCCAGATCGGGCCGGTCGAGCCGCTCATCGGACCGCCCCCGGATCGGGCCGGGCTGCGTCGGCGCTCATCGGTCCTGGTTGCGCTCGTAGACGATGCGGAGGCCGTGCAGGGTGAGGAACGGCTCGACGTGCTCGATGGTCTGCGAGATGGGGGCGATCACATGGGCGAGACCGCCGGTGGCCACCACGTTGGCCTCGCCCAGCTCGGCCAGGAAGCGGGCATTCATGCCGTCGATCATGGCGGTGAACCCGTACAGCGCGCCGGACTGGATCGACTCGACCGTGGTCTTGCCGATCACGCTGCGGGGCTCGGACAGCTCGACCGCGCCGAGGGCCGCGGCCCGGCCCACCAGCGCGTCGAGGCTGATCTCGATGCCGGGCGCGATGGCGCCGCCCATGAAGGCGCCGTCGGCGGAGATCACGTCGAAGTTGTTGCCGGTGCCGAAGTCCACCACCACGGTGGGGCCGCCGTAGAGGTCGTAGGCGGCCACCGCGTTGGCGATCCGGTCGGCGCCCACTTCTTTGGGGTTGTCGTAGTGGATCGGCATGCCGGTCTTGACCCCCGGCCCCACCACCACCGGCGCGAACCCGAGCTGGCGCCGCACCATCTCCCGCAGCCCGGCGAGCAGGCGGGGCACGCCCGAGCAGATCGACACGCCGCTTATGTCGGCGTCGAAGTCGAGGTCGATCATGCCGAGCAGCGATCTGATCACGACGCCGAGCTCGTCGGCGGTGCGAATCGGGTCGGTGGAGAGCCTCCAGTGGTCGATCAGCCCGTCGGCGGGATCCGAGCCGTGGACCGAGCCGGGGTCGTAGGCGCCGACGACGGTCTGCGTGTTGCCGACGTCGATAGCAAGCAGCACCGCCGCAGGATACGGCGGATCAGCCGGGGCCGTTGCTGAGCCGGACCAGCGGTTGCGGACGGCCAGCCAGCCCAGCCAAGGCCGACTACGGCGGATCAGCCGGGGCCGCGGGTGAGTCAGCCGGCACGGCAGCCGATGTTGTCGATCAGGCGGGCCTGGCCGAACCGGGCGGCGGCCAGCAGCCGCACCTCGCCTTGCAATGGCCCCGCCGCGATCAGTGTGGAGGCCGGCACTGCGGCGGTGTAGTCGAGCTGCGCCAGCGGCGCGGCGGCGATGACGGCCGCCATCTCGGCCTCGACCGCAGCCCCGCTGGTCTCGCCCGACTGCACCAGGACTGCTCCGGCCTGAAGAGCCCGCCGCAGCACCGGCGCCTGGCCGCGCTCAGCGTCGCTCAGGTAGACGTTGCGGCTCGACACCGCCAGCCCGTCGGGCTCGCGCACGGTGGGGCAGTCCACCACCCGCACCGGCAGCGACAGGTCCGCCGCCATCCGGCCGATGATGGTGAGCTGCTGGAAGTCCTTCTCGCCGAGGTAGGCCGAGCACTCCCCCACGATGGAGAACAGCTTGGCCACCACCGTGGCCACCCCGTCGAAGTGGCCGGGGCGGGAGGCGCCGCACAGCACATCGGCGAGAGCGCCCAGGCGCACGGTGGCGGCGGGCGGCTCGGGGTACATCTCGCGCCGGTCGGGAGCGAACACGATGTCGGCGTCGGCGTCGGCGCACAGTTCGAGATCGCGTTCGAGGTCGCGGGGGTATGAGTCGAAGTCCTCCCCCGGATTGAACTGCAGCGGATTGACGAAGATCGACACCACCACCACGTCGTTCTCGCGGCGGGCCCGCTCGATCAAACTGCGGTGGCCGGCGTGCAGGAACCCCATGGTCGGCACGAACCCGACGGCCCCGCCGGCCGCCCGAGCCTCAGCGAGCCGCTCCCGCAGACCGTCGATCGCGGCCTCCTGCGCCAGAGTGCTCACGAATCTGCACTGGGTTTGAGGCGTTGTGCCATCGACACGAGCTCGCGGGCCAGAGGTCCGAGCTCGCGTTCGAGGAGCCGCTCGGCGATGGTGATGGCCTCGGGTCCGGCGTCGACCAGGCCGGACCACAGCAGGTAGCCGGCCACCACGCCCGACACCCGGTCGCCGATCGAGTCGTGGTGGAGCACCACCCGGTCGTGTTCGGAGATGGTGGTGAGGATCTCTTCGAGGCGCTCCGGGCCGTCGCTGGGATCGGAGAAGGGCAGGTGGGCGTAGGCCAGCCCGTGCTCGTCGTAGTCGTGGAGGTTGTAGGGGATCGCCGTGATGCTCACGATCAGGCTGATCTGGTTGCGGCTCAGCCAGATGATCTCCTCGAGGCGCCGCACCCGCCGGTGGCCCACGCCGTAGCCCCCTGGACGCTCACACACGCCGAAGCGGTCGGTGATGATCCACCGGAAGCCCCGAGGCTCGATCCCCTCAGACCACTTGTTGCTCACGACCCGCTCGCCTCTTGGTCGTAGAGATGCACAGCGGGCAGCTCGCGGTAGCGCTCCCCCACGTCTAGGCCGTAGCCCACCAGCCAGTCGGCGGGCACCGAGAACCCGACGTAGCGGATGCCCTCGGTGCGGGCGTCCTCCCGCACGAGCAGGGCGCACATCTCGAAGCTGGCCGGACGGCGGGCCCGCAGCAGTTCGGCCAGGTAGTCGGTGGTGAGGCCGGAGTCGACGATGTCCTCCACCAGCACGATGTGGCGGTCGCGCACGTCGGTGTCGAGGTCCTTGATGATGCGGACCACGCCGCTCGACTCGGTGCTGAGCCCGTAGGACGACACCGCCATGAAGTCGATCTCCACCGGCAGGTCGATGGCTCGGGCCAAGTCGCTCATGAACACGAAGGCCCCCTTGAGAACCCCCACGAGCAGGGGGGGCCGTCCCTGGTAGTCGGCGGTGATCTCAGCGCCAATCGCCTCGACGCGGGCCCGCAACTCGTCGGCACCGATGATGGCCCGTCCGACCGACCCCGGCGGGGCCACCGTCTGCTCGGCCTCTAGCCCCACCCTGGCACCCTACCGCCTGACTCCAGCCTCTACAGGGGCATTGCCGGGCACCTGGGTGCGGCACTAGCCTGTGGGATTGTGTGTGAAATGCGCCGTAGCCGGGTCCATGCTGTCGGTCTGCGACGCATGCCCGTCGCTGCGCCGTCGTCTATGGGAGGTTCGGACCGCGATGACGAATAGGGCTGATCTTCGACCTGCTCCCACCCCCCAGCGGGGCGCTCCAGCCGACGACACCGCGGGACCGCGCCGCGAGGCGGTCCCTGGTCGAGCGTGTGCGACGGAGGTTCGGATGCTGATGCCACGGTGGTTCGCCGGTCTGATGGTTGCTTCGATTGCCGCTGTTCTCGTCGCGTCGGTGCTGATCCCTGTTGAGGCGTCGGCTGGTTTGCCGCCGGCTCAGGCTTCGGTTGGGCCCGATACCGGGACCGGCAAGGATCCTTGTCCGGTTCCTGCGCAGGGCAAGCTGCGGTCTGACGCCGAATGCGACTTGTTGATCCGGCTGATCAACAACAGTTCGACTGTTTCGACGTTTTCCATTAGCCAGAGCGGCGTCGTAGATGCGTTTGATGAGAGCTTGTTCAGTCCGGCGCTGCCGGGATACAGCAAGTTGGGGCAGTGTCCGTGTGCGGTGACGGTTGCTGGGAACTCGGCGGCGACCTACGGGCTTCGGGTTGAGGTGAACGATGTGACCCCGGGCTGGTACACGAGCCGTATCAGCGTGCACCTGCTGCACACCGGTGGGCGACTGTTGCACAGTTTCCAGCTCAAGATCGAGGAGGTCAGTCCGGACTGGGACGTGACGGTGTCGCGGGACTCCGTGTCGTTGGACGAAGCCGACGACCCCGGCACCGCCGGTGCGTGGGAGCATCAGGCGACCTATTCGGTGAGGCTGACCGAAGAGCCCTCCAACGATGTCACCGTCACGCCGGTGAGCGCGGACACATCGGTCGTTACGGTGTCGCAGGCGTTGACGTTCACGGCTGCCAACTGGCAGACCGACCAGACGGTGACGATCACCGCTGTCGATGACGACATAGACAATGTCGGGGACCGTCACGCGAGCATACGACACGACGTCAGCGGCGTTGGCTCCGGTGACGTGATGGTGGACGATGTGGCGGTCGTGGTCGCCGACGACGACGCCCGCGGCGTGAGCGTGTCGGCAGGCTCGCTGATGCTCGACGAAGCCGACGATCCCGATACCGACGGGGTTCTGGAACACCGAGGCACCTACACGGTGCAGTTGGCCAGTGAACCGGCCGGCGGCGATGTCACCATCGATCTGGCCAGCGGCGACACGTCGGTGGCGACGGTCTCCCCGGCGACGCTGAGTTTCACCTCCGCCGACTGGAGCACCGCGCAGACGGTGACGGTCGACGCGGTCGACGACCACGTGAACACTGCGAGCGGCCGTCAGACGAGCATTGCCCACACCGTCACCAGCGCCGGGGACTACGCGGGTGTGACCGCTGCCGATGTGTCGGTCACGGTCGATCCGCGCATCGACCCATGCCCTCCCGCCGCCGGCGGCGACTATGACATCGACGACGACGGCCTGATCGAAGTCTGCAACCTGGCGCAACTGAATGCGATCCGCTGGGATCTCAACGGCGACGGTGTCGCTGACGTGTACCCGCCGGACAAGCACGGGTTCACCGGCCACGATCCCAACGGCGCCACCAAGCTAGCCGCCGCGTTCCCGAACGCTGCTGTCGCCATGGGCTGCCCGACCGGCGGCTGCGAGGGATATGAACTCAGCGCCGACCTGGACTTCGACACCAACGCCAACGGCCGAGCCGACGCAGGCGACGATTACTGGAATGACGGACTCGGATGGCACCCCCTCATCGGCGGAGCGAGGCTCAACTCGGCGAGATCGCTTTATCCATTGAGGGACACTGTGTCTGTCGATGGAACCAGCGTGTGCTGCGGCGACCGTCCTCACCCGCGCGCTCGGATGTTCACGGCAGAGTTTGAGGGCAACGGGCGCACCATCGCCAACCTGTACATCAACGACGACCTGGGTTACGTCGGACTGTTCGGCATTATCGGCCCCGGCGGAGACGTTCGCAACGTCGGGCTGACCGCACCCAACGCGGACAGCGGGGTGACCGGACGCTGGTATGTGGGAGCGCTGACCGGCGATATCGAGCGTGGCCGGGTCAGCGGCGTCTATTCCGACCTCGACGTGTCGGGGCAGCACCAGGTCGGTGGGCTGACCGGCTCCATCTGGAACTACGGGTCCATGATCGAAAGCTATGCCACCGGCGACGTCACCGGCAGTCAGATCGTTGGCGGCTTGCTGGGATCGGTCAGTAGGTCCGGTGTCTCCGCCGTTTACGCCACCGGAGACGTGACGGTTACGATCGAAATGGGTGGCGGCCTGGTCGGTTTTGGTGGGTATGGACATATACAGGCGGCATACGCCACCGGCTCAGTCACCGCCGGACCTAAATTCTACCCGCTTCAGCGCATCGGGGGATTGGTCGGCGAGTCTGCACACTCATGGACCGAGTCGGGGATGCGAGCGAACTATGCCACCGGACGCGTCACCACTCCGAACGATGAGGTCGGAGCCGGCGGGTTGACCGGGGCTTGCAGAAGGAGCGAGAGAGAACGCAGCGAAGGCGCCAACTACTGGAACGTGAAAGCCGCCAACTACTGGGACGTGGAAACCGCCGGCATGGTTCACAGCACGGGTTGTGGTTTGGGCTTTACCACTGCCCAGCTGCAGGCGCCCACCGGCTACACGGGCATCTACGAGAACTGGGACGTGGACGAGGACGTGGGCAGCTCCTACGCGAGCTTTCTCGGCCCGGATGATGACCCGTGGGACTTCGGCACCTCTACCCAGTATCCGGTGCTGAAGTATTGCGCCGAAAAGCCGGGCATCGAGACCCCCGACGGGCAGCCCTACTGCCCGCTGCAACCCGACGATCAGCGTGACCCTTCGAGTGGCCAGGTCGGGACTGTCTCCAGTCCCGTGGTGAACGTGGCTGCGGCGACCAATATCAGCGAAGGCCAAACTGCTGCCTTCATCATCGCGGGCAACCCGAATCCGTCTGCCGACCTGCCGGTGAACATCTCCGTCACGGCCGGCGGCGACTACGGCGTCACCGCCGAGACAAAGACTGTGACCGTCCCCGCCGACGGCAGCTACACCCTGAGCGTTGCCACGACCAATGACAACGTGGACGAGGACGACGGCACTGTCACCGTGACGATCAACACAGGCACGGGCTACGCGGTCTCGGAAACATCTGGCGCGGCCCGCGTCACGATCGAGGATGACGATGTGCCCAAGATCAGCATCGCAGCCGTGGACGCCGATATCAGCGAGGGCGTCGTTGCTGAATTCGCGTTGACTGCTGTTCCGGTGCCGGCGTCGCCGTTGTCGGTGAACGTGTCAGTGGCCCAGTCCGGCGAATTCGGTGTTTCGACGGGTTCGCGTCAGGTGACGATTGGCACGTCGGGGACTGCCACGTTGTCGGTGTCGACGTCGGGTGATCGGGTCGATGAGGTGGATGGCTCAGTGACTGCGACGGTGGTCGGTGGTTCGGGGTACTCGGTGTCGTCGTCGGCGCGTTCGGCGTCCGTGGCAGTCCGGGACAACGATCACGATGATTCGTGTGTGGTGGCGTTGTGGGGTGACGGCAGCGTCAGCGGGAGGTGGGCCCATAGCCGTGCGGGCTGGGTCATCGTTCCGTCCCCAGGTGATGACAGCTTCAGCGCGTGGTGGGCCGCTAGCTGTAGTTCGGCGGCGCGTGCTGGCCGGTTTGCGCGGTTCTTTACGTTCTCGCTGGACAGTTCGAGCCAGGTGACGATCGATCTGGAGTCGCCGCATGGGCATACCACATATCTGCATTTGCGCGCCGGGTTGGGCCAGAGGTCGGGTGAGGCGCTGGCAAGCGACGACAACCGCGGCGACAGGGACAACACGCGGATCCGCCACCAGCTTGCGGCAGGCGATTACACCATCGAGGCGACGACGCACCGCCCGCAGGTAGCGGCGCCATTCACGCTGACGGTCGCCGGCATTCCGAAGCAGACGGCTGCGCAAGCCAAGCCGGAGGTCAGCATCACAGCCGGCGGCGGGGTCACAGAGGGCGACGACGCGATCTTCACGGTGACTGCCGACCCCGCGCCGTCGGCGGCGTTGGGTGTGGCGGTGGCGGTTACGGCGGCGGGTGATTTTGGTGTGTCGCCGGGCTCGCGGACGGTCACGGTTCCCACCTCTGGGAGCGTCACGCTGACCGTTGCGACGGTGGGCGATTCGGTTGATGAGGCTGATGGGTCGGTGACCGCCGCTGTCAGCGTCGGCAGCGGCTACACGGTCTCGTCGTCAGCGGGCACGGCGTCGGTGGCGGTGGATGATGACGATGATCCGGTGCCGGTGGGCGATCGGTGTGTGGCGGCGTTGTCGGGTGATGGCAGCGTGAGCGGGGTGTGGGCTGCGGGGTGCGGTTCGGCGGCGCGTGCTGGCCGGTTTGCGCGGTTCTATTCGTTCTCGTTGGACAGTTCGAGCCGGGTGACGGTGGATCTGGTGTCGTCGGCTGACACGTATCTGTATCTGCGTCGTGGTGTGGGTCAGAAGTCGGGTGCTGCGTTGGCGTTCAACGATGACGGCGGCGATGGCTACAACTCGCGTATCAGCCGGTCGCTGGCGGCGGGGGGTTACACGATCGAGGCGACGACGTATCGCGCGTCGACGTCGGGGGCGTTCACGCTGACGGTGGACGGCATCGGGGCGCTGACGGTGGTCCGGCCGGACCCGGTGGTCAGCATCACAGCCGGCGGCGGGGTGACTGAGGGCGGCGACGCGGTGTTCACGGTCACTGCCGACCCGGTGCCGTCGGCGGCTTTGGATGTGACCGTGGCGGTCGCCGGGTCGGGCGATTTCGGTGTGTCGCCGGGCTCGCAGACCGTCACCATTCCCACCAGCGGCAGCGCAACGCTCACGGTGGCGACGACGAACGACTCGACCGACGAAACCGACGGCTCGGTCACCGCCACCATCAACACCGGCACGGGTTACACGGTCTCGGCAACGGCGTCCGCTGCGACGGTCGCGATCGCCGACGACGACGACCCGGTGCCGGTGGACGACAACGACGACGACCCGCCATGTGACGCTGCCACCGCCATCAGCCGAGCACGCGCCGCGTTCGCATGGCACACCGACAACAACGGCGGCAGCGAAACCCTGTTCTGGCAGATCCTCGCCTACCTCGGCGCCGACCCGATGCCCGCGCCCCCCGGCGGCGCCACACCCGCCGCCACCACCCCCGAAGCAGTCAAGACGTTCAGCAACGGCAAACCATGGCCCGGCTGGGCACCCATCAACGAAGCACTCGCAGCCTGCGAACCACCCACCAACACACAACACCCAACCGACCAAACACCACCCCCGCCGCCTCCGCCGGATCCCGAGATCAGCGTCGCCGCCGGCGCCGGCATCACCGAGGGCGGCGACGCCGCATTCACCATCACCGCGGACCCCGCACCCGCCGCGCCGCTCACAATCACCGTGACGGTCACACCAACCGGCGACTACGGCGCGACACCGGGATCGCACACGGTCACAGTCCCCGCATCTGGCACCGCCACCCTCACCATCGCCACCACCAACGACACCACCGACGAACCCAACGGATCCGTCACCGCCACCATCAACACCGGCACCGGCTACACCGTCTCAACCACCAGCGGGGCAGCCACCATGGCAATCGCCGACGACGACAACCCCCCACCCCCGCCGCCGCCTCCCCCGCCGGATCCCGAGGTCAGCATCACCGCCGGCAGCGGCGTCACTGAGGGCGGCGACGCAACCTTCACGATCACCGCGGATCCGGCACCCTCAGCAGCGCTGACAGTCACCGTGGCGATCACACAGACCGGTGATTTCGGTGCTGCGACCGGCACGCGTCAAGTGACGGTCCCAACCACCGGGACCGCCACGCTCACGGTCGCCACGACCAACGACTCAACTGATGAGGCTGACGGGTCGGTCACCGCGACCATCACCGCCGGCGCCGGCTACACGATCTCGACGACGGCCGCCGCTGCGTCAGTCGCGGTCGCCGACGACGACAACCCCCCACCCCCGCCGCCGCCGCCGTCGAAACCGTCGATCACCGTCGGCGACGCGACGGCGGGCGAAAGCGACGGCTCGGTCAGCTTCACGGTGCAGATGAGCGGACCCGCAGCCGGGCCGGTGACGGTGTACTACAACACCTACGGCGGCACCGCGACGGCCCATGACGACTACCGGCCCGAGTGGGGCCAGGTCACCCTCGCGGCCGGTGACACCTCCAAGACCGCACAGATCTCGGTCATCGACGACAGCGCCGGCGGCGAGGGATCCGAGACGTTCTGGCTGCGGCTGCGCCTGTACGACACCACCTACGCCACCATGGAAGACGGCCTCGCAAAAGGCACCATCACCGACAACGACTAACCCCACCAATCCGCTTGCGGACAGAGCACCAGGCTCGCAACCCGGATGCCCCCATATCATTCCCACTCCGCTCAGACGGTGTCGAGGATGAGCCCCAAGATTTCTCGTATCTGAGCCAGCACCACTGCGCCAACGTTGCCGAGTCGATCCTCAACACGGCTTGTGGAGACCGCTCGAACATGTTGGCACTGCGCCGCTGAACGGTGATCGAGGCCGTTGGAGGAATCGGCGCTGATCTCGACGTCCGAGGCGAACCCCCGCAGCTGAGATGTCAGCGGCACCACATGCACGACGGCGGCGCCCGAGTCGATCACTCGCTGAGCGGTAACGACGACGGCCAGCCGGAACAAGCCGGCTTCTCGTCCCGCTGGTATGCCTAGATCGAGTGTGACGACATCACCCGAGGTCAGCATCGAGCCAGGCCTTGTCGGCTTCGCTGAGCTCGGTTCGCAGGTCGGCGCCGATTCGCTCCTGGCGCAGCCGGCGCACCGCGAGCGCGACGGTGTCGCCCACCGTCGCCCCCAACTCCGACGCAAGCTGCTTGAGTTCCCGGTGGGTAGAGGCGGCTATCCGAACACTAGTAGACTGCATGCATTAACGTTAGCAGATCTGCATACACCCGCGCCCGGGCTCTGGACGAATCGGGTCTGTGGTCAGAGTCTGGTTGGGTGGGGTTCTATGCGGAGGCGACCGGCGGTGCGGGCTACTCGGTGGCCTCCGGTGATCTCGGTGGCGACGACTCGGCCGGCGGCTACGTCGAGCACGCGGTCGATGGAGGCGGCTGTGGGGACTGTGCCGACGGACTCGGCGATCCAGGCGCGCAGAGCCTCGGAGGCCACCGCCCTCGGCGCGGCCACCAGGGCTGCGGCGTTGGCGGGATCTAGTCCCTGGGCCAGCGCTGCGATCACTTCTAGCGCCTCGGCGGCCAGATCGGCGTGACGGTTTAGCAGCGGAACCGGGTCGCGGTCCAACGCTCGGGCCAGTGCGGGCATCACCTCGTTGCGTATGGCCACCCGGGCGAAGGACGGGTCGTCATTCATGGGGTCGTGCGCGGTACACAGGCCGAGTTGCTCGCACAGGGCGCGGGTCTCGAAGCGGCGCAGGCCGAGCAGGGGGCGGCCGACCCCGGCGTAGGGGGCCGCCGCGCCGGTCAGCCCGCCGCCCCGGCCGATGTTGAACAGCACCGTCTCGGCCCGGTCATCGGCGGTGTGGCCCACAAGCACATCGTCGGGCAGGGCCTCGTAGCGGGCGGAGCGCGCTCTCGCCTCCAGGTTGGGGCCGGGATCCACCTGCACCCGGCGCAACTCGAAGCCCGCCTCGAAGTGGGCTGCGATGGTCCGAGCCGCTTCGGCTTCGGCGTCGGCCGAAGGGCGCAAACCGTGGTTGACATGCCAGGCGGTCACCTCCAGCCCGGCGGCGCGGGCCAGGGCGACCAGCGCGGTCGAGTCGGGGCCGCCCGACAGTCCGCAGGCCACCGCTGCGCCCGCCGCGGGGAACGTGCAGCGAGCCAGCAGCGAATCGATGCAGCCGCCCGGCGCCGCCCCACTCACGCCGCGGCGGCGACCTTGCCCATGCGGGTCACCCAATCTTGGGGGCTGCGGATCTCGGCGATTCCGGGGAGGTTCTCGGGGGCCTCCCACACTCGGTCGAGCAGGGCCGTGCCCCCCGCCGCCTCGACCGACTCGATGAAGTGCTCGCCCTCGGCGTACTGCTTGATCTTGGCGTCGAGGCCGATCAGCCGCTGGAAGACCCTGGCGAAGCCGCGCACCGACTCGCGGCGCCGGCGCATGACCCGCCCGAACCGGGGGGCGGAGGGGACCAGCCCCTCGCCGGCGCGGTCCATGGTCACGTCGCCGTGGCCCTCGAGCAGGCTCATCAGCCCCGACAGCTGCTCCAGGGTCTCGACCTGAGCCTCCGAGGCGAACAGGGCCATCAAGCCCCCGGCGGCCAGCGGGTCCTCGCCCCGGCGGCGGGCCTCCACCACCCGCCGGGCGGCGGCCGCGATCCGCTTCGGGTCGGGATCCACCGAGTCGAGCACCGCCTCGACCAGTCCGATGAAGTGGGGCCGCATCCACCCCACACCGGTGAACTGGGCTCGATGGGTCACCTCGTGGATCGCCAGCCAGAGGCGGAACTGCGCCGGGTCGAAGGCGTAGCGGTTCTCCAGCGCCAGCACGTTGGGGGCCACGTAGTAGACGATGTCCTGGTCCTCGGGCTTGTCGTCCTCGATGACGAGCAGGTCGTACTGGCCCAGCACTCGGGTGGACATCCAGCCCAGCATGACGCCCAGCTCGGCGCCGGCCGCCCGCCGGGTGATCGGAGCCAGCCTCGACTCGGAGTCGCTGCCGAGCTTGGCCGCCAGGGGCCTCAGCAGCCGCTGGAACGAGGCCAGATTGGCGTCGATCCAGCCGACCCGGTCGGTGACCCGGCCCCGGGCCGGTCCCGACCGCGACTGCAGGCCGGTGCAGTCGGCCACCAGCGCCTCGGCCCGCTCGGTGCAGCCGGCGAAGTCCTCGGCCAGACCGTCGCGCCATTGCGGCGCGGCGTAGGGCTCGCGCCGGGCGGTGCGCAACGCCACCCGCCGGGCCAGCTCCCAGTCGATGGGGTCGTCAAGATCGGCAGTGGGATCGCCGCCGATGGGGTTGTCCAGATCGGCAGTGGGGTCGCCGCCGATGGGGTCGTCAAGATCGGCAGAATCGTCCAGATCGACAGGGTCGTCAAGCTCGGCGGGACCCTCGGCGCAGGTTCCCATGCGGGGCTCAGTCCCTCGGGTAACGCTTGTAGGTGACCTTCTGGAGGTAGCCGGCGATGGTCGCCACTATCGACACGATGGCGACCACGGCGAGCGGCACGGCAATCCAGAAGTGCCATACCACGCCCGCAACGATCATCGCCGCCCCCTGTGCGCCGGTCCAACGAGGATCATGGAGCCGCAGTGTAGATGGCTCGGCGATAAGAGGCCGAGCGAATGGCGAGCGAATCCGGCCCATACGGGCGAGGCCGTGGCCCGAGCGGCCCGTGAGCGCAGCGAACAAGAGCGGGAATGACCCCGTTGCGGCGCGAGGGGCTCTCACCCATTGGCGCGCCCTTTAAAGGTGTCATGGGAGCCCGAAAGGGGATTTGAACCCCTGACCTACGCTTTACGAGAGCGTCGCTCTACCGGCTGAGCTATTCGGGCCTGCGCCCGCCAAGACTATCGCTCACCCGACGGAGCGGGTGCCGAAGACTCATCGCGGCGACCGTGGCTGCCGTAGCCTCATGGCCGTGGACGAGGCGAACCCGCGCACCTCCGCCGGCCTCCGGCTCGACGAGGCCTTCGAGGCGGCTCGGCCCGCGGGCCGCTTGGAGCGAGTGTTCGGCACGCGGGACTTCTTCCGGCTCTGGATCGCCCAGGTGGTGTCGGCCACCGGCGACTGGCTCGGGCTGTTCGCCACCATCGCGCTGGCCGACCAGCTCGCCCCAGAGGGGTCGCGCAGCACCGCCATCGCCATCGTGCTGGCCACCCGAGTGGCGCCCGGCTTCTTCCTGGCCACCGCGGTGGGCGTCATCGTCGACCGGCTCAACCGCAAGCGGGTGATGGTGGCCTGCGACCTGGGCCGGGCCGCGGTGCTGGTGTCGCTGCCCTTCGTCGACACCCTGGTCGGGCTGGTGATCGCCAGCGTCCTGCTCGAGCTGCTCACCATGATGTGGCAGCCGGCCAAGGAGGCCACGGTCCCCAACCTCGTGCCCCGCGACAAGCTCACCGCAGCCAACTCGCTCAACGTGGCCGCCGCCTACGGCATGTTCCCGGTGGCTGCGGGCCTGGCCGCGCTGCTGGCCAAGGCGGCCGAGGCGATGTCGGACGAGGGGTGGGTGACCACCCTGCGGCTCAACGAGGAGGGCCTGGCCTTCTACGTGGACGGGCTGTCGTTCCTGGTCACCGCGCTGATCATCTGGCGGATCGCCATCCCGACCCGCAGCCGCGACGAGCGCCGGGCCGGCGAGCGGAGAAGCCTCGATCTCGGCGGTGCCATCCGAGAGCTGCGCGAGGGCTGGCGGCTGGTGGGCAAGAACCCGATCGTGCGGTCGGTGAACGTGGGGCTGGCCACCGCGGTCATGGGCGCGGGCATGGTGTTCCTGCTGGGCGCCCGCTTCGTGGACGAGGTGATCGTGGGGCGCGAGGCCGACTTCCACGCCGTGCTGTTCTCGCTCGGAGTGGGCATGGCCGTCGGCGTCGGGGCGGCCTCGGCGCTGCAGAACCGCATCAACCGCACCCGCGGCTTCACCTCGGCGCTGATCGGCGCGGGCACGGTGCTGCTGGCGGCCGCCTCGGTGGACCGACTGTCGCTGATGATCCCGCTGGTAGTGCTGTTGGGGATGCTGGCCGGACCGTCGTATGTGCTCGGCTTCACCCTGCTGCATGAGAACGTGGACAACGAGGTCCGGGGCCGGGTGTTCTCGGCTCTGCTGGTGCTGGTGCGGCTGTGCGTGCTGATCGCGCTGGCGGTGGGCGGCGTGCTGGCCGATCTGCTCGACGGCCTGTCGCAGCGCTGGTGGGACGGGGCGGTGTCGGTGCTGGGGGCCCGGGTGGAGCTGCCCGGCGTGCGGCTGACGATGTGGCTGGCCGGACTGATCATCGTGGTGGCGGGCGCGCTGGCCACTTGGAGCCTGCGATCCGGCGGCCGAGACGCGGCCAAAGCGGCTTCCGATAGCCCGGATCCGGGGCCATGACCGGGCGGCTGGTGGCGGTTGAGGGGGTGGACGCTTCGGGCAAGTCCACCCAGGCTCGGCTGCTGGCCGAGGCGCTGGGGGCGAAGCTCACGTTCCAGTTCGGGGCCACCGGTGTGGGCCAGGTCGTCAGGGGGGTTCTGCTCGATCCGGCCAACGATTCTCTCGACGACCGGGCCGAGGCCCTGCTGATCATCGCCGACAAGGCCCAGCATGTGGCCGAGGTCGTTGGCCCGGCCCTGTGCTCGGGCCGCGACGTGGTGTCGGACCGCTTCACCGCGTCGACGCTGGCCTACCAGGGCTACGGGCGCGGCCTCGACCTGGCGGAGCTTGAGACGATGATGCGCTTCGCCACCGGTGGCATCGAGCCCGATCTGAACGTGCTGCTCGACGTCGGCGCCGAGGTGGCGACGGAGCGGCTGGGATCGTCGGTGGACCGCTTCGAGGGCGCGGGCCGCGACTTCCTCGAACGAGTGCGGGACGGCTACCTGGCCCTGGCCGAGGCCGACCCGGTCCGCTGGGCGGTGGTCGACGCCGAAGCTCCGGTGGACGAGGTGTCGGCCCGAGTGCTGGCTGCGGTGCGAGACCGCTTGCAGGGGTTCGGATGACCTCTGATGATGCGGCTCTGGAAGACCGTGAGCACGATCGCGCGGTGTTGGATCGGGAGAAATCGCGATGACCTCTGTGGATGCGGCTTTGGACGATCCGTGGGCGGCAGTTGTGGGGCAGCCGACCGCAGTGGCCGCGTTGGCCGCGGCAGCGGCCGCGCCAATGCATGCCTATCTGCTGGTGGGGCCGCGGGGCGCCGGCAAGCGGGCTGCGGCGGCCGCCTTCGCGGGCGAGTTGCTGGTGACCGCCGACGGGCGACCCGACAGGGCCGGGCGACATCGCCGGCTGGCGCATCGCGAGGAGCACCCCGACGTGTTCGTGCTCAGCCCGGCCGGCAACAGCCTGCGCATCGCCGAGGAGGTGGCTCAGCTCATCGTCGAGGCGAGCCGCACGCCGGTGGAGGGCAGTCGCAAGGTGCTGGTCGTCGACCGGTTCCACACCGCCACTCCAGCGGCGGCGGCGGCCCTGCTCAAGCCGGTGGAGGAGCCGGCTGAGCCGATCGTGTGGGTGCTGCTGGCCGAGCAGGTGCTGCCCGAGCATGTCACCATCGCGTCGCGCTGCACCCGGGTGGACTTCGGTCCGGTGGCTGCCGACGAGATCGCGGCGGCGCTCCTGTCCGAGGGCCTGGTTGACGCCGACCGGGCCGTGCTGGCGGCCGAAGCGGCGGCGGGCAACCTGCACCGGGCCCGGGTGCTGGCCACCGACGAGCGGGTGGCGGCCCGCCGCGAGGCGTGGTGGAGCGTGCCAGACCGCCTCGACGGAACCGGGGCCGCGGTGGCACAGCTCACCGCCGAGCTGCGGGCCATGATCGACGACGCCGCCGGCGCCCTCACCGACCGGCACCGGGCCGAGGCCGCCGCGCTGGAGCAGCGGGAGGAGCAGTTCGGGGTCCGGGGGTCGGGCCGGGCTGCCATCGAGGCCCAGCACAAGCGCGAGCACCGCCAGTTCCGCACCGACGAGATCCGCTTCGGCCTGGCCACCCTGGGAGCCCGCTACCGCGACCAGATCGCCTCGTCGCCCGACGACGACCCGGCCGCGGCCCGGCAGGCGGCGGCAGCCGGGCGGGCCATCGACCGCCTGCGAGCCACCGCGGAGAGCCTGATCCGCTCACCGAACGAGTCCCTCGCCCTTCAAGCCCTGCTGCTCGACCTGCCCCGCCCGGCCCAGAGGCCGAGCGAATAGTTGAGAGACCGCCGCTGGGTCAGCCTCGCTTGCGGCGGGGGCGCTTCTTGGCCGGACCCTTGGCCCGCCTGTCGGCCAGCAGCTCGCAGGCGCGCTCCAGGGTCAACCCCTCCACGGTGTCGCCCGTGCGAAGCGACGCGTTGGTCTCGCCGTCGGTGACGTAGTGGCCGTAGCGGCCGTCGCGCAACACCACGGCCCGACCGGTTTCGGGATCCTCTCCCAGCTCCCGCAGCGGCGCAGCCGCAGCCGCCCGACCCCGTCGCGCCGGCTGGGCCAGCAGCTCGAGGCACTCGTCGAGGGTGACGGTGAACAGCTGCTCCTCGTCAGCCAGGCTGCGGCTCTCTGAGCCTTTGCGCACGAACGGCCCGTAGCGGCCGTTCTGCACCGTGATCTCCACCCCGTCGGCGGGGTCGGCGCCCACGATGCGGGGCAGCGACAGCAGCTGCAGCGCCTGCTCCAGGGTGACGGTGTCGAGCTCCATGGTCTTGAACAGCGACGCGAACTTCGGCTTGTCGGGAACCTCCTCGGCCAGCCCGAGCTGCACGTAGGGTCCGTACCGGCCCGACTTGGCCACCACGGTCAGCCCGGTGGCCGGATCGGCGCCGAGCTCGCGCCCGTTGCGCCCGGCGGCCAGCAGTTCCAGCACCCGCTCGCCGGTGAGCTCGTCGGGAGCGGTGCCGTCGGGCACGGAGGCCGAGTCGTCGCCCCGCTGCACCGTCGGCCCGTAGCGCCCGACCCGCACCTCCAGTTCGACCCCCTCGTCGTCGGCGCCCAGCGGGATCGAGTTGATCCGGCGGGCGTCGATGTCGCCGAGGCGGCTCGACACCTTCTCCTTGAGGCCCGGATCGTCGTCGCCGCCGAAGTAGAACCGCCGCAGCCACGGAACCTGCTCCTCGGCGCCGGCCGCGATCCGGTCGAGGTCGTCCTCCATCTCGGCGGTGAAGGCGTAGTCGACCAGCTTCGGGAAGTGGCGCTCCAGCAGGTTGACCACCGAGAAGGCGGTGAACGACGGCACCAGCGCCGAGCCCTTCTTCCAGACGTAGCCGCGGTCGGTGATGGTCCCCATGATCGACGAGTAGGTGGAGGGCCGGCCCACGCCGAGCTGCTCCAGGCGCCGGACCAGCGACGCCTCGGTGTAGCGGGCCGGGGGCTGGGTGTTGCGCCCGTTGGCCTCCAACTCCTCGCAGCGGGCCTCGTCGCCCTCGTTCAGCGGCGGCAGGCGGCGCTCGTCCTCAGCTTCGGCGGCGTCGGGGGCATCGGTGCCCTCGGTGTAGACCTCGCGGAACCCCAGGTGGCCGATCACCGTGCCGCTGGCCGAGAACTCGGCGTCGCGGCCCGCCGCACTGAGGGCGCCGACCCGCAGCTGCACCGTCTCGCCGGTGCAGTCGGTCATCTGGCTGGCCAGCGTCCGCTGCCACACCAGCTCATACAGCCGGGCCTCGCTGCGGGGCAGCTCGCCGGCCACCCTGGCGGGATCGGCGAAGGCGTCGCCCGCGGGTCGGATGGCCTCGTGGGCCTCCTGGGCGTTCTTCACCTTGCCGGCGTACACCCTCGGCTCGGGCGGCAGCCGGTCGGCGCCGTAGCGCTGGGCGATCTCGGCCCGGGCCGCGGCCACCGCAGCCGACGACAGCGACGTGCTGTCGGTGCGCATGTAGGTGATGTAGCCCTTCTCGTAGAGCGACTGGGCGGTGCGCATGGCCGCCGCGGACGACATGTGGAGCTTGCGGGCCGCCTCCTGCTGGAGGGTCGAGGTGATGAACGGCGCGGCCGGCCGGCGCCGGTACGGCTTGGAGGTGCGGGCCCGCACGGTGAAGGCCGCCTCCTGCAGATCGGCGGCCAGCGCGGTGGCCGCGGCCTCTTCGAGCACGACCACATCGCCTCGGGCCGGGCGGCCGTCGGGGCCGAAGTCGCGTGCCGTGGCCACCCGCGTCCCGTCGAGCTGGACCAGGTCGGCGCCGAAAGCAGACGTGCCCTCGGCGGGGGCGAAGGTGCCGGTGAGCCCCCAGAAGCCGGCGCTCACGAAGTCCATCCGCTCGCGCTCGCGCTCCACCACGATGCGCACCGCCACGCTCTGCACCCGCCCGGCCGACAGCTGGGGCATGACTTTCTTCCACAGCACGGGCGACACCTCGTAGCCGTAGAGCCGGTCGAGCATCCGCCGGGCCTCCTGGGCGTCCACCAGGCGCCGGTCGAGCTCGCGGGGGGAGGCGACCGCAGCCGCGATGGCGGGCCTGGTGATCTCGTGGAAGACCATCCGCTTCACCGGCACCCGAGGATTCAACACCTCCAGCAGGTGCCAGGCGATGGCCTCGCCCTCGCGGTCCTCGTCGGTGGCCAGGTAGAGCTCGTCGGCGTTGGCCAGCAGATCCTTGAGCTTGCGGACCTGCCGGCGCTTGTCGCCGTTGACCACGTACAGCGGCTTGAACCCGTTGTCGACGTCGATCCCGAGGCGGGCCCACGGCTCGGACTTGTAGGCCTTGGGCACCTCGGCCGCCCGGCTGGGCAGGTCGCGGATGTGGCCGATGGACGACTCCACGACGTAGCCGTCGCCCAGATAGCCGGAGATCGTCTTCGCCTTGGCGGGCGACTCGACGATTACTAGGTACATGCGCGGATTGCTCCTAAGCGTCTCGCGGGGCGGGCGCCCGTCAATCAGACAGGATAAGCAGGACTCGGCAACGGACGGGAGGACTCGCCCGCCGCACGGACCGGGAGGCTAGCGGCCTGTTTCATCCAAACCCGCCGGTTGAGAGCCGCGGAGGATAGCGGCGCCGATCAGGGCCGCGATGGTGGACGCGCCCAGGATGCCGATCTTGGCCTCGTCGATGATGGCGTCCGACTCGAAGGCCAGGTTGGTGATGAACAGCGACACGGTGAAGCCGATGCCGGCCACGCCGCCGAGGCCGACGATCTTGGGCCAGGTGGCTCCGGTAGGCAGCTCGCACAGCCCGAGGCGCACCGCCAGCCAGGTGAACGAGGCCACCCCGGCCAGCTTGCCCACCACCAGGCCCACCACGATGCCGATCGTGACCGGCGACCGCACCGCGGCGCTGAGCGCGTCCGACGACAGCTCCACTCCGGCGTTGGCCAGCGCGAACACGGGCACGATCACGAAACTGGTCCAGGGGCGCAGGATGTCGCCGAGCCGGTCGGTGACCGCCACCCGCTCGCGCACCTCGAACAGGGTCCGCCGAGCCGCAGCCGCGCTGACCGATGCCTCCGGGGCGAGCGGGTTGAGCCAGGTCCGGCCCATCAGCGGGCGCGCGGGGGTGAACATGCCCATCGCCACCCCGACGATGGTGGCGTGGATCCCCGACTCGAACAGTGCCAGCCAGAACGCCGTCCCGACCACGAAGTAGACCGGCGTGTACCAGAGGCGGGCCAGCCGCATCAGCACCAGCAGCACTACTATCCCGGCCGACACCGCCAGCCAACCGAGCGAGATGTCGCTGGTGTAGAAGATGGCGATCACCGCGATGGCCCCGATGTCGTCCACGATGGCCAGGGTGAGCAGGAACACCTTCAGCGAGCTCGACACCCGATTGCCGAGCAGGGTGACCACCCCCACCGCGAAGGCGATGTCGGTGGCCATCGGGATCCCCCAGCCGTCGGCGCCGGCGCCGCCCGCGTTGAAGGCGGCGTAGATGGCGGCGGGCACCACCATCCCGCCCAGGGCGGCGATAGCGGGCAGCGCGGCGGCCGCGGGCCGGCGCAGCTCGCCCACCACCAGCTCGCGCTTGATCTCAAGGCCGACCACGAAGAAGAACACCACCATCAGCGCGTTGTTGATCCACTCCTCGAGGGGCTCGTCGATCACCAGCAGGCTGCCGATCTCCAGCCGGGTGTGGCTGTCGAGCAGGGCGTGGTAGGAGTCCCGCCAGGGGGAGTTGGCCCACACCAGCGCCACCGCCGCCGCCACCAGCATCACGATGCCGCCACCGGCCTGATAGTGGAAGAAGCGCAGCATCGGCCGGCCGATCCGCCGGGCCAGTCGGCGGTCGCTGCCGATCCAGGTCAGCGGGGACGGCTCATAGGCGTCCGTGCGGTCTGTGTCCTCGGAGGCCATCGGATCGGGCCCTACCGTAATGCGAACGGTCCGCCGCGCTCTCTTGGCGCCTCGCTCGCCGGTCGGCAGCGGCGACCGCGGCGCCCCACCCCTTGCCCCTGCCGATTCGCTCGGCCCCTAAACTGCCTCATGCCACCGAGCGCCGGCGGACTGCTGTGATCGGCGGACTGCTCCTGTCGCACGCGGCGGTGTGCTTGGTGCTGGCCGCGGCCGGACGCCGTCTGGGCCGCGGCAGCCTGCTGGTGGCCGCCGTGCCCCCGGCGGCCGCCACGGTGTGGGGCGTGACCCGGCTCGGTGGCGAGGAGCCGGCTGTGGCCCATGTGAGCTGGGTGGACGGTCTCGATCTGGCCATGACCTTCCGGGTGGACGCCTTCGCGGGGATCATGACGCTGATCGTGTCGGGGATCGGGGTCGCCGTTTTCGTCTACGCCTTCGGATACTTCTCAGCCGCAGACCCCGCGATGGGGCGGTTCGCCACCACTCTGCTGGCCTTCTCGGCGGCGATGCTGGGCCTGGTCTGGTCGGACTCGGTCTGGTCGCTCTTCGTATTCTGGGAGCTGACGTCGGTGACGTCGTTCCTGCTCGTCGGCCACAAGAGCACCGATGCCGGCGTGCTCGCCGCGGCCCGGCGAGCGCTGATGGTCACCGGCGGCGGCGGCCTCGCCCTGCTGGCCGGACTGCTGCTGGTGACTCGGGCCGCCGACGCCACCCTGCTCAGCGACCTGGGCCCGGTGCAGGGCGCCTCGGCGGTGGTGGGCGCGGTGCTGGTGATGGTGGCGGCGGCCACCAAGTCGGCCCAGGTTCCCTTCCACGCCTGGCTGCCGGGGGCGATGGTTGCCCCCACCCCGGTGAGCGCCTACCTCCACTCGGCCACCATGGTGAAGGCCGGGGTGGTGCTGGTGGCGGTGGCCGGACCCGCCCTCGGCTCGCTGGCGGCCTGGAAGGCGCTGGGCCTCGCCTTCGGAATAGCGTCGATCTTCTGGGGGGCGGTCGGGGCGCTGCGCCATCGCGACGCCAAGCTGATCCTGGCCTGGGGCACCGTCTCGCAGCTGGGCATGCTGATCACCCTGTTCAGCGTCGGCACGGCCCACGCGGTGCTGGCCGCGGTGGCGCTGCTGGTGGCCCATGCGCTGTTCAAGGGAGCGTTGTTCCTGATCGTCGGGGAGATCGACGTGCGGGCCGGCACCCGCAACATCGACGAGTTGGGCGGCCTGGCCCGATCCATGCCGATCGCCTGCTTTGCCGCGGTGCTGGCCGGGATGTCGATGGCGGGCGCCCCGCCGCTGCTGGGGTTCGTGGCCAAGGAGACCGCCATCGCGGCCGCTCTGGATCTGGAGGGCCCGGAGGCGTGGATCGTCGGCTTCGGCGTGATCGGCGGGTCGGTGCTGACGGTGGCCTACACCGTGCGCTTCCTCATCGCCGTGTTCGGTGCCGGCCCGCAGACGCCGCTCGCTCCGGGCCGCGGCGCCCTGCCCGCACCGTCTGTGATCCTGGCGGCGGCCGGGGTAGCCGGCTACGGGGCCCTCGGGGTGGTCGACGATCTGGTCGGGGAGGCCGCGGCCCGGCTGAGCGGCGCCGCGGTCGGCCACCTGCACCGCTGGCCCGGCCTCACACTGGAATTGGGGGTCTCGGCGGTCGTTCTGGCCATCGGCGCGCTGGTGGGTCTGGCGGTGAGCCGGCGGCCCCCGCGGATGCCTGCGGACCTCGGCGCCCGCTGGACCGATGCCTCAATCGACGGATCCGTGGCCTTCGGCCGGACCGTCTGCGCCCGGGTCCAGCACGGTTCGCTGCCGGTGTATCTGGTGACCATGACCTCGGTCGCAGCCCTCGCCGCCACCCCGTTCCTGGCCGATGTCAGCGTTGATCACCTGGTGGTGTGGCACCGGCCGTTGCAGGTGTTGCTGGCCGCCGCCGTCATCAGTGCGGCCGTGGCGCTGTGCTTCGTCGGCACCCGCCTGGGAGCGGGGCTGGCGCTGGGAGGCGCCGGCATCGCGGTGGCCGCCATCTTCGTGATTCACGGCGCCCCCGACCTGGCCCTCACCCAGCTGCTGGTCGAGGCCACCATCGTGGTGGGCTTCGTGCTCGCTTTCGGCCACCTCTCTCGCAGCTTCCCGCTCACCGGCGCGCGGTGGCGGGCGGTGCGGATGGCCATCGCCGGGCTCGGCGGTGCGGCGGTGGTGATCGGGCTCGGGGCCGCGTCCGCCAACCCCAGCGGGTCGCCCCCGGTGGCTGAGATGGCCACGGCTGCGGCGAACGAGGGCGGCGGCGGCAACATCGTCAACGTCATCCTCACCGACATACGGGGCCTCGACACCCTGGGCGAGGTGTTGGTGCTGGCCACCGTGGCCCTCGGTGTGGTTGCCCTCGCCCGGGCGTCCTCCGGCACTGCGAGCGAGCAATCCGCCGGCACGGCCAGCGAGCGCGCCACCGACGCGGCCAGTGAGCCGGCATGACCGACGGGGCTGCTTCCATGATCCGGCTCGGCATCCGGGCGGCCAGCCCGTTCGCGGTCATCGTCGGCTGCTATCTGCTGTTCGCGGGCCACAACAACCCGGGCGGCGGATTCGCGGCGGGACTGGTGTTCGGCGCGGTGCTGGCGCTGCGGACCGTCGCCGGGTTCTATCGGCCCACCTACGGCATCACGCTGGTGGCCGCCGGAGTCTTCGTGGTGGCCGGCGTGGCCTTGATGCCGCTGCTGTGGGGCGGCGTGCTGTTCGACCAGCAGGTGGTCTCGCTGGAGGTTCCGCTGCTGGGCACGATCAAGACCGGCTCGGCGCTGCCGTTCGACCTCGGCGTGGCGGCCATCGTCGTCGGGACCGTCATCGCGGCGCTCGACGGGTTGGGCGCCGCCGAGTTCGCAGCCGACCCGCAGGCCCCCGCGGAGCAGCAATGAACACCGCTCTGTTGCTGGCCGTCGGCGGTCTTACCGCGGTCGGTCTCTACCTGTTGACCGGGAGGTCGCTGAGCCGGATCGTTATCGGCTACTCGCTGCTGGGGCACGCCACCGTGGTGGCGCTGATCGCCGCCGGCGGTCTGGCCGGGCGGCCCCCCATCGCCGGCGGCGCCGCGCTCGAGGACATGTCCAACCCGCTGCCGCAAGCCCTGACCCTGACCGCCATCGTGATCTCGTTCGGCTTGACGCTGTTCCTGCTGGCTCTGGCCCGGCGCCAGCGGACCCTCTCGGGCGACGATCTGGTGGAGGACGACCTCGAGGACCGCCGGATCGCCGCCGCCGAGGGGTCCGGGGAGGCCGGGGCGCGATGACCGCGTTGGTCTCCATCGCCATCGTGGCGCCGCTGCTGGCGGCGGCCTGCAGCCTGGCGCTGCGCTCGGTCCCCATCGGGCGCGACATCGCCGTCCTCGCCGGCCTGGGCTCGGCCGCGCTGGCCTCGCTCATCATGCTGGCGACTGTCGCCCGCGACGGCACTCATACCGTGGCCGTCGGCGGCTGGGCGCCCGAACTCGGAATCGTCTTGGTGGCCGACCTGTTCGCGGCGCTGATCCTGCCGGTCGCGCTGACCATCATCTTCGTGGTGGAGATCTTCGCCATCGGCCAGCGCCGCACGGTGTGGGCGGCCAACCCCGAATCGAGCGGGCCGCTGCTGTGCGTGCTCACCTCCGGGGTGTCGCTGGCCTTTCTCACCGGCGACCTGTTCACCCTCTTCGTCGCCTTCGAGCTGATCCTGGTCTCCAGCTACGTGCTGTTGACCCATCAGGGCAACCGCAGCCAGGTCCGAGCCGGCATGACCTACGTGGTGATGAACCTGCTGGCCTCGACGCTGTTCCTGTTCGGCGTGGCCTTCGTGTACGCGGCCACCGGCACGGTGAACATGGCGCTGCTGGCCGAGCGGATCCCACAGCTGGAGGCCGGGGTCCGGCTCGGTATCGGCGCCTGGTTCCTGGTGGTGTTCGGCACCAAGGCCGCGGTGTTCCCGCTGTTCAGCTGGCTGCCGGACTCGTATCCCACCGCGCCCACCACCATCACCGCCGTGTTCGCCGGCTTGCTGACCAAGGTCGGGATCTACTCGATGATCCGGTTCCACAACCTCATGGGAATGGACGACCTGGGGCCGATCATGCTGCTGGTGGCCGCCCTGACCATGGTGGTCGGCGTTCTCGGGGCGCTGGCCCAGTCAGACGTGAAGCGCATCCTGTCGTTCCACGTCATCAGCCAGATCGGCTACATGTTCATGGGCCTCAGCCTCTTCACGGTGGCGGGCACCGCCGGAGCCATCCTGTTCCTGATCCACCACATGCCGGTCAAGGCCGTGCTGTTCCTGGTGGGCGGCCTGATCGAGAACCATGAGGGCTCGAGCTCGCTGGACCGCTCCGGCGGTCTCGCCGGCCGCGAGCCGCTGGTGGCGGTGATGTTCGCGGTGCCGGCCCTGAGCCTGGCCGGGATTCCGCCCTTCTCGGGCTTCGTGGCCAAGCTGGCGGTGGTCTCGGCCGCCATCGACCAGGCCGAGACCGTGGTCGTGGTGGCCGCGCTGGTGGCCGGGGGCCTGACCCTGATGTCGATGGCCAAGATCTGGAACGAGGTCTTCTGGGGCAGGCCCGCCGACGGTCCCCGCCCCAGCCCCGCCCCCCGCCGGGGCCGGCGCACCATGCATGCCGCCACCGCGCTGGCGGTGGCAGGCACCCTGACAGTGTCGCTGTTCGCGGGGACGCTGCTGGACCTCTCCACCGAGGCGGCCGAGGATCTGCGCAATCCAGAGGCCTACATCGCGGCGGTCCGGTCGTGAGGCGCCACGCCGGGCTGCTGTGGCCCTGGACGCCGACGACTTCCTACAGCGCGGCGGTCCGGTCGTGAGGCGATTTCCTGGGGTGCCGCGGCGGGCCGGGACCACCGCCGGCCTCGTGCTGGTGTGGTGCGGCCTCTGGGGATCGGTGTCGATCGCCAACCTGGCCTCCGGCCTCGCCCTCTCGGTAGTGGTGCTGGCCACCGACCGGGCGCCGACGGCCCGGCAGGTGATCCGCTTCAGACCACTGCTCAAGTTTGCCTGGCTGGTCTTGGGCGACCTTGCCCGCTCCACGCTCAACGTGGCCATCGAGATCGCCACCCCCAACGACAGCACCGAGGAGGTCATCGTCGCGGTCGACCTGCCCGCCACCGGCAGCGAGCACATGCTGCTGCTGTCGGCGTCGATCACCCTCAGTCCAGGCACGGCGGTGGTGGACGTCGACCGCTCGGTGGGCCGCTACTACATACACCTCCTCCACGGTCGCCTGCAGTCCGAGACGGTGGCCCACGCCCACGAGCTGGCCAGGCTGGCCTGCGAGGCCCTGCCAACCTCCAATCCCATGGGCGCAAGGTGATGGCTGTAGTCGCTGGATTGGCCCGACGCCCCCACCGCGCACCGCCCGCCGCGGGAGGCGCCAGATGATCGCGCTGGCCGCGGCCGGCTTCGCGGTTTCGGGGCTCTGCGCGCTCTACCGGGTGCTGCGCGGCCCGAGCCTGGCCGACCGGGTGATCGGCGTGGAGGTGGCCCTGGTCTCGCTCGCCGGGGGCATTGTCATCGACGCCACCGCCCGCGACAGCCACACCCTGCTCCCGATCATCACCGTGATCGCGCTGGTGGGGCTAGCGGGGACGTTCGCGGCCAGCCGCTTCCTGGAGCGCGATGCCGACGATGCCGACGACAGGACTGCGCCATGAGGGTCGTCGCCGAGTTGGTGATGGTGGCCGGCGCCGCCATCGCCGTGCTGGCCGGCGTCGGGCTGCTGCGATTCTCGACGCCGTTCGCCCGGATCCAGGCCGCCGGCAAGGCCAGCCCGGTGTCGTTGCTGCTGATGTCGGTCGGGGCCGCTCCCCTGCTCGGCTGGCGAGGGTTCGCCTACCTGGCCATCGCGGCGGGCGCCATGATCGTCACTCTGCCGATCGTGGCCCACCTGCTGCTGCGAGCCGTGCATCGCACCGACAGAATCGACCATCTGGCCCAAGACGACCTGGCCGCCGACGAGACTTCCGGCTCCTGACGTACACGCCACACGGCGCGGCGCGGCTGCTCACCCATTCGATCGGCCTGCGTCAGGTGTCGGCGGGCTGGCGCTGGCCCAGAACGAGGTGCAGCTCGGTTCCGCTGGGGCCGGATCTGATGTCCACACTGTCGGACAGGGCCCGGATGATCGAGATGCCCATCCCAGACTCGCGACCTAGCCGGGCCGGGGAATCTGGCGGCGGCATCTCCGGCAGTGCTTCCACGTCGAAACCGGGTCCACAGTCGCTGACCGTCACCGACACCGCCTGATCGGCGCACTGGCAGCACACCTTCACGGGATGAGTGCATCCCGAGCGGATGTGGGCCTGTATGGCGTTGGTGGTGGCCTCCGACACGGCCACCCGCAGGTCGTCGACCCGAGGCGGATCCAGGCCTGACTCCAGCTCGGCGGCGGCGGCCACCACGAGCCGCACCAGCGACACGTAGTCGGCCCGGGCCGGGATCTCGATCTCGACTCGGCCGCTCATAGCCGTCTCGCCTCGGCCTTGCTTCCGGTCGGCTCGATCGAGCCGACGCGGTCGATGGAGTCGTGCAGGGCCAGGATCTTGTCGAGGTCGCAGATCTCGAACACCCGGCGGATGCGCGGCGTCGGGCACACCACCGCCAGGTCCCCGCCCCGCTGACGCAGCCGCTTGAGCGCGCCGACCACCGCGCCGATGCCGAACGAGTCAACGAAGTCCAGATCCGAAAGGTCGAGGGTCAGCAGGCGGGACCCCTCGGCTACCGCGGCCACCACCGCCTGGCGCAGATCCGGGGCCCCGACGACATCCAGGTCGCCGCCGACGCTCAGCACGGTCCAAGGCGGCTCCTCGCAGCGCCGGATCGTGACGGACACAAGACAAGACGGTACCGGCTGAGCGGATCGACTCGGCGTTACTCGAGGCGCATGGTGGCCCGTGCCTCGAACACTGCGTCCCCTACCAGCGGCCCCACCAGCGGCACGTCGGTGGGATCGGTGTAGCGCAGCCGGACCGTCGCCTTGCCGTTGGCTCGCCGTACCTCCACCACCAGGCGCCCAGGGTGCAGATCGGCCGCCGCCATTGCGGCCGAGCGCACCTCGCCGTCGTTGGCGCCGACCGCGGCCACCCGTACCGCCTCGCGGGCCGAGTGGGTGACCAGCACCCGAGTCCGCACCAGCAGCCCCACCTGCACTACGGCCAGCAGCATCAGCGCGAAGAAGGGCATCACCAGCGCGAACTCAACCGTCGCCTGTCCCGCCTGCCTCGACCGCCGCGGCCCGACGGCGGCAGGTCCTCCGGCCGGATGTGGTCGCGCCCGGAGCAGGGACCGAGCGGCGCTCACCGGTCAGTTGACCATGTTGGCGACGGTGTCGACCATCTTGTCGAGCAGCCAGGCGATCCGGCCCGAGCCGGTGGCCCAGGTCAGCAACAGCACTGCCACTGCGGCCGCGCCCACCAGCACCAGGGCGTACTCGGCGGTGGTCTGGCCCCGCTCGTCAAGCCGGCGGCGCGCCAAGCTGCCGCGCGTCACCAGCACCGTGAAGATGCGCAAGAACATGATCTCTCCTTTCGTGTGCGATCAGCTGACGGGCACCGCTGGCGCCAGTCATGACGGGAAGCCCAGTTCGGCGACGGTTCCCACCAGCAGCGGGACCACCGTCAGCAGACAGAAGGCGGGCAGCACGCAGAACACCAGCGGGAACAGCATCAGCACCGGAACTCGCCGGGCGGCCTCCTGGGCCCGCATGTGGCGCCGTCGATAGGCCTCATCGGCGGCCCGCTGCAGGGCCGGCCGCAGCGGCGTGCCGTCGATCTCCGCCGCGGTGACGGCATGCACCACCGGCGACACGCTGGGGCCGAGACTGTCTCGCAGCCTGCGCACCGAGTCGACGAACGGCTCCCCCGCGGCGGTGCGCCGCACCACCGCCGAAAGCTCGGACCGGAACGGCTCGGCCACTCGGGGACCGATGTCGGCCAAAGCCGACACCGTGGGCCGGCCCGCGCCGACCACCAGGCCCAGCAGGTCGATCACCTCGGGCAGATGGCGATCGATTCGCAGTACGTGTCGGCGCTGTCGGGACCGGCGGCGGGCGACGATTGTGCCCAACGCCGCCAGCAAGACGGCGATGCCTGCCGCCGCACCCAGCGCTGCCGCCGCAGCTACGACGGCGAGGGCTGCGATGCCGCCGAGCGCCTCGTCCTCGGGATCGACCGCGCCTCTCGACAGCCAGCGGCCCAACCTCGACAGCGCAGCCCCCAGAGGGCGCTCAAATTGGCGAGAGCCAGTCGCGTCGCAGCGGGGCCTTTCCCGCTCTTGTTCGCTGCGCTCACGGGCCGCCCAAACCCCGACAACACAGCCCACGGCCTCGCCCGTATGGGTTGGGTTAGTGCGCCCATTCGCTCGGCCTCTGAGGTCGGGGCGAGCGGGCCGGTCGGCGTGGCGCAGCCTGCGGCGCACGGAGCGGCTTGAGGCCGCGTTCGCGTCGAGCACCGCCAGTACCAGCACGGCCGCGGCAGCCGCGGCGAGGCTCACGCCCATTGGCCCACCCCCCGGCACAGGCGGGCCATCCACCAGAGGCCCAAACCTTCCAACACCAGTCCGAGGCCCAGCGACACGAGCCCTATCGGCGTGGACACCAGCCCGCTGAGGGCGTCTCGGTCGACGAGGGTGACGATCACCGAGAATCCGACCGGGGCGGCCGCCACCACCACGGCGGAGGTGCGGGTCTGGGCGGTGAGGGCCCGGATCTCGTCGTCGAGGGCGCGGCGCTGGCGCAGCGAGGCGGCGGCGCGGTCGAGGCTGGTGGCCATCGCCGCGCCGGAGGCGTGTCCCAACACCAGCAGGGCGGCAGCTGTCTGGCGCTCGGATGCGCCGCCGACCCAGTGGTCGAGGGCCTCGGCGAGGCTCAACCCTCCCCGCACCCGGCGCACCACCTGGCGCAGGCCGGTCTCGGGCAACTCGGCCGCGGCGCTGTCGAGGGCGGTCAACACCGAGGCGCCCGAGCGCAGCGCCCGAGCCGTCAGCTCAAGAGCTTGGGGTACCGCATCGAACTGCTCGCGGCGACCTGCCCAGCGCCACATCGCGGCCAGCAGCCGGGCCGGCACGGCGCGCCGCAGCCAGGTCCGGCCCCCAGCGCGACCCCGGGGCCGCGCCATGGGCAGATCAGGCATCAGCGCCATAAACACGAGCCCAGCCACCAGCACCGCAGTCACAGCCCAACCCCCACAGCACCGAGCACAGCCGTCACCGCTCGGACCCCGCAGCATCGAACGGCGCCGTCATGGCTCGGCCCTCACCGGCTCGACCACGGTCACGGCCCCGCCCCCGCAGCATCGAACGCCATCGCCATCGCCCGACCTCCCCCCCCCCGCTCGACCGCGGTCATGGCCCAAACTCCAGGCGGGCGGGCCGGGTCGGGGGCGAGCAGACCTCGGCATCGTCGGCCAGCGGGCGTACCCGGTCGTGCCCGGTCACCTCGGCCACTGCGGCGAGCCGCCGAGTGCCGTCGGGGGATCGTCCCAGGTGAACGACGGCGTCGATGGCGGCCGCTACATGATCCCGCACCGCCTCCACGCCCAGGCGCTCGTCCCCGGCGGTGGCCAGCGCGGCCAGCCGGCGCAGCGCGTCGACAGGGCCGTTGGCGTGAACCGTGGACAAGCACCCGGCGTGGCCGGTATTGAGCGCATGCAACAAGTCGAGAGCCTCCGGGCCGCGCACCTCTCCCACTACCAACCGGTCGGGGCGCATCCGCAGCGCGTTGCGCACAAGATCTCGGATCGTCACCGCCCCTCCGCCCTCGCGCGACTCGGGCCGAGCCTCCAGCCTCACCACATGGGGATGGTCAAGCTGCAACTCGGCGGCGTCCTCGATGGTGATAACCCGCTGCCGGTGGCTCACCCGGCCGGCCAAGGCGTTGAGCAGGGTGGTCTTGCCCGCCCCTGTGCCGCCGCTCACCACGAGGTTGGCCCCCCGGTCGACCAGCTGCTCCAGCAGAGCCACCACCGGCGGGCCGGCGAACATGTCGAGCGCCACCTCAAGAACCACGAAGCGGCGGATGGTCACATAGGGACCGTCCACCGCCACCGGCGGAACGGCCACATGCACCCGGGAGCCGTCGGGCAGGCGACCGTCCACGCAGGGGGTCATCTGATCGACCCGGCGGCCCAGCGGAGCGACGATCCGCTCGATGACCAGATCGACCGCGGCCCGGTCCAGCGACACCCCGCTGGGGCTCACGGCCCCGCCCCGCTCCACCCACACCGGCCCCGGACCGTTGACCATCACCTCGCTCACCGAGGCATCGGCGAGCAGCGGCTCCAGCGGACCCAGGCCGTGAACGCGGGCTGCCACCCGGGCCACCACGTCGTCGACCTCGTCGGTCGGGGCGAGCGGGGCCAGAGCGCGAACGATGCCGGCGATGTCCACCGCCGGCATCGGGACCTCGGCCATGGTGTCGATCACCCTGCGGTGCACGGCCTCGACCAGCGCGGCATCACCGTCGGGCCGAATATGCGCCGCCGCGCCGACGGTCATGCCGGAAGCTCGAAGCGCCGCAGCGGCGGCGGGAGCATGCTCACGATGGTCCCCGCGTCGACGGACCGGGCCACGCGGGGATCCCAGGCCACCCGCTCAACGGTGGAGGCGCCCACTGCGGAGGCCACATCGCGGCATCGCAGGGCCCGGCCCGGCTCTTCCACGAGGACCACCCGGTCGTAGGGTCCCCGCACCTGCTGGGCCCGGGTGAGGGCGAGATAGCAGGACCGCAGCACGCACACCGGCCGGTGCTGCGAGCCGAGGTCGGACCGCAGCTCGAACGGGTCGAGCCCGGCGTCCACCACCACCGGACCGATCCGGGCCAGCACTTCGAGGGCCAGCACCAGCCTGCGCCGCCCGAGCGCCAGCTGGGGTCCGCGTTCAGGGCTCGACTCGACCGTGGGAGGCGGGCTGGAGCGGACCTCGGCGCGGGCCGCCAGCGCGGGCTGAGTGCCCTGTCGGAGCAGTCTCAGGCCGGGGGCCACGTCCTCTAGCAGCCTGCCGATGGCGTCGGCCGCCACACCGTCGCCGGCGGCCACCCAGTCGCCGATGCCGGGCTCCGACGGCGCGGCGCCGGCAACCATGCCCAACAGGGCGGGCTGGTCGCCGGTGAGGTCCACCAGCGTGGCCTCGCGGTCATCCGAAGCGAGGCGGATAGCGGTTGCGGCCGCCACTACCGACGTGCCGACGCCGCCCTTCACAGACCAGTACCAGACAATCATCAACGCCTCCCGCACATCGAGTTCCAATGACGGCGGGACTCGGGGAGCCGGGGCTCTCACAGATCACGGCGGGGCCGCTCTGACGGCCGGCCCGGCATCCAGCGAACCGGGCCAGCGGCGGCACCCTACAGAAGGGCTACGACATGTTCAACTTATTTTTGATCATTTCTATGATTCTCGCTCCGGAGTGCAGCAGCTTCTCGGCCGGCTCGTCGTCGAGCAGCGGCACGACGAAGGACTCGATCCCGTGCCGTTCGGCGAGGCTCTGCAACTGGCGGCTGCACTCTCGGGGAGTGCCTGCGATCACGAAGGCCAGAGCCCACTCGTCGCGCACATGCTCGGCCGCGGCCTCCAGGCCGTCGGCCAGCGCGGCCCTGATCCGGGCCGCGTCGGCATCGCTGAGTCCGATGGCCTCCTGCACCTCGGCGGGCGAGTCGACCAGCCGGTAGGTCAAGTGGGGCTTGATGGCGGCCATGTCGTCGTCGTCGGTCACCAGCATGGTGGAGTAGGCGATTCGGGGGTCGTTTCCCGCAGCCCGGCCCGCGGCCCGGATCCGATCCACCGCCGCGCCCAGGTGCGGCTTGTAGATGAAGTCGACCAGCACGCCGTCGCAGGCCGCGCCGCCTAGCTCGAGCATCCTCGGACCCCGCCCGGCCAGCCAGATCTCGGTTCCGGCCCGGACGTTCAGCAGCGACGCCTCGCTGAGGCGCACATGGGCGCCCTCGACGCTGACGGTGTCGCCTAAGAACAGGCGGCGGCAGGCATCGATGGTCTCACGCACCGCAGTCAGGGGCCGCTTGGGGGGGATGGCCAGAGGATCAAGGGTGAGGCTGCCGCCCGCGCCAATACCCATGAAGGCCCGCCCGCCCGACAGCTCGTCCAGCGAGGCGATGGCCGCCGCGGTGACGCCGGCGTGGCGGGTGTAGGGGTTGGTGATGCCGGGGCCGACAGTGAGCGACTCGGTGGCCGCCGCGATGGCGGTGAGCGTGACGTACACATCGCTGGCCGCCAGCCCCTCGTCGTACACCCAGCCCCGCTCGTAGCCCAGGCTCTCGGCCAGCCGGGCCAGCTCCACCGCCCGCCGGACCGATCCATGGGCCATAACGTTGAAAGCAGGCCGCACCACGGCCCTAACCCTATGCACGGTCATCAGCGTGCAAGAACCCGGCCGGCGGACGCGGCGCTGCGCCACCAGCGGAAGTTGGCAATTCGTCGGACCCGGCTCACTGGGCCTGCCGCTCGCCACGGACGCAGCTCTGCGCCACCAGCGGAAGTTGTCGGGGTGCAGGCACTCAGGCGATGCCGGCTCGGCGGGCCAAGACTGCTTCCAGCACTCCCCCGCCCACCGCCAGGGCCTTGTCGGAGATCTGCCAGCAGGCGGCCGGGTCGCCCCTCGGGTCGATGTCGCCGATCTTGAGGCCCACATGCGCCCTCGTTCCGTCGCGGATGGCGCCCCGCAGCACGCCGTCGAAGGGCGCCCGGATGTTCGCGCCGCCCACCCGGCCGAGCGGCTGGCCCTCGGTGACGGCATCGCCGATGGTCGCCTGCCAGTGCACCGCTCCCGCGAGGGGCGCCCGCAGCACCCGATCAGCGGATCGTCCCCCCAGAGGAGCCGGACTGCGGGTGTCGGGCTCGGCCGGGCCGGACCATATCACCCGCCCCAGCCGGTGGCCTCTCATCGTCTCGACCACCGCGTGGCAGTCGGTGCCCGCGCTGAATCCTGGACCCAGGCCGATCACGATGTCGGCATCGCGAATGGACGTGTCGATATTGCGCTTGGCCAGACGGGCATCCACAACAACGTCGGGCCGCAGCGAATCCAGCCCGGCCAGCTCCGGCGCCACCATCACTGCCACATCGCCTCTGGCGGCGACTTCGGCCGCCTGCTCGGGCGAGTCGGCCAGCACGCCCCGCATGTCCTCGACGGTGATCTCGCCGTCGGCCACCGCGGTGGACAGCGCCACCGTGCGGCGAATTGTCAACGGCTCCGGCAGCTCCAGCACCACCACCGGCCATCCGGCCCGGGTGAGCCGCCAAGCCACGCCGGTGGCCAGGTCCCCGCCGCCCCGCAGCATGCACAGAGGTCGCTGCGCTAGACCCGGCGAGGATGCCCGCTCGGAATCGGACATCCGCCCTGGTTCGCCGGACAGTTGCAACCGATCAGTACTCGTCATTCTCCGAATCGTGCCTCGTACGACTCGGCCATCACCGCAATGAACTCCTCCCACCGCAGCCCGCATCCAGGCGGCGGAACGCTGAGATCCAACGCGCCGGATACCCGATCGAACACAACGACTGCGACCCCCTCGAGCAGATGGGCGGCATCGCCCTCGGTCTTGCGTCCCCCGGCTCGTGCCAGCCTTGCGACGGCCCGCTCGATCAGATGCGTTGTCGACTTCCAGATGCGGTCATCACCGGATCGGGCACGCTCCTCCGTCGGCAACGTGAGCACGCCACCCACCACCGCGTACGGAAACTTCAAATGCAGGTTGACCGCAAAGGTCCGAATATCGCCGAACCGGTTCCAAATCGCCCGGCCCACGGCGAGATGGGTGGGCTTGATCTCAACCGCTAACCGGAGTCCGTCGATCTCAGACGTCTCTGACAGGTCCGCCTTCACACTCCGCAAGCCGCCTCCCACGGTTCGCTCACCAGCAATCGCACCCGTCAAGGCCAACCCCCGCGCGCGCAACTCGGCGAGAGTCACTCGAGCCAGCGCATCCGACAGCTTCAGCTGCGCCGCCTTCGACGCTCCAGGCTCAAGAGTCGAAGCGCCGCGAACATAGCTTGCGGCAGCACCGCAATAGGCCCCGATGGTTGGCGCTTGAATCTCGGCTAGGTCGTCGACGAGCCGCAGTCCTAGCGTGGACGAGTCCGACGACATGGCTATGCGGAGAGGTCGAGAGCCTGCTGGTCCCGCGCTCCCAGCATGTCGCTAACTCGTCTTGCTGCCGCCTCGAGGTAAGTCGGGTCGATCTCCCATCCGATGCTGTTGCGGCCACAGGCACCGGCCGCCGCCGAAGTGGTGCCCGAGCCGAGGAAGGGGTCCAGGACGGTGTCTCCCGCGAACGAGAACATGCGGATCAGCCGGTCGGCCAGACTGAGAGGGAACGGCGCCGGATGGTGCCTGGTGGACGCCCCGCTCATTCGCCATACCTGCTGAAAGCACTCGGCATGCATGTCTGCGGGAATCACCGACATCACCCGAGTTGCGAGCGACGGCCTTCGGTATCCCCCAGGCTTCCGCTGGAACAGGATGTATTCGATCTCGTTCTTGATAACGCCGTTGGGCTCGAAGGGCTTGCCGTAGTACCCGCCTGCGCCCATCTCGTACTGAGCGTTGCCGATCTTGTGCCAGATGATGGGCGCAAGATTGTCGAAACCGATCTGTCGGCAGCGCTCCGCGATGCTCGCATGAAGCGGAAACACCAGATGTCGGCCGAACGACCGGCGGGCGACGTTGACGTCTCCGACCACGACCACCATGCGGCCACCTGGAACCAGTGCCCGGTATGCGAGCCGCCAGACCTCGTCGAGTTGGTCCAAGAAGTCTTCGTAGTCCTCGACCTCGCCCAGCTGGCCCTGCGGCGCGTTGTATTTCTTGAGCGTCCAATACGGCGGCGATGTAAGCACAAGATGCACGCTCTGCTCGGCGACGTCCATGCTCCGGGAGTCGCCCAGGCGCAGGCAGTGGCCCGTGCTCAGAGATCGCAGTGCGCGCTCCAGCAGAGCGCACGACTCGGGCTCCTTCGCTATGGCGGGTATGGCCCTTTGCGGCTCAGCCGAGGCCCGGCGCAACAGCGAGTCCGGGACTGCGCCGACCACCGCCGCCTCGCTCGCAGGCGAACCCAACGCGACCACCGGATGCCGGGGGTGAGTGCTCGTCGCCATGCAATCCGAACCTAGCACCGGGGTCTGTCACCGTGTGTTCGCGGATTACAGCACTAGCCGACGTCGAAGATGTCGGCTTCCCCTCGCTGCACTCTTGTCCAGCAGTTCACGTGCGGCGATGGGCGACCACCTCGGCCATGATGCTCAGCGCGATCTCCTCAGGGGTTTCGGCGCCCACCTCGATGCCGATGGGGGCACAGACCCGGTCGAGCGCGGCCGGAGCGACGCCCTCGGCCTCCAAGCGGGCCCGGGTGGTGGCCCAGCGGCGTTCGCTGCCCATCACCCCCACATAGCCGGCGTCGGTGCCCAGCAGCGCGGGCAGCGCCGCCGCGTCGACTTCCACGTTGCGGGTGACCAGCACCACCGACGTGTCGGCGTCGAAGGTCCGGCCCGCCAGCAACTCGTCCACCGTGCCGATGATCAGCTCGTCTGGGCCACCGTCCGCGGCATCGCCGCCGGGGACCTCGGAATCCATCCCCTCGTCTGCGGGGCTGCCCGGCGAGCTCTCGGCCAGCTCGCGGTCGTCGGAGGCGACCACTCGGTAGCCGAGCCATTTGGCCAGTTGGGCCACGGCTCGCCCCACATGGCCGTAGCCCATCACGATCACTGTCGGTTGAGGCATGTGCGGCTCCACGAATATCTGTACGTCGCCCCCGCAGACGCCGGGATCGCCCCGGCCGGGATCGACTAGACGGTACGACAGCAGGCGGCAGCGCCCGTCAGCCAGCGAGGCCACCGCCTCGGCCACGACCCGTGCCTCCATCTCGCCGCCGCCGACAGTGCCCGAGATGGTGCCGTCGCGCCGCACCAGCATCTTGGCACCGGCCCGCCGGGGCACCGAGCGCGACGTGTCGACGACGGTGGCCGAGGCCACGGCCACACCGCCGTCCACCGCCTCCGCAAGCTGGCCCAGCAAGCTCACGACCACAGCCTTGCATTCGAGCCGACCAGGCTCACGACCAGAGCTCCGACCCACCCGCCAACGATCACGACCACAGTCTTGCTGCTTGTTCTCGGGTGTGGGCCCGCAGCTCGTCGATGTCGGCGCCGATCACCTCGCCGCCGTCGACGATCCAGTCCCCTCCTACCATCACCTTGCGCACATGCTGCGCGCTGCGCCACAGCACCAGCTGGTCTAACAGGTTGTGGGCCTCCACCGGCGTGGGCAGATCCAGCTCCACCAGCTGCAGGTCGGCGTGCCAGCCGGGCTCCAGCCGACCCACCCGCTCCAATCCCAGGGCGCGGGCCGAGCCCTCGGTGGCCAGATGCAGCACGGAGGCCGCACTGATGGCGCCGGGGTCGAGGCTGGCGGCCCGGTGCAGCAGGAAGGCGCCCCTCATCACCGCGAACATGTCGTTGAGATAGCCGTCGGAGCCGAGCCCCACGGTGACTCCCCGTTCCAGCAGCTCGAGTACGGGCGCGATCCCGCCGCCCACCTCGCAGTTCGAGAGCGGCATGTGCGAGACCCTGATGCCGGACTCGGCGATGATGTCGATCTCGCGGGGCGACAGCTGCACGCACTGGCTGGCCTGGAAGCGGGGCGAGGCCACACCGATGCGGTCGTAGAACTCCAGCGTGCGCATGCCGTGGTGCTCTTCGCACCAGTGCCCCTCATGCACTCCCTCGTTCACATGGGCATGGCAGAACACGTCGAGGTCGGCGGCCAGATCGAAGGCCTGGCGGATGAACGGCTCCGAGCAGGTGAAGGTGGTGTGGATGCACATGGCGCCCGACACCCGGCCGCCGCCGCCCGCGGAGCCATCCCGGCAAGCTTCGACAAAGCGCACGTTCTCGTCGAGGCCGGCCTGGCCGCTAGCCGCCCCCATCCGCTCGGTGGCCTCGAACGACAGCACCGCCCGCAGCCCGCGGCCGGCCACTGCGTCCGCTTGCGCGAACAGCCCGTCGGGCAGGGCGTTGGGGGCTTCGAGGATGTCGAAGAAGCTGGTCGTGCCGCCCACGGCCAGCTCGGCGGTCACCCAGGCCGCCGCCGCCGAGATCATCTCGGAGTCGAGGGCGTTCTCCACCAGTGGCCACCAGTAGTCGTCCAGGAAGCCCCAGAAGTCGGCCACCGGCGCCGCGGGGGCGGGAACGCCGTGGGCCAGCACCCCGTAGAGATGCACATGGGCGTTGACGAAGCCGGGCAGCAGCACGCATCCCGCGCCGTCACAGAACTCGTCGCCCCCATAACGAGCCCGCAGCTCGTCGGTCGGGCCGGAGTCGTCGATCAGGCCATCGACCACCCGCACCGCCCAGCCCCATCGAGGCTCCTGTTGCGCCGCGGCGACCACCCAGTCGGCTGAGACGATCGTGCCCGCCACGGTCTTTATCTACTCGTCGACTATCGGGTAAGAGGCCGAGCGAATAGACCCGTTCCCCTTGCGGATCCCGCGGGGCGCATAGCGAGGCCGTGGCCCGAGTGGCCCGTGAGCGCAGCGAACAAGAGCGGGAGCGACAACGCCGAGCCGCGAGATGTTTGGGGCAATCCGCGCATGTTCTAGGCGAGCGAGGGAGGTCTGATCGGGCTCCCGTGGCTCATGGGTGGGCGGATTGCAGGGCGGACCAGACTCGCTCCGGGGTGAAGGGCAGATCGTTGATGGCCACCCCGGTGGCGTCGAGGATGGCGTTGCGCACGGCGGGGGCCACGCCGTCCTTGGGGATCTCGGCCACCGCCTTGGCCCCGAACGGGCCGCTGTCCTCCATGGTCTGCACCAGATACACCACGGTGTCGGGCATCTCGTCGGCCCGGTAGATCTTGTAGGGGCCGAACGACGGGTTAACCATGCGCCCGTCGTCGTCGAGCACGATCTCCTCGCAGTGGGCGTAGCCGAGGGCCTGGATCATGCCGCCCTCCACCTGGCCCGAAGCGGTGACCGGGTTGATGGCCACCCCGCAGTCCACCGCCATCACCAGCTTGGTCACCGTCACCTGGCCAGTGTCGACGTCCACCTCGACCTCGGCGAACTGGGCCGCGAACGGCGGCGGGCAGTCCGGCGAGACGTGCGAGGCGGTGCCCATGATCTGCTCCTGCTCCTGCCAGTGCAGCGAGTCGAGGGCGATCTCCTCCAGCGTGACCGAGCGGCCGTCGGCGGCGTAGGCCCGGCGGTCGCGCAGCTCGATGGTGCAGGGCTCGTCCACCTCCAGCAGCATCGCGGCCCGAGCTTTGAGCCGCTCCCGCACCGCCTCGGCGGCCCGCAGCGCGGCCGTTCCCGAGATGTAGGTGGTCGACGAGGCGTAGGCCCCAGTGTCGAACGGGGTCATGTCGGTGTCGCTGGAGTACACCTTGATGTCGTCGAGGGGCACACCGAGCACCTCGGCCGCGATCTGGCCGATCACGGTGTCGGCCCCGGTGCCGAGGTCGGTGGCCCCGATGAGCATGTTGAACGAGCCGTCGTCGTTGAGCTTGATCGAGCAGCCGCCCATGTCCAGGAACGGGATGGCGGTGCCGTGCATGCAGAAGGCGAAGCCGATGCCCCGGCGGATGTTTCCACGGTCGGCGGGGGCCTTCCAGCCATCGTCGCCGCGGCGGTGCCAGCCGATCTCGCGCCGGCCCTGGGCCACACACTCCTCGATCCCCGACGACATGACTTTGGGATAGGAGTCGAGCTCCTCCTCGGCCACGGCCCGCTCGCCCAGATGGGGGGCGATGTCCATCTCGTCGCCCACCTTCACCCAGTTGCGCCGCTTGAACTCGATGGGGTCGAGGTCGAGGGCTCGGGCGATGTCCTCCATGTGGGCCTCGAGGGCGAACTCGGCCTGGGGCGCGCCGTAGCCCCGGTAGGCGCCCGGCACCGGGATGTTGGTGTAGACGACATGGCAGTCGAAGCGCTTCGACGCGGCGTTGTAGGAGGTGAGGCCCCGCAGCCCCGACACGATCTGAACCGTGAAGCCGTGGGTGCCGTAGGGGCCGGTGTTGCCGATCATCGACATGTCCTGGGCCAGCAGCTTGCCGTCGTCGTCGACCGCGGTGCGGAAGGTGATCGTCTGGGGGTGGCGGGTGCGGCTGGCGTAGAACTCCTCGGCCCGGTCGAGCTCGAGGCGCACGGGCCGGCGGGTGGCGATGGCCAGATGGGCCACGATGTCCTCGATCAGCATCTCCTGCTTGGCTCCGAAGCCGCCGCCGATGCGGGGCTTGATCACCCGGATGTCCTTGATGTCCATGCCGATGAGGGGGGCCAGCATCCGGCGGGTGTGGAACGGCACCTGGGTGGCGGTGCGCACCACCATGCGCTCGTCGGAGTCGAGCCAGGCCATCGAGATATGGGGCTCGATGGGGCACTGCTGCACCTGGTGGACCCTGAACGTCTGCTCGAAGGTGTGGGGAGCGGCGGCGAGATTCGCGTCCACGTCGCCGCGATGAGCGGTCAGGTGGTGGACGAGGTTGCGCTGGGGGTCGCAGATGTGGGTGGTGTCGTCCTCGTCGTGGATCTTGGGGGCGTCGGAGTCCATGGCGAAGCGCTCGTCGAACACCGCCGGCAGCACCTCGTAGTCGACCTCGATCAGGCGCACGGCCTCCTCGGCCGCCTCGACGGTCTCGGCCGCCACCGCGGCCACCCGGTCGCCGACATGGCGGACCCGGTCGTCGAAGCTGACCTGGTCGTAGGGGTGGGGGTTGGGCCAGCTCTGCCCGCCCGACGCGTACTTGACCCGGGGGGTGTTGCCGTAGTGCAGCACCGCGTGCACGCCCTCCACCGCCCGGGCGGCCGAGTCGTCGATGCCGAGGATGCGGGCGTGGGCGTGGGGACTGCGCAGCACCTTGGCGTACAGCATCCCGCGGGGCTCGATGTCGTCGGTGAAAGCGGGGTTGCCCTTGGCCAGGCGCACCGCGTCCACCTTGACCTCCGGCTTGCCCACCACCGCCATGTCGGGCACCTCCCGCGACGGCACCAGCCGGGGCACGGCCTGCGGCGCGGCGGGGGGGTCACCACCGGCGTCGGGGGGAGCGGGCCGGTAGCCGTCGGTGAGCGGGTCCAGCACCAGCGGCGCGAACGGCTCGGTGTCGGCGCCCCGCAGCACCGCCGCGGCCCGCTTGACCGCCTCGACCGGCTTGGCGTAGGCGGTCTCGCGGTCGAGGATGCCCGAGAGCATGTCCCTGATCTCGGCCTCGGAGGGGTCGGGGTTCTCCTCCAGCAGCGCCAGGGTGCCCAGGATCATCGCCCCCGCCGAATAGCCGGACTGGAAGGCGCCGACCGCCACGAAGGCGGTCTGCACGGGGTGCATCTCCGGCGACACGTTGAGCGCCTCGACGGTGGTGACCCGGTGGCCGTGGGCCGACGCAGCCAGGATCACGTCGGCCGACGCGAGCCGGCCGTCGTAGAGGATGGCGGCCGCGCCGGTCTCGCCGCTGTCGGATCCGTAGTGGACCGAGAACATGCCCAGGCCTCTCAGGGCCTCCCGCAGGGTGTGGTGGGGCTCGACGGTGGCGGTGGCCGCCGCGCCGTTGAGCTCGAAGACGACGTCGATGGTCATGAGCGCAGCTCCTGAGCAACTCGGGCGGTCAGCGTGCGGGCCAGGTGGAGCCTGTATTCGCCGCTGCCGCGGAAGTCTCCGGCCGGGGCCAGGCCGGCGGTCGGGTCGTCGGCGTCGACCAGCACCGGATGGTCGGCCACGCCGCTGAGGGCCACCACCACCGCGGCGCCGTCGGTGCGGCGGCCGTAGGCGGAGACGATGGGCACGTCGGCGGGGGTGCGGCCGGTGCGAGCGGCGGCGGTGCGGCCCGAGGGATCAACGGTGACTGCGGTTATGAGCGAGCCGTGGGGCAGCCCCGCCGCCAACAGTTCGGCCAGGCTGCGCTCGGACGCCGGTCCGGCCAGCTCCACTGCGGCGTCGTGGACCAGCAGGCCGGCCAGCAGCGGGCTCTCGGCCGAGAACTGGGCCACCAGTCCGCCGAGTGTGGCCAGGGTGCGCAGAGTGGACGGCTGCTCGCACCGGGCCAGCTCTCGCAGCGGCTCACCCAGCAGCTCGCAGCGCCGCACCGCGTCGAGGGTGGCGGTGGCCCCGAGCCGCACCCGGCCCCCGTCGGCGGCGGCGATCCCGTCGAGTCCGAGGGCCTGCAGGTCCACCGCCTCCAGATCCGACGGCGCCCGGTCGGCGTTGAGGGTGGTGCCGCCCCCGAGAGCGACCCGCCCCGGAGAACTGAGCAGATCGAGCGCCTCGTCCAGGCTGGTGGGGCGGTGGTAGGCGGTTACAAGCGGCATGAACCGCAACGCTAGCAATTCACAAAGCCGAATCTCACAGCCGAGAGGCCGAGCGAATGGCCCAGCGAACGAGTGGGCGGGTGAGGTTGCCGGTCGGTGAGTTGCCGCATCAACGGCGCGCCTACAGTTGGCGTCGTGCGCACGGGGGTGTTCCTGTTCGGCGGGGTCGAGATGGACGATGCCGGTGCGGGCCCGCCCGTTCCCACCGACCGCCGCTACAGCGCCAAGGAGGTGTGGCGGGCCACCGAGCAGATCATCGACGCCGGTGTGCTGTGTGACCGGTTGGGGTTCGACTCGTTCTGGCTGACCGAGCACCACTTCCAATACGAGGGCTACGAGGTGGTCCCCAACGGGATCCTGCTCGGCACGATCATCGCCGAGCGCACCGAGCGCATCCGCATCGGCGTGACATTCAACATCGTGCCGCAGTGGCACCCGCTGCGCCTCGCGGAGGACTTCGCCACCTTGCACAACATCTCGGGCGGCCGTGGGATCCTGGGGGTGGGCCGGGGCACGGTGCCGCGCGAGGCCGAGACGCTGGGCACCCAGATCGGCAGCTTCGACAATCCCGACAAGGCCGCGGCCGACGAGCTGAACCGCAAGCAGTTCGACGAGGCCATGGAAGTCATCCTGCGAGCCTTCGACAACGAGACGTTCAGCTTCCACGGCGAGGTGTACGACTTCCCGCCCGCGGGGATCCCCGACCGGGGCGGGTTCGTGACCGAGCTGTCGCTGGTGCCCCGCCCGCTCTACCCCTACGAGATCTGGCAGGCGGCCAAGTCGCCGGCCACGCTGGAACAGGTGCCCCGCTGCGGCTGGGGCGGCGTGTTCTGGAACTACCACTACACGTTCATCAAGGAGCGCTGGGAGCAGTTCGCCGAGCGGTACCTGGCCCACCACGGCCGCGAGCTTGACCGGGGCGAGAACCGGATGCTGGTGCAGTGCCTCCGGGTGGAGGACACCTTCGAGGAGGCGGTGGCGTCGGTGCGCGACGGCCACGACGAGCTGTGGAAGTTCCTCGGCCCCTACGGGTGGAGCAAGGGCTACATGGGCGCCGACGGCAAGCCTGCTCAGCCGGGGCTGATCCCCACCCTGGAGCAGTCCATCGACCAGAAGACCTGGGTGGTGGGCAGCCCCGAGCAGGTGGCCGAGGCGATCAGTTGGCGCGACGAGCAGCTCGGACTCGAGAATCTGCTGCTGTTCCCGGCCATGCCCGGCGACCCCTACGAGAAGGTGGATGAGCAGCTTCACCGCATCGCCGAAGAGGTGCTCCCCCTACTCGGCTGAACGACCCGGCAGCGGCAGCGGAGACGTCATGGAGCCCGGCCCCCATCACCACCAAAACGCGGGGTCCACCGCGGCCGAGTGGGCCCGCCGCGACACCGCGGCGGTGTGGCACGGCTTCACCCAGATGTCGGTCTATGCGGACTCCACCCCGGTGATCGTGGAGCGGGGCGAGGGCAACTATCTCTACGACACCGACGGCCGGCGCTACCTCGACGCCATCTCGTCGCTGTGGGTGACCACGCTGGGCCACGCCGACCCCGACCTGAATCAGGCCGCTCGCCGGCAACTCGAGCGGATCAGCCACTCCACCCTGCTCGGCAACGGCAACACTGCGGCCATCACGCTGGCCGAGGCGCTGCGGGAGGCAGTGCCCGTGACCGAGCCGCACTTCCTGTTCGCCTCCGACGGCGCCGCCGCGGTGGAGCAGGCCCTCAAGATCTGCTTCCAGTTCTGGCACAATCGCGGCGTCGGGGGCCGCACCGCCTATCTGGCCCTGGGTAGGGCCTATCACGGCGACTCGGTGGGATCGCTGTCGGTGGGCGACGGCGGTTTCGGCACCGACCTGTTCGACCCGCTGCGGTTCCCGGTGGTGCGCACCGCCGGCTACGACGACCCGGACTGGGTGCCCAAAGCGGTGGCCGCCCTCGACGAGCACGGCCACCGGCTGGCTGCGGCCGTGATTGAGCCTCTGGTGCAGGGCGCGGCCGGGATGCTGGTCACCGAACCCGCTCAGGTGGCCGTCTTCGCCGAGGCGGTCCAGGCTCGGGGGATTCCGCTGATCTGCGACGAGGTGGCCACCGGATTCGGGCGCACCGGCGCGCTCTTCGCCAGCGAGCTGTGCGGGATCCGGCCCGACGTGATGTGCCTGGGCAAGGGCATCACCGGTGGGTACCTGCCGCTGTCGGCGACGGTGGCCGCCTCCGGAATCTACGAGGCCTTCCTTGGCGAGGACCTCGGGCCCCGCACCTTCTACCACGGGCATTCCTACAGCGGCAACGCTCTGGCCTGCGCGGTGGCGACCCGCCACTTGGAGCTGGTGTTCGAGCGCGGCCTGGTCGACCGGGCCGCGGCGGCGGGCGAGCGCCTCGGCGCCGCGCTGGCCCCCGTCGAGGCGCTGCCCGCAGTGAAGGAAATCCGCCGCCGGGGCCTGATGACCGGGGTCGAGCTCGACCCGCCGCCGGGCGCGGCGCGGTGGGGGCGCAAGGTGTGCGCGGCCGCGGTGCGGTCGGGGGTGCTGCTGCGCCCGCTGGGCGACGTGGTGGTGGTGATGCCGCCGCTGTCGATAACCGACCAAGAGATCGACACCATCGCGGCCACCCTGGTCTCGGCCATCGAAGAGACGGCCGCCGAGTGACCGGGCACCGGACTGCGGCCGCACGCAGCAGATCAGCCGGCGAGGACGCGCCAACATGACACGGCACGACTACACGGTCTCGTGCGCTCCGACCTCGACGCTGCCTGCCATCGAGGACGCGCCGATGTGACCGGGCGGGACTGGGACGACATCGCGGCCGGTGCCCTGGACGCGGTTGCGGCCGCCAACCGGCTCCGGCAGCCCCGAGACCTCGACGGCGGCGGCATCCAGACGGCGCAGTCGGCGACCGGGCAGCCGGTGGTGTCGTTCGCCTCCAACGACTATCTGGGGCTCAGCCAGCATTCCGCGGTGCGGGCCGCGGCCCGGGCCGCCATCGACTGCTACGGCGCGGGCGCCGGATCAGCCCGGCTCATCGTGGGATCGCGGCCGGTGCACAGCCGCCTGGAGGAGCGCATCGCAGCCTGGCGCGGCGCCGAGGCGGCAGTGCTGTTCACCACCGGATACGCGGCCAACTTGGGGGTCATCTCGACGATGGGCCGATGGGCCTCGGTGATCTGCTCCGACGAGCTCAACCACGCCTCCATCATCGACGGGTGCCGCCTGGCCCGGGCGCCGACCCGCGTCTACCCCCACTGCGACCCAGCCGCCGCCGACGATCTGCTGAGCCGCGCCGACGGTCCGGGCATGGTGGTGAGCGACTCGGTCTTCTCCATGGACGGCGACCTCGCGCCCATCACCGAGCTCTCGGCGGTGTGTGCGGCCCGGGGCGCGCTGCTCGTCGTCGACGATGCCCACAGTGTGCTCGGCCATCCCGAGACGCTTCACCCCGACTGCCGGGTGCTGCGAGTGGGGACCCTGTCCAAGGCTGTCGGCGCACTGGGCGGCTACGCAGCCGGGCCCCGCCCGTTCATCGACCTGCTCGTCAACGCGGCCCGGTCCTACATCTTCACCACCGCCTCCACTCCGGCCGCGGCTGCGGCCGCGGCAGCCGCCATCGACATCATCGACTCCGCTGAGGGCGACGATCTCAGGATGCGCCTGCGGGCCAATATCGACCGCGTCCGGCCCGGCCACCCCAGCGGAATCATCCCATTCGTGGTCGGCGACGAGGACCGGGCGCTGGCCGCGTCGGCCGCCCTGCTGGAGGTGGGCATCCTGGTCCCCGCCATCCGGCCCCCGACCGTTCCGGCTGGAACGTCGCGTCTCAGGGTGACGGTGTCGGCGGCCCACACCGACGACGACCTCGACCGGCTGATCGAAGCACTCAGCCATGCCGGCATCCATGTCGGCGACACGAAGGCACCTCGTGCGCGCGAGGCTTCAGAACCCGAGCGGCCCGCGAGCACAGCGAACAAGAGCGGGGGGCAGACCCGAGCGGCCCGCGAGCACAGCGAACAGAAGCGGGCGGGGCAACCTGAGCCGGCGGCGGGGTCCAGCATCACCGTGTTCGTCACCGCTACGGGCACCGAAGCAGGCAAGACCTGGGCCTCGGCCGGACTGGCCCGGCTGCTGCGGGATCGGGGGCGGGCGGTGGCGGCGTGCAAGCCGGTGCAGTCGTTCGACCCCGACGATCCCGCCCCCACCGACGCGGCCGTGCTGGCCGCGGCCACCGGCCAGCACCCCGACGAGGTCTGCGGTCCCGAGCGCAGCTATCGGTTGCCGGTGGCCCCGCCCATGGCGGCCCGCCGACTCGGCCGGAGCTGCCCCACCATCGACGAACTGGCCGAGAGTTGCCGCTTCGCCGCGCCGGTCGATGTGGGCATCGTCGAGGGCGTGGGCGGCCTCTACTCGCCCCTCGCCGCCGACGGCTACAACCTGGATCTGATCGACCGCATCCGGCCCGACCTGGTCGTCGTGGTGGCGTCGGCCGACCTCGGCGGCATCCACGACACGCTGGCCTGCACGCTGCCGCTGGGCGACCGGCGCCTGGCCGTGTTTTGCAACCGGTTCGATCCTCACACCGAGGTCCACGCCCTGAACGCCCAATGGCTGCGCGCTACCGGCCTGGAGGTGACCACCACCGTCAGCGAGATGGCCGACACAGTGCTGGCCCTGTTCCGCTAACTCCCGCTCCTGTTCGCTGCGCTCACGGGCCGCTCGGGCCAGCTCTCCCGCTCCTGTTCGCTGCGCTCACGGGCCGCTCGGGCCAGCTCTCCCGCTCCTGTTCGCTGCGCTCACGGGCCGCACGGGCCAGCTCTCCCGCTCCTGTTCGCTGCGCTCACGGGCCGCTCGGGCCAGC
>JAJEDD010000019.1 GCA_022821685.1 Acidimicrobiia bacterium
TGCCCTCCGTGACCACGCGCGACTCGGGGTCTTCGTTCTCGGTGATGGTGAGGCCGGGCACCGCCTCCGCGAGGGTGACCGACTGGAAGCGCTGGCCGGGGTCGCCCTGGGGGCGGTCGGGGCAGCCGTGCGCGGCGCAGACCCCGCCGTCGAGGTTCGAGCGCAGGTAGTTGTCGCGCCAGGGCTGGTCAAAGGGCGGCATCCCGATCTGCAGCGTCTGCGTGTCGGAGTCGCTGTCGGTGAGGGCAGTGACCTCGACCACGCCCTCCAGCACGCCCGCGCCGGCGAGGGTGACGAGGCCCTGGGTCCCGTCTGAAGAGTTGGCGTAGGTGACGCCGGTCTGCCCGCTTTGCGCGGCCAGCGAGAAGTTGGTGCCCAGGACTGCGCCGCTGAACGTCAGCAGCGCCGTGACCTCCTCGCCCGCGGCCAGCGCCCGGTCGAGCCTGACCCGCACCGCGGCCTTGTCCGTGTTGCCCTCGGTGGCGGTGTTGTCGGCGGGGCTCGTCGGCAGCAGCCGCACCCGGGTCGGCTCGTCGTCGTCGGTCACATGGACCGGCAGGTCCGGGATGGCGATGGCCGTGTAGGCGGTGGCATTGCCATACGCCGTGTCCGAGCTTGTGCCGCTCAAGGTGGTGCGGAAGGCCTCATTGTCCACATAGAGCTTGAACTTGAGGTTGCCAGCGACCGTCCCGCCCGCGCTGTCGACCGCGTTGTCGGTGGAGATGACGGTGAAATCCTGGGAGCCCGTCGCGCCCGATGCCCAGTAGCCAACCAGATACTCGGCCTCCACATCGTCGTGGCCCGTTTCGCCGTGGGGCGGGTAGTCGGGGGAGAGCGCACTGTTGATACGGGCAAATGGAGCCATTCTCGTGCCGGTACTCACACCGGTCTCGGTGTAGGCAACGACGGCAACGTCAGACGTGGGCGCGGTGGTCACGTCGATGCTGAAACTGCCCCGCCGGTCGCGGCCGTCGCCGTTGGCGGAATCCTCCATGACGAAGAGCGCGCTTCCGCCGGCGACGGTCAGCGTCGCGCCCGTGCCAGAGAGAGCCGTGTCCGCCTCAGGCTCGCTGATCGTCACCGTCCACTCGCCCAGAACCGTGCCGCCGCTGCAGTCCTCGGTAGTGCACAACCGCACCCCGAACGTCTCGTCGCGCGCGCCGTCTGAATCTGAGTTCGCGGTCACCTCGAAGCGGATGCGCCTGTAGACGCTGTCGGGGTAGGCGCGCGGGCCGTCGGCGTCGGGCGTGACAACCAGCGCCTGGCCCAACAGATTGTCGGTCGTGATCGTGACATCGCCCGCCTCCGCGCTGAAGGCGCCCGCGACGCTGGCATGCAGGTAATACTCGGGCCGCGTCGCGACGTTGCTGATCTGAAAGACGCGCGTCTCGCCCTCAACAATCGCGTCGCGATGCAGAACCGCCTGCGAGGCAACCGGCTGCGCCCCAACCTCAGAAGGACCCAGCAACCCCCCCGGATCCGACAACAACGGCACCGGCGCCACCGACAGCACCGACCCCACCAACAACACCGACACCGCAACAACCAGTAGCCGCACCACCAGACGCCGCACTAGGCGACCCGCCCAACAGCAGACGGCCCCGCCCTAACTGACATCCGAAGGGGGGGGGGGCGGCATCCGCACCGACACGCGACGCGAGCAGCTCAGCCTGCGCAACGCTCGCCTCAGAACGCCCACCGTCATCAGTGACCCCCAGCCTCAGTCCCTCACGTCAGGCCTGCCAGGCCGAGCCAGGCCCGACCCACCCCGCAATCATACTCCCCAACCCCGGTGGAGGTCACCACCCCTTGGGCTATGAGCATGCGCGGATTGCTCCCAAGCGTCTCGCAGCGCGGCATTGGAACTATTCGTCTATAGGCCGAGCCGGCGGGTGTGGATCAGCTGTTGGCGCGGCGAGGTGTCGGTGCGGGCCGTGGGCACTGCGGTAGCCAGTGTCACATCCGGGTGACAAGATGGCGGACATGACTGAGACCTCCTCTTCTGATTCCGCCAGTGTGGCCGAGCCCACGGTGAGGGCCCGCGCCGCCCGCACCAAGCCGGGCCTGCTGGGCGCAGTGATCGCGCTGCTCGGCCTGGTCGTGCTAGCCGCCGGGATCGTCGGCGTGATCGCAGTGGCCTGGCCGCTGGTGTTCCTCATCCCGGTGGGCGCGATCACGTTCGCCTTCTCCTGGCCCGGCCAGTACCTGGTGCAGCCCAACGAGGCGCTGGTACTGATCCTGTTCGGCCGCTACCAGGGCACGGTGGAGTCGCCGGGCTGGCATCTGGCCAACCCGTTCACCCGCATGGAGTCGCGCAAGGTGTCGCTGCGGGTGCACAACTTCACCACCAGCGTCTCCAAGGTCAACGACGCCGAGGGCAACCCCATCGAGATATCCGCAGTGGTGGTGTGGCGAGTGGTCGACACCGCGGCCGCCGTGTTCGAGGTGGACGACTTCGAGGACTTCGTCCACGTCCAGAGCGAGACGGCCATCCGCCACCTCGGCACCCAGTACCCCTACGACGACTTCGAGGGCGACCGGGTGTCGCTGCGATCCGATCCCGACACCGTGGCGGCCACCCTCCACGCCGAGGTGCAGGACCGCCTCGACCGGGCCGGCGTGGAAGTGATCGAGACCCGGCTGAACCATCTGGCCTACGCCACCGAGATCGCGGAGGCCATGCTGCGGCGCCAGCAGGCCGCCGCGGTGGTGGCCGCCCGTCGCACCATCGTGGAGGGCGCGGTCGGCATGGTCGAGGACGCCCTCGAGCTGTTGGCCCAGCGCTCGGTGGTCGATCTCGACGAGCAGGCTAAGGCCTCAATGGTGGCCAACCTGCTGGTGGTCCTGACCAGCGAGCAGCAGACCACCCCCATCGTCAACACCGGATCGACCCACTAGAGGCGGGGGTGTGACCGCACCAACGCCGGGGGCGCCTGCCGGGGAGTTCGACGCCTGCTTCGATCCTCGGCTCAAGCGGGGCAACCGCAACGCCAAGTGGACCAGACACGGCCCCGACGCCCTACCGGCGTGGATCGCCGAACACGACTTCCGGCCCCCGGCCGCGGTGACCCGCGCCATGCGGGCCACCATCGACCGCGGCGACTTCGGCTACCACGATCTGGAGGACGACGTGGGCGAGGCGTTCGCCCGCTGGTCGGCGACACGCTACGGCTGGAGCCCCGACCCCGACCTGGTGTACACCTGCGTGGACGTGCTGCAAGGGGTGACCGCAGCGGTCACCGCGCTGGCCGAGCCCGGCGCCGGAGTGATCCTGACCCCGCCGATCTACCACATCTTCTTGCAGATCTGCCCCACCGCCCGGCGCCCCCAGCTCGAGTGGCTGATGCGCTACGACGCCGACCTCGGCTGGACGCTCGACCCCGACGACCTCGAGGCCCTGGTCCGCCGCGAGCGGAGCGCCCGGGTGCTGCTGTGGTGCCATCCCCACAACCCCACCGGGTGGGTGGCCGGCCGGGCCGTGCTGGAACGGATCGTGGAACTGGCCCACACCTATGACTTCTACGTGGTGTCCGACGAGATCCACGCCGACGTTGTGCACCGCGACTCGTCGTCGCGGTTCGTGCCCATGCTGTCGATCCCCGGAGCGGCCGAGCGGGTGGTGACCGTCACCTCCCCGGCCAAGACGTTCTCCATATCGGGACTGCGCTGCGCGGTGATGGCCTACGCCGACCGCGGCCTGCGGCGCCGGGTACGAGAGGCCCACCCGCCGCTGCTGCTCGGCCACGCGGCCCGCACCGGCATCGACGCCACCGTGGCGGCCTGGACCCGCGGCGCCGCCTGGGCCGACGGGCTGGTCGCATACCTGACCGACCGGCGCGACCAGCTGGCGGCCCGACTGGCCGCGGAGGCCCCGGCGGTGCGGTTCCACCGGCCCGACTCCACGTTCCTGGCCTGGCTGGACGCCTCGGCCTGCGATCTGGGCGACGCACCCGCGGCCGCGCTGCTGCAGCAGGCCGGTGCAGCCGTGTCGGAGGGCACCGAGTTCGGCACCAACGGCGAGGGCCATGTCCGCCTCAACTTCGGCACGTCCGCAGCCGTGCTCGACGAGATCCTCGACCGCCTGGCCCCCTGCCTGAACCCCTAGGGTTGGCGACGTGACCGCGCCCGGCAATCCTCAGCCGCTGGGGGGCAACGAGATGCCCCGCTTCGCGGGGATCGCTACCTTCATGCGCCTGCCGGGACGCTCGCATCCCGGCGAGCTCGACGCGGCCATCGTGGGAGTGCCGCTCGATATCGGCACCTCCAACCGCCCCGGCGCCCGCTTCGGACCCCGCGGCATCCGAGACGAGTCGGTGCTGATCCGCCCCTACAACATGGCCACCCGGGCCGCGCCGTTCGACAGCCTGCGCATCGACGACACCGGCGACGTGGCCACCAACCCCTACAACCTGCTCGACTCGGTGGCCCGGATCGAGGCCCACTTCGCCGAGCTGCTGTCCCACGATGTGATCACCGTGGCCCTCGGCGGCGACCACACCATCGTGCTGCCCATCCTGCGGGCCATGCGGGCCCGCCACGGACCGGTCGGGCTGGTGCACGTGGACGCCCACACCGACATCAACGACGAGATGTTCGGCGAGCGCATCGCCCACGGCACCCCGTTCCGCCGGGCGGTGGAGGAGGGTCTGCTCGACTGCGGGCGGGTGGTGCAGATCGGGATGCGGGCCACCGGCTACGAGGCCGACGACTTCGACTGGTCGCGCCGGCAGGGCTTCCGGGTGGTGCAGATCGAGGAGTGCTGGCACCGCTCGCTGGCCCCGCTGATGGACGAGGTGCGCGAGCAGGTGGCCGGCGGTCCGGTGTATCTGAGCTTCGACATCGACGGCCTCGACCCGTCGTTCGCTCCCGGCACCGGCACCCCCGAGATCGGCGGGCTCACCACCCCCCAGGCCCTGGAGATCGTCCGCGGCTGCCGGGGCCTCGACATCGTCGGCTGCGACATGGTGGAGGTGGCCCCCATCTACGACACCTCGGGCATGACCGCCCACATTGCCGCCGATCTCGTCTATGAGATGCTCTGCGTGCTCCCCGGCGTGCAGTACCGGACCTGAGAGGCCCAGCAAGGTGAGGGGCCTCAGATGCTGGTAGAGCAGGTCGAGGGCAAGTGGATCGAGGCTTTCGCGCAGACGTTCCGCCTCTGCGGGGTGACCGAGGGCGAGATCGCCGCGGTGCTGTCGGAGTCGCAGAGCCGCCCCGTCAACGTGCAGCTCGCCGACTTGGCTCTGCAGCGTCTGGGTGCGCGGGTCTTCCATCTGCGTTTGACCACGCCCCGCCAGAAGGTGGCGGTGCCGGTGCGCTCCACCGGGGCGTCCGATGCCATCGACGGCCTGCAACCGGCGGTGGCCGCGCTGGCCGCGTCGTCGTTCGTGGCCGACTGCACCGTGGAGGGCCTGCTGCACGCCCCCGAGCTGGGCTCGATCCTCGGCGGCGGCGCCCGGGTGCTGATGGTGTCCAACGAGCATCCCGAGATCCTCGAGCGCCTGGTTCCGGATCCGGCGCTCAAGGCCCGAGTGCAGTGCGGCGCGGCCATGCTGGCGCAAGCCTCGGAGATGCGTGTCACGTCCGCGGCCGGCACCGACTTGACCATCGACGTGTCGCAGGCCCCCGCGGCAGCGAGCTGGGGATGCACCGACGGTCCGGGCACTATCGCCCACTGGCCCGGCGGCCTGTGCCTGTGCTTCCCGGCCGCGGCCACGGTCAACGGCACGCTGGTGCTCGACGTCGGCGATGTGAACCTGACCTTCAAGCGCTACCTGGCGTCTGCGGTGCGGATGCGCATCGCCGACGACTACATCACCGACATCTCCGGCGACGGCATCGATGCCGCCCTCACCTCCAGCTACCTCGAGGCCTGGGACGACCCCGACGCCTACGCCGTGTCTCACGTCGGGTGGGGCATGAACCCCCTGGCCCGCTGGGATGCCATGACCATGTATGACCGCAGCCAGTTCAACGGGACCGAGCTGCGGGCCTTCGCGGGCAACTTCCTGTACTCCACCGGGGCCAACGAGACCGCCGGACGCCACACCCTGGGCCATTTCGACCTGCCCATGCGCAACTGCACCGTCACCCTCGACGGCGCCCCGGCGGTGTCCAACGGCGTGGTCGCGTTCTGAACGTCCACTCGTAGAGTCCGCACCGGTTTCGCCACACCGCTAGGAGCACGGATGAAGTTCGGCATTGCGTTCGCCAACACGGGCACGTTCACCAAGGGCCAGGGCGCGGCCCGGCTGGCCCAGGCGGCCGAGACGGCCGGGTTCGACTCGCTGTGGACGGTGGAGCACATCCTCTATCCCGAGGGCTACGAGTCCGTCTACCCGTATGCGCCCAGCGGCAAGATGCCCGGCTCGGGCCACAACCCCATTCCGGATCCGCTGGTCTGGCTCGCCTACGCGGCCGCGGTCACCTCCAGCATCAGGCTGGCCACCGGCATCTCGCTGCTGCCCGAGCGTCATCCGCTCACCTTCGCCAAGGAGGTGGCCACCCTCGACGTGCTGTCGGAGGGCCGGGTGACGCTCGGGGTGGGTATCGGCTGGCTGCGAGAGGAGTTCGACGCGCTGGGCGTGCCGTGGGAGCGCCGAGGCCCCCGCACCGAGGAGTACATGGAGGTCATGCGCCGGGTGTGGGCTGAAGACGACGTGACCTTCGACGGCGAGTTCGTGTCGTTCCGCCGGGCCAGCTCCAACCCCAAGCCGCCGGCGGGGCGGATTCCGATCCACATCGGGGGCCATAGCGAGGCCGCGGCCCGCCGGGCCGGGCGCCTGGGCGACGGGCTGTTCGTGGCCGGCGACAACGCGGCCCACCTGCTTGAGGTGGCCCGCGAGGCGGCCGCCAGCTGCGGCCGCGACCCGGCCGACCTGGAGATGTCGGCGGTGCATTCGGGGCTATTGGGCGACGACCCCGCGGCGGCCGTTCAGGAGGCCGAGTCGTGGGGGGTCCACCGGCTGATGGTTCCCGCCACCGCCTACTACCGCAACACGGCCGAGGGTCTGGCCGCCTTCGGGGAATCGGTGATCGCGCCTCACTCCTGAGCGTGTAGTCGCCCCGTTCTCAGCCCGCGTCCGACCCGAGGGCGGCGGTAGGGGGCGTCTGGCCTCGCCGACCGGTAGACGGCGTTCGTCCTCAGCTCGACCCCGGCCCGAAGGCGGGGTGGTTGCTGCGGCGGGTCTCCACCACCCGGAACTCAATGGTGCGGCCCAGGGCCTCGGCCAGCAGCGCCGAGCTGCGGCGGGCGGTGAACAGCTCGATGTCGGCGTCGGCGCCCGCGGCGATCTCCACGTCGATGAGCACCGCCCCGTCGTCGACGCAGGCACAGACCCGCTCCACGGCCCGGCGGTAGGTGCGGTCCAGCGCGATCCCCACCCGCAGCAGCCCGGCCAGCACCCGCACCCGTCGCCGGTCGGGCTTGCTGAGCGCCATGTACTCGCGGTGCGAAGACACCGGCCTGCTCTTGCGGTGGTAGCGGGCCGTCAGGGCGATCAGCTCCAGCTCGTTCTCGCTGAAGCCGGCCAAGCGCTCGCTGTGGCGTATCAGGTAGTAGGAGTGCTTGTGGTGCGACGAGTTGGCCACGAATCGGCCGATGTTGTGGAGCAGGCCGGCAGCCTCCAGCAGCTCGCTGTCGGCGATGGTCAGGCCGTGGACCGCCTCGGTCTCGTCGAAGAGCTCCAGCGCCAGGTCGGTGGCGTGCTCGGCGTGGATCAGGTCCTCGTGGTAGCTGCGGGCCAGGGCCAGCACCCCCGAGCGCCTGAGGTCGCCGAGGTGGTGGAGGCCGTCGTCTCGGGAGCGGTCCCGGCGGTTGAACCGGTCGAGCAGCAGCCCCTCGCGCAAAGCACCGGTCGACACCACCAGCGACTCGATGCCGAGAGCCTTGAACAGCTGTCGCAGCAACACGGCCCCGGCCACGATCACGTCGCGGCGGGCGGGGTCGAGGCCGCCTACATCGGCCCGGTCGCCGGGCGTGCGCCTAGACGTGAGGTCGGCCACCACCTCGTTGAGGTCGGCCCGCTCGATGGTGGCGTTGGCCACCGTGCGCAGCGTCTCGCCGCGCCGGGCCGCGCAGAGCGCCGCCACCGCCGCGATGGTTCCCGAGCAGCCCACCGAGACCTCGAAGCCGACATCGCGAGCCTCTTGGGCCGCGTGGGCCACAAACGACTTGATGTGGCGGCGGCAGGCCTTGACCGCGCCGTCGGCGATCACACCGCCGGCGAAGAAGCGGTCGGTGAGACGAATGTGGCCCAGCTTGAGGCTGCGGGCCAGCGCCGCGGGGGCGTGTTCGCCGACGATCAGTTCGGTGGATCCGCCGCCTATGTCGATGACCAGATGGGGGCGGCCCGCAATCGGCACCGCGCTCATGGCGCCCAGATGGATCAGCCTGGCCTCTTCCACGCCCGAGATGATCTCCACCGTGATGCGGGCGTCGTCGTGCACCCGGCGCAGGAACTGGCCCTGGTTGTCGGCCTCGCGCACCGCGCTGGTGGCCACCGCCACCACTTCGGCCTCGTGGGCATCGGCGATGTGACGGAACTCCGCCAGCGCGGCCACCGCCCTGTCGACGGCGTCGGGCATGAGCAGCCGCATATCGTCGCCGCCGGTGCCGAGGCGCACCGGCACGCGCTCGCGGGCCAGGATCTCGGGCGAGCCGCCGGGCACGGGCCGGGCGATCACCATGTGCACCGAGTTGGTGCCCACATCAATGGCGGCCAGCGCCCGCGACCGGGTCATCAACGTCCGGCGGTCAGGATCACGCGGCTATCTGGGGCTCAGGTCGGCTGTGGCCGCCACATCGCGCACCGTCAGCACCACCGCGGGCCCGGCACCAACAGTGGCGGTGTGCACCGCGGTGGTCATGAGCCGGCGGGGACGTCGGGCTCCACGTACATGATGCGGGCAATGGGCACCGCGGCCCGGGTGCGCTCCTCGACGCGGTTGATCGCCTCGACCAGCTCGGCGGTGGTGTACGACGCCTCGAACGACACCTTGGCCCCCACCAGCAGCTCCTCGGGGCCGATGTGCTGGGTGCGCAGGTGGATCAGGCCGGTCACGCCCTCGGTCGATTCGATGGCCCGGCGGATGGCGCCGTCGTCGGCCGCGGTGGCCGACTCGCCCAGCAGCAGGCTGCGCATCTCCACCGCCAGCACGACCGCTATCAGCCCGAGCAGCACCCCGATCGACAGCGTTCCGATGCCGTCCCACACCGGCGCGTCGAAGATCACGGCGATCATCAGCGCGCCCAGGGCCAGCACCAGACCGAGCAGCGCCCCCAAGTCTTCGAGCAGCACCACCGGCAGCTCCGGATGGCGGGAGCGGCGCACGAAGCTGACCCACGAGGCGTTGCCCCGCACCCGGTTGGACTCGATCACCGCGGTGCGCATCGAGAAGCCCTCCAGCACGATGCCCACGCTGAGCACCACGAAGGCCACCGCCGGGAAGTCGATGTCGTGGGGGTGGCGGATCTTCTCGACGCCTTCGTAGAGGGCGTACAGCGACCCGACCGTGAACAGCACCAGCGCCACCACGAACGACCAGAAGTAGCGCTCGCGGCCGTAGCCGAAGGAATGCTGGGCGGTGGCGTCGCGGCGGGCCAGGCGCCCGCCCATCAACAGCAGAGCCTGATTGCTGGTGTCGGCCACGCTGTGGATGGCCTCGGCCAGCATCGACGACGCCCCGGTTACGGCGAAGCCCGCGAACTTGGCGATGGCCAGCCCGAGGTTGGCGAACAGGGCGGCGAGGATCGCCTTGGTTCCGCCGCTGGCCGCCATGGGGCCGAAGGCTAATGGCGAGTCAGACAACCTCCCGCTTGCTGCACGCAGCGAGGTGGTCGATGGCCGCAGAGACGGTTGGCACGGGCGCGTCGCGCGGCTGCACTCGGGCGCAGGGAACGCCGACCGGGCCGGTAGTGTCTCGACGGCATGGCCACCGCTATTGCATCCCCGATGATCTGCTGGGCTCGGTGGAGAACCATCTCGGCCACCGCGACCGGGTGATGCGGCCCGCTGCAGTCCTCGTCCGGTTCAACCGGTGATCGGCACCAGCTCAGTCCGGGTCGCGGCCGCGGCTTTAGCCGCGCTGGTGGCCTGGCCTGCGGTGGCGGTGGCACAGGACGCCGGCGCCGAGTCCTCGACCGGGGCCGAGTCTTCGTCCGGGGCCGACTCGCTGGCCGCCCGGGTCGGCTGCGACGACACGCCGACAGCCTTCGAACTGCTGTGCCAGAGCTACCAGATCCTCAACGACGACTACGTCGACGAGCTGATCGATGAGGACCTGGCTCGGGCCGCGGCCACTGGAGTGCGGGAGGCCGGGCTGGCGGGGCGCGGCCCGGAAGCGGCCCCGACCTGCGCCCTGCCCTCGGCCGCGTTCGAGGCGGTCTGCGTTGCCATCGACGCCACAGCCGACACCGCGGCTGCGGTCTGGGCCGCCACCAGCGCGATGTTCGCCTCGCTGGAGGATCCCAACACCTACCTGATGACGCCGTCGCAGTACGAGGAGCGGCTCGCCAGCCTCGAACGGGGCCTGCCGTTCGCGGGCATCGGCATTCGCCTGGGCCTGCTGAATGGCACCGTCGGCTGCGTCCAGCTGTCCGAGACGTGCCGGCTGGTGGTGTCGGAGGTGTTCCCGGGCAGCCCTGCCGAGGAGGCCGGCATTCGGCCCGACGACGTAGTCGTGAGCCTGAGCGGCTACGTCCCATCGGGCTCGGGGTGCGGATTGGGAGGGCTGCCCGCCTTCGAGCCGGGCAGCCTGGTGTCGGTCGCGGTGGAACGGAGCGGCAGGTCGCGATCGTTCCGGATGGACGCCGCGCCGGTGCATTCGCCGACGGTGGCCGGACGGACGGTGGCCGGCACGATCGGCTATCTGCGAATCAGCGCCTTCAGCGCCAACACCGATCGCCGCCTCGCCGAGGAACTCGAGGCCCTGCTCGACTCCGGTGTTGAGACGCTCGTGGTCGACCTGCAGGACAATCCCGGCGGCTACCTGAACACGGTCGTCAACATCGCCAGCATGTTCCTCAACGACCGGCAGGTGGTGATCCGCGAAGAGTCCAGGCTCGACACGATCCGCCACCTCGTCAGCGAGCACGGAGGCCTTTCCGAACCGGTTCTGCTGCCGGTGGCGGTGGCGGTGGACGAGGCGTCGGCTTCGGCGTCGGAGGTGCTGACGCTGGCATTGCGCGACCACGGCCGGGCCACCGTCGTGGGGACGACCACCTTCGGCAAGAACACCGGCCAGGTCAGCCGGGCGGTCGAGTCGCGTGACGGCACCCTGCTGGGCGGCACCCAGGTGACGGTGTTCAGGTGGTCCGGCCCGAACGGCGACAGCGCCGCCGGGGGAATCGAGCCCGACGTCGAAGTGGACCTGTCGGGTTGCGCCCATGCGACTGCGGTGGCCCGCCGGGTGGCCGCCGCCGCGGGGCTGCCCGGCGTCCTTCCCGCCGATGTCCAGACCGACGGCGAGCTGGCCGAGGCGGTGGCTGCGCTGGCCGCCGACGGCGTGCTCGACGACACCGAGTGCGGTCCCGGCCTGTTCTGCGGCGGCGAACCGATCCCGCGATGGTTGATGGCGGTGTGGCTGGTTCGGATCCTCGACGGACAAGATCCCGAGCCGGTCAGCGTGTTGCGGTTCGCCGATGTGGAGGCCGGCCAGTGGTGGGCCGCCCACGCCGACCGGCTGGCCGATCTCGGGGTCACTCGGGGATGCGGGTCCGAACCGCTGCGATACTGTCCCGACGAGCCGGTCACCCGGGCGCAGATGGCAAGCTTCCTGACCAGGGCATTCCAGCTTGAGCGGGCCCTCTCTGCGGGGTTCGTCGACACCGACGACAGCGGCCACATCGCCCACATCGACGCTTTGGCCGCGGCGGGAATCACCCAGGGCTGTTCGGTCGACCCGCGGCAGTTCTGCCCCGACCGGCCCACATCGCGGGCCGAGATGACGATCTTCCTGCAGCGGGCCCGCAACCGCTCAAACTGACACCAGAAACCGGACGGTCCGCAGCGCCACCAGTTCTGGGCCTGCGCCGATGCGAGCGACGCACGAGACGAGGCGCGCCACAGGCCGGCGGGTTCGGAGCCTCTAGCCTGTGCGGCGATGGCGAAACGCAAGCGGAAGGTCGCAGCCGGGGTGGGCGCAGGCCGCATCCCGGTGTCGCATCCGCCGGTGAGTCCGGGGCTGGTCAGCTCCCGCCGCGGCGTTCCGGCCGGCATCGAACGCCCGCCCTACGCATCTCGGCCCGGCGGGGAGCCCCCTGCGCCGTCATCATCGCTGGTGCGGACGCCGGCCGAGTTGGACGCCATGCGCCGCACCGGGGCGCTGGCGGCCGAGGTGCTGATCGCGGCCTGCGAGCAGGTTCGGGTGGGAATCACCACCGACGCCCTCGACCGATTCGTGCACGATGCGGCGCTGGCCGCGGGCGCCTACCCGAGCCCGCTGGGCTATCGGGGCTTCCCGAAGTCGGTGTGCACATCCGTCAACGAGGTGATCTGCCACGGGATCCCCGACTCTCGGCGGCTGGCCCCCGGCGACATCGTCAACATCGACGTGACCGTGTACCGCGAGGGCGTCCACGGCGACACGTCGGTGACCCTGATGCTCGGCGATGTGGACGAGCACTCCCGGCGCCTCGTGGCCGAGACCCGCACCGCGCTGTACGAGGGGATCGGGGCGGTGAGGGCCGGTGCGGCCGTGTCCGACATCGGGCGGGCCATCCAGAGTCACGCCTTCAAGCACAGCCTCGGCGTGGTGCGGGAGTTCATCGGCCACGGCGTGGGCACGGAGTTCCACAGCGGGCTGCAGGTGCCCCACTACTACGACCGCCGCCATTCGACGGCTATCGCCGAGGGGACGACCTTCACCATCGAGCCGATGCTCACGCTGGGCTCGCCCGAGGCGGCGATCTGGGACGACGGCTGGACTGCGGTCACTGTCGACGGCCGCCGCACCGCCCAGTTCGAGCACACCCTGGTCTGCACTGCCGACGGCGCTGAGATCCTGACCCGCACATCGTCGGGCGAGTGCGCCCACGACCTGTTCACCACCCCGATCGGGTAGAGGCTGCGCGGCGACTACTGGTCTTGTAGTGCGGTCTGGACCGACTCCTGCACACGGTCGGCCACGGCCTCGGGGTCCTCGTGCTCCCAGAACCGCAGCACGGTCCATCCGGCCTGCTCCAGGTAGTCGGTGGTCTCGGCGTCCCTGGCGACGTTGCCTGCGATCTTGTCGGCCCAGTATTCGGCGTTGGTGGCGGGCTGGGTGTGGTGCTCGGGACAGCCGTGCCAATAGCAGCCGTCTACGAACACCGCGATCCTGGTCTTGCGGAGCACCAGATCGGCGGTGCGGGGCAGTTCCGGCTGGGGCCGAACCGCCACCCGGAAGCGGATGCCGCGCCGGTGTACCGCAGAGCGCACAGCCAGCTCGGGCTTGGTGTCTCGGCTCCGGTTGCCCTGCATCGACTTGCGGGTAGCGGGCGACGATGCCCAAGAGCCCCCGGCCACAGCCTCGACAGTAGCCGTCCCCTCAACGGGTCGCTGGCGCAGATGCTGGAGGCGCTGATGGCCCCTGGTGTGAGAACTGACTATGAGCCGGCGACCGCCCGGCTAGGGATACGGGCGCTCGGACGGCGAGTCGCTGCTCTCCGTCACGGCATCGCGACGTAGTCCGCCATCGCGGACTGCACGGCGGTGGTGCCCAGCGCTACCGCTGCTCTCCGTCACGGCATCGCGACGTAGTCCGCCGGCTGGGTCGCCGTGACTTGAATCTCGGCGATCCCGTCGATGGCGCCGGAGGTTTCGAGGGCCACGATCAGAGCGGTCAGCTTCAAGTTCAAGTCGTCAATCTTGGCGTCCAGTTCACCGAATTTGGCATCGACCTTGTCATCAAGGGCGTCGATCTTGGCTTCTTGGGCGGCGAATCTGGCGTCCAATCTGTCTTCGAGACGGGAGATCCGATCGTTGGTGTCACTGATCCGGTCGTTGGTGTCGCTGATCCGGTCGTTGGTGACGGTGAGGTTGTAGCCCAACAGCACGACTATGACCGCGGCGAGGATGGACGGCAGCGGGTTCTCGACGAGCCGGGCCCAAGCGCTCGGCTTCGCCGCCGCGTCGTGAGCGGCCGGGGCGGGCTCGGTCGGTGCTGGTCGAGGATCTGTCATCGGGCCGTCACGTGGCTGGGGTCGAAGCCTTGCTGGGGGGATGGATGCGGTCATGGCGCCTCACTCGGTCTGGCAGCGCATGAGTCTGGCGCTGTCGTCTTGCGTGGATGGCCGCCGCTCAGCCCGGCAGCGAGGCATGACCGAGGAAACTACATCACAACCCCTGTCGCGTCAACCTATATGTTCCAATTGTGCAACCGCGTATGGTGGGACTGAACCCGTTGCCGGCTGGCGAGTGTGACTCGATCACCACTCATCGACCGGCGCGACCGCCAAGCGAGGGCTTCAATGAGGGCTTCAATGAGGGGCCGGACAATTGTCCGGCCTGATACGCCGCCGTGGCCAAAGCCAACGCCGACTGGGCCGCTTCAATGAGGGGCCGGACAATTGTCCGGCCTGATTCCCCTCAGACGGGCCACAAGCCACGCTACGGGCCGGCTTCAATGAGGGGCCGGACAATTGTCCGGCCTGATACGCCGCCCAGGCCAGCCTCGCGGTGTCTAGCCAGCCCTGCTTCAATGAGGGGCCGGACAATTGTCCGGCCTGATTCGGCGCCCCAGCGGGTCAGCTCCACCAGTTCGGACTGGCTTCAATGAGGGGCCGGACAATTGTCCGGCCTGATTCGGGCTGCCGCCGCTGGTGCCGCTGAGGCATCGCGTCCAGCTTCAATGAGGGGCCGGACAATTGTCCGGCCTGATCCGCAGGGCGATCACGAGGTCGAGGTCCTCGGCCAGGCTTCAATGAGGGGCCGGACAATTGTCCGGCCTGATCTGGTGCTGCCGGACTGGCTCGCCAACGGCACGGACCTCGCTTCAATGAGGGGCCGGACAATTGTCCGGCCTGATCCGCAGGGCGATCACGAGGTCGAGGTCCTCGGCCAGGCTTCAATGAGGGGCCGGACAATTGTCCGGCCTGATGTGACGTCGGATGACGGGGTGACCCGCATCGTGGGCTCGCTTCAATGAGGGGCCGGACAATTGTCCGGCCTGATCGCCCCGCTGCGGCTGTCCGGGCGCGCAGTCACCGTCGCTTCAATGAGGGGCCGGACAATTGTCCGGCCTGATCCGGCCCCCCGAATCAAGCGCATACCAGTGCGCGATGCTTCAATGAGGGGCCGGACAATTGTCCGGCCTGATCCGCCGCGCTCAGTGTCCACCGCCGCCCCCCAACACGCTTCAATGAGGGGCCGGACAATTGTCCGGCCTGATACGACCGCCGACACAGGCCGCCGAGGCGGCGCCGGGCTTCAATGAGGGGCCGGACAATTGTCCGGCCTGATGCCGCCGGTCGCGGGCTCTATCCCGTGTATCGCCCTGTGCTTCAATGAGGGGCCGGACAATTGTCCGGCCTGATATGGACCGGCTCGATGCCGCCGTCGCTGTGCGGGTCGCTTCAATGAGGGGCCGGACAATTGTCCGGCCTGATTGCTCAGCGCAGCGTGGACAGCTTCGGCCAGAAGGCGCTTCAATGAGGGGCCGGACAATTGTCCGGCCTGATCAGGCCGACGACGGCAGGCTCCACACCATCGCCAAAGCTTCAATGAGGGGCCGGACAATTGTCCGGCCTGATCCTTCCACGCGCCGCCGCCCTCGCGCCATTCCGACTGCTTCAATGAGGGGCCGGACAATTGTCCGGCCTGATGTCGAGGTCGAGACGTTCGACGCTCAGGACGTGACCAAGCTTCAATGAGGGGCCGGACAATTGTCCGGCCTGATGCGATCCGGGTCTCCGCGGCGTAGCTCAGATGCGACTTGCTTCAATGAGGGGCCGGACAATTGTCCGGCCTGATCGCTCGCTTGATTTGGCACCTCTGAACTCCGTGTTCGCGGGTGCTTGCGAGCGGTTGCTGGAAGCTTGGACTTCGAGAGTGCAACATCCTGTTGTCAAGGTGCAGTTTGCCATGTGATGCACGGCTGCGAGCGGTCCCCTAGGCTCGGGGTCCCACCCTAGCGCTCGCATCAGATGATCGTGGGTCCTGATGTCGGCAACTCCGTCCGAATCCCCATGAAACTGAAGCAGTCGCGGCCTCGGTGAGCGGGAGGACCGAGGTTGATGAACGCTACGGAGTCTTCGCCGTGGTGGATGATCTCCCCGACTTCACGCTTGAGTATGAGCATCTCAACCTCGTCCAAGTCACATATGAACACACTGTACTGCATATGCCACCCGAAGCGCTTGACGGTCTTGTGAACATGCCTGAGACGCTTGGCGTCGCTGATGTCGTAGCTCACGATGTACCGCGTTCTCCCCGAGGCCACAGCACTTACCTCGTCATGAACGGGATGTAATCGGGAATCTCTCCCAGCAGGCGAGCCGCCAGCACACGAGCCTGAACCTCGAATACACGCCGATACGTAATCCGGTATCCGTAGGTGGGATGAGTGACCTCGGTGTCGAGTCTTCGCTCGTAGGCAGCCAGGACTGATCGCCTGCCGTCCTGCGTGAGCGAGACACCTCCCGCTCGGATCAGAAAGTCGCTGGCACCGACCTCCCCGTTGTTGATGGTGTTGATGACGACCGACTCAGCGACTAGTGGCCGAAACTCCTCCGCAAGGTCGAGCGCAAGTGCCGGCCGACCGAAGCGTGGCCGATGGAACACGCCCAGATACGGGTCGAAGCCGACCGCAATGGCCACCGCCGTCAGGTCCTTAGTCAGAAGTGCGTATGCATATGAGAGCAAGCAGTTGACCGGATCCTTCGGGGGTCTCCGATTGCGTCCGGTGAAATCGAAGTCGCCTATGCCTTGTTCACGGATCATCGAAGAGAACTTCGAAAAGTACAGCCGCGCGCCCGTGCCCTCCATGCCCAGCAGGCTTTCGACGGACTGACTGTGCCCGACCGACTCAGCGAGCGACTTCAGTTGTTCGATGACGGGCTTGACGTCCGACCGAGCGTTGCGCATCAGGAAGGTCCGAGAATTGCGCAACTTGCCCTCGATCATGGACTGGGCAATCGGCAGTCCGGCCTGCGCAGCAATTGCAACCTGCCGTCGGCGCAGTTCGACGTGCTTGGACGGAAGCCCCTCCGCGATGCCCTGGAACCACCCTCCGTACGAGAACCAGCAGACCGGTATCTCCTCGCGGAAGGCGGCCCGCATCATCTGGCTGCTCACCTGAACGTTGCCATGCAGAGCAACCTGCGAGACATCGATGAGGCGAACTTGTTGTAGTTCCTCGCGGTCCTTGGTCACGACGACACGTCCAGACCGGATGCCGACCCGGGCGCCCTGCTCGGTCACGTACAACGGCCTCGCCGCCGAATCGCGCGGGGTGAGGCGACGAGGCGAGCGGGTCGCGCGTCCTGTGTGGAGGTTGGTCTCATCCGGCAGGCAGATCCCGACAAGCGAGCATCTCGGGCATTTTGGACTGTCTACGAGGGGTGGTGGAGCGTCGGCCGCGGCGGCGACCTTGCGAAGCTGCCCAATCAGCTGGAGCGTGTGCGCCACCAGAGCGTCGTCGAGCGGAATCGTGGCCCTCTTGCGCGTCTCTGCGAAGTAGATCTGACCCTCCTGGCATTCGTAGCCGTTGTCGCGCAGCAACAGGCCGATAGTGCATAGCTGGACCTTCTCCGGCATCCACGCCGGGCCGTGCTTCGGGGGCCGACCGCGCTTCACCTCGACCGGCAAAACCGCTCCGTCCCTCTGCTCGATGATGTCGGCCTTGGCGATCAGACCGAGCCGCGGCGAACTCAGTTCGACAGACTTCGCTTTCCGGAACGGAGGATCGTCGGCTTCGCCCATCCTGCCCCCGCCCGCATCGACAACACGATGGACGTAGAGTCCCTCCATCGTGTCCTGGTTGTGTTGAAAGCAGGATTGCACCCATTCCAGGTAGAAGAGCCGAGGGCAGTACTCGAACTCGTTGATCATCCGAGCCGGGACAAACTCGGGGACGTCCGTCACGTCCTGAGCCATCCGTCAACGGCTGCCGCGCCGTCCCACACCGTCAGCACGAAGGCATCAATCACGCTGCCAGACTACGCGAGGCGGTCCGAAGGTTCCGTAACCTCCCTGGGAGCTACGCCAGATCTGTGACTGCATTATTCGGCTGATGCCCCAGGCTCGATACCATTCGGCGCGCCTGACGTGATCGCCGCTGGGCGCTGCCACCTGGGCCAGCAGGGACCGCACGGCCGCGGCGGTGGCCGGTGCCGTCCACAACGGCCAGACGAAGTTGCCTCGCTGCCATGTGCCGGAGCATCCCTGCGTGAGGGTCCTGTTGGGCGCAGCAAAGCACGGATACCTGCTCAATCCCAGGACAGCGAGTGCCTCCGCGCCGGGATTCGTTCGCTTGGGATTCTGAGACGACGTGGGGTCCGCCGCGCTGTAGGCATGTCGCCGGTCATCCACGGAATCCCACATCAACGATGCTCGCTTGCTGTGGTAGCTCCACGGCGACCTCATATCGTCAACGATCTCTTCTTCGGTTGCCTCGCCGAGAATCTTGCGAACCGTGGGGATGAACTTCTGCTGACCCGCTGTGAAATAGAGGTCGGACGGTTTGGCCTTTCGACCGTTGTCCAGGCTGCCCTCCGCCAGGAGGCACGATGCCAGGACTCCCACCGCGCCGGACGCTCTCGCTTTGCTCAGGTACTCGCGTATCTCTGGTGGCTTCAGCTTCAACGACGGATCGACTGTCTGATCCAACGCTCCGCCCCGCACCCCATCCTGCTCCCAGCCCTTGAGCCAAGTCTCGGCGAGCATTCGGACCGCCGCTGCGATCTCGGCGAGATCTCGTCGAGGGCTCACAACCGCATGGGGAATCGGCTCGTCAGTCCAATGCAGTTCGCAATCATCACCCCGCTCAGCCATGGCGGCCTGGACGCCCAGCGCTGCCAGCAACCCCATGGGGTTGTCGCCCGGCAAGCCCCGCAGCACTGCGGCGCGAGCATCAGTCACGTCGTGCCTCCTCCGCGCTCTGCTGGTGGTCGGCCAACCGGAGGATGGCCTCGAGCCAGGCGAGTCCATGATGGCCGTAGCGCTCCTGCAGTCGCCAGAACCGGTCGGCCATCTCGAGGGCCAGCGGCGTATCGGCAAGGTCTGATGCAACGCGCATGGACACACCGCGTGTGGTATCCCCAACGATGCGGGACTCTTGCTGATCAGCACCGCAGAGCCGGAATCCGTCGTCGCCCAACCACCCCGCAACTTCAAGCTGCTGTGGCTGATCGTCATTCCTGATCTGCGGCAACGGCCTCCCGAAGCCGTGATGGGTCCCCACGAGATGCAATACCAAGTCTGGATCGTGGGCATTCTCGAGGACCGACGCATTGCTGCACACAAGCGCAACGCTGCTGAACTCGTGGCGGGCCGGAGGCCATGCCCCCCTTGAAGTTGCGGCCCCAGGCAGTGACTTGGCCAGCGGCTCGTCGGAAGCGGCAATGCGCACCGGATCGTGGCCGTGGAGTTGGGCCTGGAATCGGCGGTCGACCTTTCCGAGGTCGTGCAACTCCCCAGCCAGTCTCAGATCTGAGACGAGCTCCTCGGCCAGCCCCAGCCGTCGGCCATAGTCGGCAACCCTGGCTCCCACCCCTGCAAGGTGTTTCCGCAGGGTCGTCTTCGTTCCCGTGAGCGATGCCGCATGTTCAGACTCATCCAGAATCCTCGGATCGACGGAGCGCTCTACGAGCACGTAGTAGCCAGGCGCCTCACCGTCGTGGGACTCAACAGTCTCAATCCGGCAGCCGCGCGTGGCGAGATGCTCAATGACCGGCTTCAGCCAATCAGGGATCCCGGTCTGAAGAGCTTGAACCTCTGTGAGCCAAGCGGTGGTGATGTCACTACTCGACAAGGCGTCCTGCTCATCCTGAGGATTGGGAATCCGCACGCCTTCAATCCGCAACTGCCCCAGGAGGCGCGGATCGAGCCGAAGCGTCGCACGCACGCCGCGGGCTGAACCTGCTTCTCGCATGCCGTGCACAAGCTGAGCGGCATCACCCATGTCTTCCACGGGTGGGAGCGGTCGGCCCTCCCCGGCGTCATCGGCTTTGGCACTTGGACGGAATCCCGGATCCCAGTTGTAGTTGCGCAAGCCGCCGAGCATCGGATCAACGACGATCACGTCGCCTGGTCTGATGTCATCGGCTCGTTCCAGTACCTCCGCGGGGCGATCCTCACGCCGCATCCAACGAACCACTCCGTCGAGCCTCGGTCTGGCCGTGTCGGGGCCACGCTGAGTCAACGCCATGCTTGTCGCCCCGTCTTCCATGAGCGCCGAAGCGGTGTCGGCAACGGGTGCTTCAGCGGTGCCTCGAAGCCAACTCTTCACGGCGACGATCGGGACGGGCAGGAACTCAGCGGCCCGGGGCGGAACGAACCGCAAGGCTTGCTCCGAGCGATCCCAGCGCCACACAACCGACACGTCAGGCTCCTGCTGGCGCTCCTTGCCGTGCAGGAACTCACCGATCGACGGATCCGCAACGGGCCTCGGGTTGGTCTGCGACCACACGTCGATATAGGTGGGAAGCAGCAACGGCGCTTCAGACTTCGGGGCCAAGGCGCATGCGCCCGCTTCGGCTAGGAGGCCGCTGCCAGGCCCGACATCGATCCTCCCGTCTTCAGCGGCGGACTCGAGCATCTCCCATGCGTGTCGAGTGGCGTGACCGTACACCGGATCGGGCCGCTTCGGATTCATGGCCGACTCAACGCCCAGAATCCAACAGCGGGCCGGCTCAGCGAGAGAGGCGGCCAGTGTTCCGCGCCGGTCAAGGCGCCCAAGTCGTTGCGACAAGCTGTCGAGCGGTGCCGCCTCGCTGATCAGCGCGTCGAAGCTGAAGTCGGCCCCGACCTCGATTGCCTGAGTGGCCACCACCACAGTGCGCTGTTCCGGCACCGACTCGCGATCCGGGTGCACGGTGTCGCTGACCGCCTTCAACACATGCTCTCTGTCGATGGGGCGCATGCGACCTGTCAGCAAATGGACATTGATGCCTAGCTTCGGACCGGCCTCGCGCAGCATGTCGTGAGTATCGCGAGCGGTTCGGACACGGTTGACGATCACTCCCACGCTGGTCTCGTAGTCCCGCAGATCTCTCTTGATCACTTCTAGAACTCGTTTGGGCACCGATTCGTGGGGAGGACGATTGCCGCCGATCTTGATCAACTCTGCCCTCTTCGCGGCACCTGCGATCCGCTTGAGCTTGGGCGATGCGTCGAGATCGGCCTCATGCAACTTGAATCGCCGGCCTGTGTGACTTTCCGGGGTGGCAGACATTTTCACTACCTTGAAGCGTCGCGGGAGGATGCCGCCGACCGCTCGCATCAAGGGCACATCACCGTCGGAACAGGCGTCCCGAAGCGTCGCGGCGAAGGCCGTGCTGAGATGCACCTCGTCGAGGATCACAAGGCAGTCGTTGCCAGCGAGCCCGGCGTGCACTGGACGCATTCGGTCGCTGACCCCGTAGCCCCGAAACAGCAGGCGGGAGCCGAACTGATCGACGGTGGACACCATTACCCACGGCTGTTCGGGCCGACTGGCCCACTCGCCGTCGATGGGGATGCCGCCGCGTAGGGCTGCAACTCCCAACGGCTCTTCAGCGTCGGTCAGTTTGCCCAAAAGACCGCGAACGTCGGACAGAACGCCGCCCGTGGCCTGCGAGATCTTGTCCCGGATGAGCTGGGCGCGCGAATACACCTGATCCACAACGATGCGCCGGTCGATGACAAACACGATCCGGCGCGGCGAGATGGTGTGCCGGACCGCCAGCGCGAAGATCGCGGTATCGAGCACGGCCGTCTTGCCGACTCCGGTGGGCAAGTCGATCACGTCTGGCCATCCGTCGCCTTCGAGCACCTGCCGGGTGAGACGGCTCTGCCATGGATAGGGCGGGTGATCGTGAACGGCCTCAAAGTAGGCATCGAAGTGGGCAACGGTGAGATCACTCATGGCTCGCCGCCGCCTCAGGCTGCCTGTCGGCGGCATCGGCCAGGGGCCGCATGAGGCCCAAGCCCACAAAGCGTCCGCTCCCGAGTATGAGCGGACCACGCACCTCCTCATCGAATGCGACGGCTGCGTGAACGAGTTGACGAACCACCCCTGAGCTGCCATGTGGGCCCTGCCTGAAGACGGGGTAGTCGCTAGACGGACGAGCCCCGACGAGGTGTGATTCCAACGACACCCGGACCCGAGCGGGCCGCGACAGGCCGACATGCTCGCAGGACTTGGCCACGGCCTCCTCAGCGCGTGCCCACGCCTTCGCTCGCGCCCCGGGCGTCCCCCGCCGGAGGTTTCCCGGATGTGTTGGAAGTGCCATCGGCGTGGCCGAGACCCACCATCGTGACGGGCGCGCCCACACGGGCTGGCGCAGGCTGACGAGGTTGAACGGTGGCTGCCTCCTCCTCATCTCGACCGTGCCGTTTCGTCCCATGCGCAGTTGCAGCGGCCTGCCATCACGCTCCTGCTCCCATAAGCCGATACCACGAAGAGCGGCATTGCGTGCTGCCTCGTCGAGATTGTGTGGCAAAACAACGGCCAGGCCCATGATCCGGCCGTCCGAGCGCTCATAGCCGACGTTGGGCAATGCCAGGAAGCCGATGTGCGGCAGAGTCGTGGGGCTGCCGTCGTGCAGGTGACCGCTGACTCCCTCGGGCAGAGGGTCGGGCACATGGCTGAGAACCGCTTCGCGCAGTACCCGAGCGAGTTCGACGGTCCGTGTCATCGGCATATGCCGGGAGGGCGGCTCCAACTCGAAGACAATCCAGTCGCCGGCCGTCAGGGCCCGCGGCAGATCATCCGGGCCTCTCTCGTCGAGTACAGCGTCGCGATACCGAACACCTCGGAACGGAAGGTTGCGGGGCCGGATGGCCCGATGACGGGCGTGCTCCTCCTCCAGCGCGGCCAATTGGCCGGGCCGCACCCAGCGCACCATCCGCTCCCCTTCGCCTGGCATGAGAGTCGCGCTGGGTGCCTCACGACGCAGTCGACACGACACGAGAGACGAAGAGTGCCCCAGCCTGGTGACGCGAGCGAGCAGACCGTCCAACGCAATTGCTGTCTCCGGTGGAGGGGGGCTATCCCACGCAAACACGACTGGCGGCGCCTGCTTCGGGGCGGGGGGAATATCCCCGAGATTGTCGGGCGAGTCCACCAGCGTGACGGACGGGAAGTATCTCTCCTTCTTGACGCGCCCGTCTGGCAGCAGCTGGCGTGCCGATGCAACGCTCGTGTTGCCAGCATTTCCCACCAGCGCGTCGACATCTCGCCTCTTTGCAACCTTGTCGTGCAGCCGCTCGGCCTTCTCCGTAGGGTTCCCCCGCGACGTGTCAAGTTCCACCTCGAACTGAGCCAAGAGGTCTTCTATGTCTCTCGCTCGGCGCTGGTATTGACCTTGGACAATCACGCTGGCGTCGTTGACGGGAACGAAATGACTCACGACACGCCGCGGAACGGCATCAGGAGCGGTTATGAGCGGAGGAGGCTGTGCCTCCATCCATTCAAGTGCGGCGCGCTCTGCCGCGTCGGGGACCTCCGCGTCCGCCCAAGCAGCAACCATGGCGGAGTACAGGCGGGCACCGTGGGGCGGCCATTCGGGCTCTTGGCGATCATGGTGAGCGGTCGCGGTGTATCTGCCAGTGAGGAATCTCACTTCGATGGCGGTCATCGACTATTCCTCGACGGGCTCGCGCGCTGACACATCACGGCTGCGCCGCAAGAGTTCGAGCAGTTTCGGGGCCGGCTTCAGCGCGATCTGGTCCTCAGCCCAGCCGATGCCCTTCCGTGTGGCCTGCGCGGACGCCTCAGCCAGGATGCGCCTGGCTGACTCGCGGCCCACGCTGACTGTCGCCGGCTCAGCACCATCTCGGCCGAGGATCTCCAGCACGGGGGGATGCTCAGGCACAAGCAGGCACCGGGACCGCAGATCGTGGTCGGCCTCGTAGCCATAGGCGACGGCAGCGACTCCCAGCGCCGCGACAGCGGTGCGGGCCGCCGCTTGAGCTTCACGCCCGTGGCCCGCAAAACGCAAGCGTCGGAGTGCGGCCAGCGACAGCACTGTGGTCTGGCGGGCCTCAGAGATGGTCACGCCGCCCGCTTGCGAGTCGATCGAGGGGGCGATGTTGCCATGATTGATCTCCGCAGGCCGACCGTCGCCCACCGGCTTCGGCTTGCCCTTGTCCTGTGCTGCTTCGCCTGGATCTAGCGTCCAGCGCTGTTCGGGATCGGCGTGCTCGTAGACCACGGCGGCGTTACGCTCAATCTGCAAAGGATCGATTCGACTTCCCACCTTGCGGCCAACCTGGGCGTCCAGTCCGACGATCTCCGAGACATAGGCTCGCTGAAACTTCGACCCCAGGCCCCCCTTCGGTCCAGTCGAGTCCCACTGGCCGAACAACAACGCGGTCGGGGCGTAGCGGAACAGGTCGGTGGCATTGCCGGGACGCGCCTCGGTTATGGCCCGACCGACGTCGCTCAGACGGAAGAGCGTGTCGTCGAGCAGGCTGTCCCTGAAGATCGCGTCGGCCAGCCGGTGAGGTGCCTCCAGTACCGTGATCCGGCCCAAGTCGTTCAGAGCCGGATCGCCAGTGAAGTCAACGTACGGCACCGGGAAGCGCAGTTCGCCCTCCTCCCAACCGTCGAGAAGAGCCAACTCGGCCCGGTTGGCCTGAGACGCAACCGAGTCGAGCAGCACAGTAGTCACCACCCGGTCGCCGACCTGCCGCTCCTCAACCGCATACCTGTTCTCAGCTGTAACTGCGTAAGTCGGCGGAAACACCTTTCCCCCCGGCCCGTCCGCAGGCTGCAGCCGCATGATCGAGCGCAGGGCAACAGCCCCTCCCGACACGGCATCCGTGAGTGCCTCAATCGTTAGTTCTGCCACAAGGGCCTCCTCTCATCGAGAGCCCAGGCAAACCGCCTGAGCCATAATTCGATTATGGCGCGGGGGTGTGACAGTCAACCCCGTTAGGCACCGCAGGATCCAAACTCCACTGCCAACCGAGTCTCACGACTTCATGGCAGCCTGATCTGATCCCACGGTCACGCCGGACAATTGTCCGGCACTCCACGGTGCCCGAGTGCGAGTCATCCAGAGCGGCGGGGCGTTCCACCGTATGAGGAGCACGGCGATGAGTGATGGCCAAGTTGGCGATGACCCGGCTCGGGTTGCGGCTACGGGTGCTCCGGCAGCGAGTCGCTGCTCCCCGTCACGGCGTTGGGACGTAGTCCGCCGGTTGGGTCGCCGTGACTTGAATCTCGACGATCCCGTCGATGGCGCCGGAGGTCTCGAGGGCCACGATCAGAGCGGTCAGCTTCAAGTTCAAGTCGTCGATCTTGGCGTCCAGTTCACCGAATTTGGCATCGACCTTGTCATCAAGGGCATCGATCTTGGCGTCGAGGGCGGCGATCTTGGCTTCCTGAGCGGCGAATCTGGCGTCCATCCTGTCTTCGAGGCGGGAGATCCTGTCGTTGGTGTCGCTGATCCTGTCATTGGTGACCGTGAGGTTGTAGCCCAACAGCACGACTATGACCGCAGCGAGGATGGACGGCAGCGGGTTCTCGGCGAGCCTCGACCAAGCGCTCGGCTTCGCCGCCGCGTCGTGAGCGGCCGGGGCGGGCTCAGTTGGTGCCGGTCGGGGATCAGTCATCGGGCCGTCGTGTGGCTGGGGATGGAGCCTTGCCGGTGGAAGGGATGCGGTCATGGCGCCTCACTCGGTCTGGCAGCGCATGGGTTAGGCGCTGTCGTCTTGCGTGGATGGCCGCCGCTCAGCCCGGCAGCGAGGCGTGGCTGAAGAGATTACATCACAACCAATATCAAATCAATCCATATGTTCCAACTGGCCTTCTTGCCTGTACGACAGTTGTTCTGCAGTCGAACGTGCATTGCGTTGCTGGGGCGGGCTGGTGCGCGGGCGATGCATGTCCAGGGCCGAGCCAGTGGGCGACCATGATTGAAGCGGCTATTGGGTGGCTTGGCCGTTTAGAGGCCGAGCGAATAGGTGAGCGATTCCGGCCCATACGGGCGAGGCCGTGGCCCGAGCGGCCCGTGAGCGCAGCGAACAAGAGCGGGAATGACCCCGCTGCGACGCGACTGGCTCTCACCTATTTGCGCGCCCTCTTAGCCTGAATCCACCGGTGGGCTGGTCGGGGTGGGCTGGTTGGGGTGTTGTGGCTGGTGTTTGGCTGGTTGGGGTGCGGTGGGTGCTGTTGGGGCGTGTCGGGCCGGCGGCTGGGGTTGTGGCTGGTTGGTGGCGC
>JAJEDD010000013.1 GCA_022821685.1 Acidimicrobiia bacterium
GAGGTGGAATCGGTCAGCCCGCTCTTCGTGTTCGAGGACGCCTACGAGACCGGCGGCAAGCCGGAGCGGTCCGGTGACGGGATCTGGGCGCGGGTCACCAACAAGATCAGCAACTCGGCGCGCATCACGCACCCGCCGCACTACGCGGTCGTCCAGGCTCGGCCCGCGGTCCCCAAGGCTCAGGTGCTGGGCGAGGCGCCCCCGCTCCCGGAGCCGGATCGCGCCGGTGAGACGTTCTCCATCGTGATGGTCCGCAACCTGGGCGACCTGCGGTTGGTGCCCGCCCTGGTGGCGATCGGTTCGGGCCTCATCTTCCTGACTCTGGTGCTCAGCCTGCATTGGCGCGATCAGCGGTTCCGCCGGGAGCAGGAGGCCTTCGAGGGCGCCACGGTGTAGGCGGGGCGGCCGGCGGCGTGGGCCAGTACCTTCCGATCCTCGCCCTCGGCGTCCTCGCGGTGGTGTTCTGCGCCCTGAGCTTCGTCGCGTCGCGCCTGATGGCGCCCCGGCGCCCGACCAGGGAGAAGAACGCCCCCTACGAGTGCGGGATCGTCTCGCGCGTCGAGATCCCCGAGCGCTTCCCGGTGCGCTTCTTCCTCGTCGCCATGATCTTCATCGTCTTCGACGTGGAGATCATCTTGTTCTACCCCTACGCCGTGGCCCGGGGCGGCCTCGGCCTGTTCGGACTCGTCGTCCTGCTGGTGTTCAGCTTCGCGGTGTTCGAGTCGTTCGTGTACCTGATCGGCGCCGGCGCCCTCGAATGGGGGCCGGCCCGCTCGGCCCGCCTTGCTCCAGAGGCTGACGCAGCCGAGCCGATGACTTCCGCGGGCCGAAACGCCCGTACCACCGTGCGCCGGGTGGGCCTTGAGGGCCGCACATCGGAGTCCGTTTGATGGCGGCGCACGCCGCGCTAAAGAAGGCGGTGTGAAGGTGGAGACCGCCGCGCTAGAGAGGGCTGTGTGATGGGGATCGCGAGCCAGCTTGCCGATCTGCGCGAGGACGGTTTGAAGGCCATCCAGCACAACTTCATGACGGCGAAGCTGGAGAGCCTGGTCAACTGGTCGAGGGCGCGCAGCTGCTGGCCGGCCACGTTCGGTCTGGCCTGCTGCGCCATCGAGATGATGGCCACCGGCGCGGCCCACTACGACCTGGCCCGCTACGGCATGGAGGTGTTCCGGGCCTCGCCCCGCCAGGCCGACCTGATGATCGTGGCCGGCCGGGTGTCGCAGAAGATGGCGCCGGTGCTGCGCCAGATCTACGACCAGATGATGGAGCCCAAGTGGGTGATCTCGATGGGGGTGTGCGCCTCCAGCGGCGGCATGTTCAACAACTACGCCATCGTCCAGGGCGTCGACCAGGTGGTGCCGGTGGACGTGTACGCACCGGGCTGCCCGCCTGGCCCCGAGACGCTGATGCACGCCATCTTCACCCTCCACCGCCAGATCACCTCGGGCGAGCTGCTGGCCCGCCGCAGTGGCGGCGCCGGGCTGGTGGTGCAGCAACTCGACGGCCAAACAGCCACGGCCACGCTCGGCGCCTCCTCCAATGGCTGAGCGCTACGGAGCGCCGCTGGCCGCCGACGAGCCGTCGCGGGGCCAGGCCGTGATCCATCCGTCGCGGGAGCAGTGGAGCGATGCAGCCGCCGCGGCCAGAGCCGACGGCTTCGACCAGCTCATCGACCTCACCGCGGTCGACTACCTGACCTACGGCGCCGACCGAGGCCTGCCCACCGGAGTGCAGCCCGAGCGCTTCGAGGTGGTGGCCGCCCTGATGTCGCACGAACGGGGCGAGCGTCTGCGCATGCGGGTGCAGGTGCCCGCCGCCGACCCAACCTTGGCCACCCTGTTCGACCTGTGGCCGGGCGCGGAGAGCCTTGAGCGCGAGGTGTACGACATGTTCGGCATCGCCTTCGACGACCATCCCGACCCCACCCGGATCCTGATGCCCGAGGACTGGTCGGGCCATCCGCTGCGCAAGGACTACGACACCGGCCGGATCCCAGTCCAGTTCAAGGCCGCCTCCAACGTCCGGTAGGGCCGATATGAGCATCACCGAGCAAGACGCGGCTGTGGCAGCCGCCCCGGCTCCCGGTGCCGAGCGGGTCAGCCGGCGGGAGCGGTCGGCGGTGCTGCGCATGTCGGAGGCCGAGGCGGCGGCAATCGGCGGCGATCCCGACGACCCCGGCGACGACGAACTGGTGCTGTTGAACATGGGTCCGTCGCACCCGTCCACCCACGGGGTGCTGCGACTGATGCTGGAGCTGTCGGGCGAGACCGTGCTGCGCTCCAAGCCGGTGATCGGCTACCTCCACACCGGCATGGAGAAGACCGGCGAGAACCTCACCTACCTGCAGGGCGGCACCAACGTGACCCGCATGGACTACGCCTCCCCGCTGTTCAACGAGCTGGCCTTCTCGCTGGCCGCCGAGCGGCTGCTGGGCATCGAGGCGCCCGAGCGGGCCACCTGGATCCGCATGCTGATGTGCGAGCTCAACCGGGTCAGCTCGCATCTGCTGTTTATGGCCACCAACGGCATGGACCTCGGCGCGGTGTCGATGATGATCTACGGGTGGCGCGAGCGCGAGGAGGTGCTGCGCTTCTTCGAGAAAGTCACCGGCCTGCGGATGAACCACAACTACATCCGGCCCGGAGGGGTGGCCGCCGACCTGCCCGCCGACTGGCGCCGCGACGTGGCCGATCTGATCGAGCTGATCGAGCCCCGCCTCACCGAGTACGACACGCTGCTCACCGGCCAGCCCATCTGGCGGGAGCGGCTCCAGGGCGTGGGCGTGATCAATGCCGCCGAGGCCGTCGCCCTCGGGGCCACCGGCCCGATCCTGCGGGGCGCGGGCATGGCCTGGGACCTGCGGCGCGACGAGCCCTACCTGTTCTACGACCAGGTGGACTTCGACGTGATCGTGGGCACCCGCGGCGACTGCTACGACCGCTACGCCATACGGCTCAACGAGATCCGGGAGTCGCTGCGCATCGTCTCTCAGATCATCGAGGCCATGCCGTCGGGCGACTACCGGATCCAGGACAAGAAGGTCACGCCGCCGCCCCGGGCCCGCATCGACGCCTCGATGGAGGCGCTGATCCACCACTTCAAGATCTTCACCGAGGGCTTCAAGGTGCCGCCCGGCGAGGCCTACGCCGCGGTGGAGTCTCCCCGGGGCGAGCTCGGCGTGTACCTGGTGAGCGACGGCACCTCGGTGCCCTACCGGGTGCATGTGCGGGCGCCCAGCTTCGTGAACCTCCAGACCCTGCCGCATCTGATGCAGGACGGCCTCATAGCTGATGGCGTGGCCATCATCTCCTCGGTGGACCCGATCATGGGCGAGGTCGACCGGTGAGAGCAGGCAGACCGGTGAGGGTGTGCCCATGAGCCTCAGCGAGGCCAACGAGGCGCTGGCTGCTGAGATCATCGGCTGGTTCCCCCGGCCCCGCTCGGCCCTCATCCCGCTGCTGCACCTCGCGCAGGAGCAGGACGGCTACCTGACCGACGACGCCATGCGCCGGGTGGCCGAACTGGTGGGGGCCACCCCGGCCGAGGTGAAGGGCACGGCCGGCTTCTACGAGATGTTCCGCTTCGAGCCGGTCGGCAGTTACATGGTCAACGTCTGCACCAACATCTCCTGCCTTCTGTGGGGCGGCGAGGAGCTGCTGGACCACGCCTGCGAGACGCTGGGGGTGGAGGTAGGAGGGACTACCGACGACGGCATGATCACCCTCGAGGAAGCGGAGTGCATCGCGGCCTGCACCGAGGCCCCCTGCCTGCAGGTCAACTACCGCTACCGGGGGAGGGTGACCCCCGACGACTTCGACCGGCTGGTCGACGACCTGCGCGCCGGCCGTCTTGACATTCCCCGCCACGGCGCCCTGTCCGCCGTGCGGCAGTCGATCCCCGCCGAGCGCCTGGCCGGGGTGGTCCCGCCCGAGCAGGCCCGCGCGGCCCCGGTCTGGTTGGAGCGCAACAGCGTGGAGGCGGCGAGCTGATGCAAGCCGACGGCTACCTCGCCCACGCGCCCGGCTATGTGCTCAACGAGGGGCCGAAGCTGATCACCGGCCGGTTCGTTCACGAGGACTCCTTCACCCTGGAGCGCTACCGGGCCACCGGCGGCTACGAGGGGCTGCGAGCGGCGCTGGAGATGACCCCGGCGGAAGTGCACGACGAGGTGCGGGCGGCCACGCTGCTGGGCCGCGGCGGCGCCGGGTTCCCCGCCGGAGTGAAGTGGGGCTTCCTGCCGCCGGGCAAGCATCCCTACTACCTGGTGGTGAACGGCGACGAGAGCGAGCCGGGCACCTACAAGGACCGCCTGTTGATGGAGCGCGACCCCCACCAGCTCATCGAGGGATGCCTGATCGCCTGCTACGCGCTGGGGCTGAGGCAGTGCTTCCTGTACGTGCGCGGTGAGATGGCGCTGGCCCAGGAGCGGATCGCAGCCGCCCTCAACGACGCCTACGCGGCTGGCTTGGTGGGGCGGGAGATCTGCGGGACCGACTTCTCAGTCGACATCGTCATGGCATGGGGCGCGGGCGCCTACATCGTGGGTGAGGAGACCGCGCTGATCGAGAGCCTCGAGGGCCGCCGGGGCATGCCCCGGCTCAAGCCGCCCTACTTCCCGGCCGCGGTCGGCCTGTACGGCCAGCCGACCATCGTCAACAACGTGGAGACGCTGTCGAACCTGCCGTGGCTGATGGTCAACGGCTCACAGGCCTACAAGGGCTTCGGCTCGGAGTCGTCGCCGGGCACCCGGATGTTTGCGGTGTCGGGCCATCTGCGCCGGCCCGGCGTGTACGAGGTCGAGCACGGCGTGACCACCTTCCGCGACCTGATCTACGGCGAGAACTTCTGCGGCGGCATCCGCGATGGCCACGAACTGAAGATGTTCATCCCCGGCGGAGGCTCGGCCCCCTGGTTCTTCGCCGAGCACCTCGACCTGCCACTAGAGGCCCGGCCTGTGGGCGCGGCCGGCTCCATGCTGGGTTCGGGCGCCATCGTGATCATGGACGACACCACCGACGCGGTGCGGGCCGCCTGGCGGGTGGTGAAGTTCTTCGCCCGCGAGTCGTGCGGCAAGTGCACCCCGTGCCGGGAGGGCACCACCTGGCTGGAGCAGATCCTGCGCCGCATCCTTGACGGCGAGGGTCGCCCCTCCGACATCGACCTGCTGCTCGACATCGGCGACAACATCAGCCCCGGCCCCTACCCCGCCGCGGCCCACAACGGGCAGGAAGCAGTGCCGTTCCCGCCCCGCCAGACCACGATCTGCCCCCTGGGCCCCTCCGCGGTGGCCCCAGTGGTGTCCACCATCCGCCGCTTCCGCCAAGAGTACGAAGACAAGATCACCCGCCAAGACCCCATACGGATCCCAGTAGCCGCGGGAGCAGCGCCGTGACCGCGGCAGAGCCACAGGTCGGCGAAGAGGTTGCCGTCGAGATCGAGGTCGACGGCATCGCGATGCAGGCGAGGCCGGGCGAGCTGCTGATCGCGGCCTGCGAGCGCGCCGGAACGTACATCCCCAGGTTCTGCTACCACCCCAGGATGAGCCCGGTAGGAATGTGCCGCATGTGCCTGGTGGAGGTGGACACCGGGCGGGGCTTCTCCCTGCAACCGTCCTGCATGGTGCCGGTCAGCGAAGGCATGAAGGTGTCCACCGCCTCCGAGGCCGCCAAGAAAGCTCAGGACGGCGTGCTGGAGTTCCTGCTCATCAACCATCCGCTCGACTGCCCGGTGTGCGACAAGGGCGGCGAGTGCCCCCTTCAGGATCAGACCATGGCCTACGGGCCGGGCGAGACCCGCTTCGTGGAGGAGAAGCGCCACTTCACCAAGCCCATCGCCATCAGCGAGACCGTGTACCTCGACCGTGAGCGCTGCATCCTCTGCGACCGCTGCACCCGCTTCGCCGACGAGGTGGCCGGCGACGCCCTGATCCATTTCATGGGGCGGGGCAACCACACCGAGGTCAACACGTTCACCGACGAGCCGTTCGCCTCGTACTTCTCGGGCAACACCGTGCAGATCTGCCCGGTGGGCGCCCTGACCGCGGCGCCGTACCGCTTCAAGGCTCGGCCGTGGGATCTCAGTGAGACGGTGTCCACCGCCTGGGTGGACAGCGTGGGTGCCAGGGTGGCGGTGCAGGCGTCGCGCAACCGGGTGTTGCGGGTGCTGGGCGCCGACGCCGATGCCGTCAACTGGGGCTGGCTTTCGGACAAGGAGCGCTTCGGCTTCGAGGCCCTCAATAGCTCCGAGCGCCTGTCGGCGCCGGCGGTGAGGCAGCGGGGCGCAGCTTGGCGAGATGTCGGCTGGGGCGAGGCGCTCGGCCAGATCGCGGCCGCGCTGGGCGAGGCCCCGCCTGAGCGGGTGGCGGTGCTGGGCGGGGCCCGACTCACCAACGAGGCCCAGTACATGTGGGCCAAGCTGGCCAAGGGCGTGATCGGCACCGACAACGTTGACGCTCAGTTGGGCGACGGCCTCGACCCGGCCATAGTTCTCAGCCTGCCGCGGGCCACCATCGACGATGCCTGCCGGCCCGGCGGCACGGTCGTGCTGATGGGCCCCGACCCCAAGGAGGAGTTGGGCGCCCTGTATCTGCGGTTGCGCCATGCCGTGGTGAACGACGGTGTGAAGCTGATCGAGGTCACGCCGGGCGCCACCGGCCTCTCGCACCTGGCCCAGCACACCCTGCGGCCCCGCCCCGGCACCACCGCCCAACTGGCTGCCGCGTTAGTGGCCACCGCCGAGTCAAGCCCCGCCGCTGACAGGTCTGGCACAGCCGCCGACTCGGGCACTGCCAGCCGCGGAACCGGCGCCGCAGGAGCGAGCGATGCCGACTCCGACGCGACGAACGCGGCCGACGGCATCGCTGGAACAGGCGTGGATCGATCCGAGTTCGAGGCCGCGGCGCGGTGTCTGTCGGAGGCATCCGACGCAGTGACGGTGATCGTGGGCCGGGCGTCGCTGGCCGAACCCGCTGAAGAGGTCGAGGCCGCCGCCATCGAACTGACCGCGCTGCCGTCGGTGAAGTTCCTGCCCGCCCTACGGCGAGGCAATGTGGTCGGTGCGTTGGAGGCGGGGCTGTCTTCCGAGTGGCTGCCCGGCCGCGTCCGGCTCGACGATGCCGAGAGCGCGGAATCCCTGATCGATGCCTGGCCCCGAATGCCGGAGACGGCGGGACTGGATGCGGCCGGCATTCTGCGGGCCGCGGCCCGGGGCGACATCGACGTGCTGGTGCTGCTCGGAGCCGACCCCCTCAACGACTTCGTCGACCGCGACCTCGCCTACCGGGGCCTGCGAGGCGCGTCGCTGGTGGTGGCGGTCGACCTGTTCATGAACGACTCGTCTTCGCTGGCCGCCCACGTTGTGCTGCCCGCCGCCGGACCCACCGAATGCGACGGGACCTTCACCAACCTGGAGGGCCGGGTCAGCCCCATGAGCCGCAAGGTCACCCCGCCGGGAACAGCCCGCCCCGACTGGATGATCGCAGCCGACCTAGCCGAGAGACACGAGCCAGGCTCAGCCAGCGATCTCGACTCACCAGAAGCCATACGAGCCGAATTGGCAAGAGTCTCCAACCCACATCGGCTGATCACCGAACAGGCTCTAATTCAGAACGCGCTAGAAGGAATGCTCCTTGAGAGGTCCGACACGACCGGCGAGGCCGGGGGGTGGCGCAGGTCCGGGCGGCCAACAATGGGGCGAAGCCCCGTCGGCCGGACGGAGCCTGAGACAGGACCCGCCGGCCGGGAGGACAATGCTGGCACCCGCGAGGAAACGCCCGACGGAGCATTCCGGCTGGTGGCGGCCCGCACCATGTACGACGACGGCGTGATGCTGCGCCACTGCCCGTCGAGCCGCGGCCTGGCCCCCGCCGCCACCGCCGCCGTCAACCCGGCCGACCTCGACGCCGGCAGCCTCGGCCAGGGCGCCGCAGTGCGTGTCGTCTCCGATTTCGGCCACCTCGAGGCGACCCTGGTCACCGACCTCGGCGTGCCGCCCGGCTCGCTGAGAGTCAACTGGCTGGCCCCCGGCGCCCCGGCCAACGCGCTCATCGCGGCCGGCGCCGACGCAACGATGGTCAAGGTGGAGGCCCGATGACGGGCACTCTCGTCTTGGCCGTCGACCCGATGCTGGCCGGCGATATCGGCCTGACCGTGGTGCTGCTGACCCTGGCCAAAGCGGTGGTGGCCTTCGCCTTTCTGCTGGTGGCGGTGATGCTGCTGATCTGGTTCGAGCGCAAGCTGCTGGGCGGCATGCACCAGCGCTTCGGCCCCACCATCGCCGGGCCGTTCGGCATCCTGCAGACCCTGGCCGACGGCACCAAGCTCTTCTTCAAGGAGGATCTGGTGCCCGACCGGTCGGACCGGTTCGTGTTCAAGCTGGCGCCCTACCTGTCGCTCATCCCCGCCTTCTTGGCCTTCGCCATCGTCCCGCTGGGCGGCGATTTCAGCCGCGGCGGCACCGTCGAGTGGTTCGGCCACACCACCTACTTGCAGGTGGCCGACCCCCCGGTCGGGATCCTGCTGTTCCTGGCCATGAGCTCGGTCGCGGTCTACGGCGTGATGCTGGCCGGCTGGTCGTCGGGCTCGAAGTATCCCCTGCTGGGCTCGGTGCGGGCCTCGGCGCAGATGGTCAGTTACGAGGCCGCACTGGGGCTGGCGGTGGCGGCGATCGTGTTGGTCACCGGAACGCTGTCCACCCACGACATGGTGGTGGCCCAGGCGGCCGAGGGATACCTGGGGATCATCCCGCGCTGGAACGTGGTCGTCACCGGACTGGTGCCGTTCATCGTGTTCATGATCGCCGGCACCGCCGAGCTCAACCGGCCGCCCTTCGACCTGGTCGAGGCCGAGCAGGAGTTGGTGGGCGGCTTCCACACCGAGTACTCGTCGATCCGCTTCGCGCTGTTCTTCTTGGCCGAGTTCATGAACACCATCACGATGTCGGCCGTGATCGTCACCCTGTTCTTCGGCGGCCCCGCCGGCCCGGTGCTGGTGAGCGAACTGGGCGGCTACAGCGTCGCTTGGGCGTGGGGCGTGGTGTGGTTCTTCTTGAAGCTGTTCGTGCTGCTGTTCTGCTTCGTGTGGATGCGGGCCACGCTGCCCCGCTTCCGCTACGACCAGCTCATGGACCTCGGGTGGAAGGCGCTCATACCGGCGGCGCTGGGCTGGTTCCTGTTCCTGGCCGCGCTGGAGACGGGCCGCGACCAGGGCTGGAGCGAGGCGGTGGTCACAGTGGTTTCGCTGCTGGTGTTCGTGGCCGCGGGGGCGCTGCTGATGCGGGCGGTGCGCCGAGGGCGGGCCAGCCGCGACCGCGAGGCTGCTGGACCGCCCGCCGAAGAGCGATCCGACCCGGTGGGCGAGAGGACCTGACGGTGGGCTACCTGCACGGCTTCGCGGTCACCCTGAGGCAGCTGTTCTTGCCCCGGGTCACCACCGACTATCGGGGTGGTTTCGACGACTCGCCCGCCGACGTCAAGCGGGAGAAGCCGGAGCGGCTCCACGGCCGCCATGTGCTCAACCGCTACGACGACGGCATGGAGAAGTGCATCGGCTGCGAGCTGTGCGCCGGGGTGTGTCCGGCCAACTGCATCTACGTGCGCGGCACCGACAACGACCCCGAAGATCCGACCGCGCCGGGCGAGCGCTACGGCTACGTCTACGAGATCAACTATCTGCGCTGCATCCACTGCGACCTGTGCGTGGAGGCCTGCCCCACCCAGGCCATCACCGAGTCGAAGCTGTTCGAGTTCTCGTTCACCAGCCGCGACGATGCCGTCTACACCAAGGACGAGTTGCTGGTGGACGACGACGGCCGGCCCCGCCAGTTGCCGTGGGAGGACTGGCGGCCGGGCGAGGACGCCATGACCTCGGGCTGGATGCGGGCCACATCGCCGTCGGGCGACCAGCGCTATGTGGGCGAGGTGGCCTGGTCGGGCGAGCTCGGCTACGGCGTCCGCCCCGCTGAGCTGGCCGACACGCAGGCCCCCCCGCCCGGCGAGGCCGCCGCTCATGGCCAGAAGGCCTCTGCTGACGGGGAAGCCGCTCATGGCCAGGAAGTCTCTGCTGACGGGGAAGCCGCTCTTGACGCGGCAGCGTCTTCTGAAGGCGAGACCGTGCCATGAGCGAGGCCGTGTTCGTCGTGGCCGCGGTGATCATCTTGGCCGGGGCGGTGGGCGTGGTGGCCAGCCGCAACCCGGTGCACGCCGCCCTGTTCCTGGTGCAGACGCTGGTGGGGGTGGCGGTGCTGTTCGTGCTGAACGACGCCCACTTCCTGGCCGCGGTGCAGGTGGTGGTGTACGCCGGGGCCATCGTGATCCTGTTCCTGTTCGTGATCATGCTGCTGGGGGTGGACAAGGCCGAGGAACTGCGGGTCGAGCCCATCTTCGGCCAGCGGCCTCTGGCCGTGGTGGTCGGGGCGGCACTGGCCGCGGCGCTGGCAACGGTGGTCGTTGCCGGCGCCGATGTGCTCACCGGGCTGCGGCGCGCCGGCGGTGACCGGGCCCTCGACGGCGAGGCCACCGACATCGAGCGCATGGGCCGAGTGCTCTTCGGCGAGTTCGCCCTGGCGGTGGAGATCACCGCCGCGCTGTTGACGGTGGCCGTGGTGGGAGCGGTGATCCTGACCCGGCGATCGCCCCGCCCCGAAGCGACCGAGGCCCCGGTCTCGGGGGACGCCTGATGGACTTGGCCGGGCTCTCGGTGGGCTGGTACCTGGCGCTGTCGGTAGCGCTGTTCGCTATCGGCGGGGTCGGCCTGCTGGTGCGGCGCAACCCGCTGGTGATGTTCATGTGCGTGGAGCTGATGCTCAACGCGGTGAACGTGGCCTTCGTGGCCCTCGGCGCCGGGCTCAACGACGTCGGCGGGCAGGTGGCGGTGTTCTTCGTTCTGGTAGTGGCCGCCACCGAGGTGGTCATCGGCCTGGCGCTGGTGGTGGCTATCAACCGGCGCCGCGCCGGAGCCACCGCCGACGACGTGACGTTGCTGAAGGGCTGAGAGCGTGGATCGACCCATCCATTCGGCCTCAGAAACGGGTGTCGCCGACGTGTTGCGGTTGAAGGGCTGAGATGCTCGACGCGGCCTGGCTGATCTGCGCCTTCCCGCTGGCCGGATTCGTGGTGCTGCTGGCGCTGGGCCGCCGCCTGGGCGAGCCCCGGGCCGGCTGGGTGGCCACTGGAGCCATGGTCGGCGCCTTCGTGTCGTCGGTGGCGGTGTTCGCCGCCCTGATGGGCCGCGACCCGGCCGAGCGCCGCTTCGTGGTCACCCTGTTCGAGTGGGTCCCGGCTGGCGACTTCTCCGTCGACGCCGGACTGCTGATCGATCCGCTGTCGGTGACGATGGCGCTGTTCGTCACCGGGGTGGGCGCCCTCATCCACCTCTACGCCATCGGCTACATGCACGGCGACGGCGACTTCTCGAAGTTCTTCGTCTACCTCAACCTGTTCGCCTTCTCGATGCTGGTGCTGGTGCTGGGCGACAGCCTGGCCCTCACCTTCCTGGGCTGGGAAGGGGTGGGCGTGTGCTCCTACCTGCTCATCTCGTTCTGGTTCACCGACGAGGCCAACGCCAGCGCGGGCAAGAAGGCCTTCATCACCAACCGGGTGGGCGACTGGGGCTTCATGCTGGCCATGTTCTGGGCCTTCGGCGCGCTGGGTTCGGTGCGCTATCTGGACCTGTTCGGCGGCGCCGACTCGCTGTCGTCCACCACCGCCACCGCCATCGTGATCCTGCTGTTCGTGGGCGCGGCCGGAAAGTCGGCCCAACTGCCGCTCTACATCTGGCTGCCCGACGCCATGGCCGGCCCCACCCCGGTGTCGGCGCTCATCCACGCCGCCACCATGGTCACCGCCGGGGTCTACCTGATGGTGAGGGTCAACCCGCTGATCGCGGTGGCCGACGGCTGGGCGCCCGATGCCATCGCCTGGGTGGGGGTAGCCACCGCCCTGTTCGCCGCGGGCGCGGCCATGGCCCAGAACGACATCAAGAAGGTGCTGGCCTACTCGACCATCAGCCAACTCGGCTACATGATGCTGGCCGTGGGCACCGGCGCCTACGTGGCCGCCATCTTCCACATGGTCACCCACGCCTTCTTCAAGGCACTGCTGTTCTTGGGGTCGGGCTCGGTGATCCACGCCCTCGACGGAGACCAGGACATGCGCCGCTACGGCGCGCTGCGGGCCGCCATGCCGGTCACCGCAGCCACGTTCATCGTGGGCTGGCTGGCCATCGCCGGGGTTCCGCCCTTCGCCGGCTTCTGGTCCAAGGACGAGATCCTGGCCTACGCCTTCGACGCCAGCCCGGCGCTGTGGGCGGTGGGGATCGTCACCGCGGTGCTGACCGCCTTCTACATGAGCCGTCTGGTGTTCATGACCTTCTACGGCGAGGCCCGCCACGGCGACGACGCCCATCCGCATGAGCCGTCGGGCTTGATGACCGCGCCGCTGCTGGTGCTGGCCGCCGCCGCGGTCGTGGCCGGCGGTCTCAACCTGCCGTTCACCAAGCACCTCCACTTCTTGGGTTCGTGGCTGGAGCCCTCGCTGTTCGCCAACGAGGCCCACCTCAGCCTGGGCGGCGGAGCCCAGTGGCTGCTGGCGCTGGTGTCGATGGCCGGTGCCGCGGTCGGGATCGCGGGCGCGGCCGCGGTGTACCTGCAGAACCGGCTGCCGGCCGAGCGGGTGGAGTGGCCGGCCGCGGCCCGGGCCTTCTATGTGGACGAGATGTGGACCCGCTTCGTGGGCGGTCCGGGCCGGCGGGCCTTCGAGGGAGTGGCCGCCTTCGACGCCAACGTGGTGGACGGCGCAGTGGACGGCGTGGGTCGCTCGGTGCGGACCGGCGGCGCCTGGCTGCGCCGGGTGCAGTCGGGCTTCGTGCGGTCGTACGCGCTGCTCACCGCGGCCGGAGCGGTGGCGCTGCTGATCTGGTTCCTAGCCAGGGCGAGCTTCTGATGGGCGCAGTGGCCTCGACGTCGTTATTGGCAGCGCCACCGGTGTGGTTACTGTCCGCAAGGGCGGGCTCCTAGTGGGCGCGGTGGCCTCGGCGTCGTTCCCGGCGGTGCTCACCGTGCTGGTGCTGGTGCCGGTGGCGGGGGCCCTGGTGCTGCTGGCGATGCCCCGCACCCGGCCTGATCTGCTCAAGCCGGTGGCGCTGGCGGCCTCGACGGTGTCGGCCGCGCTGGCGGTGTGGGTACTGGCCGAGTTCGACACCGGCGCGGCCTCGGTCTTCCAATTCTGGCAGCAGCACGAGTGGATCGCAGGCTGGGGCGTCTCGTGGCAGGTGGGCGTGGACGGGCTGTCGCTGTTCCTGGTGGTAATGACCGCGCTGATCTTCCCGCTGGCCATCGTCGGCGTCGACGCCGAGCACTCGCCCAAGCCGTACTACGCCTGGATGCTGGTGCTGGAGGCGGGCTGCCTGGGCACCTTCGTGGCCCTCGACCTGGTGATGTTCTTCGTGTTCTTCGAGATCGTGCTGGTGCCCATGTACTTCCTGATCGGCGGCTGGGGCCACGGTCAGCGGGCCTACGCGGCCACCAAGTTCTTCCTGTTCACCATGTTCGGCTCGGCGCTGATGCTGGTGGCCATCGTGGCCCTGGCCTTCCTGCACGCCTCGGCGGCGGGCGACGACGTGACCTTCGACCTGACCGCCATCGCCGAGTCGCAGGTGCTGGCCACCGACACGGCCCGCTGGCTGTTCCTGGCCTTCGCGCTGGCCTTCGCGGTGAAGGTGCCGCTGTTCCCGGTACACACCTGGCTGCCCGACGCCCACACCAACGCGCCCACCGCGGGCTCGGTGATCCTGGCCGCAGTGATGCTGAAGCTCGGCACCTACGGGCTGGTGCGCTTCGGGCTGTACCTGTTCCCGGAGGCGTCGGTGTACTTCGCGCCGCTGATGGTGACGCTGGGCGTGATCGGCATCATCTACGGTGCCATCGCCGCGGCCATGCAGCGCGACCTCAAGCGGCTGGTGGCCTACTCGTCGGTGGCCCACCTCGGGTTCATCGTGATCGGCACCTTCGCGCTCAACACCGAGGGCCTCACCGGCGGTGTGCTACAGATGGTCAACCACGGGGTGTCCACCGGGGCGCTGTTCCTGCTGGTGGGGATGATCTACGAGCGCCGCCACACCCGGGAGATCGCCGAGCTGGGCGGCCTGCAGAAGCCAGCGCCGAAGCTGGCCGCGGTGTTCTTGGTGGTGATGCTGTCGTCGGTGGGGCTGCCGGGCCTCAACGGCTTCGTGGGCGAGCTGCTGGTGCTGCTGGGCGCCTTCAACGCGCACCGCTGGTGGGCAGTGGCGGCGGCGGCGGGCGTGATCCTGGCCGCGGTGTACCTGCTGTGGGCCTATCAGCGGGTCTTCCACGGCCCCGCGTCGGGCGCCAACGCCGAGATGCCCGACCTGCGCTGGCGCGAGGGTCTGGTGATGGCGCCGTTCATCGTGGCCATCGTGTTCATGGGCGTGTATCCCAAGCCGGTGATCGAGCGAATCGAGCCCGCGGTGGACGCCATCATCGCCCACGTAGAGGACAACGTCGCCGGCTTCGCCGAACCCGCAGCCAACGTCCACCCGCCAGTGACCCTGAAAGACCTAGCAACAACCGATTCCACCCACCACGGCCACGGAGACGACCACCACACCGACGATGACGGCGACAGCGATGGCCACCAAAACGGCGATAACGGCCACCACAGCGGCGAAGACCACGACAGCGACAGCGGTAACGGCCACGGCGGCGACGGGAACGGCGACAGCCGCAGCGGCAACGACCACGGTGAGGACGGTCGATGATGCCGCTGGCGCTGGCCCAGCTCCCGGTGCAAACCCCCGACATCGACTGGGCGGGACTGCTGCCGGTTCTGCTGCCCGCCGCGGGCTCGCTGGTGCTGCTGATGGTGCGCTCGCTGGTGCCGAGCCGTTGGCTGCCCGCCGCGGCAGACGCGGTCTGGACCTTCGCGGTGGCGGTCGCCGGCGTCGTCGCGGTGGCAGTCCTGTGGCAGCGCGGCGGCGAGGTCCGAGCCTTCGAGGGCCAGCTGGTGATGGACCAGATGGCGCTGTTCGTGGCCGCGGTGGTGCTGGGCGCCGTGGCGTTGGCCGCTCCGACCCTGCCCCGCTACTGCCGGCGCGTCGGAGTGGCGAGCGCCGAGCTGTGCGTGCTGATCCTGCTGGCCGCGTCGGGCGCGGTGGTCATGGCCGGCGCGGCCGATCTGATCGTGCTGTTCCTGGGCCTGGAGACGATGTCGATTGCGGCCTACGTGATGGCCGCCCTCAACCTGCGCCGCCTCGAGTCGCTGGAGGCGGGGCTCAAGTATTTCGTGCTGGGCGCCTTCTCCACCGCGTTCCTGCTGTTCGGCATCGCCCTGGTGTACGGCGCCACCGGCACCACCAGCCTCGGCGGGATCGCCGCCTATCTCGACACCTACATCGTGCTGCGCGACGGGATGCTGCTGGCCGGGATGGCCATGCTGCTGGTGGGCTTGGGCTTCAAGGTGGCCGCGGCCCCGTTCCACGCCTGGGCGCCCGACGTGTATGTGGGCGCACCGACACCGGTGACCGCGCTGATGGCCTCGGCGGTGAAGGCGGCCGGCTTCGCGGCGCTCATCCGGGTGTTCGTGGAGGCTCTGGAGGTGCGGGCCGACGACTGGCGGCCGGCGGTGTTCGCGCTGGCCTGCGCCACTCTGGCGGTCGGCTCGGTGGGGGCCGCGGTGCAAAGCGACGCCAAGCGGATCCTGGCGTACTCGTCTGTGTCGCACGCGGGCTTCATCCTGGTCGGCATCCAGGCCGCCTCCGACGAGGGCGTGGCCGCGGTGCTGTTCTACGTGGCCGCCTACGCGGTGATCGCGGTGGGCAGCTTCACCGTGCTTTCGGCCCTGTCAGGCAGCCAAGACGACCGCACCAGCCTCGACTCGCTGTCCGGCCTGGGCACCCGCAGACCAGCGCTGGCCCTGGCATTGACCGTCCTGCTGCTGGCCCAGGCCGGCGTGCCGTTCACGTCGGGCTTCGTGGCCAAGTTCTCAGTGGTGGCAGCCGCGGTGGACGCCGAGTCCTACGCGCTGGCAATAGTGGCCATGGTGAGCGCGGTGGTAGCGGCCTACGCCTACCTCCGCATGGTGGTAGCCATGTACTTCCACGATGCCGAACCCGAACCCGAGGCAGAGGCGGTGCCGCCCACGATCGGCCTCGGCACCGGAGCGGTGATCGTGGCAGCCATCCTGTTCACGGTGGCCATGGGCGTGGTCCCCGGTCTGCTGGAGTCCCTCTCCAGCACTGCTGCCGGGTTGTAGGGTTTGTACGGCGTGCCATCCTCATAGAGTTCACATGTTTCATGATGTTTGTTGTTAGATTCCATAGTCTTGCGGCATGGCAAGCAGGGACATTCTGATCACCGCCGGCCCGAACGGTGCCGGGAAGACGACCTTCGCGCTCACATACCTGCGCGTCGAGGCTCTGGGCCTGCCGTTCCTGAACGCCGACATGATCGCCGCCGGGCTCGCGCCCTTGGGTTCGCGCCACACCGATGTGCAGGCTGGGCGGCTCATGCTAGCCGAGATCGACAGGCTGGCCGCCGAGGGTCGAAGCTTCGCATTCGAGACCACGCTGTCCGGGCGCGGCTACCTCCGCCGGATCGACGGGTGGCGCCGCATGGGCTACCGGGTGACGCTGCTCTTCCTGTCGCTTCAGTCGCCGGGCCAGGCGATCCACCGGGTGCGACGACGGGTCCAGCAGGGCGGCCACCACATTCCCGAGGGAGTGATCCGAAGACGATTCGACGCTGGAATCGACAACTTCAGGAGTGTGTACGCTGAGAGAGTCGACAGCTGGGTGTTATTGGACAACACTGGCAAGGCTCCGGTCCTCATCGAGATGGGAGGTTGGTCTTGACTAGCAACGACAGAGGCTCGACAGACGGTCTCGACACCTCGCTCGGCGGTGAGAATTGGGTTCAGGGTGTGCTCGACGCGCTGACGCGTGCGGCCAAGCAGGCCCACTTGATCGCCTACCAGACCGGCAGCGGCGTGGCCTACCGGCGCAACGGCAAGTTCGGCGTGTACGCGCCCGACCCGGCCATGTACGAAGATCTGATCCCGCCTCCGTTTGCGGAGCAGTCCGATTCCTGACCGGCGGTGCATCGGCGCGCAGGGACAGTGGACAGGTCCCAAGCGTCCAGCAGGTCCGCGGTCGTGGTGCGCCCGGTTCGCAGGGCGAGTTGGACGATGTCGTCGACGTCGCGGGGCCGCCCCGACATGAGCTTCAGCGCCAGCAAGGCTGTGGCACGTGGCCGGACGTAGGGGCTAGGGCACTTCGGGCGGGTCGGCAGTCCGCGAGCCGACGAGGAGTTCAACGGGTTCGGCGTCGGGGAATGTCACAATGAGCTGGAGTTCGCCGCCGGTCGCTCGGATAAAGGACCGGAGCGTCGACAGCAGCATGTTGCTGCGGTGCTCCAGTCTGGACACCTCCGACTGGTCCATCTTCAAGAGCTCCGCAATCGTTGCCTGCGTCAGCTCTCGTGCCTTGCGCACTTGCGCGAGCGTTGTCTGACGCTCGTTGATCTCGGTCAGGACCGCCTCCATGCGCGCCCGCGCCCGGGGGTCGGCCCTCACCTCCTCGTAGAAGGCGTCGGGTGTGATCTTGTGCTGCCACGCGTCAGGATGCACCTCGTCAAGCGAGGCCTCGTCGGCGGGCAGATTTGCGGGGTGTGCTGATTCCATGCCTTCGTGTTTCGCCTTTCGTGTTTCGCCTTTCGTGTTTCGCCTCTTGTATTTCGCCCTGTCGTACTGCGTCTCTTGCGTTTCGGCATCTTGCGTATCCGGCTGTTCTGTCTTGGCGTTCTTGTGTTGGCGGCTGATGTGTCGGCCTGGGTTGCTGGTCTTGGCTGGTTCCTCCCTGTCGTTGGCTATAGGCCACCGCGCCGCACGATCGGCCGGTAGTCGGGGTTCTGTCGGCACCACTGGTCGAGGCGGTCCTGTGCATGCTGGAGGTTAGGCGGGTACCAGCGGTTGCCTAGTTCGGTCTTGTCGCCGCCGATGAGCACCACCGCGGCTTCGAGACCCGTGTCGTCGATTACGAAGCCGAAGAGGATGCGTAGCACTGGAGCAGCATCGGCGTACGGCGTAGTCGCTGTCGGTGGCGTTCGCCGGAGCGCGTGGATGTCGTAACGCGCGGACACCACCTCGTGGCACTCCGGGTCGCCGAGACTGCGACCATGAGTCTCAAGCGCTCTCAAGAGAGCCGCGATCTCCCCTTTAACCTGCCACCAATCGACCCCGTCGCCCTCCTCGCCGCCGGCAAGCGACTCCAGCCACCTGTCGAAAAAAGGGTGGAGGAACAGATCCACGTTATGTATTTTAGCACATATTCAGTCCAGAATGGTCGAGGCGAGAAGCATCGTTCTGGGAGGGCCTCATTCCGCCTGCGTTCGAGGACAGCTACGAGATCTGAGGCTCTTGGGCGGGGTGGAATCGGGAGCATCCCCGCGCTGGCGATGAGCACCGGCTAGAACCGGCCGGGAGGGTTCCGTTTGGGCCGACGGGGGAGATCTCCCGACACCAGGACCGGAAGGAGAGTTGCGCATGCCGCGTCCCAAGAGCCGTTGCCGCGGCGGAAGGGTCACCCCGAAAGGCACGCGGCCCGGGGATCGCAATGGCGACACCGCGTGCGGCCGTCCCACGCCCGAGGAGGTGCTGCTGTGGGCTGCGACCCAGAACTTCGGCGAGTGCGACGGCGTGGACATGGTCGAGCGGACGGCGTCGGCGATGCTCACGAGGTTCCGTCCGCTGCCATACGACGAAGAGCCGATCCTGGACGCGGGAAGGGTCCTGACAGCGGCTCGGACCCACCCCGACCGCACCGCGGCAGCTCAGGTGGCGGCCGCTCTCGGTGCCTACGGTCCGCCCGGGCACCGTGAACGGGCACGCAGCCTGGCGGCGAGGCTGATCTCGGGCGGCGCGCCCGAGCCCGAGTGGGTAGGGGCCCTCGGCGACGTCGAGCCCCGCCGCGCCGTGGTGATGGCCGACGGATGGGACGAGGAGCGCATCCTCTGGATCGATTTCGCGCGCCCCGACGGCGAGGTCCGCGGCATCGGCATGCGGGTCAACGCCATCGAGGCCGGCTATGCCTGCGGCTTCCTGTACGGCCCGGCGATCGCCGAGGTTTGGGCCGCCGTCGAGGCCAAGGTCGGGGCGACCGTGCGCGAGATCGGCCTGTCCGACGCGCGGGCGATGGCGGTCTGGGGACTGGAACTGCGCGACATGGCCGGGTTTGGGCGCGACCACGACGACGATGGCGACGAGCTGGATCTGGGACTGGTCAACGACGAGGAGTTGCGGGCCCTGTTCGACCAGCGCGTCGGGCTGCTGCCCGGAGGCGGCGCCCCGCCCTTCGATGGGCCGCTGACCGAGGACGAGTTCGACGACCTGTGCGACGAGTTCCTCGACTCGCGCTGGTTCTCGGTGCCCGGGCCCGGCGAATGGTTGGACGCCGACGTGTGGTTGGGTGTCGACGAGACCCGATGGCTGGCCCACTGGCTGGTCAACAATGTCTGCGAGTTCGCCGAGGCCTGGTGCGATTCCGACCCGCTGCGCTGGAGTCCGGCGCGGGCCGGCATGTATCTCGAGCAGTGGATCCCGGAGAGGGTCGTGTGCCACGACGGGGTGCACGATGCGGTGGAGGCGGTGTTCCCCCTATGGCTGCGCTTCGCCGCTGAGCGCCGCGGCCTGGCCGACGATCTGCTGGAGCAGAACCTCGCCGCAGCCCGGAAGTCCTTCAGCGCCATGCGGGCAAACTCGGCTGACCCGGCGAAGCGCTCGGTCGCCACCAACATCCTCACCGGCCTGGTCGCCGACGGCGTGAACCTCAGGGACGAGGCTGTGGTGCAGGCCTGGATCGACGGCCACAACGCCAGCCTCGCCACGAGCGCCGCCAGTGCGGCGTGAGTGCATCGGCGGAGTCCGGCAGCCATCGTGTGGGGTCACAGGCCGAGCAGGCCGGCAGCGAGCGACTCGGCCCGCCGCGCCGCACCAGAAGCAAGGCGGTCTCGATGGTAGAGGCCGAGCAAGCCGGCAGCGAGCGATTCGGCCGCTCGGACAGCGCAATGAAGCTGGCGAGAATCGCACAGATACTGGGCTGTGAACCTCCAGTGCAGTCGCCGCGACCGGGCGGAGACCAGCACTTGCCCGCACTCCACGCGCCGCGCGTGCAGCTACTCGGATCCCATCTCCTTCAACTCGGTCTCGATCTCCTCCATCAGCAGTATCAGGTGGATCACGTCGGCGCTGGTTACTGAGCCTAGGAACCGGCCTGACTCGGGGTCCGTGACCGGGATCACCGACTGCGGGGCGTTGGTCATCTGCTCCAGCGCGTCGTGGATCGGCTCGTCGGGGTCGGCGCTCAGCGTGCAGGGCCGGACGACCTCGCCGAGGGTGGCCGACGCACGCGAGCCCCGGCGCACCGAGTGGAGCCCGCTGGTGGAGACGATCCCCGACACCTCGCCGCCGTCCATCACCAGGTAGTCGTGCTGATGGGGCACGGTCCAGCGGTCAATGAACTCTGCCACCGAGGTGTCCGATCCGGGGTACTCGCCGGTCGTGTCCATGACGGTGCGCACCTTCACACCCTCGAGCGCATAGCGGGCGAACGACGGCGCCACCGTGGACGGAAGCTGGGGATGCTCCGACAGCACCGCCCGCCGCACCGCGAAGTTGATGATGCTCGGCATGAACAGGATGTAGCCGAACATGGTCAGCACCAGCAGCGAGAACAGATCCTTGGCGATCACCCCGCTCTCGAACAGCACCAGCAGGAAGGCGATCTCCGCCACACCCTTGGACATCAGCCCGGTGGCCAGCGCGAATGGGGCGTCGAGCCGGGTGACGTAGGTGCCGAGGAAGGCCCCGGCGAACTTGCCCGCCAGCGGCACCAGCACCAGTCCCGCAGCGGTGGCAGGGGCCAGATCCAGGAACGACAGGTCGAAGTGGAGGCCGGCCGAGGCGAAGAACAACGGCACAAAGAAGCCCTCGGAGGCGCTGCGCATGCCGGGCATGATGTCGTCGCGCACCCCCTGCGACAGGCCCGACAGCGCCGCGCCAAAGAGCAGCGCCCCGATGGTGCCGTGCAGGCCCATGTTCTCGGCCCCCACCACCACCAAGAACAGCCCGCCGAGCAGCAGCCCGAACGACAGTTCCGGCACGTTGAAGATCCGCTGCAGCGAGACGATGACCACCGGCAGCACCTTGGCCGACAGCAGCCACGCCACCACCACGAAGCCGACGATCTTGCCCAGCAGGGCCAGCACCGCCACCAGGCTCACGTCGTGGCCGTGCTCGCCCACGGTGAAGCCCACCACCAGCAGCGAGGCGATCTCGGCGATTATCACGATGGTGAAAATCTTCAGCCCGATGGGCTGTTTGAGCGTTCCCGAGTCCGACAGCACCTTGGCCGCCAGGCCCAGACTCGACAGCGACAGGATCCCGGCCAGCGCCAGAGCCTCGTCGAAGGCCAGGCCCAGCCCGAGGTCGACGCCGAACAGGTCGGAGGTCACCACCAGGGCCGCCATCAGGGAAACGACCACCGAGATGATCGCCGCCGCGAAGTACCGGCCCCGCATGGTGGCCACGAAGCCGGGCACGTCGATCTCGTCGAGCCCCACGATGAAGAAGAGCACGAAGATGCCGATCTCCAGGAACAGGTTCAGGTCGTGGCTCGGCTCGACGATCCCGGTGGCCGGCCCCAGCAGCACCCCCGTCAGCGTGAAGGCGATGATCGAGCTCAGGCCGAAGCGGCCCAGCACCCCCTCGGCCAACTTGGCCACCACGATCAGCAGCCCGATGGGGAGAAACACGTCGAGCAGCATTCGATCTTGTGCCTCCCCGAGTCGCCCGCTGAGACCGCCGGGTGACACTAGTAGCCGGTCCGCCGGGCGTCGGAGTCAGAGGCCGAGCGAGTGGGCGGCGAAACTGGTCCATACGGGCGTGGGGCGACGGTGAGCCGGACCCGTATCGGCCGCTCGGTAGGCGCGCGCCGCGCCGGACCGTTACTATGTCGCCCGAGCCCAGCGGCCACGGCTAACCGACGGTCGGATGCACACAGAGGAGACTCGGACCATTGAACATCAGCACTGACAGGCAGAGTGGAGCGTTGATTGCAGTGGCGGAGGGCCGCGTCGATGGTGCCAACGCCCTTGAGTTCCACGAGGCGCTAGAGGCCGCCATCAGCCCCGACGACACCGGGATGGTGCTCGATTTCGAAGGCATCTCCTACATCAGCAGCGCCGGCTTGCGTGTGGTCCTGCTGGTGGCCAAGACGCTCCAGAAGCAGAACGCCAAGATGGCCGTGTGCTCGCTGTCGGACTCAATCCGCGAGATCTTCGAGATCAGCGGGTTCGACAAGATCATCCCAGTCCACGGATCACGCGCCGACGCGCTGGCCGGAGTCGGAGGCTGAGAGGCCGAGCTTGCGAGGCCGTGGCCCGAGCGGCCCGTGAGCGCAGCGAACAAGAGCGGGAATGACCCCGCTGCGACGCGACCGGCTCTCACCCATTTGTGGGACCTCTAGAGATCCCGGCGGGGGCTGCCGCCGGTCCCTGACATCTGAGTCCGCCGCTACCGTGTCGGCGGGTTGAAGCATTGGAAGCAAGCCATGGATGACGGCGGCGATCGGCGAGCATCGGCTGTGGTCTGGGACGAGGCCCGCGAGATCCTGGTGGTGGTGCTGCTTGTGGCCGCGCTGCTGCACTTGGCTGGCCCCATGGCTCGCTACGCCACTCTGGGCGACGAGTACTGGCAGTGGGCGGGCCTATTCCAGGCCCTCACCAACGTCAACGCCTTGACCGGGCTGCTCCTGCTGGGCGCGTCGGTGGCGGTGTGCACCACCCCGGCCGCGGACATGGTCCCCCGGCTGCGCAAATGGGTCTTCTGGGCGGCCGCGGCGGTGGCGCTGTTGGGTGTGGTCTTGACGGTGAACATCCTGACGACATCGTCGTACGGAACCACCGCCGGCACCCGCTTGGCCGCAGTGATCTGGGTTCCGGCGCCGGCGACCGTGCTGTCGGGCGCCGCGGCCTGGATGGCCCGCAAGGTGGTGCTCTTCGGCTGAGACGCCCCTCCCGGCATCGGCAGCCTGAGGGTGCTCCTCGGCTGACGCGTCGCGGGTCGGCTCGCCGGTAAGCTTCCGGCCCGTGTCGGAGTTCCTGCGCACCTATCTGACCGTCGGCATCTTCGGCGCAGTCGGCGCCGCCATCGTGGCCGCGCTGCTGGGTGCGGGCCGGATCCTGCGGCCGTCTCGTCCAACCGCCGCCAAGGTGGAGAACTACGAGTCCGGCGTCGACCCCATCGGCGACATGTGGTCGCAGGCCAACATCCGCTACTACGTTTTCGCCCTGCTGTTCGTGCTGTTCGACGTGGAGGCCGTGTTCATCTTCCCGTGGGCCGCCCGCCTGGAGGCCTACGGGGTGTTCGGTCTCGTGGAGATGGCCATCTTCATCTTCATCCTGCTCCTCGGCCTGCTCTACGCCTGGCGCAAGAGGATGCTGAGATGGGTCTAACCCCGAGCCGCTCGACGAGGCGATCCTGATGGGCCTGGTCGAGTCGGGCAAGGTCCCCAAGCCGCTGTCGACACTGCTCAACATGAGCCGCAAGTACTCGCTGTGGGTGTACCAGTGGGGCCTGGCCTGCTGCGCCATCGAGATGGGAGCGGCCTTCGGCTCGCCCCGCTACGACGTGATGCGCCTCGGCGTGATCCCTCTGCCGGCCAGCCCGCGCCAGGCCGACCTGGTGGTGATCTCCGGCACCGTCACCGACAAGATGGCGCCCTCGGTGCGCCGCCTCTACGAGCAGATGCCCGATCCCAAGTACGTCATCTCCATGGGGTCGTGCGCCAACTGCGGCGGCCCCTACTGGGACAGCTACTCGGTCACCAAGGGCGTCGACCAGGTCGTGCCGGTGGACGTGTACGTGCCCGGCTGCCCGCCCCGGCCCGAGGCCCTGCTCGAGGGGATCGTCATGCTGCAGGAGCGCATCCAGAACGAGGACATGGGCGAACGCTGGAGGGGTGAGCCGATTGTCGTCGACTGACACCGCAGAAGTCGCCGACGCAGCCGCCGACGCCGACCACGCCGCTGAACAGGCTGCCGCCGAGGCCGAGGCGCTGGTGGAGCGCCTGCGCGGCGCGCTGGGCGACGGCCTCGTCGAGTGGCACACCGACCGCGGCACCCTCTGGGTGCGAGTGGAGCGCGACTCCTGGGCCGACCTCGCCCGCTGGCTGCGCAACGACGAGGGATTCGCGTTCTTCAACTTCCTGTCGGCCATCGACTGGCTGCCGTCGCCGTTCGGGCGCGACATGGACAGCGCGGTCGACAACGCGCTCGACCCGCCCGAGCCCGCCGAGCCGCCGGCAACCGAGACCGGGGCGGCCGGCGGCGACACCCGCTTCCAGCTGCTGGCCCGGTTGAACGATGTGGCCTCGGGCCGCTCCGTGATCGCCAAGGCCGACCTGCCCACCGACGACCTGCGGGCCCCGAGCTGGGTGCCGACCTATCCCGGCGCAGACTGGCACGAGCGCGAGGCCTGGGAGATGTTCGGGATCGACTTCGACGGCCATCCGGGGTTGCGCCACATCTATCTCCCCGGCGAGTTCGAGGGCCATCCGCTGCGCAAGGATTATCCGCTGCTGGCCCGCCGGGTGAAGCCCTGGCCCGGCCTCGTAGACGTTGAGCTGATGCCCGAGACCAACGGCGGCAAGGACGGCCCATCGTGACCGTCACCGAGCGCCAGCAGCTCAGCTACATCGCAGCCCAAGCCGCCGACGCCCGGGTCAACCTCGAGATCGAGACCGAGGGCATGACCCTCAACATCGGCCCCCAGCATCCGGCCACCCACGGCACGCTGCGCATCGTGGCCAAGCTCGACGGCGAGCAGGTGGTGTCGGCCGAGCCGGTCATGGGCTACATGCACCGGGGCTACGAGAAGCTGGCCGAGGTGCGGACCTACCCGCAGGTGACCACCCTGATCAACCGCATCGACTGGCTGGGCAGCTTCGCCAACGAGGTGCCGTTCATCCTGGCCGCCGAGCAGCTCATGGAGGTGGAGGCCCCGCCCCGGGCCCAGTGGATCCGCACCATCCTCTTCGAGCTGAGCCGCATCGCCAACGTCACCCTGTTCCTGGGCGACATGGCGGTGCAGGTGGGGGCCATCACCCCGGTGTTCTTCGCCTTCCGCGACCGCGAGCATGTGCTCAACCAGATCGAGGCGGCCACCGGCGGGCGCTTCCACCCCAACTTCGACCGGATCGGCGGCCTCAAGGACGACCTCCCCGCCGGCTGGGTGGCCGAGACCCGCCGGGCCATGGGCAAGATCCGGGCCTTCTGCGACCAGATCGAGGAGCTGGTCGAGGGCAACGAGATCTTCCAGGCCCGCACCCGGGGCATCGGCGTAATCCCGGCCGACGTCGGCCTGTCGTACGGGCTGACCGGGGCCAACATCAGGGCGTCGGGGGTGGACTGGGACCTGCGCCGCGACAGCCCCTGCGGGCTGGTCCACGACCAGGTCGACTGGAAGGTGTGGACCCACCCCGACGGCGACTCCTTCGCCCGGTTCTGGGTGCGCCTGCAGGAGACCCGCGAGGCCACCAAGATCGTCGACCAGCTACTCGACGGGATCCCGCCGGGGCCGATCATGGCCAAGGTGCCCGTAATCATCAAGGTGCCCGCGGGCGAGGCCCATGTGGAGACAGAGAACCCGCTGGGCGTGATGGGCTACTACGTGGTGTCCAAGGGCGACCTGTTCCCGTTCCGGGTGAAGATCCGCTCGGCGTCGTTCTCCAACGTGTCGATCACGCCGTGGCTGCTCAAGGGGGTCTACGTGCCCGACATCATCACCATCCTGGGCAGCCTCTACTTCATCCTCGGAGACATCGACCGATGACCCCGCGGTGGGTTGGGCCAAGCGGGGCTTCCGGAGCTGCCCGATGATCGGGGTGCTGTCGGAGCTGTCGTACTGGCAGGTCACCTCGATCAGGGTGGCCGCGGGCCTGGTGGCGGTGCTGCTGGTGGCGGGAACGCTGGTTTACGCCCACCTGTTCAAGATGGTGAGCTTCATGCAGAGCCGGCTGGGCCCCATGGAGGCCGGCCCCTACGGCTCGCTGCAGCTCGCCGCCGAGATCGGCAAGTTCCTCCAGAAAGAGGACATCGTCCCCCGCCGGGCCGACCGCTTCGTGTTCAAGGCCGCCCCGTTCGTGGTGCTCACCTCCACCTTCCTGCTGCTGGTGGTGCTGCCGGGCGGCCCCGACGCCTGGTTCATCTCCAACGACCTGGGGGTGTACCTGGCCATGGCGGTGAGCTCGGTGTCGGTGATCGGCATCCTCATGGCCGGCTGGGGCTCGGCCTCCAAGTACTCGCTGCTGGGCGGGCTGCGGGCCACCGGCCAGCTCATCGCCTACGAGCTTCCGCTGCTGCTGGCGGTGGTGGGCGTGGTGATCCAGGCCGAGACCATGAACCTGCAGGGGATCGTGCTGGCCCAGGCCGACGGCGAGATCTTCGGCTGGGGGGCGATCGGCAACCCGTTCATCCTCACCCAGTTCGTCGGCTTCTTGATCTTCATGGTGGCCATGCAGGCCGAGCTCACCCAGACCCCCTTCGACATGCCGGTGGCCGAGTCGGAGCTGGTCACCGGCTACATGACCGAGTACTCGGGCCTGCGGTTCCTGCTGTTCTTCATCGGGGAGTTCGCCACCGCGGGCGTGTTCTCGGCCATCGCCGCGGTGCTGTTCCTCGGCGGCTGGTACGTGCCCGGCCTCGACCCGTCCGACAACCTGCTCAACGTGATCGGCCCGCTGGTTCTGTTCGGCAAGGTGGTGCTGTTGACGTTCGTGGTGTTCTGGGTGCGGTTCACCTTCCCCCGCTTCCGCGAGGACCAGCTCCAGCGCCTGGCCTGGAAGTTCCTGGTGCCGCTGGCGCTGGCCAACATCGTGGTGACCGGCGTGCTCAAGGTGGTGGTGTGATGGCGCTGGTTCCCGGGCTTGTCAAGGGGCTGGCCGTGACCGGCTCCACCATCTTGCGCACCGTGTTCCCCAAGCGGGGGGTGCGCACCCTGATGCCCGCGCCGTCGAAGGGTGCGGCCACCGTGCAGTACCCCCACGTCAAGGAGGCGCCGCCCACCCGGGCCCGCGGCGTGATCGCCCTGCACGAGGGCAACTGCACCGCCTGCATGCTGTGCGCCCGGGAGTGCCCCGACTGGTGCATCTACATCGAGGGCCACAAGGAGAAGGCCCCGCCCCGCCGGGCCGGGGGCAAGCCGAGGCAGGTCAACAAGCTCGACCGCTTCGACATCGACTACGCGCTGTGCATGTTCTGTGGCATCTGCGTGGACGTGTGCCCGTTCGAGGCTCTCTTCTGGAGCCCCGAGTACGAGTTCTCCGAGCCCCGCATCGCCGACCTGCTCCACGACAAGGAGCGGCTGGCCGAGTGGATGGAGACCGTGCCCGACTTCGAGGACTACGAGTCGGGCTCGACCGCCAAGAAGCTCAAGGTGCCCCCCACATGAGCACTGCCAGCGTTCGCGCCGCTCGCCCCGCCGAGGAGCCCCGCCCGTGATGCTGGCTGCGGCGGCCTCGGGCGGCGACCTGTTCGTGGCCCAGAACGTGTTCTTCGGCGCGATCGCGCTGGTGATGATCGTCTCCGCCCTCCGCTGCGTCACCACCCGCAACGTGGTCCACGCCGCTCTGTGGCTGGTGCTGGTGCTGGCCGGGGCGGCGGCCCAGTTCATCCTGCTCGGCTCGGAGTTCGTGGCCGTCACCCAGGTGCTGGTCTACATCGGGGCCATCATCGTGCTGTTCCTGTTCGGGATCATGCTCACCAAGGCCTCGATGGGCGACGACGACTCGGTGGCGGGCGAGAAGCGGCTCATGGCCGCGCTGGTGGCAGTGCTGCTGGCGGTGGTGATGGGCATCGCCCTGATCGACAGTTACTCCGACACCCGGCTGGTGATCGACGAGCCCCAGCGCTTCGGCGAGGTGTCCGACGCCATCTTCAGCCAGTACATCGTGGCCTTCGAGGCGGTGTCGGTGCTGCTGCTGGCCGCTCTGATCGGCGCCATCGTCGTGGCCCGCAAGGAATAGCAGGCCCGCTGTGATCCTCAATCAGTTCCTGCTGTTGGCCGCGATTCTGTTCTGTATCGGCGTGTACGGCGTTCTGGCCCGCCGCAACGGGATCATGGTGCTGATGTCGGTGGAGATCATCCTCAACTCCGTCAACATCAACCTGGTGGCCTTCGGGGCCTTCCGCGACCATGTGGCCGGCGAGGTGTTCGCCCTGTTCGTGATCGCGGTGGCCGCGGCCGAGGTGGGCATCGGCCTGGCCATCGTCCTGCTCATCTACCGCAACCGACGAAGCATCGACCTCACCGAGGCCGATCTGCTCAAGGGTTGAGCACGACCATGCTTGCCGCTGCCGCCCTCGCCGCCAAGGAGATCGTCGCCCACGGGCCCAGCTCCGTCGACAGCGCCGGGTTCTTCCTCGACTACGCCTGGCTGGTGCCGCTGCTGCCGGCGCTGTCGTTCGCGGCCATCCTGGCCTTCGGCAAGCGCATGCGCTCCAAGGGCGCTGCGCTCGGCATCACGGCCGTGGCCAGCTCGTTCGCGCTGTCGCTCGGGGCGGCCATCACCTGGATCGGCCACCGCGACGACGCCCACGAGGGTGCCGCGGCCGTGCACCGCACGGTGGGGTGGCTGCGCTCGGGCGGCATCACCCACGACGCCGGGATCCTGGTCGACGGCCTGTCGGTGATGATGCTGTTCGTGGTGACCGCGGTGTCGCTGCTGGTGCACGTCTACAGCACCGACTACGTGGCCGGCGACGCCCGCTACACCCACTTCTTCGCCTTCTTGAGCCTGTTCACCGCAGCCATGTTGTTCTTCGTCCTCAGCGACAACCTGCTGCAGATGATCGTCGGCTGGGAGCTGGTCGGGGTGTGCTCGTTCGTGCTGATCGGCCACTGGTGGGAGGACCGGGCCAACTCCGACGCCGCCCTCAAAGCCTTCTTCACCAACCGGGTGGGCGACGTGGGCCTGCTGGTGGGCGTGTCGATCCTGTTCTTCGCCGCGGGCCGCACCTTCGACACCCTGACCCTGTCCGAGCGCATCAACGCGGGCGAGGTGAGCCACAGCGCCCTGCTGGCGGCGTCGCTGTGCCTGCTGGCCGCGGTGATGTCGAAGTCGGGCCAGTTCATCCTGCACACCTGGCTGCCCGACGCCATGGCCGGCCCCACCCCGGTGTCGGCGCTGATCCACGCGGCCACCATGGTGGTGGCCGGGATCTATATGGTGGCCCGGCTCTACCCGGTGTTCTGGGAGGGGATGTCGATCGGCGGCTCGAGCATCAACGTGCTGGCGCTGGTGGGGGCGGTCACCCTGCTGTTCGGCGGGCTGCTGGCGTTCACCCAGAACGACATCAAGAAGGTGCTGGCCTACTCCACCGTCAGCCAGCTCGGCTACATGGTGATGGCCCTCGGGGTGGGCGCCTGGACCGCGGCCATGTTCCACCTGTTCACCCACGCTTTCTTCAAGGCCTGCCTGTTCCTGGGGTCGGGCTCGGTGAGCCACGCCGTGCACAGCTTCGACATGAAGGCCGACATGGGGGGCCTGCGCAAGGCCATGCCCCACACCTACCGCACGTTCCTGGTGGCGACGGTGGCCCTGATGGGGCTGCCCCCGCTGGCCGGCTTCTGGTCGAAGGACGAGATCCTGGCCGGCACCGGCGGCTGGGGCCTGTTCGGCGGCACCGACGCCAACGGGTCGTACATCCTGATGCTGGTGATGGGCATGGCGGGCGCGGCAGTGACCGCGGCCTACATGACCCGGGTGGTGTACCTCACGTTCTTCGGCACCTACCGGGGCCACGGCCATCCCCACGAGTCGGGGCCGCGCATCCTGGTGCCGCTGTACGTGCTGGCCGTCTTCGCGGTGGGGGCCGGGCTGTTCAACATGCCCAAGGGCTTCCAGTTCTGGCCCGAGGCGTGGCAGGAGCGCTTCGGCCACTACGTCGAGCCCGTCGCCGGCTACTTCCCCTACATTGCGCACGCCAAGCCGAGCTGGTCGCTGGCCATCGCCTCGGTGCTGGTGGCCCTGGTCGGCGCGGGGCTGGCCTGGCGCTACTACTTCCGGGCTGTGCAGGCCCGCTCACCGCTCACCGAGATCGACGACGGCCCGGTGTCTCGGGGCGGGATGCCGAGGGCGGTCCACACCGCGCTGGTCAACAAGTACTACTTCGACCACCTCTACACCGGCGTGATCGTCAAGGCGGTCAAGGGCCCGCTGGCCCGGGCCGTCTACTGGTCCAACCAGCGGGTCATCGACGGCGCGGTGAACGAGGCGGGCCGGCGCTCAGTGGACGCGGGGCGCGCCGTGTACGACCACATCGACCAGACCCTCATCGACCGGGTGATCGTGGACGGCTCGGGCCGGGCCTCCGACGGCGCGGGCGAGAGCCTGCGAGGCATGCAGACCGGCAAGGTCCAGCAGTACGCCGCCATCTTGTTCGCAGCCGCCACCGTCCTCGCCGGCGTGTTCATGCTCATCCTGTCGCTGTGACCCCGCACCCCGCACCCCCAAGCAACCCAGGAGCCCTTAGGACCCGACCATGACCGACTTTCTCAACGATTGGGGCCTGACCCTGGTCACCTTCGTCCCGCTGGTCGGGGCGCTGGTGATGATGGCGGTCCCCGCCGCCGAGGAGCGGGCCATCAAACAGCTGGCCCTGCTGTCGTCGCTGCTGGCGATGGTGATCGGAGGCCTGCTGCTGATCGACTTCGACTACGGCGACGCCGGCGCCCTGCAGTTCGTGGTCGACGCCCGCTGGATCGAGGTGATCAACAGCCGCTACATCCTCGGCCTCGACGGCATCTCGCTGCCGCTGCTGGCCCTCACGCTGGTGGTGGTGCCGCTGTGCGTGATCTACTCCTGGGACCACATACCCGAGCCGGGCAACCCCAAGGCGTTCTTCATCCTCATGCTCATCCTCGAGACGGGCATGGTGGGCACCTTCGTGGCCCAGGACCTGATCCTGTTCTTCGTGTTCTTCGAGGTCGTGCTGCTGCCCATGTTCTTCATGATCGCGGTGTGGGGCGGCGAGAACCGTCGCTACGCCTCGCTCAAGTTCTTCCTGTTCACGCTGTTCGGCTCGGCGCTGATGCTGCTGTCGTTCTTGGCCCTGTTCTTCCTGTCGACCGATCCGGCCAGCGGCGAGTCGCTGCGCACCTTCGACATGCGGGTCCTGTCCGACGTGGCCGGCGCGGGCATCCTGGGCTCCACCCAGATCTGGATCTTCGCGGGCATGTTCATCGGCTTCGGGGTGAAGGTGCCGATGTTCCCGTTCCACACCTGGCTGCCCGACGCCCACACCGAGGCGCCCACGGTGGGGTCGGTGATCCTGGCCGCGGTGCTGTTGAAGCTCGGCACTTACGGGTTCGTGCGCATCGCGGTGCCCATGCTGCCCGACGGCGCCGAGACCTGGGCGCCATGGATAGGCCTGCTGGCGGTGATCGGCATCATCTACGGCGCGCTGGGGTGCCTGGCCCAGACCGACATGAAGCGCCTGATCGCGTTCTCGTCGGTGGCCCACATGGGCTTCGTGATGCTGGGCATCGCCACCCTCACCGACTTCGGGATCAACGCCGCCATCTTCGGCATGGTGGCCCACGGGATCATCACCGGGATGCTGTTCTTCGTGGCCGGCTCGGTTAAGGAGCGCTACCACACGCTGGAGATCCGCCGCCTGGGAGGGCTGCTGGTGCAGGCCCCCCGCCTGGGCTGGATCCTGGGGCTCTGCTCGATGGCGTCGCTGGGGCTGCCCGGCCTGGCCGGCTTCTGGGGCGAGTTCCCCGCCATCCTGTCGGCCTACTCGCCCGCGGAGGGCCTGCCGGTCGAGACGTTCCGCACCTACATGGTGATCGCCGCGGTGGGGACGGTGCTGGCCGCGGGCTACCTGCTGTGGCTGCTGCAGCGCACCGCCATGGGCAAGCCTTCCGAAGAGTTCGCCGACAGCGACGAGATCGTCGACGTGACCCGCACAGAGTGGCTGGCCTGGACCCCGCTGCTGGTGGGCATAGTGCTGTTCGGGCTGCTGCCCGGCCTGATCTTCGACGTGACCGACCCGGCCGTGGTCGGCCTGCTGGCCACCGGAGGCTGATCGGTGCTCTCGCGGTTGGATTCGCTGCTTGTAGCTCTGATGGCCGCCCGTCGGGCCGCGGCGGCCGGTCGCGCCCCGACGGCCGGAGGCTGACGGCGAGATGCTGGGTTCGGCCTCGGCGCTGCTCGTCGCCTTCGAGCGGCCCCCGATCGACTGGCACGCGGTCGCGCCCGAGCTCACCCTGCTCGGCTTCGGGGCCCTGCTGACGCTGGTGGACATCTTCTGGCTGGAACGGGGCCGGGCCGTGGTGTCGGCGCTGGCGTCGTTCGGGCTGCTGGCCTCGATGGTGCCGGTGCTGACGCTGGCATGGGACGGCACCGACCGCTCCACCTTCTGGGGCGCCTATGTGGTCGACGACTACTCGCTGGTGATGAAGGCCGTGTTCCTGCTGGCCGGCTACGTGGTGGTGCTGCTGTCCACCAACTACATCGCCGAGGGCGACTACTGGGAGAACGAGTACTACCAGATGCTGCTCTCCGCGGTGCTGGGCATGGTGGTGATGGCCTCGGCCCGCGACCTGATCACCATCTTCGTGGCCCTGGAACTGCTGTCGATCCCGGCCTACCTGATGGCGACCTGGCGCAAACGCGACCTGCGCAGCAATGAGGCCGGGCTCAAGTACTACCTGATGGGGGTGTTCGCCTCCGCGGTGCTGCTGTACGGCATGTCGCTGCTGTACGGCGCGACCGGCTCGACCATGCTGGCCGACATCGACGCGGCGGTCTCGGGGGCCGGGGCGCCGCTGGCGGTGGTCACCCTGGGGGTGATCTTCGTGGTGGTGGGCTTCGGGTTCAAGGTGTCGGCCTTCCCGTTCCACACCTGGGCGCCCGACACCTACGAGGGCGCGCCCACCCCGGTCACCGCCTTCTTGTCGGTGGCCTCGAAGGCGGCCGGGTTCGTGGCCCTGCTGTCGCTGGTGTTCGTGGGCTTCTGGGGCCGAGCCGACGTGTACCAGCCGCTGATGTGGGCGCTGGCCGCGGCGTCGATGTTCGGCGGCAACCTGATGGCGCTGCGCCAGACGAACCTGGTGCGGCTGCTGGCCTATTCGGGGGTGGCCCAGGCCGGCTACATGCTGGCGCCGCTGGCGGTGGCGGGCGAGTCGCTGGCCACCGCCGACGACGCCCTGTCTTCGGTGGTGACCTATCTGGCCATCTATGCGGCCATGAACCTGGGGGCCTTCGCGGTGGTGATCGCCGTGGCCCGCCGCACCGCCTCAGCCGAGATCGACGCCTACAAGGGACTGTTCCGCTACTCGCCGGGCCTGGCCGTGGCCATGACGATCTTCCTGATGGCGCTGGCCGGCATCCCGCCGCTGGGCGGCTGGTTTGCCAAGTTCGAGATCGTGCTGGCCCTGATCTCGCCGGGAACGGCCTGGGGCGTGGCCCTGGGCGTGATCGTGGCGATCAACTCGGTGATCGCGCTCTACTACTACGCCCGCATCGCCTCCCACATGTGGGTGGAGGCCCCGCCCGAGTCGGCGGAGTTCGACACCACGGCCCCGATCAGGACCCCTGCCTCGGTGACGGCCGCCCTGGTCCTGACCGGCGCAGCCACCCTGGCCTTCGGCATCCTCCCCCAATGGGTGGGCCACTTCACCGACGTAACCCTGATCGCCACCCTTGTCGGCTAGCCACCCGCGCTCGATCTGTTCTTCAGCTGGAGGGTCGGGCTTCGACTAGTCCGGCGGCGGCGAAGTCTCCGTCGAAGGCCAGGGCCTCGACGATGCGCTCGCGGCGCATGATCTCGAAACTGGTTGCGTCGACGTAGGAGTAGGACCGCTCGTCGTGGCGGCTCAGCCATTGCCAGGCTCGCTCATCGATGGCCTCATCCACGACCGCGACCGACACCCGGGAGGAGCTGGCCAGCACGGAGAGAAAGTGCATCGCGGCATCGTGGCCGGATCGCCTCCGCAGCCAGGTCCAGGTCTCGCCCATCACGAGGTTGGATGTCCGCACGGGGCCTCGGTCCTGCCTCCACAGCGCCGCCGCGTCGCGGTGGCGGCGGTCGCGGGCCACTTGGAGGGCGATCCAGAACGAGGTATCGGCGAATCTCATCTGTCGAGCCCGTAAACCACCGAGTCGATATCGTCGTCCGGCTCGATGTCGAGGCTTCCGATCAGCGCGTCCACAGGATCCTGCCGATCGTCCAGACAGGACGCGAGCGAGGCCCGCACAGCCCCTCGCACCAGCGCAGACCGAGACGTGCCCTGTCTGGCCGCCTGGGCTGTGAGGGCATCGTCGACTTCATCATCCAGATATAGCTGTATACGCCGCATAAATGCAGCATACGCTGCGCAGTCCACTTCACCGGCGTGAGCCTGATGGCAGCCCTTGTCGGCTGACGGGTGGAGCAATAGAATCGCTCCGGCCTATTGCCCTCAGTCACTAGCATCGGGTGTCGGAACGTATGGCTGATCGACTCGCTCAATGCCTGCCCCAACGGTCGCTCCGCCGAAGGGCGGGCGCGACTGCCTTGACCGCGGTTCTCGCCGTTGCCGTGCTGGGAGCCGGCATGTCGACAACCGCTGGAGCGCAGACCCAGCGCCAGGATCCTTCGACACCGTCGAACGGCCAAGAGCTCGGAGTCGATGAGGGTTTGCTGGACGCCCCTCTGGGTTCGGGCGCTGCGCTCGACCCGGGAGCCGGTGGCGCATCAGCGACAACCGAGGTGGCGTACCCCAATCTCGGCTCGCAGCTCTCCGATCTGGCGGTGGCGGCCACCGCCGACGACGGCGCCTCCAGCGGGCTCTCCGGCGCGGCCGCGTCGCCGAGCCTTGCCGACGACACCAACGCCACATCGAGCGGTGCCCTGCTGCTCGCCATTCAACTCGACGACGACCGAGACGCGGTTCTCGACTTCCTGGAACAGAACGGAGTCACCCCCGCGAACGTGGTCGGCGACTACCTCGAGGTGTACGTGCCGCCCGATCTGCTGGCACCGCTGTCGCAGCAGACCGGAGTGTCGCGGGTGCGCGCCATGCCGCAGGCGTTCAAGGAACGAGGCCCGGTGCTCACCAAGGGCGTCGCACTTCACGGCGCCAATGTGTGGCACCGCAGCGGCTTCACCGGAGACGGCGTGAAGGTCGGCGTCATCGACATTCCCACCACCACAACCAGCAAGGACGGCTTCACCGGCTTGCAGGCCTCGCTGGGCACCGAGTTGCCTTCAACTGTCGTGGGGCGCTGCTACACCGATGTGGGCAAGCCCACCAGCGCTCTGGCCAACTGCGACACCAGGGGCGGCGACAACCACGGCACTCGGGTTGCCGAGACGCTCATGGACGTTGCACCCGACGCCGCCTTGTACATCTCCAACCCGAGCAGTTACGCCGACCTCCACAGCGCGGTCGTGTGGATGCACGGCCAAGGCGTGAAGGTGATAGTCCAGTCGATCTCGCATGCGTTTCACGGCTCGGCCGACGGCACCTCACCCATCAATCCGAGTCCGCTGAACACGGCCAAATGGGCTGCCGACAACGGCATCGTGTGGGTCAACTCGGCCGGCAACCAAGCCCGTGATGCGTGGCTGGGCTCGTTCAACGACTCCGACAACGACAACATCCACGAGTGGACCAGCAACGGCAGCACGGTCGACGAGGCCCAGAGGTTCGATCTGAACGAGGGCGCCAAATTGTCGCTGTTCTTGCGCTGGGACGACACATGGGGCGGCGCCTCGAAGGACCTCGACATCGAGGTCAGTTACTCGGCTACCCCCGGCGGGGCGCAGACCGTGGTCGGCGGCAGCTACGACGTTCAGAACGGCGGCGGCGCACACTACCCCTACGAGAGCATCAGCCTGTCGGTTTCGACGGCGGGGCACTACCGGATATATGTGAAGAAGAAGGCATCCAGCAGCGCTCCCTCGTGGGTGCAGATCATGATGTTCAACAGCAGTGCCGGCTCGCTCGACCACTACACGACGAGCGGCAGCATGACCAGTCCGGGTGACAGCGCGCATCCGGCAGTGCTGGCGGTCGGCGCCGCTAGCGATCACAACACGTCCAACGTCAGGCATTACAGCAGCCGGGGTCCCACGCCCGACGGCCGCACCAAGCCCGACATCGTCGGCGTCGACTGCGGCGCCACCAGCCTTCACCGCCTCTGCGGGACGAGCCAGGCCGCACCGCATGTGGCGGGCCTCGCTGCGCTGGTGCTCCACCGCAATCCGACCTTCACCCCCACACAGGTTGCGAGCTATCTCGAGAACAACGCAGCCGATCGGGGCGCCGCAGGCGCCGACAACACCTGGGGGCACGGCTTGGCCTTCCTGCCGCCCGACGGACTCGACGACTGCCAGACAGCACTCCCCACGGGCGGGAACATCTACGGGCGTCTGACTGCTTCCTGCCGGTCGCGGTACTACACCTTCACCCTGGATGACTCACAAGCGTCGCGGACTGTGACGATCGACCTGAAACGGACAGGACCGGCTTCTGATCGGAATTTTCTCGTTTCTGACCCGTATCTCGTCCTGCGGAGCGGGGCACACCCCCGTGCCGGAGCGGCCTTGCGACAAAACGAGGACAGCGGCCCCATCACGAACGACGCAAGAATCAGCCAGGCCCTGGGTCCCGGCCAGTACACGATCGAGGCAACCACCCTGGACCATAAGCGGACCTGGGACCATGCATTCCTTGCCCGACCCCTCAGCCGATACGGCGGCAGAGGCTTAGAGTTCACCTTGAGCGTCGCGGGCGTGCCAGCGCAGGCTACGGTCCAACCGAAGCCCGAAGTGAGCATTGCGGCCGGCCCCGGCGTCACCGAAGGCACCGACACAACGTTCACAGTGTCGGCGAGTCCGGCGCCGTCGTCCGCGTTGACCGTGTCGCTGACGGTATCGCAGACCGGCGATTTCAGTGCGGGGACAGGCTCGCGCCAGGTCACGGTCCCCACCTCCGGCAGCGCGACATACACGGTCGCCACCATCAACGACCGCACCGATGAGGCCGACGGCTCGGTAAGCGTCGCCATCAACAGCGGAGCCGAGTACACGGTGTCGTCGACGGCCGCTTCGGCGACTGTCGCGGTGTCAGACGACGACGATCCGCCGGTGGTGGATGATGCTTGTAAGTCGACGCTGTCGAGCGATGGCAGCATCGACGGCGAGTGGACCTCTGTGTGTGCGTCGGTGGATCGGGCAGGGCGCCACGCGCGCTTCTACACGTTCTCGCTGGCCAGTCAGAGCACGGTGACGATCGATCTCGAGTCGTCGGTGGACACGTACCTGTACTTGCGTTCCGGCAAGGACAAGCATTCCGGGGATGCTCTGCAGTACGACGACGACGGCGGCACCGGGCGCAACTCGCGAATCGTCGAGACACTGCAGGCTGGGGACTACACGATTGAGGCGACCACCTACCACGGCTCAAGGGCGGGCTCTTTCAAGTTGACGGTCGCCGGCCTGCCCACCGCTCAGGCGGTCGAGCCGGTGGTGAGCATCACCGCGGGTTCCGATGTGACCGAGGGCGGTGACGCGGTGTTCACTGTCACTGCGGATCCGGCGCCGTCGGCGGCGTTGTCGGTGGATGTGACGGTGGCGCAAAGCGGCGATTTCGGAGCGTCCACGGGCTCGCGCCAGGTGACGGTCCCCACATCCGGGTCGGGTTCGCTGACAGTGTCCACCACCAATGACGACGCTGATGAGTCTGACGGCTCGGTGACAGCGACAGTCGATGACGGCTCCGGCTACACGGCTTCGCCCACAGCCAGTTCGGCGACGGTGGCAGTAGCCGACAACGACGATCCGCCGGTGGTGGTTGATGCTTGTATGTCGACGCTGTCGAGTGACGGTAGCGTCGACGGCGAGTGGACCGCGGCGTGTGCGTCGGTGGATCGGTCAGGCCGTCACGCGCGCTTCTACATGTTCTCGCTGGCCAGCCAGCGCACGGTGACGATCGATCTGGAGTCGTCGGTGGACACTTACTTGGCCTTGCGTTCCGGCAAGGACAAGAAGTCCGGGGATGCTCTGCAGTACGACGACGACGGCGGCCGCGGCTACAACTCGCGAATCGTCGAAACAGTGCAGGCGGGAGACTACACGATTGAGGCGACCACCTATGCCAGATCGAGGACAGGGTCGTTCAAGTTGACGGTCGCCGGTTTGCCTGCTGCTCAGGCGGTCGAGCCGGAAGTCAGCATCACGGCCGGTTCTGGTGTCAGTGAGGGCGGTGACGCGGTGTTCACCGTGACCGCGGATCCGGTGCCGTCGGCGGCGTTGTCGGTGGATGTGACGGTGGCGCAGTCCGGCGATTTCGGCGTGTCCACGGGGCCGCGCCAGGTGACGGTTTCGACGTCTGGCACTGCCACGCTGTCAGTCTCGACTGCTAACGACGGCACCGACGAGGCCGACGGTTCGGTGACGGTGACCGTCGATGGCGGCCCGGGCTACTCCGTGTCGTCGGTGGCGGGCTCCGCGTCGGTGGCGGTGGCCGATGATGATGATCCGCCGCCGCCGGTGTGCACGGTTCAGTTGCCGTCGGATGCGGTGACGGTGGCGGAAGTGACGGGCTGGCGTGACGCTCACGATCATGACAGCGCGCATGTGCTGCGCTGGAATCGGGTGCTGGCCGCGTTGGGCGTGGATACTGGCGAGACGACGATGACTGTGGCGGAGTCGCGCAGCAACGAGGGCCAGTTCATGGCGAGCCGCTGGGACCGCGTCACGCGGACCCTCGAAGCGCACGCCCAGTGCAACAACCCGTCACCGCCGGCGCCGCCTCCGCCTCCGGTGGTCGAGCCCGACGTGAGCATCGCTGCGGGCAGCGGCGTGACCGAGGGCGGCGACGCGGTGTTCACCGTCACGGCAAGCCCGGCGCCGTCGGCTGCGTTGACAGTGGACGTGACGGTCACCCAG
>JAJEDD010000039.1 GCA_022821685.1 Acidimicrobiia bacterium
TTAGAGCGAGCGCAAATAGGTGAGAGTCTGTTGCGTCGCAAGGGTGTCTTTCCCGCTCTTGTTCGCTGCGCTCACGGGCCGCTCGGGCCACGGCCTCGCCCGTATGAACCGGATTCGCTCACCTATTCGCTCGGCCTCTTACTCGGGATTTCCGAGGGCGCGTTCGGTCAGGAAGTGGTTGAGGACGTTTCGGGTGATGGTCTCTACCTGGGTGTCGCGGCAGGCGAGGGCGTGGCACCACTCGGTGGTTCCTGCGCAGAAGACCTCGCCTGCGCCTTTGGACATGGCGGTGATCACCGCGCTGCCGTAGCGGATCCGGTGGCGGTGTTCGGGGGTGTCGTCGCCGAAGAGGGCCTCGGCTGCGAAGGCCAGGTCGCCGTCGGCTATCGAGATCAGGTTGCCGGCCTGGCCGTGGTCCTCCTCTTCGAGGGTCACCGGGGTGAGGGCCAGGATCTCCAGGCCTTCGGGGGCGCCGTCGGTGCCGGTGGGGTAGGGGAGGCCTCGGCGGAACGTGTAGGCCACGCCGTCGGTCTCGTAGCCCACGAGCGGCACATCGCCGCCCAGCACGTCGCCGTAGTACACGTCGGCGCCGGCGAAGGCCCAGTGGCCGGGCCGGTACACGATGAACCCGCCCGCTCCCCGGGGCGACAGGCCCGCCATGCGGGAGTACACCCCCCGCAGGCCGTTGGCGCCGAAGGTGGTGACCGGGGGCCGGTCGATGTAGTGGGCCTCGAAGGCACCGGTGCGCTGGTCGATGTTGTCGCTGTGGCGCTCTGGGTCGGCGTGGGCCGCATACTTGTGGCACACCTGGGTGCTCAGGTCGTCCTCCATGCGCACCTGCCACACGATGTTGCCGCCGAGGCGGGCGTAGCGGCCGCCCCGCTCGATGAACCGGTCGAGCACGGCGCGGCCCGCGGCCGTCCAGTACTCGTCGTGGCCGGTGGTGACCACCGCCTGGTATCCGTCGAGCACGCCGGGGTCGCGGTCGAGATCCCACTGCGACAGCAGCTCGGGCTCGTATCCGTTGGCCTCCAGCCAGCGGAACGTCAAGGCGTCGTAGCGGGCCCAGCCGGCCGCCACCGTCCACACCGAGTAGCCGTTGGCGATGGCCCAGTCCGCAGCCGGCACCCCCACCGCCGCGCCCACCGCAGGCGGCGGCTGGGCGATGCGGGGCGCTCCCACCGGTGTGCGGATCAGGCCCCGAGACCACGGCCGCTGGAAGCTCAGCCGGGGCTTGAAGCTCTTCTCGCGCACCTCCAGCGGCTCCGCGGTGTGGTCGACGTACTCATCGGAGAAGTAGCCGCAGCCCCCGCCCCAGTCGTTGTACTCCTGCCAGGTGTAGGTGGCCGCCACCATGGCCAGCTTCGATCGCCGGCCGGGTGCCGAGGCCCGCAGCACGAAGAAGGCGTCCTGGGTGACCTGGTGACCGCCCCGCTCGCCCCGCAGCACCACGATGTAGCCGCCCGAAACCCAGTCCGCCGGAATCTCGAAGGACGTGCTCTGGGGCCAGCCGCAGCCTGAGGCGACCACATCGTCGGGAGCCGGATGGCAAGCGCCGGCGAGGCCGCCCTGCTCGCGCACCTTGGTGAACGAGCGGCCGTCGCGCCACACCTCGAAGCCCCACTCCGGTGCAGTGGTGGAGACGTGCAGCCCCACCGTGTCGCCGGGGGCGTAGCTGGGCCGGTCGGTGTAGCCCCAGATCTCCAGCGCCTCAGGGTCGCCGCTCGGGCCGTCGGCGCTGATGCGCTCCAGCCAGGTGAGCCACTGCCCCGCCGAAGCCCCCCGCTCAACAGTCACCGCGGCCACCGCAGGTTCGACGAGTGCCTGCGGAGGGCCACTACGGCAGCACCATTACTTTGCATTGGTCGGTGGGGGTGCGCAGTGCTTCGAAGGCATCCGGCAGGGCGTCGAGCCCGATGCGGTGCGAGATCATCGGGGCGGGGTCTATGCGCCCGGCCGCGATCATCTCCAGGATGAACTGGTTCTCGGCCTTGGTGTAGACGCGGGCGGTTCGGATGACGGGCTCCTTGTAGTAGGCCAGCAAGTGGTCGAAGGAGTCGGGTTCCATGCACACCCCGCCGGTGACCACCGTCCCTTGGGGGCGCACGGCCGCGATGGCGGCGTTGAGCATGCCTGGCCGCCCCACCGCCTCGATCACCGCGTCGGGCTCGGCACCGGTCAGTTCGGCGAATTGCGCAGCGACGTCCGTGCCGGAGCTGGCATCGATGGTGTCGGTCGCCCCCAGGCGCATCGCCAGTTCCCGTCGGTGCTCGACCCGTTCGGACACCGCCACCCGCCGGGCACCGAAGAACCGGGCCCAGATCGTGGCGGCCAGCCCGATGGGGCCGGCGCCCAGGATCAGCACCCGGTCGCCTATGTCCAGCGAGGCCTGGCGCACGCACACCAACCCGGTGGCCAGCGGCTCGCACAGTGCGGCCACCTCCATGCCCACGCCGTCGGGCACGGGCAGCAGGTCCGACAGCGACACCGTCAGGTACTCGGCGTAGGCGCCGTCGGGCTCGTCGGGGCCCAGCGCGCCGAAGGTGATCTGGTTCGGGCATTCCTCGGGGCGGTCGAGGAGGCAGTGGGGACAGCGCCCGCACGACCCGAGCGGGATGGCGTACACCCGGTCGCCCACCGTCCAGTCACCGACCGGCTCCGGGCCGATCTCGACGATCTCGCCGGTCACCTCGTGGCCCAGCACCGCGCCCCGACGGGCCAGGTCGGCTCCGGCGGTGGTGGCGTGCAAGTCCGAGCCGCACACCCCGCAGGCCGACACCCTGATCACGGCCTGGCCGGGGCCGGGTCGGGGATCGGGCACCTCGGCGATTCGCAGCGGCAGGCCGGGAGCGTCGTAGACGGCGGCCCTCACTTGTGGCGACCCTTCATGCGGGCCACGGTAAGGCACGAATCACCCCTCCGCGGCATCACCGCGGGGCTGCGCTGCCAGTCGTCCACCCAGCCGTTGGTGCTGCGGCCGCTGCGGTGGGCGTCAACCATCAGGTCGGCCGGCACTGGGCTCATCAACTCGATGTGGGTGCCGTCTGCGTCGTACAGCCAGGCGATGGTGGTGTCGTACTCCGGGTAGTAAGCCGGTTCGCTCAGCGGCTCCACGCCCCGGTCCACGGCCCGTTGCCAGGTGCCGGCCACGTCGCCGGCAGTGAAGCAGATGTGGTCGTAGCAGCTTCCCCGCCGCTCGAACACGGGGCCGTCGATGGTGTCGAAGGCGCCGCCGATTATCTCCAGGCTGAACTCGTGCCCGACCGCGTCGAAGAACGGGTCGCTGAGCATCACGAACCCCTGCGTGCCGCCGCCGGGCAGCGGGGCGGTGAAGTCGTAGGTCTTGACCAGCCCGAAATGCTCGACCCAGAAGGCCTCGGCCCGGGCCAGGTCCGAGGTCACGAAGCACACGTGGTGCAGGGCCAGGTCTCCGCGTGGACCCCGGGCAGGCCGGGGCACGGCCACATCGCGATGCTCGACCAGGTCGATCATCAGCCCCTCGGGCGACCACACCCCCGCAGCCACAGCCAGGGTCACCCCGTCGATGACGTACGGCTCCGGTGCCCAAGCCGACGGCACCCCCGCGGCTGTGAGCCCGGCGTAGGCCGCCTCCACATCGTCGCACGACAAGGCGACCCGCTCAATGCTCCAAGGCTGGTTCTGCAAGTACTCCTCGGACTCGGCCAGCAGGGGCGGGCCCTGGAACTCGAGCAGCACGTCGGTTCCCGCCCCGCCGTAGGCCACGTCGTGCGAGCCGCGGCGGTAGGCCCGCTCGGTCAGCTCGCAGCCCAGCGCCCGATACACCCCGAAGCTGTAGTCAACGTCGGCAGTCAAGAAACCCACATGGTCGAACCGAAAATCCATCACCGGCTCTTCATAGCGGCAGCATCCCTAACCGGAGAACTCGGCTCTGAGGGTGTCGATGTTTAGGTCGACGCTCTCGACGATCTGTGTGAACGAGTCCCAGTGGGCGGGCAGGATCTCGACCGGCTCGGTCGAGGCCATGGCCCGCCAGCCCCGCTCGCCGGGCAGGAAGATCTCCTCGACTCCGGGGCGGCGCTTGGCGCCCTTGACCGCCTCGACCAGCCGGTCGGACTTTCGGCCCGCCTCGGTCGCCGGCATCCAGTGCGACGGGTCGATCACGATCACGCAGGCCCCGCCGGTGAGGGCCTCGTCGCGGGGCTCCAGCCAATACGACGGCGGTCCCGCGATCTCGGGGCTCAGGCGGGCGCCCGGATTGATGAGCCCGGCCAGCATCTCGGTGAACAGGTTGAAGGCGTACAGCCGGGGCGTGCCGAACACCGACGGCGCCTCGCAGTCCGAGATCCGGCCGTACTCCTCCATCTGCTTGAAGTAGGGGGCCGGGTCGTCGGTCAGCTCGCCGGTGTCGGGGTCGACCAGATACGGACCCGGCAGCCGCCGCTGCTGGAAGTAGGCCTCGCTGAGGTTGCCGTCGTGGACCTCGATGGCCTGGATGTCGCTCACGATGGGCGGGTGCTCGCCACCGGGGGAGGCGGCCGCGAACGGCGCGCCCGACAGCACGTTCTGCATCCCTCCCCAGGGCGACACCAGCGGCAGGCTGTTGTTGGTGGCCATGGCCATCATCCCGGCGCCCGCTGCCATCCTCACGTAGGTGCCGAAGGCGCCCGCGTCGTTGAAGTCGCGCACGAAGGCTATGGCGATGGCGTGCTGGCGGGCCTTGTCGATGGCGGCGGCGGTGGCCATGGTGAGCGCCCACTGGCCCGACGAGCGGCGGGCGTCGATCACCAACCAGGTCGGCCCCTCGTCCACCACCTCGGGCACCGCGGTCACGTCCATGGTGCCGGTGCGGGCCAGCAGCACCGGGATCTCGAACACCCCCATGCCCTGGGTTAGCTTGCCGTTGCGGTCGCCGTCGGACACGCAGCGGGCCACCACTGCGGCGTGCTCGGACGAGAAGCCCAGCTCGCCCAGCACCCGGCGGTAGCAGTGCTCCAGAAAGTCGGGGTCCTCTCGCCGCATGTCTCCGCCGCGGCCGGGGTCGGGCTCGTTCATGTCGGTTCCCTTCGTTGCGAGCAGCCTCGTTACTGTAGAAACCTCACCGATGACTGAGATGATGAGGGCCAGGCCCTGCGGGATCGATTCTTCCAAGTCTCACGGCTGCAGAAGCCTCACCGATGACTGAGATCGTGCGGCTTCCGCCGGACTGCACCACCGACGACATCGTCGAGGCCAACGAGCGCGACGGCGGCGTGATCGTCGACGGCTGGCTCTCGCCCGACCTGCTGAGGCGCTTCAATGCCGAACTTGAGCCGTGGCTGGACGCCCACCGCGGCACCGACTCTGGCTCCGACGCCTCCGACGAGTTCCTGGGACGGCGCACCCGGCGGCTCCAGGGGCTGTGCGCCAAGGCGCCCAGCTTCACCGAGATCATGCTGGACGAGCGGCTGCTGGGCTTCGCCGAGGCGGTGGTGGGACCGATCAGCCCGACGGTGATCCTCAACGACGGCGAGGTGATCGACATCGGCCCCGGCGAGTCGGCCCAGCCGTTCCACCGCGACGACGACGCCTGGAACTTCGCCCATCCGTCGGCGCCGATGATCGTCAACACCATCGCCGCCCTGGTCGACATCACCCCCGAGATGGGGGGCACGCTGGTGGTGCCCGGCAGCCATCGCTGGGAACCTGGCCGTGATCCCGCTCCGAGCGAGGTGGCCGCCTGCTCGCTGCCGGCCGGCTCGGCCCTGTTCTTCCGGGGCGACACGCTGCACGCCGGCGGGGCCAACCGCACCCGCGGCCGCCGGCGGCGGGCCCTGTCCACCGGCTACTGCTGCGGCTGGCTGCGGCCGGTGGAGAACAGCTACACCAACATCCCGCCCGAGGTGGCCCGCACCCTGCCCCGCCGAGCCCAGGAGCTTCTCGGCTACGCCCTCTACGACGCCTCGGCAGCAGGCGGCGGCTACCTCGGCTACCACAACATGGGCGACCCCATGCGCCTCATGGAAGTCTGAATCCGCCCGACAACGAAGCGAACTACAACTCGTCGAGGGATTCTCCTGATGAGCCAACCGACATGAACTCGATGATGGTGCCGAAGGGGTCGCGGCAGTACACCGCTTCGCCGCCGTGGTCGAATCGCAGCGGATCGCCCGTCCTGGTGCCGCCCAGCTCGACCAGCCGGTCGAGGGCGGCGCCCACATCGTCCACTTCGATGGCCAGATGGCGCAGCCCCAGCTCGTGGGCGCCCCGGTCGGCGGGGTCGTCACCGACCCGGGCAGGGGCGTGGTACTGCCACAGCTCCAAATAGCTGCCCGAACCCCGCATCATCGCTCCGTCGGCTGATGATCCGGCCAGCCCCACCGCACTGTCGGCTTCGGGGTCGGGGGCTCGCCACCGGTCCCGGCCGATGACCTCCATGTCCAACAGCGCTCCGTAGAAGGCGACCGCGGCATCGAGGTCGCGAACCACCAGCCCGGCGTGGTGGATCCCCCTGAACTTCACGCAGCCAGCCGCTCGCGCACCTGCACCAGGTTGCCGCTGGGCTCGCGCAGGTAGCCGGTGCGGGCGCCGATGCGGTCGTCGTGGGCGGGGGCGGCCACCTCGCCGAAGCCGGCCGCCACCGCGTCGCTCCAAGCGCCGTCCACATCGCCGGCCTGGTACAGCACGGTGGATATCGCCGGGCCGTGTCGCTCCATCAGGGCGTGCTCGGCCTCGGTGCTGGGGGTGGCCAGCACGCTCACGCACTGGCGGCCATCGTAGGTGTGGTCGGCCAGGTACACGAGACCGTCGTTGCCGCTGCGGGCGTCGAGGATGATCCGCTGGCCCAGCACCTCGGTGTACCACTCGACCTGGCTGTCGAGATCGCGGCAGAGCTGCACCACGCCCAGGGTCTGCAGGCCGGGACGGCCCACCGGGCGGAACTCCACGTCGGGCGTCTTGAACTCGCCGGGGTACGACATGATCTCCACCCAGCGGCCCTCGGGGTCGATGGCCACGAAGCCGTGGTAGGTGTCGCCGAACTCCTCAAAGGGCATGGCCACCTCCGCACCGTTGGACTGGAGGTGGTCGACGGTGTCGTAGGCGCTGGGCACAATCCAGCAGATGTGGTTGATGCCCGAGCCGTGCTCGGCGAACCAGCGGCGCTCGTACTCGAACTGGTACGGCGGCGACTCGAGCTGCATCTGGAAGGGGGCGCCGCAGGCCAGGAAGGTGTAGTCCACGCCGCCCTCGCCGGTGTGGTGCAGGTCGGCCACACCCTCCCAGTAATAGGCCGGGATGGCGTGATACCAGCGCAGCCAGTTCCACATGGCGTCGCGTGGCTGCTTCTCGAAGATGCACAGATGGTGGAGCTGATAGCTGGGCAAGGTCATGGCGTCTCCGGCGGCGGTCGCGGCTGGGTGCGGACGCCCACAATAGGAGGCGACCGGCCGCCAGGCCCGATCCGGCCAGCCCACCGACGGCAGCTAATCGCTCGGCCTCTTGGCCGCGAGAATTCGAGTCGAACACCCGCAAGCACCGCAGCCGTATGCTGCCGCGGTGGCGATAGTCGAGACGCAGGCGCTGACTCAGCGGTTCCGCTCCACCATCGCCCTCGACGGCCTCGACCTGCAGATGCAGCCCGGCGTGACCGGGCTCGTCGGCGCCAACGGCGCGGGCAAGACCACCCTGCTCAACGCCATGCTCGGGCTGCGGGCGCCCACATCTGGATCGCTCACCGTGCTGGGCTTCGACCCGCAGACCGCCGGCCATCGGCTCAGAGCCATGGTCGGCTTCGCCCCCGAGCGCAACGTGCTGCCCGACGAGATGCGGGCCGTCGACTTCGTGCGGCACCTGTCCGAGGTTCAGGGCCTGCCCCGCGGCGAGGCCCGCAACCGGGCGTCCGACACCCTGTGGCTGGTGGGGCTGGGCGAGGAGCGCCTCCGGCCCTTGGGCACCATGTCCACCGGCCAGCGCCAGCGGGTGAAGCTGGCCCAGGCCATCGCCTCTGATCCCAAGCTGGTGCTGCTCGACGAGCCCACCGACGGCCTCGACCCGGTGCAGCGCAGCGAGATGCTGACCCTCATCGGCCAGATCAGCCGGGACTTCTCGATCGACGTCGTGCTGTCGTCGCACCAGCTCGAAGAGGTCGAACGGGTCTGCGACAACGTGGTGGCCCTCGATGCGGGCCGCCTGGTGGCCTGCGGACCGATCAGCGAGCTGGTCGGCGCCGGCGACGGGATCACCCTCGAGTTGGTGGAGGTGGCCGAACCGGCCGGGTCGGTCGATGCGGTTGAGGCCGCGCTGCGCGCCGGCGGCCTCGACGTGCGGCGCCACGACGCCACGCTCGCGCTTCGAGGCGCAGAGTTCGAGGCACTGTGCGACCGCGCCCGCGACGAGGTGGCCGCCGCCGGGGCTCGCATCCGCCGCCTCGACACCCGGCGCCGCACGCTCGAGGACCTCTTCGAGGACGGTGCTCGATGAGCGGCCACGGCCCGCCCGCCGGGTCCGCCGCCGAGGGCACGGCCGCCGCCGGAGGCACGGCCTCTGCCGACACGGCCCAGATCATCGACCGGGGCTACCGGTCCTACGACGGTCCCCGCACCGGCCTGCCTGGAGCGGTGCGCTCGGTGGTCCGCTACTCGGTGCGCCACACCCTGGGACTGGGGCGCCCGGCGCGCCACAAGATCCTGCCCTGGCTGGCGGTGGTGATCGCGCTGGTGCCCGCAGTGGTGTTCGTGGGGCTGGCGGTGGTGCTCAACGTGGATCTGATCACCGACGAGATCCTGCCCGACTACCACGAGTACTACGGCTTCATCACCTTCGCGCTGTTCTTCTACTGCGGCATCGTGGTGCCCGACATCCTGGTCTCGGACCGCCGCAGCGGGATGCTGCAGCTCTACCTGTCCACCCCGCTTCGCCGGTGGAGCTATCTCACCTCCAAGGCGCTGGCGGTGTCGCTCACCCTGGCTGTGCTCACCATCGGCCCGGTCCTGTTCTTGTTGGTGGCCTACACCATCGAGGGCTCGGGCCCCGACGGGCCCGTCGAATGGCTCAAGATCTTCGTGCAGATCATGGTGGCCGGCGCGGCCATCTCGGCCGCGTTCACCGCGGCCAGCCTGGCCGCGGCCAGCCTCACCGACCGCCGGGCCTTCGCCTCGATCGGGGTGGTCCTGCTGCTGTGGGGCAGCGGATTCGTGACGCTGGCGCTGGTGGAGGGGGCCGAAATGAGCGCCAACGTCTACGCCTTCGACCTCGGCGGGATCTCAGACGAGCTCAAGAACCGGATCTACGGCGTCGAGGGAATCGATCCCTTCGGGGACGAGGGTTCCGGGCCAGACGAGGGTTTCGGTTCCGTGGGAGACGAGGGCTCGGGGCCGGACGAGGGCTTCGGGACCGAGGATGACTTCACTCCCGGGGCGGGACGCGAGCAGCTTTCGACGCTGTTCGTGGCTGCCGCCAACCTGGCTTGGGTGGTGGCGGGCTCGGCCGTGGTGTGGTGGCGCTACCGGCGGCTGGCGCAGAGCCGATGACCGCTCCGTTGCCTCCACCGTCGGCGCCCCCCGCGCCCGCGTCCGCCCCTGTTCCGCCGCCGCCCGACGGATCGGCCATGGTTCATGTCAGCGGTGTGTCGAAGGTGTTCGGAGACGTGGTGGCGGTGTCGGACGTGACCTTCTCGGTGCGGGCCGGGGTCACTGCCCTGCTGGGGCCCAACGGCGCGGGCAAGTCCACCCTGTTCCGGGTGATGTGCGGGCTGACCCCGCCCACCAAGGGCACCGTCAGAGTGCTGGGCTGCGACGCCCGCCGCGACCGTGATGCGCGGGGCCGCATCGGCCTCGTCCCCCAGCAGGACGGCCTGTTCGACCGGCTCAGCGCCCTCGGGTTCGTGACGGTGGCGGCGGCCACCGAGGCGGTCGGCGAGCCCGAGCGGGCCGCCCGGCGGGCGCTGGGGGTGGTGGACCTCGACGCCGACGACTCCCGGCCGGTGGCGGGGTTCTCCAAGGGCATGCGCCAGAGGGTGAAGCTGGCCGCCGCGCTGGTGCACGACCCCGAGGTGCTGATCCTCGACGAGCCCCTCACCGGACTCGACCCGGTGCAGCGGCGCCGCATGATCGAGCTGTTCCACGGACTGGGCGACGAGGGCCGCTGCGTGCTGGTGTCGAGCCATGTGCTCGAGGAGGTGGCCCGTCTCGGCTCGCGGATCCTGGTGATCGCCCAGGGGCGCCTGGCCGCCACCGGCGACTACCGAGAGCTGCGCGAGCTGATGGACGACCGACCCCACCGGATCCGCATCGCCGTCGATCGGCCCCGGCAGTTCGCGGCCGCCCTGGTGGAGTCGGGCACCGCGGTGGGGGTGAGCGTCGGCCGGGACTCGCTGGTGGTGGACACCCTCGACGTTGACCGCCTCGGCCGCGAGGTGGCGCCGCTGGCCCAGCGGCTCGAGGTTCGGCTGTCGAGGGTCGCCCCCCTCGACGAGGATCTCGAGTCGGTGTTCCGCTACCTGGTAGAGAAGCGATGACCGTCGGTCCCCGCCGCCACACTCGGCGCTCGCAGTGGCTCGCCGCTGTCGGGTACATCGGGGAGCAGCGATGACCGCCTCTACCGTCGGCCATGCTCGGCATTCTCAGTGGCTCTTGTCGGTCGGGTGCGGCGGGGGCAAGCGATGAGCCGGCATGTGCCCCGCCTGCGGGCCGCGGTGCTGACCTACCGGGTGCTGGTCCGTCAGGTTCTCACGCCGGGCCGGCTGGCTGCGCTGGGCGCCCTCGGCGCGCTGATGATCCTGGTGGGCTGGCTGGTCGGGGTGGCCGCTGGCGACCGTGAGAGCGATGCCGCCCAGATGCTGCGCGACGGCGCCAGCTACGCCGACGGTTTCGGGCTGATAATCATCGTGCCCATCGTTGCGCTGGTGTTCGGCTCGTCGGTGCTGGGCGAGACCCGCGAGGACGGCACCCTGGTGTACCTGTGGCTGCGCCCCATGAACCGGGGGCCGGTGGTGGCGGGCGCCGCCGCGGCCGCGGCCACCGCCGCGCTGCCCCTCACGGTGGTGCCGACCGTGCTGGGCGGGTGGTTGGCCGCCGGCCGGGTCGCCGGATCGGCCGACCTGGCCTGGGGCGCGGCGGCGGCGGCCGGGCTGGGCACGGCCGCCTACTCGTCGCTGTTCGTGTTGGTCGGGCTGCTGGTCCGCAAGCCGATCATGTGGGGCATCGGCTACGTGCTGCTGTGGGAGGGTCTGGCCGTGGGCTTGGGCGACTTCGCGGCCCGCCTGTCGCTGCGGGGCTACACCCGCTCGGTGCTGAGCCAGATAGGCGGGATCGACTACGGCTTCGACGCCCATACCACCGCCACCGCGCTGATAGTCCTGGCCGCGGTGACCGTGGTAGGCCTAGCCCTAGCCGCAGTAAGGCTAAACCGCCTGGACGTAGCCTGAGCGAGAGACCCGCGGCCGCCAGTGCCTGGCTCGATGTGGCCTGAACGCTGGCCGTCGCCGTTCCGTGCTCAGAGGCCGAGCGAATAGGTGAGCGATTCCGCCCCTGCGGTCGAGGCCGTGGGCTGTGTTGTTGGGGTTTGGGCGGCCCGTGAGCGCAGCGAACAAGAGCGGGAATGAACCTCGCCGCGACGCGACCGGCTCTCACCCATTTGCGCGCTCTCTCAAGAGCAGCGGCGGTCAGTGGCCGGTGAAGGTGGCTTTGCCGGGGCCCTTCTCCAGGAAGCTGGCCACGCCGATGCGGGTGTCGTCGGTGGTGAAGCAGTCGCCGAAGTGCTCGGCCTCTCGGGCCACCGCGTCGGCCAGCGACAGGGGAAGGCCGTCCATCACCGCCTGCTTGGCCATGCGCAGCGCCGCGGGTCCGGCTGCGTAGCCCGCAGCCATCTCGACGGCCGCGTCGTAGGTGCCCTCGGCGGGGTGGATGGCCGACACCAGGCCGATGGCCAGGGCCTCCTCGGGATACACGTTGCGGCCGGTGTAGATGATCTCCTTGGCCTTGGTGATGCCGACGAGCCGGGGCAGGCGCTGGGTGCCGCCGCCGCCGGGGATGATGCCGAGCAGGATCTCGGGCTGGCCGAAGGTGGCATCGGCGGCGGCCACCCTGAAGTCGGTGGCCATGGCCAGCTCCATGCCACCGCCGAGGGCGTAGCCGTTCACGGCCGACACCGTGATCTGGGGCATGTTCTCGATGGCCAGGAACGCATCATTGACCTGGCGCGACAGCGCCGCAGCCCCGGCCGGGTCGAGGCCGTCGAAGCCGCCGATGTCGGCACCGGCCGCGAAGATCTTCGGGCCTCCCCACACCACCGCCGCCCGCACGTCGCCGTCGGCTGCGATGGTGTTGGCCGCCTCCGTCAGCTCGGCCAGCACGGGGGCGTTGATGGCGTTCATCTTGGGCCGGTCGATGCGGATGGTGGCCACCCCTCCACCGGTCTCAACTCGTACCAAGTCACCCATGCTCGTCTCCTACTCATTGCCGACTCTGCAGACCCTAGTGGCGCACGTTCCGGCAAGCCTGCAACGGCTCGATCGGTGGCCGTTGTTCCCGGTGGCCAGGGTGGCGATCTCCGCCAACTACTGGGTCGCGAGTGGCGCGCCTCGGGCATCCCCGCCTTGTCGCAGCCGCCTGCTACGTTGCGATCCAGAAGCGGCGCGACAGGGAGTTTCGATGCCAACACTTGATTTCAAGGGCAAGCGGCACATTTACGCGCACCATCTGACCGTTCCCTACCGACCCCTAGCAGTGGTGTTCACAGGTAAATACATCGAATTAGACAATCTGAGTGAACTCAACATCATGTTCGGTGAGTTGCCCTTCGAGATCAGGCGGTCGGAGCAGGTCTGATGCTGCTCGAACTCAAGGAGTACCAGCACCGGACGCTCGAAGCGTTCGTGCGTTGGCTCACCGCTCTCGACAAGGCTCGTGTCGTGTCGCAACGCAAGGTCGCCGCATTGGAGGCCGCGGGCCTCGACGCATCCGACGATGATCGCAACTACCCCCGCACCGCCTGGGACGATCTTGTCGCCGGGGGCGGGATCGAGTCCGGCGCCCTGGAGCATGTGAATCGTTACGACGAGGCCGGTCGCCCCATTCCCCACGTCTGCTTCAAGGTGCCGACCGGTGGAGGCAAGACGCTGCTGGGAGCGTCGGCACTGGAGCGGCTGGGGATGCAGACCGGACTGGTGCTCTGGATCATGCCGTCGAAGGCCATCTACGCCCAGACCAAGGCGGCCTTCAAGTCGCGCGGACACCCCTACCGCCAGCTGCTCGAACACGCCAGCGGAGGGCGCGTCAAGCTGCTGGAGAAGGAGGATCGGGTCTCGCTCGGTGACATCGAGAACTACCTCTGCCTCATGCTGTTGATGCTTCCGGCGACCAACCGCCAGAAGGGCAAGGAGTTCCTGAGGATGTTCCGCGACTCCGGCCGCTACACGACGCTGTTCCCCAAAGAGGACGACGGGCCGGGTATCGAGGCGCTGCTCGCAGACAACCCCGACCTGGAGCGTTACGGGGACGGGACCCTCAAACAGAGCCTGTTCAACGTGTTCAAGACTCAGCGCCCGGTCGTTGTGCTCGACGAGGCCCACAAGGCCTACGGCGGCAAGGGCGCCACCGAGTTCGTGAGAGCCGTCAACCGGCTGGACCCGAGGCTCGTGGTCGAGTTGTCCGCTACTCCCAACCGCCACATCAGCAACCTGCTGGTCGACATCTCCGGCATGGACCTCAAGAAGGAGCAGATGATCAAGCTTCCCGTCGAAGTCACCACTGGCGGCGGCGAGTGGCGCGACACCCTCTCGCGGGCCTGCGACAGGCTCAACGAACTTGATGCTGCCGCACGCCTCATGGAAGGGTCCTCGGGCCGCTACATCCGGCCTATCGCGGTCGTGCGGGTGGAGCGGACCGGCCGAGACCAGCGGGGCAGCGACCGCATCCACGCCGAGGACGCCCGCGATTACCTGGTCAACCACCTCGGCCAGGCGCCGGAGTCGGTGCGGGTCAAGTCGTCGGAGAGGGACGAGATCGCCGGAGAGGATCTGCTGTCGCCCTACTCGCCGGTGCGGTGGATCATCACCAAGGCCGCACTGATGGAGGGATGGGACTGCCCCTTCGCCTACATCCTCGTGATGCTCGACAACACGAGCAGCAGAAGGGCCATCACCCAGCTCATGGGCCGGGTGATGCGCCAGCCCCACGCCCGCTGGACGGGCGTGCCCGACCTGGACCGGTGCTACGTCCACTGCTGGCAGACCAAAGTCGACGACGCGGTGAAGCAAGTCAAGAGCGGGCTGGAGCACGAGGGCCTCACCGGGCTGGACCACGATGTGTTGGGCAGCGACGCCGTGGATGTCGAGTTCCAGACCATACGAAGACGCGAGCGGTTCCAGAAGCGCGACATCTTTCTGCCGAAAGTCCTTCACCGCCACTCCGGCGGGTGGCGCGACCTCAGCTACCAGCGACACATCCTTCCGCACATCGACTGGGCGGGCATCAACGCCCCCTCGCCGTTGGCGGTCGGCAGGGCCAGCGCGGGCGTGTTCGAGGAAACGATCAGCATCGACGTGGGCACCAGCGCTCCGACCACAGCGACGCGCCAGTCGATAGACGCGGACACCGAGATCACGCTGTCATGGGTGACGCGCCAGCTCACAGACCTTGTGCCCAATGTCTGGCAGGCCGCCCGCATCGCCGGCGACCTCATCGAATCGCTGCGCGGCCAAGGGCAGGGCTCGGCTGAGATCTACGCGCATCGGCGCGAGCAGATGATCCATCTCCGAGAGCATGTCGCAGACCAGATCGAGCAGCAGTCCGAAGGGGTCTTCGCCGACAAGCTCAAAGCGGGCGACATACGGTTCGATCTTGAGGCAAGCGAACCCAACTACAGGATGCAGGAGACGTTCAGGCTGCCCGTCGCCGCAGACGACCACTCGTTGGAACGCGCCGGCAGGCCGGTGCAGAACAGCCTCTTCGAACCGGTGTTCGAGAGGCAGTTCGACAGCAACCTGGAGAAGGACTTCGCTTTCTACGTGGATCAGCACGAGGCGATCCAATGGTGGCACCGTGTCGCCGTCCGCCAGCAGCACGAGTACTACCTGCGGGGCTGGAACCAAGATCGCATCTGGCCGGACTTCGTGGCCATGTCCACCAACGGCGACGGCAAGCCGCGCCTGCTCGTGGTCGAGACCAAGGGTGAGCACCTGGAGGGCAACTCGGACACGAAGTACAAGACGAAGGTATTCGCCACGCTCGAGGAGTCGCTCAACGGCGCCGGTGCATACGAGTGCGGCGAGGTCAGCCTCGACAACGGCAAGACCAAGGGCACCTTCAAGATCGTCTTCCGCGAGGACCGCTTCCCCTCGGTGATGGCATGAACACGCCGGGCTCCGACATGCTCGGCCCTGACAACGTCCTGCTTACCGACCGGGTGGCGGTGGTGAGCGGTGCGGCCCGCGGCATCGGCGCGGCGACCGCGGTGGCCATGGCCCGCTTCGGGGCCGATGTGGCTGTGTTCGACAAGGATCCCGAGTTGCTGCCCGATGTGGTCGGGCGGGTGGAGGCGGCCGGGCGTCGCTGCGTGTCGGCTGTGCTCGACGCCCGCGACGACGACGCGGTTGCCGCCTTCATGCGGCGCACCCGCGACGAGCTCGGCCCTATCAACGTGCTGGTCAACAACGCGGGCGGAACATTCCGCGCCCGCTTCGACGACACCACGCCCAAAGGGGAGCACACCCTGGTCCGCGAGAACTTCTCCACCGTCACCAACTGCGTGCGCCACGGGATTCCGCTGATGTCCGACGGCGGCGCCATCATCAACATCACCTCGGTGGAGGCCCACCACGCCGCCCCCATGTTCGGGGTGTACGCGGCCATGAAGGCGGCGGTGGAGCAGCTCACCAAGACCCTGGCCGTGGAGTACGGGCACCGAGGCATCCGGGTGAACTGCGTGGCGCCCGACATGATGCCCACCCCCGGCGACGCCGCACTGGCCGAGCAGTCCGGCGCCTTGATGGAGGGTCTGCACCCCACGCCGCTGCGCCGCATGGGCCAGCCCGAGGAGTGCGCATCGGTGATCGTGTTCCTGGCCTCGGACATGGCCGGCTACATAACTGGGGCGACCATCCCGGTGGACGGCGGCACCGTGGCCGCAGGCCCCTGGAAGACCCGCCTCGACGGCTCGTTTGCTCTGTAGCGCTTGTCAGCCGAAGCGCTCACCAGCTGGCGAGCTTGTCAGCCGGACTTGTCCTGTTGGCGTAGGAAGCGTTCGAACTCGGCGCCTAGATCGTCGGGGCTGGGCACGCTGCGCTTGGCGCGGGCGTCGGCCCGGGCCTCCAGCCGCCTCACGTAGGCCACCACATCGTCGTCGGAGTTCATGGCGTCGTTGACTCGCTGCTCCCACTCCTCGGCGGCCTCGTCGAGCTCGGCCCAGCCGGTGGGCAGCCCGGTCACCCGCTCGAAACGCTCCAGCAGGGCCCTGGCCCCCTTGGGGTTGGGAGCGCCCGAGACGTAGTGGGGCACCGCCACCCGCAGTGATACCGCCGGCACTCCGAGCCGCTCGAAGCGCTCGTGGAGCACGCCCACGATGCCGGTCGGACCCTCATAGGACGGTCGGCCCAGCCCCCAGGCCGCGGCCAGGCCGGCGTCGGTGGAGGAGCCGGCCACCTCGAAGGGGCGGGTGTGGGGTATGTCGGCGATGTGGGCGCCCACCGTCACCAGCGCGGCCGCTCCGCTTCGGGTGGCCAGCTCGGCGATCACCTCGGCATAGGCGCGCCACTTCAGCTGCGGCTCCGCGCCCACCACTATCACCAGGTCGTGGGGAGCCTCGGGCGGTCGCAGCACATGCACGTCGTTGGAAGGCCAGACGATGTCACGCCGGCCGTCGCGCAGGCGAACGGTGGGCCGCTGCTCGCCGAAGTTGAAGAACTCCTCGGGGTCGATGCTCGCCACTCGCACCGAGTCGCTGCGCTCGCTGAGCCATTCGAGCGCGCCGGTCGCGGCCCCGCCCACATCGAACCAGCCCTGGTAGGCGGTCACCAGGATCGGCGACCGCAGATCGGGCAGCGCCGCCTCCCAGACCAGGTAGTCCATCCCCCAAGCATGGCGCGGTTCGCCCCCCGAACGCACGCCCAGCCGCCCGCCACGCCCGGCGCATCGGTCGACTCCCGCTCTTGTTCGCTGTGCTCGGTGGTCGCCCAAACCGCAACAACACAGCCCACGGACTCGCATGCTCGGCCTCTGGCGGGTTGAACATCGGCTCGGTGGCGGCTAGCGTTGCCCGCCGTGACTGCCTTCGCCGACCTCCTGCTTCTCGTGTAGGCGGGCGCCACATATCGGTGCTCGCCGAATCCCCTCGTGCCGCCGGCCGGGGGGATTCGTGCTTGTCGGGGCCGCTGCGGCCCCGTCGCCACATCCGCCGACCAAGGAACAAGACGATGCCCAAGACGATGCCGTTCACCAAGTACCAGCCCTACGGTGCGGTCGAGCTTGCCGATCGCACCTGGCCCGACCGCCGGATCACCAAGGCGCCGCTGTGGTGCTCGGTCGATCTGCGCGACGGCAATCAGGCCCTCGTCGACCCGATGGATATCGGCCGCAAGCAGCGTATGTACGACCATCTTGTCGACATGGGCTTCAAGGAGATCGAGGTGGGCTTCCCCGCCGCCTCCCAGCCCGACTTCGACTTCTGCCGTCGCCTCATCGAAGAGGATCTGATCCCTGAAGACGTGACCATCCAGGTGCTCACCCAGGCTCGCGATGAGCAGATCGAGCGCACCTTCGACGCTGTCGCCGGGGCCCCCCGGGCCATCGTGCACCTCTACAACTCCACCTCGGCCACCCAGCGCCGGGTGGTGTTCCGCACCGACCCCGCCGGCATCGTCGCCATCGCCGTCAACGGCGCCGAGCAGTGCATGCGGGGCCTCGACCGCGGCGACGCCGACGGCATCCGCTTCGAGTACTCCCCCGAGAGCTACACCGGCACCGAGCCCGACTTCGCGGTGGAGGTGTGCGAGGCGGTCATGGACGTGATCGGACCCACCCCCGACTGGCCGTTGATCCTCAACCTGCCCGCCACCGTGGAGATGTCGTCGGCCAACCTCTACGGCGACATGATCGAGCGGTTCCACCGCGACATCCGCGACCGCGACGCCATCGTGCTGTCGCTGCACCCCCACAACGACCGGGGCACCGCAGTGGCCGCCGCCGAGTTCGGGATCATGGCCGGCGCCGACCGGGTGGAGGGCACCCTGTTCGGCAACGGCGAGCGCACCGGCAACGTGGACGTGGTGACCATCGCCCTCAACCTGTTCACCCAAGGCGTCGACCCCGAACTCGACATCAGCGACATCACCGAGGCCCGCCGGGTGTTCGAATACGCCAACCGGATGGCCGTCCCCGAGCGTCACCCCTACGTGGGCGACCTCGTGTACACCGCCTTCTCGGGCAGCCACCAGGACGCCATCAAGAAGGGCATGGCCGCCCTCTACGACGTGGCCCCGGGCGAGCCGCTGACGGGCGAGTACGACACCTGGGACGTCCCCTACCTGCCCATCGACCCCCGCCACCTCGGCCGCAGCTACGAGGCGGTGGTGCGGGTCAACAGCCAGTCCGGCAAGGGCGGCGTGGCCTACGTGCTGCTCCACGAGTACGGGCTGGACATGCCCCGGGGCCTGCAGGTGGACTTCTCCAAGCAGATCCAGACCGTCACCGAGGACACCGGCACCGAGATCACCTCCTATGAGATCCACCGCCGGTTCGTGTCGTCGTACGTGGAGCCGGAGCGGCCCTGGGTGGAGCTGATCGGCCATCGGGCCACCACCGACACCATCGGAGAGTCGAGGACCGACCTCGAGGCCCGGCTGCGCGTCGACGGCACCGAGCGCACCATTGCAGGCACCGGCAACGGCCCGATCGACGCCTTCGTGACCGCCCTGCAGGACAACGGGCTGTTCGCGGGAAAGATCCACGACTACTACGAGCACGCCATCGGCGCCGGCAGCGACGCCACCGCGGCCGCCTACGTGGAGGTCGAGACCGGCGACCGCTACACCACCTGGGGCGTGGGCCTGCACGAGTCGATCGTGTCGGCCTCGCTTCGGGCCGTGGTCAGCACCGTCAACCGCATGCACGCCAGCGGAGTGCTCTGAGGCACCGGCCCCCCTACGCGGCGAAGTGGACAGCCTGGGACCGTGGTCTTCTCGCTGATCCGCTTCAACCTTGTGTCGCCCGATCCGGCCGACGCCGAGGCCATGAGCGACCGCTACCGGGCCGCATTGGAGATCGCCCGCTACGCGGACAGCCGCGGCTTCAACGCGGTGTCGTTGGAGGAGCACCACAGCAGCCCCATGGCCTGGTGCCCCACGCCGCTGGTCGACGCGGCCATGATCCTGGCGAGCACCGACAACCTGACGGTCACCATCTCGGCCATGCTGCTGCCGCTGCACGACCCGATCCGCGCCGCCGAGGACATCGCGGTGATCGACCTGGTCAGCCGGGGGCGGCTGGTGATCGTTGCCGGCCTCGGCTACCGGCCGGTGGAGTACGCCGCGATGGGCAAGGAATGGAAGCGCCGGGGCAGGCTCCTCGACGAGGCGCTGGAGGTGATGCTCACCGCCTGGGGGGGCGAGCCCTTTGAGCACAACGGCGAGACCGTGCAGGTGCTGCCCATGCCCTACACCCGGCCCCACCCCATGTTGCTGGTGGGCGGCTCGTCGCCAGCCGCGGCCCGTCGGGCGGCCCGGCTCGGCCTGGGGATGCAGCTCCCCGGCCGGTTCGCCGACATCGAGGCCCTCTACTACGCCGAGTGCGAGCGCCACGGCACCGAGGGCTTCTGCATCGCCCCCGACAACGTGGTCATGCTCCATGTCGCCGACGATCCCGACCGGGTTTGGGCTGAGCACGGCGAGTGCTTCATGCTTGAGGCCATGACCTACAGGGCCTGGCAGCCGCCGGGGCAGACCTCGGCCGTCTGCTCTGAGGCCACCACCGTCGAGGAGCTTCGAGCCGAGGGCGTCTACCGGGTGCTCACCCCGACCGCGGCGGTCGAGGCGACCCGCAGCACCGGCACGCTGGCCCTGCATCCGCTGGTGGGCGGCATGCCCATCGACGAGGCCTGGTCGAGCGTGCAGCTAACCGCCGAGCAAGTGCTGCCCGCTCTGGCAGACTCCCAGAGGCCGAGCGGCTAGGCCACACTGTGGGCGGATTCTCGACAATGCTGAGCGAGGCCGTGGGCAGTGTTGCCGGGGTTTGGGCGGCCCGTGAGCGAAGCGAACAAGAGCGGAACTGACTAGACAGGAGATTCCTATGGACTATCGCAACCTGCTGTACGAGCGTGACGAGCGCTATGTGACGATCACGCTCAACCGGCCCGAGCGGCGCAACTGCCTGTCGTCGGAGCTGTTGGGCGAGCTCGAGCACGCGCTGCGGGCCACCGGCGCCGACGGCGAGGCGGCCGGCGTGGTGCTGGCCGCCAACGGCCCGGTGTTCTCCTCTGGACACGACCTGGCCGAGATGGCCGAGATGGGCGAGCCCGAGCTGCAGGAGCTGTTCACCCTGTGCACCTCGGCCATGCTCGCCATGGCCGAGATTCCTCAGGTGGTGGTGGCCAAGGTGCACGCCCTGGCCACTGCGGCCGGCGCCCAACTGGCTGCCAGCGCCGATTTGGTCGTGGCCAGCACCGAGGCGGGGTTCGCCACGCCCGGTGGCAAGGGCGGGCTGTTCTGCCACACCCCGCTGGTGGCGGTGGCCCGTCCCCTGGGCCGCAAGCGGGCCGTGGAGCTGGCCCTCACCGGCGACACCATCGACGCGGCCACCGCGCTGGACTGGGGACTCGTCAACCGGGTGGCGCCGCCTGAGGAGCTGGACGAGGCCACCGCCGATCTGCTAGGCCGGGCCACCCGCGGCAGCCGCTACGCCAAGGGCATCGGCAAGCAGACGCTCTACGCCCAGATGGATCTGCCCGTGGCCGAGGCCTACAAGCTGGCCATCGACGTGATGGCGTCGCGGGCGGCCCGGGGCGACGGGGCCGAATGGCCCAAGGCTTTCATCGAGAAGCGCCGCCCCGTCTGGACCCACACCGGCTAGCCCGGGCCGGGCCGGGGGTGGTCATTCCCGCTCTTGTTCGCTTCGCTCACGGGCCGCCCCAACCCCGGCAACACTGCCCACGGCTTCGCAAGCTCGGCCGTCAGCGGCCGTCCACCGACCAGTGCCAGGGCTCGCTGGGGAGGTTCTTGAGCCCGAAGCTCGGGGCCAGCCGCTGCAGCGCCTGGAACACCGCGCTGCTGCGGCTGGTGATGAGTCGGCCGTTGTTGGTGAGGTCGATGGCCAGGCCCCGCTCGTGGTTGCTGCGGCCGGGGCGAGCTGTCGGGGGCCGACAAGTGCTCGATGGCTGGCTCCAGATGGCCCACTCCGACGTGCCGCAGTGCGACCGCCGCAGGTTGATCTGCTCCTGGGCCGTGCGGTATCCCCAGCCGCCCAGATTGAAGCCCTCCGCGTCCATGGCCGCCACCAGTCCCTCGACTGCGTCGGCGATCTGGGTATGAACCTCGAAGCCTCGCACCCACACCAGCGGCAGGTCGGGGTCGGACGGATCCACCGATTCCGAGAGCTCTCGGCCCTCGGCCTCTGCCTCCTCGGCCGCGAGGCGGGCCGCCTCGGCTCTGCGCCGCTCCTCCTCCGCCCGGCGGCGGGCCTCTTCCTCGGCCCGCTGACGGGCCAGGGCGTCGGCTATACGGCGCTCGGCCGCCTCGATCTCGGCGGCCAGATTGGCGTCCAGCTGGCGGATCGTCTGGACCTCGTAGAGCCGCCGCTCGACCCGCTCGGCCGCCGCGGCCGACAGCGCAGCCTCCCGGTCGACCGCCCTCTGCAGGTCGTCGAGCAACAGCTCGGCCTGTTGGCGGTAGCCCTCGGCCTCGTCGGCCGCATCGAGGGCTAGGAGCCGCCAGCGCTCCAGTTCCTCGCCCAGCCGGCGCAACTCGTCGATGTCGTCGATGCGGCTGCCGGTGGCGAACCCGGTGAGAGCCTCCTCGCGGGCGTTCTGCCACGGGTCGGAGCCCAGCACGCTGAATGTTCCCGTAGGAGCCTGGAACGACACGTAGGAGTTGATCAGGGCGGTCCGCAGGCCGTCCTGGGTGGCCTTCAGCTCGGCCTCGAGGTCGGCGATCCTGGCCTCGGCCTTCTGCACGTCGTCCTCCGCGTCGGCCACTGCCCGCTCGGCCTGGTGGAGAGCCGATTGCTGGGCGTCCACTTCCAGCTGGACCGCCTCCAGGGCCCGGATCAGATCCTCGGCCTCGGCGTTGGCCGCGTCGAGGTTCTCAGTGGCCGCGTCGGCAGCCTCCTTGAGCGCCCGGCGCTGGGCCTCGGTGTCCCTGACATCTTGGCGGCTCTGCTCGATGATCTCGGTGTCGGTCTGCGCGCCGGCCGGGCCGGCCAGTGCCGCCGCCAACAGCATTATGGCGACGGCCAGCGCCCGCCGGCGGCGGGCCGAGGGTGAGAAGCGGCAGGGGGAACTGATGGTCATGGGGTTGTCGCCCGCCCGCCAAGAACGCTGCACAAGCTATCAGTAGCGGCCGCGCCGCAAGCCACCGCCAAGAGGGCCGCCACTCGACCCGCCCCGGCCTCTCAGGGCCGGTGGGGGATCGGCATGGACGCGCTGGGCGGCAGCGTGGTCTCGATGTCGGGGGGCGGCGCGTTCCACTCCGGGTACTTGCGCACCGCGTTGGCCCGGTACTTCTCGGTGGAATGGACCCGGTCACCGTCGAACTCGGGGATCACCTGGTCGCCGAAGATCTCGATCATCTCCAGGATCTCCTCGTACTCGAAGCCCTCGTTGGGCAATCCGAACACCAGCTGGTCGGTGCCCACCGCCGCGTACGACTTCTCCAGCTGCTCGCACACCTCCTCGGGCGTGCCGCACAGCATGTAGCCCGCGTCGATGGCGAAGTCGAGGGCAGCCTCGTCGGGCAGGCCCATGGGCGGCTCGGGCCAGGTCGGCGCGCCCTCGCGCTTGGGGATGGTGTCGTGGTAGAGGCACACCATCGAGTACAGGTAGCCCCGGCCGCTCGTCAGGGCGATCTCTCGGGCCCGGTCGCGGTCCTCGAGGCAGATCAGCGCGTTGGTCATCATCACGTTGTCGTTGAGGTACGAGCCGTGGGGCTCCGAGCACGCCGCCACCGCCTCCTTGTAGCTGTCGATGCGGCCCTTTAGCGCCGGGGCGGGCTCGAAGTTGAAGGCGATGGCCCCGATGCCCATCTGGCCGGCGGTGGCGAAGGTGGCCAGGTTGCCGCAGGCCACCCACAGCGGCGGGTGGGTGCCGTTGTAGGGCTTGGGCACGACGTTGTGGTTGGGCGGCACCGCGAAGTGCTCGCCCTCGTAGGAATAGTCGCGCTGGGCCCACATGCGGGGGATCTCGTCGATGACCTCGCGCCACATGGCCTTGGTCTCGGAGGTTGCAGTGCCGTTGAAGGTGGCGACCTCGTGGCTGCCGGCGCCCCGGCCGGTGCCGAACTCGAAGCGGCCCTCGCAGAAGTGGTCGAGCATGGCCGCCCGCTCGGCGATGCGAACCGGGTGCTCCTTGGTGGTGGGCAGGCTGGTGATGGCCGTGCCCAGGTGGATGTAGGTGGTCTGGGCCGCGATCCAGGCGATCATCACCTCGGGCGCCGACAGGTGGCTGTACTCGGTGAGGCAGTGGTGTTCCCCGAACCAGGCGAACTTCCAGTTGTGCTTGTCGGCGAGGATCGGGTACGACGCCTCGCGCATCAACATGAGGTGCTCGTCCTCGCAGATGTGCGCCGAGGGGCCGGGAATGTAGCCGTTCTGGAAGATCCCGAACTCCATGAACCCTCCCCGAGGCTCTCCGCAGGCGGTCGCGGCTACCGGGTCGAGACTAACCGACGGGGGCTCCGGTTAGGGTCGGCGCGGTGAGCCGTTGGTGGGAGATCGGCGGAGCGGCCCAGGCCGATGTCTACGACGACCGGTGGCGGCGTATGCAGGCCCGGGGCGAGTGGGTCCACGGCGAGGCCGATCTGGTCTGCTGGTTCGAGCCGGACTCGGTGATGGACGCGGGCTGCGGCACGGGACGGGTCGCCATCGAGCTCGACCGCCGCGGCATCGACGTGGTCGGTGTGGACTCCGACCCGAGGATGCTCGACGAGGCACGGGGCAAGGCACCCCATGTGCAGTGGGTGTTGGGTGATCTCTGCGAGGTGGATCTCCGCGATGTGGACCTCTGCGAGGACACGGATCGACGAAGCTCCTACGCCGCTACGACCTCCGGGGGCAGGTTCGATCTGATCGTGATGGCTGGCAACGTGATGGTCTTCGTGGAGGTCGGCACCGAGGCCGCGGTAGTGGCCAACATGGCCCAGCACCTGACTCCGGGCGGTCGGCTCGTGTCGGGCTTCAGTCTGGGTCTGAGCCCTCTGACCTTCGCCGACTACGACGCCTTCGCTGACAATGCCGGGCTGATCTTGGAGCATCGCTGGACCACCTGGGACCGCCAGCCCTTCGATGGCGGCAGCTACGCGGTCACGGTGCACCGCCGTCCGCCGGCCGTTTGAGGCCCTCCGGCAGCGCTCACGCTCCGGCGGCGAAGTTCAGCGCGCCGGGGACGGCCTCGACGGTGATCGGCGCCTGCCCGATCGGCTCGCCGTCGCCGACGAGGTCCATGGGCTCGCCCTCGATAGTGATGGTGCGCCCCCTCAGCATCTCGACGTGCTTGTGGCCCACATGGCCGCCCTTGAAGACCTTGGGCAACAGCCGCAGCATGGTGGTGCGGCTCGCCGCGCCCACCACGCACACGTCGAGCAGGCCGTCGGCCGGGTCGGCGTCGGGGCATATGGCCATGCCGCCGCCGAACGTCGGCGTGTTGGCGATGACGAACAGGGCGCTGCGGCACTCCGAGCGCTCGCCGTCCACGGTCACGGCCAGCTCGCGGTAGCGCAAACCGGGCATGGTCAGAAGGGTTGCCACCGTGTAGCGGCTCGGGCCTCGCGGGAAGCGCAGCCGATCGGTCCGCTCGTTGACGTCCACGGTGAACCCGCCGGTCAAGTTGAGCGCCATCCACCGGCTGCGATCAGTGCGGATCAGGTCCACGGGCCGGGTCGGGCCCAGGGCTCTGGCCGCCGCCTGCTCGACGCTGAGTCCGAACAGCCCGAACACTCGTGCGAAGTCGTTGCCGGTTCCCGCGGGCACCAGTCCCAGTGCTGCGTCGCTGTCGGCCGCGCCCTGAAGTGCGAGGTGCAGGGTGCCGTCTCCGCCCACCGCGATGAGTCTCCGCGCGCCTGCGGCCACTGCGGCCCGGGTCGCATCGGCGGTCTCGGCTGCGGTGGCGCCGCTGATGTCGACCGGTGTGTGACCGTGCTCTTCGATGACCCGGCGAACCCTCGGGGCGGCTGCCGCGGCCCGGCCCCTGCCGCCGGTCGGGCTAACCAGCAGATGCACCTCGCCCACGGGAACCGGTCTAGCAGCGCTTTCGAACGGCTGCCGTGGCCCAGAGTCCGGCAAGAACCTCCCGATATATCTCATTTCCCGTGTGTTGCTTTCACGCTGGTCTACTGCGACCCGCCCTACCGGGGATCCCTCCCGATATATCTCATTTCCCGTGTGTTGCTTTCACTGCTCGCAGGAGGCTACGGTCGGGCCATGAACTCTGTGACTGTTGCTGAGCTTGCCGCGATCATCGCGGCGGTGTTGGGTCCGACGCTGGCGTTTGTGGTCGCATCCATGCGCTATTCGCACCTGGAGGCGGTGAAGACCCGGGAGTTGATCTCTGATTCCGAGAGGTCGACCCGGAAGTTGATCTCCGATTTGGAGAGGGCGACCCGGGAGGTGATCTCGGCCTTCGAGCGTGAAATTCGTCGCGACATGACTGACACTCGTGAGCGTCTGGCCCGCATCGAAGGCCATTTCGGCATCGCAGCTCCTCCGCCCCATGATCAATCCGATGAAGCGACCGGCGAGGGGGCGGACCCCGCCTGACCCGCCCTTTCAGCGGTCTTCGGCGCGCCGGGCTGTTGCTTCTACGGCCAGCCACGATCCTGCCCCGCCTACCGCGATGGCGCCCAGCACCCACAGCCAGCCGCCCAGCGACGGGGCGTCGAGCTGGAAGAACTCGCGGAGGATCGGCAGGGCCATGGCGGCGCTGTAGCAGGCGGCCATGGAGGCGGCCAGCCCCACCTTCCAGGGCCGCAGAGGCCGGCTGATGAGCAGCAGGATCACCAGGCCGATGCCCAGCAGCGTCATGGTGGCCGACGTGCGGGCCTCGTCGAGGGTCACCCCGTCGAGGCGGCGCGCGATCTCGTACAGGGCGAACGTAACCGCCGCGGCCACCGTGCCCGCCGGCAGCGAGAAGCGCAGGACTCGGCGCAGGAAGCCGGGCTTGACCAGGCGGTGGTTGGGCGCGAGGGCGAGGAAGAAGCCGGGCACGCCCACCGAGAACGTGCCGATCAGGGTGAGGTGCCGGGGCAGGAACGGGAACGGCGAGCCGGCTGCGCCGATCAGCACGGTGAGCAGCACCGCGTAGGCCGCCTTGGTGATGAACAGGTTGGCCACACGCTCGATGTTGTTGATCACCCGGCGCCCCTCGGCCAGCACCCGGGGCAGGGTGGCGAAACGGTTGTCGAGCAGCACCAGTTGCGCCACCGCCCGCGCCGCCGATGAGCCGGTGCCCATGGCGATGCCCATGTCGGCGTCCTTGAGGGCGAGCACGTCGTTCACGCCGTCGCCGGTCATAGCCACGGTGCGCCCCCGGGACTGCAGGGCATGGACCATGGCCCGCTTCTGGTGGGGATCGACCCGCCCGAACACAGTGTTCGATTCGAGCACGCCAGCCAGCGCCTCACGGTCCTCGGGCAGCTCGCGGGCATCAACGGCCCCGCCGGGAGGTCCGGCCTCGGTTGGAATTTGAGTCTCGGTTGGGCTCTCAGCCTCCGGCGGACTTCCGGCCTGGCGCGCCGGGTCGTGGGTGATGCCGGCTCGGTAGGCGACCGCGGCCACAGTGGCGGGATGGTCACCGGAGATGACCTTCAAGTCGACCCCCTGGTCGCGGAAGTAGGCGAAGATCTCGCGGGCGTCGGAGCGGATGGTGTCGTTGAGATGCACCAGCGCAATCGGCGCCCGGTCCTGAGGCAGTTCCCGCTCCGACGGTGGTCCCAGCGGAGGATCGCGGCGCGTCCGGAAAATCGGCGCCTGGTCCTGGGGCAGTTCCCGGTCCGGCGGCTCGGTGGCGCTCGGAGCGCTAGCCGAGGTCGGGCTCGATCGGGTCAGCACCAGCACCCTGGCCCCTTCGGCGGAGGCGGCCTCGGCTCGGGTCCGAGCGGCCTGATCGGCCGCGCCCGGGCCCAGCAGCACCTCGGGTGCGCCCAAGCAATACGTGCCCCGCCCCTCGAAACTGGCTGAGGCCCATTTCCGGGCTGACGAGAACGGCACGCTGTGGTTCAGCCTCCACGACCCGGGCCCGGCGCCGACCGCCTGCGAGATGGCTTGCAGGGTGGCGTTGGGGGCGGGGTCGGCCGCGGCCAGCGCGGCCAGCGCCTCGGTCGCCTCGGCCTCGGTGGCCGACCCCTGCGGCTCGGCGTGGCCGAAGGAGATCTCGCCGGTGGTGATCGTGCCGGTCTTGTCGAGGCACAGCGTGTCGACCCGGGCCAGAAGCTCCACCGACGCCAGCTCTCGGGCCAGGGCCCGGCGGCGGGCCAGCGCGATCACGCCGGTGATGAAGGCGAGGCTGGTCAGCAGCACCAGCCCGTCGGGCACCATGGCCACCGCGGCCGCCACCGTGCCCCGCAGAGCCTCCTGCCAGCGGTCTTCGGTGGCGAGCAGCCTGGCCATCAGCAGCAGCGCGGCCAGCGGGATGATCCACGTCAGGCGGCGCAGGATGATGTTGACCCCGCCCTTGAGCTCGCTGCCGGCCAGCTTGAAGCGGCGGGCCTCTTCGGCGAGGCGCGCCGCGTAGGAATCGGCGCCAACGGCGGTGGCCCGGTACCAGCCCGCGCCCGCGTTCACGAAGGATCCCGACATCACCCCGTCGCCGGGAGCCTTGTCCACCGGGTCGCTCTCGCCGGTCAGCAGCGACTCGTCGATCTCCAGGCCCCGGGCCGCCACCACCGCGCCGTCCACCACCACCTGGTCGCCGGGTTGGAGTTCCAAGATGTCGTCGGCCACCACCTCGGCGGTGTCCACCGGCTGGGTCCGGCCGTCGCGCACCACCCGGGCCCGGGGCGCCGACAGCACCGCCAGCCGGTGCAGCGTGCGGCGGGCATTGAGCTCCTGGACGATGCCGATGACGCTGTTGGACACCACCACTCCGGCGAACAGCGCATCGGCGGGGAATCCGGCCACCATGATGAGCACGAACATCGAGCCGATGATGGCGTTGACCGGGGTGAGCACGTTGTTGCGCACGATCTGGCCCACCGTGCGAACCGGGGCGTTGGGAACGTCGTTGGTGCGGCCCTCGAGCCTGCGCTGCTCCACCTCGGCCGCGCTGAGGCCGCGGGGCGCTTCGGCCGAATCGACAGAGACGGGGACTGGGTTATCGGTGGGCACCTGAACCGATCACACCCGCTCGACCCGCTTGAACGCCTCGCCGTATGGCAGTCCGGCCCTGCGTCCGGCGCTCCGGCACTTCTCGACCACCCGATCCCGGAAGGCGGCCGCCTCGGCGCCATCGTCTGCTGCGCTGATGCGGTGGGTGCTCTCGAACTGGCTCTCGTGGGCCAGCAGGGCCCGCACTTTGGCCTCGATCTGCGCCTCGCCCACCCGTTCGACGTGGTCGGGGGCCTCGCATTCGAACAGCAGCAGCTCGGCGGGCCGGTGGTGGCCGATGCCGTGCTCACCGAAGAAGTGCGGGTCGCGGGCGGCGACCACCGCGTCCATGCACAGGAACCCGGCGGCTCGATGGTCGGGGTGCAGGCGCCACCGCTTGAACGGGTCGTGGCCCAGCACCACCTCGGGGCGCAGCTCCCGGATGATCTTGGCCATGGCGCCGCGCAGGGCCATGGTCACCTCCAGCTCCCCGTCGATCTCCCCGAGGAAGCGCACCTCGCCGACAGCGCCCAGCCTGCGGGCGGCCTCGGCCTGCTCAGACTGCCGGCGGGCGATGAGGGCGGCGATGTCGGCGTCGGCGTCCCAGGTTCCCTTGGAGCCGTCGGTGCACACCAACAGGCTCACCTCGCAGCCGGCGGTGGCCCACTTGGCCAGCGTCGCCCCGCAGCCGAACTCGATGTCGTCGGGATGGGCACCGATGGCGAGCGCCCGGGCCGGGCCGGCCACATCGACGGTGGTCACGGCAGGACCGTGGCGGCGGTCGCCGCAGGGGGTGGGAGGCGCCGCATGGCCGGGCCGGGAAGGGGCGCGCTCACGGGATCGGCGCCAGCCGGTCGAGGCCCAGCGCCAGGCGCTCGGGGGCGGACAGGGCCAGCAGGTCCTCGGGATGGTCGATGTCTGTAGCCAGGGCGGCGTCGTCCACCACGGTCACGGCCAGACCCAGCCGGCCGGCCTCGTCCACATGGCGCCGGAACGAGCCCGGTCCGTAGGCGAAGCGGAACCCGCAGGCGGTGGGCACGCACAGCACGTTCGACCCGTCGCGCCGCCGGTCGGGAACAATCACCAGCCCGTCGCCCACCGCAGGTCGCAGCGAGCGGGCCAGCGCCAGATCGGCGTGGGCCACCACCGCTCGCTCCACGCCCGCCGCCGCCAGCCGGTTCACGGTCACCGAGACCGCGTGGGACAGGCCGGGTCGGCCCACCGGCGCGACCGCGGCCCCCAGTTCCGACGCCCAGGCCGCCACCTCGGCGTCGTCGGTGGCGACATGAACCGGCAGGCCGTCGGCGGCGGCCACCACCCGGCTCGCCATCAGCCGCATCAGCTCGCGGCAGCCCCGCTCGCCCAGCATCGCCGCCAGCCGCGACAGGGCACCCTCGAACGAGCGGACCGGCACGATCACCGCAGTGGCGGGGTCGTCGGGAACATGCAGCAGCGCCACTGGGTGCCTCCGGGCATTCCGGGTGAGGGTGGGGGCGAGTCTAGGGTTGCGGCTGTGAACGTCCGGGTTGCGGTGGTGGGCGGCGGGTCGTGGGGCACGACCGTCGCCCACCTGTGCGCCCACAACGCGCCCACCGTGCTCTACGCCCGCGACCCCGCCATCGCCGACGCGGTGAATTCGGCCGCAGAGAACCCCCGTTACCTGCCCGGTCGGGCGCTGCACCCCGATCTGCGGGCCACCTCCGACATCGGCGCAGCGGTGGGCGGAGCGGACGCAGTGGTGATGGGGGTGCCGTCACACGGCTTCCGGGCCACCCTGGGCCTGCTGCGGCCTCACCTTGGCGATGGCACGCCGATTGTGTCGCTCACCAAGGGCCTCGAGGGCGGCAGCCGCAAGCGGATGACCGAGGTGGTGGCCGATGAGCTGCCCGGACATCCGGCCGGGGTTCTGACCGGACCCAACCTGGCCAAGGAGATCCTCGCGGGCCACGCCGCGGCTGCGGTGCTGGCCATGGCACCGGCCGACGCGTTGCTGCAGGAGATCTTCTGCGCGGGCGACTTCCGGGTGTACACCAACACCGACGTGGTGGGGGCCGAGATCGCCGGCGCCACTAAGAACGTGATCGCGCTGGCGGCGGGCATCGCCGACGGGCTGGAGGCCGGCGACAACACCCGGGCCGCGCTCATCACCCGGGGGCTGGCCGAGGTGACCCGCCTGGGCATGGCTCTCGGCGGTGATCCGCGCACCTTCGCGGGCCTGGCCGGGATCGGCGACATTGTGGCCACCTGCGTCAGCCCCCAGAGCCGCAACCGTCATGTGGGCGAGCGGTTGGGCCGGGGCGAGGCGATCGACGAGATCGTGGCGTCGATGGACCAGGTGGCCGAGGGCGTGAAGTCCACGCCGGTGGTGGCCGCGCTGGCCCGCTCGCTGGGGGTGGACATGCCCATCACCGAGCAGGTGCGGGCCGTGATCGAGGACGGCCGCCCCGCCGCCGCGGCCTACCGGTCGCTGCTGGACCGCCCCCCGACCAGCGAAACCCACCGCTAGAGCATGCGCGGATTGATGGCAGGCCTCTCGGACGGCAGCGGTGTCATTCCCGCTCTTGTTCGCTGCGCTCACGGGCCGCTCGGGCCACGGCCTCGCTGTGCGCACTGCAGGAACCGCAAGCGGGGCGGGGTCTATCCGCTCGGCCTCTTGGCGTCGAGTTGGTGGCAGGATCCAATCGGCGGCGAGCGTCAGGGTGCGGTCGGCCCTTGAGCGCCGAACGGCCGCGAGCGAGTCTGCCGTGACGCTGGCGGCTCGGATCGCCATCGCCACCTATTCGGTGCGGCCCCGGGGCGGGGCGGTCCACAGCGTGGAGCTGGCCGAGGCCCTGGCCGCGGCGGGCGTGAACACGACCCTCGTCGCTCTGGGCGACCCGGCCCAGGGGTTCTTCCGGTCCACCGATGTGCCCGTGCACATCGTCGAGGCCCCGGCTCGGGCCGGAACCCTGACCGAGCGAGTGTTCTCGCACATCGAGGCCCTGACATCGGGGCTGGCCGAGCTGGCCGGCCGCTTCGACATCGTGCACACCCAGGACTGCATCTCGGCCCGGGCCGCGGCCCGAGTGCGCGACGGCGGCGGCGGATTTCGCCTGTTTCGCACCGTCCACCACATCGACGACTTCACCACCCCGGCGCTGATCGAGTGCCAGGACGCAGCCATCACCGAACCCGACCGGGTGCTGGTGGTGAGCGAGCCGTGGAGGCGGCGTCTGCTCGACGACTACGGCGTGGGGGCCGCGGTGGTCACCAACGGCGTGCGGGTCGAGCGGTTCGCGGGCGCGGCACGGTCGCCGGAGCTGCGGGCGAGCATCAACGCCGCCGACCGCCACCTGTTCCTGACCGTGGGCGGCATCGAGCCTCGCAAAGGCTCGCGCTATCTGGTCGAGGCGCTGGGTCTGTTGAAGGCCATGCCCGGCCCGCGGCCCATGCTGGCGGTGGTGGGCGGCCACTCGTTCCAGGACTACCGGGCCTACCGCGACGAGGTGCTGGGGTCGCTGGGCGACCACGGCTTGCGCCTCGGTGACGACATTGTGCTGGTGGGCACGGTGCCCGACGAGGAGCTGCCCGGCTGGTTCGCAGCCGCCGACAGCTTCGTGTTCCCGTCGATCAGCGAGGGCTGGGGCCTGGTCATCCTGGAGGCCATGGCAGCGGGGCTGCCGGTGGTCGCCTCCGACATCGAGGTCTTCGGCGAGTTCCTGACCCACGATGTCGACGCGGTGATGACCCAGGCGGCCAATCCTTCCTCGCTGGCGGCCGGTATGGCCCGAGTGCGGGACGACCCCGAACTGGCGCAGCGGCTGCGGGTCGCCGGATCGGCTACCGCCAACCGCTACTCGTGGATCAACACCGCCCGACGCCACATCGAGCTATACGCCGAAGCCTGACCCCGCGACTACCACAGCAACGCCGTCCAGGCCGTCGCCCACATATTCCCCGATCACATATTTCCCCCGGCCACATATCCCCCGATCACACCTACCCCGATCAACGTCCCCCGATTCGCTCGGCCGCTCAGAGTGAGCGCAAATGACTCCCGATTCGCGTGGCCTGTTGGGATCACGCGGTCAGGCTGATGGCCAGGTCGTGGTGGACTAGCGCGGGGTCGCGGTTCACCAGGGCGGCGGCGGCCAGAGCGGCCCGGGCGTTGGTCTCGGCCACGACGCAGCCCGCCTCGCGCATGATCGACCGCTGCTGCTCGAAGCCCTGGGGATCGCGGTCGGTGCCTAGCACGTAGGCCACCACTGCCGCGCCCGACGCCACAATCTCCGCGGCGGCGGGAGCGAGCATGGACGCGGGATCCTGATGGGCGCCGTCGCCGATCACCACATCGAGCAGCACGGCCGCCACTGTGGGATCCGACCCATGATCGCGCAGCGCCTCGAGCCTGGCCTCGGGATCGATCATCGGGTGGGGACGACCCACGGTGTATTCCTCCTCGCCCATGTCGAGACAGACATGGGCGCCGGGCGGCGCGGGCAGCGCCCAGCCAGCCTCCAGCGGCGTGTTGGAGAACACCGGGCCGATGTGGCGGCTCACGATGGTCATCGCCTCATAGGCCAGCGTGCCCCCGCTGAACAGTCCCACCAGGCGCCGCCGTTGCCCGTCGAGCGAGGCGCAGAGCCGGGCCCCCTCGGCGTCGATGGACCCGACCGGGTCGCGGCCCGAGCAGCCGAGGCGGGCCAGGGCCTCCACCACCCCCTGCTCGAGCGTGTTGCACACCGCCACTCCCGGGGCGGTGGCCACGGGTCGCTCCAGCCCGATCAGCGCGGCCACGACTGGCTTGCGCCGCGGCCGGCCCAGCAGGCGCTCGGCCACGGCCGGCGCGGGCGGCTTCGACACCAGCAGCGTCAACTCGGTGCCATCATGGCGGTCGAGAGCCTCCAGGGCGGCTTCGCACATCAGTCCTCCGACCTGCTCGGAGAGGTCTCGGCCCCCTACCCCGATCACATGGGTGACGCCCGATCCCCAGCGGTCGAGCAGGGCCATGGCCTCCTGAGCGCCGGTACCCGCCGCGGCCACCACCCCCACCGGCCCCGGCGCCACCCGGTTGGAGAACCCGAGTCCCACCCCGCCCAGCGAGGCCGTGCCCGCACCCGGCCCCATCACCAGCCGGCCCAGCGAGCGGGCCCGCCGCTTCAGCTCGATCTCGTCGGCCAGGGGCACGTTGTCGCTGAACAGCAGCACATCGAGGCCGCGGGTCAGGGCCTTGTGGGCCTCCAGTGCCGCGTACGGGCCGGGAACGGAGACGATGGCGACGTTGGTGCCCGGTGCTTCGGCCAGAGCGTCGTCGAGGCTGGCCGGACGCGGCCCGTCCGCCGCCGCACCGGCGTCGTCGGCCGGCCCGGCCACCTCGAACAGCACCCGTCGCCCCTCCTGAAGCGCAGCGTCCAACTGTTCGCCGGCCGCGACGCCGCTGGATGCCCTTACGGCCAGCACCAGATCGTTGGCCGACGCGTCGCCGAGGCCCTGCGCCAGCCCCTCCGCGGCTAAGGCTTCAAGATTGGCGGGCGTGGCCATCAGCGCCCAGGCCCAGTCCACGCCGGGCGCTTCGCGCATGGCCCGCGAGGCCTCCAGCAGGCGCACGCTGTCCACATAGCAATCGGCGATGACCTCGGTGGAGATCATGCCGGGTCTGCCACGATCCGGGTGCCGCTGGGGCCCTCGATCACGCCAGCCGGCTCCTCGAGAGTGGCGTAGACGAGCTCGGGCGTGGTGATGACCGAGATCCGCCCCGCTGCATCTAGCAGTTCGTTACCGGTGTCGGCCTTTGACCCCACGCCGCTTGCAGCCTCCGATGCAACTTCCACGAACTCGATGGCGGCCTCCACCTTGGGTCCCATGCTGCCGGCGGGGAACTGGCCGTCGGCTAGGTGTCGCCGGGCGACCGATGCGGTCATTTCGGCCACCGACCGCTCGGCGGGGGTCCCGTAATCGAGGCACACCGCGGCCACGCCGGTCACCATAATCAGCGCCCGAGCGTCCAAGAAGTCGGCGATCCGCTCCGCCACGTAGTCCTTGTCGATCACGGCATCGATGCCCCTGTAGGCGCCGTCGGTCGAGCGTGCCACCGCAATGCCGCCCCCTCCGCCGGCCACGACGATGTGGCCGAGGGCCACCAGAGCCGAGATGGCTTCGGCCTCGACGGGCACTATCGGCCTCGGCGACGGAACCACCCGCCGGTAGCCCCGCCCCGAATCCTCGGCCATGGTCCAGCCCCTCCGAGACTCCAGGGCCTGCGCCTCGGCCCGGTCGAAGAAGGGGCCGATGGGCTTGGTGGGCTGCGAGAGGGCCGGGTCGTCGGGGTCGATCTCGATGTGGGTGACGATGGAGACCGCCCCCGCCATGTCGCGCCGGCACACCTCGTGGAGCGCCAGGCAGATGAGGCTTCCCAGCTGCCCCTGGGTCATGGCGCTCAGCGTGAACAGGGGCAGGGCGGGAACGAGGTCGGTCGAGCCCTCGTGCTGGATGGCCAGGTTGCCGACTTGGGGGCCGTTGCCGTGCACGATCACCACGTTCCAGCCCTTGCGGACCAGCGAGCGAACCGAGTGGGCCATGGCCAAGGCGTTGTCGTACTGCTCCTCGAGGGTGCCGCGCTGGTCCTCGCGAATGAGTGCGTTGCCTCCGAGTGCCAGAATCGCGGTCTCGGCCAAGGCTCGCTCCTCTCGCCAGACCCGCCGGATCCGAACGGAGCCGTGAGCCTGCCGATAGCAGAACCGACTTTCTCATAGTAGATGAAGGGCAATGGGCTATGCCAAGAGCGAGCGCACAACGATGAGAGCCGGTCGCGTCGCAGACCCCACTGCGGTGCTGGCCGCCCATTGGAACGAGAGTGAGCGCCGCCTCTACCCGACGGCCACCACCAACCCCGACGCCTACCAGTCGGCGGTGAAGCTGGTCCGTGCCGTGGCCGACGCGCTGGCCCCCGTCTCCGACCTCGCCGCGCTGGTTGAACGCTGGGAGCACCGGTCCGCCATCCTCGACGAGGCGGCGGGGGCGGCTGGGGTGCCGGTCGCCGCCGGTCTGGAGGAGGCGACCGCGGGCTGCGGGTTCGCTGTCCGTCGCCGCGAGCTGCTGGCCGAGCGAGCCGAGCGTCGGCACCGTGAGAGCATCGCCGCAGCCCGCGAGGCGGGCCAAGTGTGGGCGGTGATCCATGAGCAGGGCGACCTGGACGCCGGGCTGGCCGACCCCTACCAGTGCATGGAACTGCACCTGCCCACGGGCCTGGCCGTGGTGAGCATGGTCGAGCCAGACCCGTCGACCATGACCTCCCTCTACGTGGTGACGGTGACCGAGACGGGCGAGTCCGGCGGCGCCTCCGAGGTTGACGCGGGAGACTTCGAGGATCTGGAGACGGCTGACCCGGAGCGGTTCGAGGACAACCGGCAGACTATGAGAAGCCGCGTCGAGGCGTCTGGAGCCTGAGGTCCCCTGGTCCCAACTCGGCGCGGCCGGTCGAGCAGGCCGGAGCCTGATTGTGCAACCCGGCGCCGTGTCGAAGCGACGACGCCTGAGCCGGCCTACTGCTCTTAACTCGGCACCGCTGGTCGAGTCGCGTCGAGGCGGCTGGGGCCCTACCAGAGTCCGGTGATGGGCTCGCGCTCTAGGTCGAAGACCTTGCGGCTCTCATATCGGTGCTGCACCGTGAGCACGCCGCGGTCGGTGACGGTGCCGGCGGCCGCGGCCGCGAGTCCGGCCGAGCGGAACAGGTCCACGCACTGTTCGGGGTGGTCGGTGGTGAGCCAGAACGCATAGGTCGGGAAACAGGTCAGCCAGCGGTCCAGGCTCACTCCTGCCGGTGTCGGCAGCTTGTCCAAGTCGATGTCGGCTCCGAGCTTTGAGGGCTCGAGGAGCATGGCCAGCGAGCCGATCGAGCCGGCCATGCTCACGTCCTTGGCGGCCGACGCCAGATCGTCGCGGGCGGCGCGGGCCAGCAGGCGCACATCGGCGGCCAGACGAGGTCCGCGTGCGCCGATGCTGGTGAAGAAGTCGAAGCCGGTTCGCATGCGGCCGTCGACGCAGCCGGCGAACACCAGGTGCTGGCCGGCACGGGCCCGGCTCACCGACAGGACTCGGTCTGCGTCGCCCACCGCGAAGGCCGACAGCGCCGGCTCGCCCCCGTGCTCGGTGATGTGCCCGCCCACGATGGGCACGCCGTATAGGCGGGCCGCCTCGGCCATGCCGCCCAGCGCCTCGGTTGCTGCCGCCCCAGTTGCTACCACCGTGTTGACGATGGCTCTGGGGACCGCCCCCATGGCGGCCAGATCGTTGACGTTGGCCAGCACGGCGGCCATGCCCGCCGCCCGAGGATCGGAGGCTACGAACGCCGGATGCATGGCCTCGCCGCAGACCACAACCGAGCCTCCCGCGGCCATCTCCACGACCGCGCCGTCGTCGCCGGGCCCGGTCACCGGATCAGAGATTTCGACGACCCGGCGAACGGCCCCGATGGCGCCCTTGGCTCGCAGGCCCGCATGGTCCCTCACCGCGGCCACCAACTCGTCCAGCGACGGCGCGTGGGGTGTTGCCGTCTCCAGGGTGGCTGCCTCCCTCGACGGCCGCTGCGCCGGATCCGTTCTCTTCGGGCCGGTTGTCTCCCGCGATGTGGGCACGGCCGCACGGTACAGCCGCGGCGCGATCTCGGTCGGCCAAGAGCGTGCGCGGGTAGGTGCAAGCCCGTCGCGTCGCAGCGGGGTCATTCCCGCTCTTGTTCGCTGCGCTCACGGGCCGCTCGGGCCACGGCCTCGCCCGTATGGGCCGGAATCGCTCGCCTACTCGCTCGGCCTCTAAACCGTACCGGCCGCTCAGGCATCCCCTGAGCATCGGCACTCGTAGAGTGGTGCGGTTCGATGAGACGGCCGCCCGCATGTTCGACCTAGACCCCGCCTCACCCAACGTCATGCCGTCGCGCTACCGGCAGGTGTCGGTGGCCGCGGTGCCGAGCCTGGCGGCCGATGATCTCGTGGCTCGATTCGGTGGGCGGGAGGCGTATTGCCGAACCAGGTTCGTGGTGGCCCGACACCAGGCCGAACCGGAGCGCTGCGCGCTGGTGGAACTGGCCCGCAACGCCAGCGACGACCTGTTCTCGCCCGCGGCGGCCGCCCGGGTGCTGGCCGGCGCGCAGGAGTGCGCCTACCTGCGCGACGACGGCGCCGATCCCGGCATCGCCTCCCATCTGGCCCGGGTGGCTCTCCGCCGCCCGGACCGGCGCTGCATCGTGGTGGAGGGCCGGTACCGCCATGTCAGCTTCCTGCTCAACCCCCAGCCGGTGCCGGTGACGGTGGTGGACGTGGTGCCGCCCGAGCCGTCCAAGCTCGCCGACCAGGTGGCCAGGGTCCTGGACTTGGCCGAGGATCTGCCGCCTATCGCGGTGAGCGAGCGCATCGTCGACAGCCGCTCGCTGGTGACGGCGCCGGCGCCCGACGCGCTGATCGTTCCCTGCCGGGGCGGCGGGGTGGAGATCGAGGGCGTGGCGGTGGCGCACCTCGACGAGCGGCCCCGCCTGACGGCAGGCTCGACACTGCTCGGCTGTCAGCGCTCCCAGCAGATTCACCGCTGGTTCTACGGCGCCGATGCGGACCGGACCATCGACTGGTGCCCCCGCCGGCTGATCGCCGCCGACCCGTCCCTCGACGGGCTGGTGCTGAGCCGCTGCTGCCTGCGGGAGGAGGGCCTTGAGCACCCCCAAGACCTCCAGCAAGCAGGAACAACGGTGATGGTGCCGTGGGGAGCCACCCTCGCCGAGGTGCACGAGGCTCTCCGCTCACTCGCCGGTGTCAGGGAAGATCATTGAGAGAAGACCAGTGAGGGAAGAGCGATGGACGCCCACCTGATCGACTCGGCCGTGTATGGGCACGGGTGGTCCACCCCAGAGTCGCTGGCGATCTTCTCCGAGCGGGCCCGCCTGACGCGCTGGGTCGACGTCCTCAAGGCTCTCGCCGCCGCCCAGGCCGACCTGGAGATTATTCCCGAGGCCTCGGCCCGGGCCATCGACGGACTCGACGCGGCCAGCCTCGACCCGGCCGCGCTCGGCGTCGAGACCCGGCGGACCTCGCACTCCACCATCGGGCTGGCGCGCGAGCTGCAGGCCCGCCTGCCCGAGCACGCCCGCGAGCACGTCTACTACGGAGCCACCGTGCAGGACGTCTCCGACAACGCCGCCGCCCTGGAGATCCGGGCCGTCGGCGCCGTCGTGTGGCGCGACCTCCGCGCGGTGGAGGGCTCGCTGATCGAGTTGGCGGCGCGCCACCGCGACACGCCCATGCTGGGCCGCACCCACGGCCAGCCCGGAGCGCCGATCACGTTCGGGTTCAAGGCCGCGTCGTGGGCCGACGAGACCGCCCGGCACTTGGAGCGATGGGGCCAGAGCCGCCCCCGGCTGGTGGTGGGCCAATTGGCTGGCGCAGTCGGGGTGCTGGGCTTCTACGGCGAGGTGGGCCCCGAGCTGCGCCGCCGCTTCTGCGAGCGGCTCGGGCTGGGCGAGCCGACCATCTCATGGCTCACGGCCCGGGACCGCATGGCCGAGTTCGCCAACAACTCGGCCATGGCCGCGGCCACCATGGCCCGCATGGCCAACGAGGTCTACAACCTCCAGCGACGCGAGATCTCCGAGCTGGCCGAGGGCGCCTCGGGCGACACGATGGGCAGCATCACCATGCCCCACAAGCGCAACCCCGAGGGCAGCGAGCAGATGGTCACCCTGGCCCGGCTCGTGCGCTCGGCCGCCGGGGTGCTGACCGAGACCATGGTCGGCGACCACGAGCGCGACGGCAGGACCTGGAAGACCGAATGGGTGATGCTGCCCGAGATGTGCCACTACCTGCTGGCCCAGCTCAGCATGGCCCGAAACCTGGCTGCGGGCATTGAGGTGGACGCCGACGCCATGGCGACCAACCTTGAGACCATGGGCGACTTCGGATCCCAGGAGCTGCTCAAGCGACTGTCACCGAAGCTGGGCAAGCACCGGGCCAACGACGAGCTGCAACTTGCCTACCGGCGGGCCCGCGAGCAGGGCCTGACCCTGGCCGAGAGCCTCGCCGGCATCGCCGAGCCGGAGGAGCTCGAGGGGCTGGACCGGCCCGAGACCGGCTCGGCCCCGGCGATGGTCGACGCAGTCGTGGCGTCGGCCATGGCCCGGCGCGAGCAAGAGCCTCAGGACTGGATGTAGGCGCGTGTCACGCCAAAATCGAGGCCGTGGAGCAGTCTTGGCATCGATCGACAGTGACTGGCAGACTCGCCCGACGCCGGACCCGCGGCAGCGGTCGGGCCGATCGGGTCAGGCCGTGGGAGGCGAGGCGATGAGACGCAACGGTTCGTTCCGGAGGCCGCGCGCTGCGATGCTTGCCCTGGCCGTCGTGGCGCTGATAGCCGCGGCGTGCGGTGAAGCCGAGGATGTCGCTCCGGCCGTCCCCGAGCCCGCGGCACAGCCTGAACCGGTCCCCGAGCCCTCACCTGAGCCGGCCCCCGAACCAGCACCCGAGCCTGAGCCCGACTTGGCGGCGGAGCGGTGCCAGCGCAACCGCGACGCCGGCACGGTCACCTTCGTCACCGGCTTCGATTTCGCGGCTGCGGCCGGGATCGTCGAGGCCATCGTCGCCGATGCTCAGGGCTACTTCGACGAGCTCTGCATCGACTTCGAGCTGCAGCCCGGGTTTGGTCCGGCCAACGCAGCGCTGGTGATGGAGGGCAAAGCCCAGTTCGGCACGTCGGGGTCGTTCGCCGAGGTGGTCACCAACAATGTTGCCGGCGAGGGCGATCTGGTGGCGGTGATCCACTGGGGCCGCACCGCCATCCAAGCGCTGGTGCTGCCGGAGGGAAGCCCCATCGACGACTTCGCCGACCTGTGCGGAAGCCTCATCGGAATCAAGGGCGACCTGCCCCATTCGATTCAGGCCGCGGTGGCCCTGTCGGGCATCGACCGGGGCTGCTTCGAGGAGGTGCTGCTCGACGGCTTCGACCCGGTGGCCCACCTCGAGCTCGGCATCGACGCGCTGCCCGTCTACAAGTCGAACGAGCCCAACACCCTCACCAACAGCGGTGTGGCCTTCACCATGCTCGATCCGCTCGACTTCGACGTGCCCTCCAGCTTCGGCGTCGTCTTCACCAGGCAGTCGCTCATCGACGAGCACCCAGAGTTGGCCGCCGATGTGGTGAGAGTCCTGATCCGCGGCCAGGCCTTCGCCGCGGCCAACCCCGACCTGGCCGTGGAGCAGGCGTTCGAGTTGATCGAGGCGGCCGGCAACCCGCTGTACTTCGCCATGGAGTCGGAGCGCTACCGCTGGGGCGTGGAGTCCGCACTGATCGCCGACCTCGCGGTAGCCGGCGCGGGGGTGGGCATCCCCGACCTCGACCTGTTCGAAGCCGAGATAGAGGCGCTGGTCCACGCCGGTGTGTACGAGTCGGCGCCCGACTGGCGTCCCATGGTGAACGCCGACATCGCTGCCAGTGTCTACGACGGCGCCACCCTCATCTGGCCCGGACCCTGACTCCCCGGTGAGCGCGCCCGCCGTCAGCTTCGAGGCGGTGTCGAAGTGGTTCAGACCCAAAGGCAGCCTCGTCCACGCCCTGTCGAAGGTCAGCCTCGACGTGCAGCCGTCGGAGTTTGTGAGCCTCATCGGACCGTCAGGCTGCGGCAAGTCCACCATGCTGCGCCTGGCCGGGGGGCTGCTCGAGCCTGACCGGGGCACGGTGGCCGTCAACAGCCAGACGCCGGCCGAGGCCCGCCGCCAGAAGCGCTACGGCTTCGTGCCGCAACATCCGGCGCTGCTGCCGTGGCGGACGGTGCGCCGCAACGTGTCGCTTCTCTCCGACGTCAACCGCCGCGCCGGCCGCGGCGCCATGTCCGACGACGAACAGCTCGCCATGCTCGACGGAATCGGCCTGACGCCGTTCCTCGACTCGCTGCCGAGGGAGCTGAGCGGCGGCTTGCAGCAGCGGGTGAGCATCGCCCGGGCGTTCGCGCTGGGGGCGCCGGTGCTGATGATGGACGAGCCGTTCTCAGCTCTCGACGAGATCACCCGAGCCGACATGCGCTACCTGCTGCTTGAGGTGTGGGAGCGGATCGGCAGCACGGTGCTGTTCGTGACCCACTCGATTCCCGAGGCGGTGGTGCTGTCTGACCGGGTGGCGGTCCTCAGCGGCCGGCCTGGGCGCATCACCGCGGTGGTGGACGTGCCGCTGGGCAGGCCGCGCCACGCCGAGGTGGAGGACAGCGACGACTTTCACCGTGTCCTGGCCGAGGTCCGGGCCGCGCTGAGACAAGGCTGGTCGAACTGATGGCCGACCGCGCACCTGCGCCGCACGATGCCGAGCAGCCGCCCGACGCGCCCCGCCGCCCGCTGCGCCGGGCTCTGCTGCTGGCTGCTCCCTTCGCCGGTCTGACCGCCTTCTTCGTGGGCTGGGAGCTGTACGTGCGGATCCGCGACCTGCGGCCCCTCACGCTGCCGCGGCCCTCCGATGTGATCCGCCATGTGGCCGAGAACCCCGGCTTCTACGCCCAGAACGGCTGGGTCACGGTGCAGGAGGCCTTCTGGGGGTTCGTGCTCGCCTTCCTCGTCGCCCTCGTTGTCGCCACCGCCATGGCGCACTCGCAGTTCATGGAGCGGGCCACGCTGCCGGTGATCGTGCTGGTGCAGTCGACGCCGGTGGCGGTGCTGGTGCCGATCTTCCTGCTGTGGTTCGGGTTCTCTCCCTGGCCGAAGATCCTGACCGCCATGCTGTTCGCCTGGGTTCCCTTCGTGGCCAACGCGCTCATCGGGCTGCGCTCGATCGACGAGGACACCCACGAACTGCTGCGGTCGGTGAACGCCGGCCGCTGGGAGATCTACTGGCGGCTGCGGTTCCCGCATTCGCTGCCCTACCTGTTTGCCGCGGGCCGGATCTGCGTGGGTCTGGCCCTGGTGGGAGCGGTCATCGGCGAGTTCTTCAACTCACGCGATGGCTTGGGGAACGCGGCCCGGGTGGCCCAGTCCCGGCTGCTGGTCGAACAGCTCTGGGGCAGCGTCTTCGTGCTGGCCTTCATCGGCGTGGCCTTCGTGTTGCTGCTCATCGCGGCGGAGAAGCGGGTGCTGCGCTGGCATGCCTCTCAGAGCGCCGACCACCGCGGCGTGTGACGGCCCTTCGAGGACGCGTCGGAACAACCGGTTGGGCTTCGCACCAATCTGTGCGGGCGCATATAGTCGGGGCCGCTTGAACGGTCCGCCGGCGGGGAGGCTCCTATGGACGGCATTCATGACATGGGGGGAATGCACGGTTGGGGCAGCGTCTCCATCGACAGTGACGAGCCGGTGTTCCGCGAGGGGTGGCACGGCCGGGCCTTCGCCATGGGGGCCATGTCGATGGGCCTGTCGGGCACCAACCTCGATGCCTTCCGCCATGGGCTGGAGCGCCTGCACCCCTACGAGTACCTTGCCGACGGCTACTACGGGCGCTGGCTGTCGTGCGCCGAGACGCTGCTGGTGGACAGCGGCGTGATCCCGCCGGGCGCGGTGGAGGCCAGAGCCCGCAACCTGATGGGGGAGTCGGTGGACGAGCCGGCCGACGTCGCCGAGAACAAGCCCTCCTACGAGCGGGGCGGCGCAGGCTCGCTGCGCGATATCGACGACGAGCCCGCCTTCTCGCCCGGCGACAGGGTGCGGGCCAAGGACTTGCGCACCAGCGGCCACACCCGCATGCCGGGATACATCCGTGGCCGGTCCGGCACCGTCTGCGCCCGGCGTCCCGCCGCGCTGCTGCCCGACACCAACGCCCATTTCCAAGGCGAGAACCCCCAGCACGTCTACACAGTGGAGTTCGACTCCGCCGAGCTGTGGGGTCCCGGCGCGGAGGCGGCCGCGCTGCGCATCGACCTGTTCGAGAGCTACCTGGAGGCGACCTAGATGGCTGATTCCACTACGACCACCGACCGGCTCCCGCCCGCGGTGCGGGCCGAGGCGCTGGAGTCGCTGCTGACCGAGCGGGGCCTGGTCAAGTCCGAGGTGCTCGACGGCTTCATCAACCGCTTCGTGAACGATGTGGGACCCATGAACGGCGCCAAGGTGGTGGCCAAGGCCTGGACCGACGACGACTACCGCGCCCAGCTGCTCGCCGACGGCACCGGCGCCATCAAGGAACTGGGCTTCGCCGGCCCCCAGGGCGAGCACATCGTCGTGGTCGAGAACTCCGACGACGTGCACAACGTGGTGGTGTGCACCCTTTGCTCGTGCTATCCGTGGCCGGTGCTGGGTCTGCCGCCGGAGTGGTACAAGGACCCGGCCTACCGCAGCCGCATGGTGCGCGAGCCCCGCAGGCTGCTCAGCGAGATGGGTCTCGACCTCGACGACGGGGTGGAGGTGCGGGTTTGGGACTCCAGCGCCGAGAACCGCTACCTGGTCCTGCCCCAGCGTCCCGAGGGCACCGAGGGCCTCTCCGAGGAGGAGCTGGCCTCGCTGGTGACCCGCGACGCCATGGTGGGCGTGGCCAAGGTCAGCGCAGCCTGAGAGCAAGCCGCTGGTGGCTCTCACTCTTGATGTCGAGGGTCCGGCCGCGCCGCCGCGTCTCAACGGCGAGCTGGTGTTCGAGGAGCCGTGGGAGGGCCGCAGCTTCGCCATGGCCGCGGCGCTGGCCGACGGCGGCCTGTTCACCTGGGACGAGTTCCGAGACCACCTGATCGCGGCCATCGACCACTGGGAGTCGGCCCCGGTGGGCGAGTACCGGTACTACGAGCGCTGGCAGGAGGCTCTCGAGTCCGTGGTTGAGCAGTGCAACATCGTGGCCCGTCCCGAGGTGGACGAGTTGGCCGCGGCCTATGCGGCCCGCCCGCCGGGTCACGACCACGACCACCAGCACCACGACCACAGCCACTGAGAGTGCGGATTTGACCGACCCTGGCTGAGGGTTTAGCTTGTCGGATAAGTATGTCTTATCTGAGATGTCGGGTAAGACTGAGGAAAGGCTTGTCATGCCTCCTATAACCGTCGTCTTCATTGCCACCGGCTTGGTCGTGTGGCTCAATGCCCTCTTCTTCCTCGGTGTGGGCGCCGATCAGAAGGAAGGGGGTTCGAACCCGCTCGTCAGCATCGGCAATGCGACCCTGGTCGTGGGCCTGCTGAACCTGGTGCAGGCGGTTTACATCATGTGGGCCCGACCTCTGGACGACGCGTCGGTCGTCCTGGCCGGGCTCGTCACCTTCTACGGTCTCTTCTTCGTGGTTCTCGGCAAGAGCGAGGTCAACGGATGGGATCTGCGGGTGGTTGGGAACCTGGCCGTGCCGACGGCCATCCTCCCGCTGTTCTGGTGGGACTTCTTCTCGGGAAGCTGGATGTTCCAGTCGATCCTGATCGTCTGGTTGGTGGCCTTCGGATCGGTGGCCCTCACCACCTACGGCAAGCTGGAGGCCAAGCTCCTCGGCGTGATTCTCGCTGGAACCGCGATCTACACCTTCTGGGTCCCGGCCCTGATCCTGGCCACGGGCAACGATATCCCCTAGAGGCCGAGCGGATTCATAGCGATTCCTGAGAGTCTTCGCGAGGCGCGGAGCGAGGCCGTGGGCTGTGTTGCTGCGGTTTGGGCGGCCCGTGAGCGCAGCGAACACGAGCGGGAGCAATTGCGCCGCGCCGGTTGAGCCGAGTCGCTCCGGGCCCGACCCGGCGGCGGCTCGGTGATCCGCGGCCGGCCAGCCGCCTTCGTGGATCAACCTCCGTCGTGATAGGAATGGCGCAGTGTCGCTGGCCGAACTCATCATCGACCTCCAGTTCAAGGGTCTGAGGATCAACACCGACTTCGAGCGCCGGCCGGGCGGGGCCGGTCCCTCCGACGCAGGCATGGTCTGGATCGAGGGCACCGCAGTGACGGTCCCGGTGGACGCCTCCTTCGTGGCCGATTCGCCCTATTCGCTGGAGCCCGAGGATCTCGGATTCGGAATATACGCCGACGGGATCCGCCTGGCCGGCGCCGCCCCGGCCGACCGGCCCCGCTTCTACGGTCTCACCACCGACGACGGCGTGCCGTACTGGCATCTGGCCCTGATGCATCTCGACTCGCTGGCCAGCACCGTGTTGCAGACCTGCGCCTACTGGGGCAACGAGGACCAGTGCCACTTCTGCGGGATCGGCGTGTCGCTGGCGTCGGGCAGCACGGTGCTGGTGAAGCGGCCCGAGCAACTGGCCGAGGTGGCCGCCGCGGCCACCGAACTCGACGGCGCGGTGGACATCACCCTCACCACCGGCTCCACCTACGGCCGCGACAAGGGCGCCCTCTACGTGGCCCGCTGCGGCGAGGCCATGAAGGCTTCGTCGGGGCTGCCGGTGGAGGTGCAGTTCGAGCCGCCCGACGATCTCAGCGTGATCGACGCGGTGGCCGACCGGGGCATCGACTCGGTGGGCATCCACGTCGAGACCTTCGACCCGGCGGTGCTGGAGCGGGTGGCGCCGCCCAAGCACCGCACCGGCATCGAGCGCTACTTCGAGACCTGGGAGCACGCGGTGGAGCGTTTCGGCGAGGGCCAGGTGTCCACCTATGTGATTCTGGGCATGGGGGAGGACCCCGACCTGATCACCGAGGGCTGCCGCCGGGCCGCCGACATTGGCGTGTACCCCTTCATCGTGCCGCTGAGGCCCGTGCCCGGCTCCCTCATGGGCGACTGGCTGCCCCCCGCCGCGGACTATGTGGAGGATGTGGCCCGCAAGGTGGCGCCGTATCTGGTGGAGCGTGGACTCACCGCCGATCTGGTGGCGGCGGGCTGTGCCCGCTGCCAGGCCTGCTCGCCGGTGGGGGCGATGGAGCGGGAGCTGCAGGCGCCCGAAGGCCGGAACCTGATTCCGGTGCGAGCGATGGGCTGACCGCGATGGCGGACATGGCTGCGACTAGCTGCGCAGTGCTGTGTGACTGCTCCGACGGGACGGGCTGACTGCGGTGGGGTCGTCGCAGCGGATCGTGTGTTGGCGGGCTGTGACTCCGGCCGCCAAGAGCTGGCACCTGAGTATCCGTCACCGCATCTTCGTCGAGGAGCAGCGGGTCATCCCCTTCACCGATGTGGACGATTGGGATAGCGACCCCGACACCGTCCACGTGCTGGCCGGACGGGGATCGGCCGCGGTGGGAACGGTGCGGCTGTATCGCACCGACACCTGCGGCCGCTGGAAGGGCGACCGCCTAGCCGTGCTGCCCGGCCACCGGGCCGGCATCGCAGGCATGCGGCTGGTGCGATTCGCGGTGTCTACCGCGGCCGCGGCTGGGGGCGACGTGATGGACGCATTCGTCCAGCTCCAGAACGTGAACTTCTTCGAGCGGCTCGGCTGGGAGCACAACGGTCCGCCCGCTGACTATTTCGGCCTGCCCCACCAGCCCATGACCTTCGAGCTGTCGCGGGCCGACAGCCTGGCCGAGAGCGAGATTCCCGACGACGCCTGCCTGCGCCTCCCCGCGGCCCGGACCGCCCCCAGCGCCCTGCTCGCCGCAGTGTCCTAGAAGCCGCAGTTGATGGGCGTCACGGAACTGCCTGAGCGGGTCGAGGTCGTCAACATCGGGCTGGAGCGGTTCGAGGCCGCGGTCCGTGATCAGGGCGCGCCCGCGGTGGGGGTCGACTGGCGTATCCCCGCCGGCGGCGATGCCGGGGCGGTGGCCGCGCTGGCCCGGCTGCTGGGTCCGGCCGCGGCCCGGATCGACGCAGCCAACGCCGAGGTGATCAGCCGGTTGGACCGGGGGACGCCGTTGCTGCTGGGCGTGGAGGCAGCGGGCTCGGTGATCGGCGGCCTCGATGCCTCCACGATCCTGCACTGCGGGCCGCGGATCGCCTGGGCCGACATGTGCGACCCGTTGCGGCGCTCGGTGCGGGCCGCGGTGGTGGCCGAGGGCTGGGCCCCGGACCGCGACCGCGCCGATCGCATGCTGAACGCGGGCGAGATCAGGCTGGAGCCCGCTAACGAGCACGCTGCGGTGGTTCCCATGGCCACCGCCATCGGGCCGACCGCCCCGGTGTACGTGGTGTCGGTCGAGGCTGGCGGCACCACCGCCTATTCGAGCCTCAACCAGGGTTCGGGAGCGGTCGCCTGGTTCGGGGTCGATGCTGACGAGGCCATAGAGCGTCTCCGCTTTCTGCGCGACACTCTTGCCCCCGCTTTGGCCGGGGCCATCGACGCGGCCGGCCCCATCGACGTGTTCTCGCTGGCTGCTCAGGGCATCGCCATGGGCGACGACGTGCACATGCGGGTCCAGGCCACCACCAACCTGCTGCTGCGCGACCTGCTGCCGCACCTGGTCCGGGCCGACACCGACAGGATCGGCGAGGCAGCCGACTTCTTGAGCACCAACCACCTGATGTTCCTCAACATCGCCATGGCCGGCGCCCGGGCCCTCACCGAGTGGGCCGGCGCGGTGGCGGACTCCAGCATCGTCACCACCATGGCCCGCAACGGCACCACCTACGGCGTACGCCTCGCCGGCGACCCCGAGTGGCACATCGCGGCGGCGCCGCCGGTGCAGAACGCCCTTTACTACCCCGGCCAGGGTCCTGAGACGAGCGCCCCCGACATCGGCGACAGCGCAGTGCTGGAACTGGTGGGCCTCGGCGGCGCGGCCGCGGCCAACTCGCCCGCGGTGGCCGGCTTCCTTGGGGGTCGGATGGCCGACGCGGCCGCGGTCACTGCGGCCATGGGCCGGATCTGCGCCGGGACCAGCACCCGGCTCCGCCTGCCCGTGCTCGACAACGCCGGCACCCCGCTGGGAGTCGACGTCCGAAGAGTGGTCGAGAGCTCGATCACACCGGCGGTGAACACCGGCATAGTCCACGCCTCCGACGGCTCGGGCCAGGTGGGCGCCGGCGTGGCCCGAGCCCCCATCGAGTGCTTCCGCCAAGCCCTGCTGGCCCTCGACCGCCGCCTGGCCAAAGACTGACAAATTGTCTGCTAGACACCAGACATTCTGTCCCCCAGATAGCGGACAATTTGTATCTCAATAGCCAGACATTCTGTATTGCGGCCAGGCTCCAAGAGCGTGCGCGGATAGGTGCAAGCTCGTTACGTCGCAGCGGGGTCATTCCCGCTCTTGCTTGCTGCGCTCACGGGCCGCTCGGGCCACGGCCTCGCCCGTATGGGCCGGAATCGCTCGCCTACCCGCTCGGCCTCTAAGCCGGTCTGAGGGCGGTCCACACTGCCTTTGCCGGGTGTTTGGCGGGGTTGCGCCAGCGGTGCTCGTGGTCGGTGCGAAAATGGATCGAGTCGCCCTTGCGAAGCTGGAAGGCCTGGCCGGAGACGTCCACGTCGAGCCGTCCCGACAGCAGGTGGATCAGCTCTTCGCCCGCGTGGCGCAGCGGAGACTCGCCGCTGTCGGAGCCCGGCGCGACCTCGGCGATGGCGGTGGCCACGAAATACTGGCCGTAGGGGCCGGAGATCCCCTCCAGGGCGAGGCCCTCATGCGGGGTGTAGATCGAGCGGCGCTCGGCGGCGGGGGTGAACACCACGTAGGGCGGCGACTCCAGCTCCTCGTCCACGAAGTATGAGACGGGCTGTTCTAGGGCCGCGGCCAGCTTCAGCAGGGTGGTGATGGTGGGCACCATGGTGCCCTGCTCCACCTTGTGGATGGCCGCGGTCGACACGTCTGAGCGGTCGGCGAGTTGCTGCAGCGACAGGTTCCACTGCTGGCGCAGGTGGCGGATCTTGGGTCCGATCGAGTTCACGACCGCGCTCAGCGTCTCGCCGCTCACCCCGCCGGGCCGCCCGACTGTTTCCCCCGTAGCGGTCATGTACCTGTCACCTGATGCCCCTGTCACCGGGCGCGCAGCCTAGACCACGGTCTTCTCGCTTGTGATCGGGTGGTGTCGTATAGTTCACGGCCCTGTGAGTTCTGCGACCCTTACCGTGTCGGCCCGGTGGCTGGGCGCCTACCGCTGCGACGTGACCTCCGGCGACTTCACGATCCCGGTGGACGAGCCCGAGCGGCACGGCGGCACCAACCAGGGCCCCCAGCCCACCGAGTTGCTGCTGGGCGCGCTGTCGTCGTGCTTCACTCTGGCGGTGGCCCACTCGGCCGGCAAGCGGGGCATTGAGCTGACCCACCTGAGCGTGGAGGTGACCGGCACCTACGACGGCCCCAGCTTCTCGGCGCTCGACATCCGGGTCGACGTCGGTTGCGACGACGCGGTGAAGGACCGGCTGCTGGAGGCTGCATCCCGCGTCTGCTACGTGTCCAACACCATTCGCAACGCTCCCGAGATGTCGGTGCGGGCCATTTGAGGGCCGGGCGCGGCTTGACACTCGCACGGACTCGCACACCGGGGCCCGAGCGGCTCGTGAGCGCAGCGAACAAGAGCGGGTTTGACCCCGCTGCGGGCGGGCGCGGCTTGACACTCGCACGGACTCGCACATAGGTTCCGATACGCAGTTGTCTCATCCGACACGTCGGGTGTTGCCGAGTCGCAGCCGGGAGGTCTTGGTGGCGAGAGGGTCACGATGCGCATAGCGGTGATCGGCGGGGGCGCCGCCGGGCTGGGCGCGGCGGGCGCGGCCAAGGCGGTCGATCCCAACGCCGAGGTGGTGGTCTACACCGCCGACACCGACGTGGCCTACAGCCCGTGCGGCATCCCCTACGTGCACGGCAAGGAGATCGACTCGTTCGACCGGCTCTTCTTGGCCACCAAGGAGCAGTACGTCGCCACCGGCATCGACGTCCGCTACGAGACCACGGTGGAGTCGATCGACCCGAAGGCTCGCACCGTAACGGTGGCGGGCGAGGGCGCGGCCTCCTATGACCGGCTCATCATCGGGTCGGGATGGAACTACGCCTCGGTGGACGTTCCCGGCAACGATCTCGACGGCATCTACGAGGTCAAGTACATCCGCGAGGCCATGGAGTGGGACAAGCGGCTCGACTCCTGCACCTCGGCGGTGGTGGTGGACGCCGGTCTGGTGGCCATGGAGATGGTGGCGGCCCTGTGCCACCGGGGGATCAAGTGCACCGTCGTTGATCCCGCCCCGTGGCCCATGGCCGACGTGCTCGACCCCGACATCGTCGAGCCGGTGCGCCAGGCCTGGGAGGACGCCGGCGTCGACATGCAGTGGGGCAACCGGGTCACCGCGTTCTCCGGCGACAAGACGGTGAGCCGGGTCGAGACCGAGCAGGGGCCCATCTCCGCCGACATCGTGATCGTCGGCACCCACAAAGTGCCCAACAACCCGCTGGCCGCCGCGGCCGGCCTTGAGCTGGGCTCCACCGGCGGCCTGATCGTCGACTCTCGGATGCAGACCTCCGATCCCAACATCTACGCCGCGGGGGACTGCGCCGAGATCCCCCACGGAGTCTCCAACATTCCCATCCAGGGGCTGACCGGCTCCCACGCCTACTCCCAGGGCAAGACGGCCGGCACCAACGCTGCCGGCGGAACCCGCCACTACCGGCCCGTGTTCGTGCCGTGGGGGCTGCTGGCGGGGGAGTGGATGATCGGCGGGGTGTCGTTCGGCGAGACGCTGGCCACCGCGCTGGGCATACAGCACGTTGTGGGCAAGGCCCAGGGCATCACCCGGGCCCGCTACTACCCCGGGGTCAAGCCGATCACGGTGAAGCTGCTGGCCGAGCCGGGGTCGCTGCGGCTCATCGGGGCCCAGATGATCGGCGGCGAGGGGATCAAGGAGCGGGCCGACTTCTTGGCCATGGCGGTGCGGGTGGGCCTCACCGTCGAGGAGCTGGCCACCATGGAGAACGTGTACTCGCCCGCCATCGGCGCCCTCAACGAGCCGATCTCGGTGGCCGCCCAGAACCTGCTGGCCGGGCTGTAGGCGCTCATGGGGTTCGCTCAGTGGCTTCGGTCCAACTCGGAGCATTACCTGGCCATTGACGCCCAGCAGCGCGTCGGCGCCCGCTACGGCGCCCGGCCGCCGGAGAAGGCCCGCGGTGCTCGGGAGATCTTCTGGCGCCATGTGTTCACCCCGGCCTATCGCCTGCTGCCCTGGGGCGTCCGGCGGCGCGCCATCGCGGCTCTGCCGGGCTCGCACCGCCGGCAGTGGCCCGTCCGCTCCGGCCGACCCCAAGGACCGGCGATCTGAAACCCAGACCAATGACAACAACAAGGAGGCAACCATGCCCAAGACAGTGACCATCCCGCCGCCCCAGGAAGGCGACGTGATGCACAACATCGAGGAGAAGATCTTCCCCGACTACAAGGCCGAGGAGGGCGACCAGGCCTACGTGTTCATGCACACGGTGCCCTTCGAGGGCTCGGTCGGCCTGGTGAACATGCTCACCGCCACCCGCCTGCAGCGCAAGGGCTTCAAGCTGACGTTCATCCTGTACGGCCCGGCCGTGCTGATGGCCAACGCCGCTCGGGGCTATCCGGCCGTGGGCCAGGAGGGCTTCCCCGGCAACCTCGGCTACAACCGCCAGCTCCAGACCCTCATCAACGAGGGCGCCACCGTTTACTGCTGCCGCTTCGCCATGGGTGCGCTGTACGGCATGCGCGAGGACGACGTGATGGAGGGCGTGACCCCGTTCAACCCGCTCGACGTCCTCGACGCCAACATCCAGGCCTGGCGCGACAAGGCCCTGGTCCTCTCCACCTGGACCCTCTAGCCATCACCCCCTCCCCGGGCCCGGGCGGCCTGTGAGCGAAGCGAGCATGAGCGGGTGGCCGGGCCCGGGCGGCCTGTGAGCGAAGCGAACAAGAGCGGGAGCCACTGACTCGGCGCGGCTACGGTCGCGCCGATGGCCTCTGTTCCGCTTCGGCGCGCCCTGCGGGGCCGGGTGCCGGGATTGCGGGCGGAGCGGGCCCTTTGGGACTCCGGCGCGGCAGTGGTGGCCGGCGTCGACGAGGTGGGCCGTGGCTCCTGGGCCGGGCCGCTCACAGTGGCGGCCGTGGTCGCCGATCCCGACCGGCGCATCTACAAGGTGCGCGATTCCAAGATGCTCACCGCGGCTGAGCGGGAGACCCTGCACGACCGGATAACGGCTTGGGCTCGGGCGGTCTCGGTGGGCCACGCCAGCGTGGATGAGTGCACCGAGCTGGGCATGGCCGACGCTCAGCGTCTCGCCGCCCGGCGGGCCATCGACGGGCTGGACCTGGAAGTCGACCACGTTCTGGTGGACGGAACCTGGGACTTTCTGACCCCCTGCCCCGACAAAGATCATCCCGCCGCATGGGGCGGCGACACCGACGGCGACGGGATGTCGGAGGCCCCTGATGCACGACTCCAACGATGTGACGCTCGGCGCGGTGCCGACATGGACCGCGATGGGGGTTCTGAGGCCAGCGAGGGACGGCCGGAAGTGACCACCATCGTGCGGGGCGACGCGTCGAGCCTGTCGATAGCGGCCGCGTCGGTGGTGGCCAAGGTCACCCGCGACCGCTTGATGATCGCCGCCGCCGAGCGCTATCCGGCCTACTGGTTCGCGTCCAACAAGGGCTACCCCTGCCCGCGCCACAAGGCCGCGCTGGCCGCCTTGGGTCCGTGCGCCATCCACCGCCGCCGATGGGTGTTCATGGACGACCTGCGCTGGACCGGCGTCCCCCGAGTGTTGCCGCCGCCACAGGACGCCCACCCGCAGCTGTTCGACACGTCGGCGGCGGGCGGGCGGCTGTAGCCATCCAGTTGCTCGCGCAGCCGTGAATCAACTGGAGTGTTCGACACGTCCGCAGTGGGAGCGCGCTGTAGCCTGCAAGTCGCCATGGGCCAGCCCGTCACCTTCCTGCGCACCTCGTCGCCCCGCCCCGGACTGGTCCGTTTCGAGTTGAACCGGACCCTCACCGGTATGGGCCACGAGCGCTACCGGGCCGGCGCCGAGATCATCGGCGACTGTCCCTGCGACGAGCTAGCCCGCCGGATGCTCGCTACCGGGAAGCTGTCGTCGGTGCACATGCACGGCTCGGTGATCACCGCCGAGCTGTCCGCCGGCGACGACTCAGGCCTGGGAGAGGTGATCGCCAGCCTCTACACCTACTACGTAGATGGCGTGGTGATCCCCAGCGACGAAGACCTGATAGCCATGGTCGAAGCCTGACGGCGCTAGGCGCGCCGACGGTGGCCGTCGCAGGGTCACGCTGGTGGCCGATTGTGCAGAACCTTAGCCAGGACCCCGTTTGCTTCGTGCCAACGTGCTAGGTCGGGGCACAGCTAGGGCGAACGTCTGCCACCGTGCGGCGCTGTTCCAGCGGCTTCGCAGCTGGCGTCTGGGTCCAACTCCTGAGTCGGGGTGGCCACAGCGCGCTTGGCTGCAGGCTCCTAGCGCCCGTTCTGGTAGCGAGCAAGCGCTATGTCCGGATCTTGCAAGGTCAGCGTCAGCGGCGTTGCAAGACCTGCATTGGAACTATTGCAGAGTAAGCATTGGCATGTTGCAGAAGCCACATTTGAGAGTACGATGAGGTGTTTCCGGGCACAGGGCCGTACATAGCGCGGGCGGCACCCATGGCGTCAACCCACCAGAGCACACAGTACCTCGACAGAGTCGCCGACGACGAGCTGCGGCGCCGGCTCCGATCGGCGCCCGCCGTGCTGATCGAGGGGCCGCGAGCGTGCGGCAAGACCACCACAGCCCGCCAGGTCGCTGCCAGCGAGATACTGCTCGAAGAAGCCATGGCATCGGTGCAGCTGGCCTCGCCGGGATCGCTGGCGTTGCTGGAGGGAGCAGCACCCCGCCTCATAGACGAGTGGCATCTCGTGCCGGGCATCTGGGACATGATCCGGCGCGAGTGCGACCGCCGCGGCGAGGTGGGCCAGTTCGTCCTCACCGGCTCCGCTGATCCGCCTCCAAGCATCAAACAGCACTCCGGGGTGGGCCGCGTGGCCCGGGTACAGATGCGCCCTTTGTCGCTGTTCGAGTCGGGGCTGTCCACCGGCACGGTGTCGTTACGGGCGCTCTTTGACGGCACCGAGTGCACAGCGCCGGTGCCTGAGTGCGATCTCAACGACGTGGTCGGCGCCATCTGCCGGGGCGGCTGGCCGCTGTGCCACAACATGGACACCAACGACGCGCAAGACTTCATCGGCGACTACCTCCACGAGCTCGCCCAGAGCGAAGTCTCCGCAGTTGACGGCGTGCGGCGCGACCCCGCCGCAGTGGCCCGCCTGCTGGTCTCGCTGGCCCGCAACATCTCCACCGAGGCCGCGGTGAGCACCCTGTCGTCCGACACCGGAGGCGAGCAGCCGATCGACCCCCGCACCACAGCTGCGTACCTGTCAGCGCTCGCAAGGCTCTTCGTCGTCGAGGACGTGCCCGCGTGGAGCCCCCAGCTGCGGTCCCGCTCCCGACTGCGAGGTGCATCCAAACGCCAACTCGTCGACCCCTCTTTGGCAGCCGCCGCGCTCGACGCCGACCCCGGGCGCCTACTGGCGGACCTCGAGACGCTCGGATTCCTGTTCGAATCATTGTGCGTGCGCGACTTGCGTGTCTACTGCCAGATGCTGCGAGCAGAACTCAGTCACTACCGCGACAACACCGGCCTGGAGGTCGACACGATCATCCGGCAACGCAGTGGCGAGTGGATCGCAGCCGAGATCAAGCTCGGAAGCCGGGCCGCGGTCGAAGCCGCAGCGGCCTCGCTCACCAGGCTCCGAGACGACCGGATCGACCCGAGCAAGGTCGGCGCACCCCGCCGGCTGGTGGTGATCACCGCCACCGGGTTCGCCTACGAGCGCACCGACGGCGTGGCGGTGGTGCCCATCACCGCCCTCGGACCCTAAACCTCAGGTTCGATATGCCGCTCTGGGCATCCCCCCGAATCGTGGAGACATCGTCTATGCGGAGGCGCTATGTCACAACCACGACGCAAGTACGACCCGGAGTTCAAGGCTGGCGCTGTGCGGATCGTCCGGGAGACGCGAAGGCCGAATTCCCCGGTGTCGCCGATGCCCTTCGTGGCGTGCGCCCGGGGTATTGACTTTCCCGGCCCTATCGCCCTCGAACGGCCATTGAGCCTGACTCCTGTCACACGCCCCCAGTAGCGTCAAATACCTGACTGTTCGTAACGCAGGTGTTACGTTCGGTCACGGTGATGAACGAACTTCTCAACGACCTTGATCAAGCTCGACAGATGGCGGGTGTGTCGAAGGCCGAACTGGCTCGGCTGGCCGACACTCAGCCCGCTGCCGTGCGCCGGCTGCTGGGCGGCAACGGCCACAATCCGCAGCTTTCGACGATCGCGCGCCTTGCCGACGTGCTGGGCCACGAGATACGGGTGGTGCCCAAGCCTCGAGGCGGGCGCGGCTCGCATGACAGTGTCGACGGAGACTCGAGCGACGCGGCGGGCGACTTGAGGCAACTCGTCGGAGGCCCGTTCAGCACGCTGCTCGCCGATCCGCCTTGGCGATTCCTGAACCGCACCGGCAAGGTGGCCCCCGAGCATCGGCGGCTGTCGCGCTACGACACCATGACGACCGCGGAGATCCGGGCCCTGCCGGTGCCTGAGATCGTGTCCGAGCAGGCCCACCTCTACCTCTGGGTGCCCAACGCCCTGATCGCTGACGGACTCGCGGTGATGGAGTCTTGGGGGTTCTCCTACAAGTCGAACCTGGTATGGGCCAAGCGCCGCAAGGACGGCGGGCCCGACGGGCGCGGGGTGGGCTTCTACTTCCGCAACGTGACCGAGATCATCCTCTTCGGCGTGCGGGGCAAGATGCGGACGCTGCCGCCCGGTCGCCGGCAGGTGAACATCATCGAGACCCGCAAGCGGGAGCATTCGCGCAAGCCCGACGAGCAGTACGACATCATCGAGGCCTGCTCGCCCGGACCGTACCTGGAGTTGTTCGCCCGCTACTCGCGCCCGGGCTGGACATCGTGGGGGCTGGAGGCCGACGACGAGGTGGAGCCGAGGGCCAAGCTCTACGCCCCCTACAGCTGAGCAACCAGAGCGCTACGGACTCGGGGCGCGGCTGACTCGGTGCGCGGTGCCATCCGCGCCCAGAGCGACTGTGCCCCGAACAGCTGAGCCGCTGGCGCGCTACTGGTCGGCAAGGGGCGGCATCATGGCGAGCGCCTCGGCGCGAAGAGCCTCGTAGATCGGCTTGGCATCGCTCCACTTCGGATGGTCGTCCCGCCACGACTCCTTGAGCGCATCGGCCTCATCCAGCTTCGCCCTGACTCTGCGAGCGAGCGCTATGCCGTCGATCCGGTCCGGCTCGATGCCGATCAGAAGCAGCGGGCACTCGCCTCCGCCGCCCAAGTTCACGCGGGGTACGAGCTTGTCCCAGTGAGTTGTTGAAGAGCCGTACTTGAAGCCGCCGTCCTTGCTGCGTATCACGCCCGAGATCAGACTCTGCAGTTGCGGCCCGCGGGTGACGATCACTCCGACGGCGATGGCCCCCTCATGGTGCAGGGCCTGGAAGTTGATCAGGTCGCGGTCGAAGAAGGGATCCTTGTTGTTCCACTCCATCTCCACCGCCACGCCCGGGAAGGGAAGCGTCGGTGAGCCCTTGCCGAACATGTCGATCTCATGGCCTCGGACCTTCGACACCGGCTCGGTCTGGCCGTCGAACCCGACGGCCTTCTCGATGGTGATGTTCTGCTTGCCCCAGACGCTCCCCTCTGCCGCCGAGCCGCCGCTGTCGGCCTCGTCGACCATGTTCCCGAGCGACTCGTCGAACCGCCTCACGAACACGGTTCGGCCCCCGCCGCCGGTGCGGAGTTCGTCCAGCGTCGGACGAAAGTCCTCCAACGCAACCTGCAAGTCGTCGAACCGGTCGCGGAACGCCTCCTGCAAGATGATGTCCGCGTAGCGCGTCCCCCGTACCGATAGCCACTGGGCAAGCCCGCAATCGTCGGCGGTCGAACCTGCCCCGCCAAATCCAGCACCTCGTCCACAACGTGCGCCTGCCCCACTGGCCAAACGCTACCCGCACCACCTCTGCGGACTCGCGTCGTTGCTGATACTGCGAGGGGTCGGCCTGGCGCGCTGCCGATAACGCTATTGAACAGATTTGTTCAATAGCGTTATCCGAGCTGTCGGGGTTGGTAGCTGGGCTGGGGGTGGGCGTGTTGGTTGTTGGTGGGCGATAATGCTGTGCTTCGTTGATGATCCCCCAGGAAGGACACCTCCCCAATGGTCAACCCGATTGCTGATGGCTACCCGCGAGTCTCTACCTACCTTTGCGTCGATGACGCGGCTGCGGCCATCGACTTCTACACCAGCGTTCTCGGCTTCAGCGAGAGTCGCCGCATGGTCTTCGGCGGCCAGGTGGGCCATTGCGAGCTGCGGCTCGGCGACTCGATGATCATGCTGTCGGACGAGTGGCCCGAGATGGACGTGGTGGGGCCCAAGACGCTGGGCGGGACGCCGTTCTCGATGATCGTCAACGTCGAGGACTGCGACACCACCTTCGCGGCTGCCCTGGCCGCCGGGGCCACCGAGCTGCGGCCCCCCGAGGACCAGTTCTATGGCGACCGGGCCGCTCAGTTCATCGACCCGTGGGGCCATCGCTGGAGCGTGAACACCCACATCGAGGACGTTGACGACGAGGAACTCAACCGCCGAGCCGCCGCCGTGATGGGCGGCGATGACGGCTAGCGCCGAGCGAGAGCGGCCCTGCCCGGCGACTGGCGGGTTCTTGAACCGGTGAGCGCACATCGGCAGTCGCTGGCCGTGCTCGATGTGGAGGGCGTGCTCACCCCCGAGGTCTGGATCGCGGTGGCCGAGCGCACCGGCATCGACTTCCTGCGCCGCACCACACGCGACGAGCCCGACTACGACGTGCTGATGAACGGCAGGATCGAGGCGCTCGACGCGGCCGGCGTCACCATGACCACCATCATGGAGGTGGTCGAGGGACTGGCCCCGCTGCCCGGCGCGCTCGACTTCCTGCGCGAGCTCCAGTCGCGCCTTCCGGTAGTGCTGCTGTCGGACACCTTCGAGCAGTTCGGCCGGCCCCTGATGGCCCAGCTCGACTGGCCCGTGCTGCTGTGCCACACGCTGGTGGTGGAGGGCGACCGCCTCGCCGGCTACCGGCTGCGGATGCCCGACCAGAAGGCCAGGGCCGTCGAGGCCTTCGGTTCGCTCAACTACCGGGTGGCCGCGGTGGGGGACTCCTACAACGACGTGACCATGCTGGCCGCCGCCGACTCCGGCGTGCTGTTCAGGGCACCGTCCAACGTGCGGGTCGAACATCCCCAGTATCCCAGCTGCACCGCCTACGACGACCTCCTGAACCTGCTGACGCCCCCATTCTGAATTTTTTACAAAAAATATTGCATACGTACAGCGGGTCGGCTACGGTCCGCGCCGAGCGCTCTCAGGCCCCGCCTGAATTCGTTCGCTACCGAACGGTTGGTGTGCTACGGTCCGCCGCCATCGTCTCAGGAGGAGGAAACCCCCATGAAGTTCAAGTCAGTGATCGCTCTCGTAGCGGTCCTGGGCCTCGTCGCCGCCGGCTGCGGCGACGATGACGAGCCCGCAGCCCCCGACACCAGCGCGGCTGATGCCGCCGCCGCAGCCGCGGAGGCCGAGGCTGAAGCGGCTGCCGCTGAGGCTGCCGCGGCCGAGGCTGAGGCCGCGGAGGCTGAGGCTGCCGCCCAGGAAGCGGCTGCGGAGGCCGAGGCTGCTGCCACCCGGGCTGCGGAGGCTGAGGCCGCCCTGGCGGCGGCAATGGAAGAGGCCGAGGGCGCGGTCGATCCCGACGTGGTGGCCGAGCTCGAAGCCCAGCTGGCCGCGGCCGAGGCGGAGGCTGAGGCCGCGGCTGCGGAGGCCGATGCGGCTGCTGCCGCGGCGGAGGAGGCCATGGCCGGACCCGAGCCCATGGTCCAGGCCGTCGACATCAGGGCCGCGCTCAACGCCGACCTCGACAACTGCGGGCCCGCGCCGTCCGGCGACCCGATCAGGGTCGGCATGGCCATGGACTTCAGCGACGTGGTCGGCTTCGTCGACATCCCCGGCTCCAAGCTGGTGCCCCACTTCGCCAACCTGATCAACTGCACCGGCGGCGTCAACGGCTCGCCCGTCGAAGTACGGGTCGAGGACGTCGGCGGCGACGCCACCACCGCCGGCGTGGCCGCCAACGCACTGCTCGACTGGGGCGCGCACTTCATAATCGGCCCGCCCTTCGCCGACTTCACCCTGCCCATCCTGCAGGCCACCGGGGGCCAGGTGCCGGTGTTCGTGGCCGCCTCCACCGAGCCCACGCTGTCCGACATCGAGAACAACTCGTTCCTGGTGACCTTCGACGACCGGGGCCAGTCCACCGCCGCGGCCGAGTGGGCCCTCGACCAGGGCATCAACCGAGCCTTCGTGTTCACCCAGCCCGGCCCCTACACCGGCTACAACCCCGACGTGTTCAAGGAGGTCTTCGAGGCCGGCGGCGGCGAGATCGTCGCTGAGCACACCTACGAGTGGGCCGCCGACACCGACTTCTCGGCCCAGGTGGCCGATCTGGCCGAGGTGCTCCAGAACAACGAGGCCTTCTTCTCGGCCGCGCTCGGCTTCCAGGTCACCGCGCTGAGGGGCCAGCTCGAAGGCGCCGGGTTCGACAACATCACCTACATCGGCACCGACGCGCTCGACGCCACCGGCATCGCCTTCGAGGCCAACAACGAGGGCATCGTGCACACGCCCCACATCAACGTCGAGCCGGGCGGGCTCAACGACCGCCTGCTCCAGGGCTACTCCGCCGCCAACGACGGCGAGGTGCTCGAGAGCCAGGGCTTCATGGGCCTCTACGTCGACTCCCTGCTGCTGGGCATCCAGGGCATCGCCAACTGCGGCTGCACCGATTCGGCCCAGATCGGCGACGCGGTGGCCCAGATCCAGGGCTTCGAGGGCTTCAGCGGCACGATCAGCTACGTCGGCACCACCGGCACCCCCCCCAAGTCGGTTCCGATCAAGCGGATCGTCAACGGCCAGGACGTCCTCGTCGAGATGAGGTGACGGCCGACCGACCAACCATTCCCCCCGGAAACGGCCGCTGACCGAGACCGAGATCGAGCCATGGCGCTTGCAGTGTCTCGGTGCGGGCCGTCCGAAATGAGCCCGTCCGTCGGGGCCGGTGAGTTCATCGGCCCCGACGGGGCTCGCGGTGACACGCCATGACCGACCTTGTGCAGAACGTGATCGACGGGCTGGGCCGGGGCAGCATCTACGCGCTGCTGGCGCTGGGCGTAGCCGTGGTGTTCGGAGTGATGCATCTGCTGAACTTCGCCCACGGGGAACTGATCACCGTGAGCGGCTACGCCGCCTACGCCGCGTTCAGCAACGGCTGGTCGTGGTATCTGGTGGCCCCGCTGATCGTGGTGGTGTCGGTGGTCGCCAACGTCGTCATCGAGCGGATCGCCTTCAGCCGGGTGCGGGGCTCCTCGGAGTTCACGCAGCTGCTCACCTCCTTCGGCATCCACTTCCTGGTGTCGGCCATCTTCTTGATGTACATCGGGGCCCGGGTCCAGACCTTCGCCGAGCCGAGCTGGATCGCCGACACCTACTCGCTGGGGCCGCTGCGGGTGGAGGTCTTCGACACCGTGGTCATCATCGTGACCATCGTCACCCTGGCCCTCACCGCGGCCGTTCTGCAGCGCACCATGTTCGGGCTGGCGCTGCGGGCCGCGGCCGACGACTTCGATGCGGCCCGACTGATGGGCGTCAACTCCGACCGGGTGATCCGCGGCGCCTTCGCCCTGTCGGGTGCGCTGGCCGGCATCGCCGGGATCTTCTGGCTGATGCGGGCCGGACACACCTCGCCCTCCTCGGGCATCAGCCCGATGCTCAGCGGCGTGCTGGCCGCGCTCATCGGCGGGCTCGGAAGCCTGCGGGGCGCGGTGATCGGGGGACTGGCGCTGGGCATGGCCGAGGTGATGCTGCGCACCTGGCTGCCGGGAACGGCCGCCGCGCTCACCCAGGGGGTGGTGTTCACCCTGATCGCGCTGTTGTTCATCTTCCGCCCCGGCGGCATCGTCAATGTGGCCCACGCGGAGCGGGTCTGATGTCTTCGGCGGGCGGATGGGCGCGCAAGCGGCGGCGCGAGGCCGGCCTGCTGTTCAGTGACCCGCGGCGCGACGTCGCCTTCCCGCTGGCGGGCGGAGTCGTGCTGTTCGCGGCCTTCGTGGGCTCGGGGCTGCTGTACACGGCGGTGGTGGAGGGCGCCGCGGCCGAGAAGCTGATAACCGCCATGTTCATCGACGCCGTCATGGTGATCGGGATCCAGATCTATGTCGGCAACACCGGTGTGTTCTCCTTCGGCCACGTCGGCTTCGGGGCAGTGGCCGGTTACGCCTTCGCTCTGTTCGCCATCGCCCCCGACGACAAGCTCACCCGCATACCGGATGCTCCCTGGGGACTGGTCGACGTGCACCTGTCGCCGGCTGCGGCCACCGCGGTGGCGGTCGGGGTCACGCTGGTGGTGGCGCTGGTGGTCGGGATCGGGCTGGGACGCTCCGGAGCGAGGTCGGGCTCGGTGGCGGCCACGGTCATCACCCTGGCCCTGCTGTTCTTCACCCACGAGGTCGCCACCAGCTGGAACGACCTCACCGGCGGCGAGCGGGCCGGGCTGACCTTCGGGATCGGCGACACGCTCCAGACCCGCACACCGATCTACATCGTGCTGCTCGCCTCGATCATCGCGGCCCTGCTGTTCGCTCGCAGCAGCGTCGGACGGCTCAGCCACGCCGCCCGCGAGGACAACTTGGCCGCTCGGGCCATGGGCATCGATCCGGTGGTGCAGCAGACGCTGGCGCTGCTGCTGTCGGTGGCGGTGGTGTCGGTGGCCGCCTCGCTGCGGGTCTACGAGATCGGGAGCCTCCTGCCCGAGTTCTTCTTCTTCAACTACACGCTGCTCACCCTGGTGATGCTCATCGTGGGCGGCCGCAACGGCGTGACCGGCGCCCTGCTGGGGGTGGCGGTCATCACCGCGGTGCGCGAAAGCGCCCGGCGCATGGGCTCCGACGGCTACGAGGTGTTCGGGATCGGGCTCGACGGCAATCTCGACTGGGTGTTCCGGGAGGGGCTGCCCACGGTGCTGCTCGGGCTGGCCATGGTCGGGTTCATGATCTGGCGGCCCAACGGGGTGCTGGGCGACTGGGAGATCGACGCCTGGCTGTCGCGCCGCCTGGTCCGCCGCCGGCCCCCCGCCCCCGCCGCCGAGGCCCCCGTGCCCGAGGCTGTCGATCTGCGGGCCGGCGGCGTGTCGGTGGAGTTCGGCGGCTTCCGCGCCCTCGACGACGCCACCGTCGAGGTCTCCAACCGCGAGATCGTGGGGCTGATCGGCCCCAACGGCGCCGGCAAGACGACCCTGGTGAACGTGATGACCGGCATCGTGAAGCCCACCGCCGGGGAGGTGAGCCTGGGCGAGCTACCGCTGACCGCGGCGCCGTCGCACGAGATCGCCCGAGCCGGGCTAGTGAGGACGTTCCAGAATCTCAGGCTGTTCACCTCGCTCACCGTCCGCGAGAACGTGGAGGTGGCCGCGCTGGTGGCCGCCGTCTACCGCAACGGCGGCGACCGGGCCAGCATCGACGCCATCGTGGCCGGCGCCGGTCTGTGGGACCAGCGGGACCGCCGGGCCGGCCAGCTCGACTACGGCAACTCCCGGCGCTTGGAGCTGGCCCGGGCCGCGGCGGCCGCGCCGGCTTTCCTGCTGCTCGACGAGCCGACCAGCGGGATGAGCGACGCCGAGTCGCTGGCGATGGTCGACAGCGTCCGGCGAATGGCCGCCGCGGTGGGGGCCGGGGTGCTGGTCATCGACCACGACCTCAACTTCATCACTGGGATCTGCGACCGGGTCTACTGCCTGGACCAGGGCCGGGTGATCGCCCTCGGCACGCCCAACGAGGTGCAGGCCGACGCCGCGGTCCAAGCGGCCTACCTCGGCAGCGCCGCCTCCAACGGTGCGGGGACGCCATGAGCGTCGGCTATCCGACCGCTGATGTGGGGCGGCGCCGGCGGGCCAGCCTCGCCGATGAGGCCGTGACCTACGTTCGGGATCTCATCCTGGCCGGGGCGCTCAAGCCCGGTGCCAAGATCGACCAGGACGCCATCGGCGAGGCGCTCGGCGTGAGCCGCAGCCCGGTGCGGGAAGCGCTGGTCATCCTCGGGCGCGAGGGTCTGGTGGAAGTAACCCCCCGCCGGGGCGCGTCGGTGGCCGACCTGTCGCCCGACGACATCATCGACCACTACGAGCTGTTCGGGGTGGTGGCGGGCCGGGCCGCGGCCATGGCCGCGGTGTCGCTCAAGGACGACGAGATCGCCGAGCTGGCCGCCATCCACGAGCGCTTCGAGCACGACCGCGGCGAGGACCTCTCCGCGTTGAACAACGCCTTCCACCGGGTGATCAACTCCGCCGCGCCCCGCCGCACCCGGTGGCTGCTGCAGCTGCTGTTCCGCTCGGTGCCGTCGCGCTACTACGAGTTCATCGAGGGCTGGGACGCGCAGGCCGTCGGACATCACGCCGCCATCCTCGAGGCCATCGCGGCCCGCGACGCCGACGGCGCCCGCCGGGCCATGGAGGAGCACCTCCACCAGAGCGGGATCGCGGCGGTGGAGCTGCTGCAGCGCCGCGGCTACTGGGACCGGGAGGCCGCGCCGTGACCGCCGCCGGAACCGCCCCCCACGCCGTGGCCGCGGCCGACGACTTCGACCTGATCCGCAGCGAGGTTCGGCGCCTGTGCGACAAGTACGGCAATGCCTACTGGCGCGGCCTCGAGCCCGACCGCTACCCCGAGGAGTTCGTGGCCGACCTCACCGAGCACGGCTGGCTCGCCGCGCTGATCCCAGAAGAGTACGGCGGCGGGGGCCTCAGCCTGGCCGGCGCCTCGGTGATCCTGGAGGAGATCTCAGCCAGCGGCGGCAACCCCGCCGCCTGCCACGCCCAGATGTACGTGATGGGAACCCTGCTTCGGCACGGCTCCGCCGCCCAGAAGCAGCGCTACCTGCCCAAGATCGCTGACGGCCGGCTGCGCCTGCAGGCCTTCGGGGTGACCGAGCCCGCCGCCGGGTCCGAGACCACCGCCATCCGCACCCGGGCCGAGCGCGACGGCGACGTCTGGCGGATCAACGGCCAGAAGATCTGGACGTCGCGGGCCCTGCACTCCGACCTCATGCTGCTGCTGGCTAGGACCGCGCCCGCCGGCGCCCACGAGGAGCGCGCCTCGGGGCTGTCGGTGTTCATCCTGAGGCTGCGGGGCAGCGACGGCGAGCTGGCGCCGGGGCTGACCATCAACCCGATCCCCACCATGATGAACCACAACACCACCGAGGTGTTCTTCGACGACGTGTTGGTGGAGGCGGACTGCCTGGTCGGCGCCGAGGGAAGGGGCTTCTCGCACATCCTCGACGGCATGAACGCCGAGCGGATCCTGATCGCGGCCGAGTGCATTGGCGACGGCCGGTTCTTCCTCGACCGGGCCACCGGCTACGCCTGCCAGCGCGAGGTGTTCGGCCGTCCCATCGGCCAGAACCAGGGGGTGCAGTTCCCGCTGGCCAAGGCCTACGCCAACCTCGAGGCGGCCGACCTCATGCGCTGGAAGGCGGCCGACCTGTTCGACCGGGGCGAGCCGTGCGGCGCGGAGGCGAACATGGCCAAGATGCTGGCCTCGGAGGCGTCGTGGGAGGCCGGCAACGCCGCGCTGAACACCCACGGCGGGTTCGGCTTCGCGGTCGAGTACGACATCGAGCGCAAGCTGCGCGAGACCCGCCTGTACCAGGTGGCGCCGGTCAACAACAACCTTGTGCTCGCCTTCATCGCCCAGAAGTGTCTGGGCCTGCCCAAGAGCTACTGAGAACATGCGCGGATTGCCCCCAAGCGTCTCGCGGTGCGGCGTTGTCGCTCCCGCTCTTGTTCGCTGCGCTCACGGGCCGCTCGGGCCACGGCCTCGCTATTCGCCCCGCGGGATCCGGAAGGGGAACGGGTCTATCCGCTCGGCCTCTAACGCCAGGGACCTGTGATGAGAGCCGTCGTCCTCGATGAGTTCAACACCGCTCTGCGCTTCGCCCGCGACCACCCCGAGCCCGATGAGGCGGGTGCAGTGATCGACGTGACCGCCTGCGGGGTCTGCCACTCCGACCTGCATGTCGTGGAGGGCGTGATTGCCAGTCCGCTGCCGCTGGTGCTCGGCCACGAGGTCACCGGCGTGCATCCGAGGCTGGGCCCGGTCATGGTGTACGCGCCGTGGGGCTGTCGTTCCTGCGAGTTCTGCGACGAGGGCGTCGAGATGATCTGCGTCGACGCGGCCGAGGCCGGCATTTTCTCCGACGGCGGGTACGCCGAGAAGATGCGGGTCCCCGACACCGGCTACCTGGCCCCCATCGGCGATCTCGATCCGGTGGTGTGTGCCCCGCTGGCCTGCGGGGGCCTCACCGCCTACCGGGCCGTCACCCAGGGCCTCGACACCCTGCGCCGCCCGGGCCGTCAGCGCCGGGCACTGGTGATCGGCGCGGGCGGGCTCGGCCAGTACGCCCTTCGCTATCTGCGGCTGCTGACCGACGCCACCGTCGGCGCCCTCGACCTGTCCGCGGCTAAGCGGGCCACCGCGCTCCAGCGGGGCGCCCACCGCGCCTACGGGCCCGGCGACGAGCTGCCCCCGTTCGATTTCGTGATCGACTTCATCGGCAGCGAGGCCACTCTGAGCGCGGCTGCGGGCGCGGTGGCCCGGCGGGGCCTGGTGGCCGTGGTCGGTCTGTGGGGTGGACGCATCCCCTTCGGCTTCGGCGCGGTGCCCCACGAGGCCCATTTCATGACCAGCGTGTGGGGCAGCCGGGCCCAGCTCGACGAGTTGCTGGCGCTGGCCGGGCGGGAGCCGTCGGTGCTCAACCCGGTGGAGACCCTGCCGCTGGAGCACGCCCAGACCGCCCACGACCGGCTCCGAGCCGGCGAGGTCGCCGGAAGGGTGGTGCTGACCGTTGCCTGACCCCGAGAGCGAGCGCCCGACCCGTCCATCCGAGAGATCGACCAACCCAAGGAGCATCGAATGACCGACGTTGCAGCCGCCCGCAGTTTCGCCGAGCAGTGCGCCGCCGCCGGAGTGCACACCGTGGAGGTGGCCACCCCCGACACCCAGGGGCATCTGCGGGGCAAGCGGGTGCCGGTGGACCGCTTCTTCGCCACGGTGGCCGCCGCGGGCGTGGCCATCGCCGATGCCATCTTCGTGATGGACGCCCAGGACGACCTGACCGACAACCCCTACATCAACATGGACACCGGCTATCTCGACTGCAAGCTGATGCCCGATCTGTCCACCGGCCGGATTCTCGCTCACCGGCCCGGCTACGCCATCGTGTTCACCGACGTGGCCGACGAGCACGGCCGCCCCCATCCGCTGGGGCCGCGCCGAGTGCTGGCCCGCCAGATCGAGCGCTGCCGGGGCCTCGGCTACGAGCCGGTGGCGGCCACCGAGCTCGAGTTCTACCTGTGCCGGCCCGACTGGAGCCCCGTGCAGAACCACATCAAGTACTCGTCGCTGACCGACGCGGTGGACCTAGAGGACTGCATCGCCGAGATGCGGGCCGGGCTGCTCGGTGCCGGGCTCGACGTGGAGTCCTCCAACGCCGAGTACGGGCCGGGCCAGATGGAGGTCAACATCGCCTACGGCAGCGCCATGGACGTGGCCGACGAGACGGTGCTGTTCAAGAGCATCGTCAAGCAGGTGGCCCACGCCCACGGCATGAGCGCCACCTTCATGCCCAAGCTGTGGGCCGACCAGACCGGCTCGGGGATGCATGTCCACACCAGCCTCAACGCGGGCGGTGCCAACGCCTTCGCCGACTCCGACGGCGCCCCCAACGAGCTGATGTCGAAGTGGCTCGGCGGCCTGACCGCCCACGCCGAGAGCCTCAGCCTGCTGGGCTCGCCCACCGACAACGGGGCCAAGCGGGTCAGGCCCTACACCTTCGCGCCCACCCATGTGCATTGGGGCCTCGACAACCGCACGGTGATGGCCCGCTGCATCACCGAGGCCGGCTCGGCCGCCAACCGGGTGGAGTTCCGCTCCGCGGGCGCCGACGCCAACCCCCATCTGATGATCGCCGGAGTGCTGGCCGCGGGCTGCGACGGGCTCGAACGAGGCCTTGAGCCGCCGCCGATGAGCGAGGGCGACCTGTACACCAACCCCGGCGACTGCGCTCCGCTGCCGGCCACGCTGGCCGACGCCATCGCCGCCTTCGAGGGCAGCGCCCTGGCCGCCGCGCTGGGGGAGGAGTTCTCCACCAACTATCTGTGCACCGCCAACCACGAGCTGGCCCTGGCCGCCGAGCACTCGCCCAACCCCGAAGACGTCAACGACTGGGAGCGGGCCCGTTTCGCGGCGCACTGCTGAGTTGTGAGCCCGACCGCCGCCCCTGCGCCGCCACTGGCCCCCGAGATCGCCGACCCGCGGCTCTACCTCGACGGCATCCCCCACGAGCGGTTCGCTCAGATCCGGGCGATGCCGGGGCTGGGGTGGCATGCCTACGGCGACAACGGGTTCTGGGCCGTGACCCGCCACGCCGACGTGAGAGAAGTGTCGCGGAACCCCGCGGTGTTCTCGTCGTCTATCGGTCACACCAACCTGTGGGATCTGGAGGCCGACGCCCTGGAGGCCCGGCGCTCGCTGATCGACACCGACGCCCCCGACCACACCCGCCTGAGGCGCATGGTGGCGGGGGCGTTCACTCCCAAGAACATCCGCCGCTGGACCGACACGGTGCGCGAGATCACCGTCGAGCTGCTCGACGAGTTCGAGGCCCGAGGCGGCGGCGACTGGGTCGAGCTGGTGGCCGCCCCGCTGCCGATCCGGGTGATCCTGGCCATGCTGGGCGTGCCCGTCGCCGACGCCGACTACCTGGTGGAGCTGTCCAACTACCTGGTGGAGGGCACCGGCGACACCCAGTCCATCCCGCCCGACGCGTTCGGCAACACCACCGAGTTGCGGCTGCTGCCGTTCAACAGCCCGGCCAGCCACGCCCTGTTCGAGTACGGCGAGGACATCCGGGCCAAGCGCCGGGCCGAGCCCCGCGACGATCTCGTCACCCACCTGGTTCGGGCCGAGGCCGACGGCGGTCGCATCTCCCGCCACGAGTACCGCCACCTGTTCCATCTGCTGGTGTTCGCCGGCAACGAGACCACCCGCACCGCCATCAGCCACGGCGCCATGGCCCTGGCCGCCAACCGCGACCAGTGGCAGCGGGTGCTGGATGACCGGGCGCTGGTGGAGTCGGCCACCGAGGAGGTCATCCGCTGGGCCACCCCGATTCTGCACATGCGCCGCACCGCGGCCAGCGACTGCGAGCTGGCCGGAACCCCGATCGCGGCGGGCGACAAGGTGGTGATGTGGTATGCGTCGGCCAACCGCGACGAGGCTGCCTTCGCCGACCCGTTCCGTTTCGACGCAGGCCGCGCCGACGGCGAGCATTTCGCTTTCGGCGGAGGCGGGCCCCACCTGTGTCTGGGCGCGTTCCTGGCTCGCCTGGAGGTGTCGGTGCTGCTGGAGGAGATGGCCGCCCGTCGCCTGGTGCTCGAGCAGCTCGGCGAGCCGGTCCGGGCCGCGTCGAACTTCGTCCACGGCGTGCTGTCGGTGGACATGGCCCCCGCCGCTGGCTCGTCCGGGGGGCCGCGGTGAGCGCCGACAGTGTGCGCATGGCCGTCGACTCGCAGCGCTGCATCGGCGGGGGCCAGTGCGAGATGCTGGAACCCGAGGTGTTCCTGGTCGACGACGACGAGGCGGTCTCGTCGGTCATCGGGTCGGGGGTGCTGCCCCGAGCGAGGGCCGATGTGGTGGTGCACCGCTGTCCCGGCGCGGCCGTCTCCATCGTCGGACCCGAGAGCTGACCGCGAGGAGGGCCGGGTGCAGACCTACGACAACTGGATCGACGGAGGCTATGCGGCGCCCGCCGCCGGCCGCCGCATGACCACGTCCAACCCCTACACCGGGGAGGTGTGGGCCGAGGTGGCCGACGACCCCGACGCGGTGGGCGCGGCGGCGGCCGCGGCCCGGCGGGCTTTCGAGGCCGGGCCGTGGGCGGAGATGCCGGCCGTGGAACGGGCCCGGCTGATGCGCCGCCTCGGCGAGATCCTCACCCGGGACGCCGACGAGCTGGCCGCCATCGAAACTCGCGACAACGGCAAGATCATCCGGGAGACCTCCGCGCAGGCCCACAGCCTCCAGAGCTACTACGACTTCTTCGCCGGGCTGGCCGACAAGATCGTCGGCGAGCAGATCCCCGGCCCGTCGCCCAACTTCCTCGTCTACACCGAGCGGGTGCCCGTCGGGGTGGTGGGCGCCATCGTTCCCTGGAACTCGCCGCTGCTGCTGCTCACCTGGAAGCTGGCGCCGCTGCTGGCCGCGGGCTGCACCGCGGTGGTGAAGCCGTCGGAGCTAACCCCGGTCACCGCGCTGCTGCTGGCCGAGCGGGCGGCCGAGGCAGGATTCCCGCCGGGAGTGATCAACGTGGTCACCGGCGGCCCGGCGGTGGGGGCCGCGCTGGGGGCCCATCGGGGCATCGACAAGATCACCTTCACCGGCGGCGGCGACACCGCCCGCCATGTGGCCCGGGCCGCGGCCGCCAACCTGGTTCCCACCGTGCTGGAGTTGGGCGGCAAGTCGCCCCAGATCATCTTCGACGACGCCGACCTAGAAGCCGCGGCCAACGGCCTGCTGGCCGGGATCTTCGCGGCCAGCGGCCAGACCTGTGTGGCCGGTTCGCGGGCCTACGTGCAGCGGGGCATCTCCGCCGAGGTGGTGGAGCGGATCGTGGCTCGGGCCGGCGAGCTGGTGCTCGGCGACCCGTCCGACCCGGCCACCGAGATGGGTCCGGCCGCGTCGGACGCCCAGCGCGACCGCATCCTGGCCATGATCGAGCAGGCCCGCTCTGACGGTGCCGTCGTCGAGGCCGGAGGGCTGGTCGACCCCGCTCTGGGTGGACGCTTCGTGCGGCCCACCGTGATCACCGGCGCCGGCAACCACACCGCCATCGTGCGCAACGAGGTGTTCGGCCCGGTGCTGGCCATGCTGACCTTCGACGACGAGGACGAGGCGGTCAGGCTGGCCAACGACTCCGACTACGGGCTGGCCGCCGGGGTGTGGACCCTCGACGTGCGCCGGGCCCTGCGGATGTCGCGGGCGCTGCACGCCGGCACGGTGTGGGTCAACACCTACCGCACCGTCAGCTACACCGCGCCCTTCGGCGGGTTCAAGCAGTCCGGCTACGGCAAGGACAACGGCCGCGAGGCCCTCGACGGCTACCTGCAGACCAAGACGGTGTGGGTGGAGCTGACCGGCGCCACCCGCGACCCGTTCGTGCTCGGCTAGAGGCCGAGCGGTGATGACAGTTCAGGAGGGTCATTCGAGGTGAGGAGCGAGGCCGTGGGCTGTGACGCTGTGGTTTGGGCGGCCCGTGAGCGCAGCGAACAAGAGCGGGAAACACCGGCAGAGCGGGTGCTCGCGGTGGAGCGGCTGTCGGCGCCGGTGGACCTGTCGGATCCGGCCACCTTCGCTCGCGGCATCCCGCAGGCCGCCTTCGCCGAGATGCGCAGTCGGCCCACGCTGAGCTGGACCCCGCCCCGCGGCGGCGACCGCGCCGGATTCTGGTCGGTCACCCGCCACGAGCCGCTGTCGGAGGTGTCTCGCAACACCGAGGTGTACTCCTCGGCGGTGGGCCACATCCAGATCTACGACATCGACTCCGACGCCCTGTCGGCCCGGGCGTCGATGATCGATCTCGACCCGCCGGTGCACACCCGGCTGCGGCGCCTGGTGAGCTCCGCCTTCACGCCCCGCCATGTGCAGTCCTACGAGGCGGCGGTGCGGACCCGGATCGGGGCCCGCCTCGATGCGCTGGCCGCGGCCGGCGGCGGCGACTGGGTGGAGGCGGTGGCCGCGCCCATCCCCATCGGGGTGATCTGCGACATCATGGGTGTGCCCGAGTCGGACCACGACTACATGATCGAGCTGACCGACCATCTGGTGGCGGGCACCTCCAGCCGGCCGCTGGAGCCCAACGCCTACGGCAACACCACCGAGCTGCGGCTGCTGCCGTTCAACAGTCCGGCCGCCCACGGCATCAACGAGTACGCCCGCACCCTCGGCGAGCGGCGCCGGGTCGAGCCTGCCGACGATCTGGTCACCAAGCTCATCGAGGCCGAGGTCGACGGCGAGCGGCTCAGCGACGCCGAGTTCACCAACTTCTTCCGGCTGATGGTGTTCGCCGGCAATGAGACCACCAGGGCCTCCATGGCCCACCTGGCCCTGCACCTGGTGGAGTTCGCGGAGGAGTTCGAGCGGGTCCGCCGCGATCCGTCGCTGACCGCCCAGGCCGCCGAGGAGGTGATCCGGTACTCGTCGCCGATCCTGTACTTCCGGCGCACGGTCACCCGCGACACCGTGCTGCAGGACACCCCTCTGCACGCCGGAGACAAGGTGGTGATGTGGTATGCCGCCGCCAACTTCGACTCCGAAGTGTTCCACGATCCGCTGCGCTTCGATGTGGCCAGGCCGCTGCGGCCGCCCAACGTGGCCTTCGGCGGCGGCGGCGCCCACTTCTGTCTGGGCGCGCCGCTGGCCCGCCTGGAGGTGGCCATCCTCATCGAGGAGATCCTCCAACGCGGCCTGTGCCTTGAGATAGCAAGCGACCCCGTATACGTCGACTCCAACTTCGTGAACGGCATAGAGCACCTGGAAGTAGCACTGCGATGAGCGTGCGAGCGGCCGGTGCGCTGGCGACCCTCGACCCTGCGCTGGGTGCGGCATGAACCCACTCCGCACTTCCGGTTCGGGTGTCTGGCGATGAGCGTGCGTGGGTTGCCGGAGCTGGGACCGGTGCAGGGGTCGTCGGCGAGCGCCGAGACATGGCGGCAAGGCTGGGCTGAGTACCTGCACTACCGCGGCGACCCGGTGGCGGTGATGTCGCAGGCTGGCGCCGCCGACGACAGTTTCGTGATGGGGCCGGTGTTCGCCGCGCTGTACCGGACCCTGGCTGGCGCTCCGAACAGTTCGCGGCTGCTGGTCGCGGACGCGAAGCGGGCACGATCCAGAGTGGCAAGCTCCCCCCGCCGTGAGCGCGCTCATGTGCAGGCGCTGGAACGGCTGCTTGCGGGCGAGTTCACTGCCGCCGCGAACGCTTGGGACGAGATCGCGGCGACCGACGGAGACTTCGCGGCGCTGCGCTTCGCCCACGACATCTACCTGCACGTCGGCGACGCCGAGCGGCGTCTGGCGTCGAGTTCAAAGGCTGTCGAGGCGTGGAGGGGCGAGCCGGGCTGGGGATTCGTGGCCAGCCAGCACGCCTTCTCGCTGGAGGAGGTCGGCCGCTACGACGAGGCCGAAGAACTGGGTCGGGCCGCGCTGAGCCTGGATCCCGACGACCTGTGGGCCCGCCACGCGCTGGCTCACGTCTACGAGTCCACCGACGACACCGCCGCGGCGCTGGAACTACTGCAGGGCTCAGTTGAACGATGGAGCGCCCAGGATCTACTCGCAACCCACATCTGGTGGCACCTGGCGGTGCGCCTGCTTGCTTCGGGCGACGCCCCGGCTGCGCTGGAGATCTTCGACGAGCGCGCCCCGCACGCCACCACCGCCTTCACGTTGTGCGACCAGGCTTCGCTGCTGTGGCGCCTGGAACTGGCCGGATGCCGGGCCGGCGACCGCTGGGAGGCTCTGGCCGACGGGTGGGACGCCGTTGAGGAGCGCCACACCTGCGCCTTCCTTGACATGCACGCCGCCTTGGTGTTCGCCCGGGTGAGCGACCATCGCGGCGCCAACCGCTGGTTCGACGCGCTCGCAGCCCGCCCATCGCACCGCAGCGAGAACGATGCCACCTTTGATCAGGTGGTCAAGCCGCTGGCCGAAGCGCTGAGAAGCCACTTCTCGGGCGACACGGCCAGCCTGGTCCGCACGGTTGATGGCCTGGGCGCCTCGCTCAGCCGCATCGGAGGCAGCATCGTCCAACGGGATCTGGTGACCCTCACCCCCCGCGCCACGGAGGTTTCGGCGTGAGCCTCGCGACGGCGGCCGCTCGCCCCTCTCCTCGCGCGCCGTTCGGCCCGGTCGTGAGCGGAGATGATCATGAACCCGCGATGGCATCCACGACCCCTTCGCCATCCGTGTTTCGGGAGGTGACGACATGGGCTGGGAACTGACGCCGGAGCAGCTGGCGGTGCAACAGCGGGCCCGGAGGCTGGCCCGTGAGGTGATCGCGCCTCGGGCGGCTGAGGTGGATCGCAGCGAGCAGTACCCGTGGGACAACGTCGAAGCCCTGCAACAGGCCGGCTTCACCGCCATGACCGTTCCCACCGCCTACGGCGGACCGGGCCGCCCGCTGCTCGAGGCGGTGCTGGTGGTGGAGGAGATGGCCAAGGTGTGCGGGGTCACCGGCCGCATCGCGGTGGAAGCCAACATGGGGGCGCTGTCGGCGGTGATGGCCTACGGCAGCGATGCCCAGCGCCACAAGGTGGCAGAGCTGGTGCTCGCCGGCGACAAGCCCGCCATCTGCATCACCGAGCCCGGCGCGGGCAGCGCCGCGTCGGAGATGACCACCCGAGCCGACCGCCGCGGCGACGGGTTCGTGCTCAACGGCACCAAGCACTGGATCACCGGCGGCGGGGTCTCCCGCACCCATCTCGTGTTTGCCCGGGTATTCGACGAGCACGGCAGCGACGAGGGCATCGGCGCCTTCCTGGCCTTCCGCGGCGAGACGCCCGGACTGGAGATCGGCGGCCGAGAGCCGACCATGGGGCTGCGGGGCCTGCCCGAGACGGTGGTCGGCTTCAACAACATGGAGGTCGCGGCCGACATGGCGGTTCAGCCGCCGTCGGGGCTGCTGCGCGGCTTCGCCGACCTGATGAACGCCTACAACACACAGCGGGTGGGGGCGGCCACGGTGGCGCTCGGCCTGGCCGCGGGCGCCTACGAGCTTGCGTTGGGGTTCGTGCGCAAGCGCGAGCAGTTCGGGCGGCCCATCGCCGAGTTCCAGGGCTTGCAGTGGATGCTGGCCGACATGTCGGTGAAGCTGGAGGCGGCCCGCAGCCTGATCTACCGGGCCGCAGCCTCGCAGGGACCCGGCGGCAGCCCGTTCCCCGATCCGACCCTCGCCGCCCAAGCCAAGATCTTCACCTCCGAGGCAGCCATCGCGGTGGTGAGCGACGCGCTGCAAGCCCACGGCGCGGCGGGCTACAGCCGCAACAATCCGCTGGAGCGCATCTACCGCGACGTGCGCATGTTCACCATCGGCGGCGGCACGGCCCAGATCCTGCGCACAGTGGTGGCGTCGCGGATCCTCGATATGAAGCTCCCCCAAACCCGCGGCGGCTACCTCCCGAAGGACCCGGCCCCGTGACCGCGCGTCGCCCGACTGCGCCTGGTGAGATCCCCACAGCCTGTTGGCTGCGGAGGGGCCCGGTCCCGTGACCCGCATCAGCACGGCTTGGACGGCGGGGGATCCGGCCCCGTGAAGGCGCCGCTGGAGGGCGTGATCGTGGTCGCCTTGGAGGTGGCGGTGGCCGCCCCGTTCGCCACCCGCCAGCTGGCCGACCTCGGCGCCCGGGTCCTCAAGGTGGAGCGCCCCGGCGAGGGCGACTTCGCCCGCCACTACGACTCGGCCATGGGCGGCACCTCGGCCTTCTTCGTGTGGGCCAACCGGGGCAAGCAGAGCATCGAACTCGACTTGAAGGACCCCGGCGACCGTGGCGCCTTCGACCGGCTGGTGGCCGGCGCCGACGTGTTCGTGCAGAACCTGTCGCCCGCCGCGGCCCGCCGGGCCGGGATCCTGGCCGACCAGCTCCGCGAGCGCCTGCCCGGCCTGATCGCCTGCGACGTCTCCGGCTACGGCCTGGGCGGTCCCCGCACCGACGACAAGGCCTACGATCTGGCCGTGCAGGCCGAGGGCGGGGCGGTGGCCCTCACCGGCACCGCCGAGCAGGCCTGCAAGGTCGGCTTCTCGGTGGCGGACATCTCGGCCGCCATGTACGCCTTCTCGTCGATCCTGGCCGCGCTCTACCGGCGGCAGGCCACCGGCGCGGGCGCCTCCATCGAAGTGTCGATGCTGGAGTGCGTGGCCGAGTGGACCGCCGCGCCCACCTACGCGGCGGTGGGCACAGGCCTGGTGCCGCCAAGGTCCGGGCACCGCCACACCATGATCGCCCCCTACGGCATGTACCCGATGAGCAACGGCGAGCTGGTCATGGTGGCGGTGCAGAGCAACCGGGACTGGGCCGACTTCGCAGCCCATGTGCTGCAGGACCCCGACCTGGTCGCCGATCCCCGCTTCGCCGACAACTCCGACCGCATCGCCAACATCGACGAGCTGGAGGCCATCCTCGACGAGGTGTTCGCCTCGGTTCCGCCTGAGGAGCTGATGGCGCGCCTGCGGGCTGGCCGGGTGGCCCACAGCTTCGTGCGGGACCCGCTGGCGCTGTGGCGCCACGACCAGCTCATAGCCCGCGACCGCTTCATGGAGGTCGCCACCCCCACCGGGAAAGCTGAGATGTACAAGCCCCCCTTCAATCTCAGCGACACCGCTGCGCCCACTGCCGCCGTCCCCGCGGTGGGCGAGCACGACGCAGACTTGATCTCGGAACTAGAGTCCCGCGCCGAACGGCGTCAGGCGTCGGAGTTGTAGTCGGGGTTCTCCCAGACGATCAGCGAGGCCCAGCTGTCCACCGCCGGATCGGTGATGTAGTCGGCGATCACGCCGCGGGCCTCGAAGCCGTTGGCGAGCTGCATGGTGAGGGTGGCGTCGTACAGCTCGCCCGCCGAGACCTTGGCCACATAGTCGGCCGCCGACATGTCGCCCTTGTGGTCGGCGTAGCCGGGGATGATGCCCCCGGCCACGATGCCGGCCAGGTTGAGGTCGCGGCAGATCTGCTTGCGCATGTCGTAGAGGCGCCGGCCGATGCCCCGGCGCCGGTAGTCGGGCAGCACCGCGATGCTGGTGCCGTAGTACCAGGCGCCGTCGGGCACGTGGCCGGTGCCGCCGTCCACCCCGACCAGGTCGCGGATCGAGTGCTGGGTGTGGCTGAAGTCGAAGTGCACTCGCACGCCGAGGCCCATGGCCACCGGAGTGTCGCCGTCGAGCACCACCACGCCGCCCTCGGGGAACTCTCGGGCCAGGGCCCGCAGCTCGTCGGCCCAGTAGAGGTCGTCGCGGTCGGCGGTCGGGAACGAGGAATGCTCGATGTGCTCCATGGCCTCGGCCCACTCGGGGCGGATGTTGGTGTAGGTCAGCTCGCCCATGGCTGATCAGGCTCCGACCGACGCCAGCGAGAAATGCTGATAGGCGTTCTCGGCGGGCTGGCCCCAGCAGGCCCAGAAGTCGCCGGTGCGGGGATGCATGATCACCGCCCCGCTCGACTCCACCCGGTAGGGGTCGTCGGGCCAGCGGCAGATGGCGGTGGGCTCGCGGGTCACCTCCATGAGCCGCTCGGCGCTCACCGGCCCGTTCCCGTTGGTCAGCAGGTCGGTGGCCAGCTCGAGGCGGCGGCGCGAGTTGGCCATCAGCTCGGGGTTCCTCTCGCCCTCGAACGGCAGCGCGGCGGGATCGGTCACATGGTTGGTGTGTACCAGCGGCTCGGCTCCGAGGGTCTGCACCGGTCGGGCCGAACTCATGGCCTCCACGCTGAAGCCCTGGCCCTCGGCGTCGAGGATCAGATAGTTGTGGGCGCCGGCGAGATCGGCGCCCAGCAGCACGTCCAGCGCCTCGGCCGCGGTCGCCTTCGTCAGCATCTCGCGGATGATGGTCGGCCAGGTCACCCCGAAGCGCCCGTCGTTGCCGGTGAGGTTGTTGATCCCCACGCACACGCCGACCTCGTTCATGCCGATCTGGCCCAGGCAGCCCACGGTGGTGAACACCAGCGCACCGGGAGCGTCGTCGGGCCGCAGGCGGGCCAGCACCACGTAGTCGGTGGCGGTGTCGTGCATGTCCCAGGTCTGGCCCAGCAGTCCCGCACCCTCGGCCCGTCCGTCGGGCACGACGAAGGCGGTGCAGTCGTCCTCGGTCGCCGCGGCGGGATGCGGACCCCCGGCGGCGGCCCGCACCGTGTCGACGAAGTCGGTGAACCCGCCCACCACCACCGCTTCGGCACCGGTGATGCCCGCCGCGGATGCCATAGCCAGCATCTCGGCGTGCAGCCGGGGCGAGAAGGCCTCATGGGCGCCCAGGCAGGCGTCGGCCAGCTCCAGCACCGTCCCCCGCTCCAGCGGCCCCCCGCTCCAGAGCCCCTCGGCCACCAGCTCCACCCGGTCGGCGGCGTAGCGGCGGATCTCGGCTGCGTGGGCTCGACCGTGGGCGTCGCCCATGGCCTCGGGCGATCCGGCCAGGTCGAGTTGCCGGATCGGCGACCGTCGCATGCCCGCAACCTATCCCGCGGGCGCACCGCGGCGACTCCAAGATCGAGCGCAGCTGGTGAGCGACCGTTGCGTCGCCGCGGGGGTCACTCCCGCCCGTTCTTGTGGCGTACGGGGCCGGGCGCGGCGGGCGTACAGTACCGGAATGTCCTCCACCCCGGCCTCCGATGCCCGCTACCGCGAGCGGTCGATGTGGCTCGACGCCTATCCGGGCTCGCTCGCGCCCCGCCCGGCCCTCGGCGGCGACACCGATGTCGATGTGGCCATCGTCGGCGGCGGCTACACCGGCCTGTGGACCGCCTACTACCTGCTAGGCCTCGACCCGTCGCTGCGGGTGGCGGTGATCGAACGCGATGTGTGCGGCTTCGGGGCGTCCGGGCGAAACGGCGGCTGGGTGGTGGGCGAGCTGGCCGCGGGCATCGAGAAGTACGCCGCCCTCGCCGATCTGCCCGCGTCGCTGCGCCTGGCCCGGGCCGTGTTCGACAGCGTCGACGAGATCGGCCGGGTGGCCGCGGCCGAGGGCATCGAGTGCGGCTACCACAAGGGCGGCGTGATCCGCCTGGCCCGCAACGCCCCCCAGGCTGAGCGCCAGGCCGCCGAGGTGGCCCACCATCATGAGCTCGGCCTCACCTCCGACGAGGTGCGGCTGCTGAGCGCGGCCGAGGCCCGCCAACACGCCAACGCCACCGGGGTGCTCGGCGGCGTGTTCTACGCTCCCGGCGCGGCGCACGACCCGGCCCGGCTGGTGCGGGGCCTGGCCGAGGCGGTGGAGCGGCGCGGCGCCAAGATCTACGAGCAGACCGCGGCGGTCGCCATCGGGTCGGGCCGGGTGCTCACCGACCGGGGCACGGTCCGGGCCGAGGTGGTGGTTCGTGCCACCGAGGCCTACACCCGGGATCTGCGGGGCCGGCGCCGCCAGCTTCTGCCCGTCTATTCGCTGATGATCGGCACCGAGCCGCTGCCGCAGTCGGTGTTCGACGAGATCGGCCTCGCCGACCGTCCGACCTTCGCGGATGATCGCTACATGGTGATCTACGGCCAGCGCACCGACGACAACCGCATCGCCTTCGGCGGTCGGGGGGTGCCCTACCTGTACGGGTCGCGGATCAGCCCCGCGATCGAGCGCCACCACCGTTCCCACGACCGCATCCGGGCCACGTTGGTGGACCTGTTCCCCGCCCTGTCGCAGGCTCGCATCACTCACCGCTGGGGCGGCGTGCTCGGCGTGACCCGCAACTGGACCCCGTTCGTGCACTTCGACCGGGCCGCCGGCACCGCCGGCGCGGGCGGCTACGTGGGCGAGGGGGTGGCGCCGTCGAACCTGGCCGGGCGCACCCTGGCCGACTTGATCACCGGAACGGGCTCCGAGCGGGTCGACCTGCCCTGGGTGGGGGTGCGCCACCGCCGCTGGGAGCCCGAGCCGCTGCGCTGGCTGGGAGTGCGGGTCAGCCGCTGGATCCTGGCCGCAGCCGACGCCTACGAGTATCGCACCAACCGCGAGGCGAGAGCCGCGGTGTACCTGGCCCGCAAACTCCGCAACGACTGACGGCTGGCCTCTAGCCGAGTTCTACTGCTCGACGACGGCGGGCAGCGTCAGCACTTGGTAGACCTCTTCGGCGTTGAGGCACTCGAAGAGTCTGGCGGCCTCGTCGCCGAGTTGAGCGAGTTCGCTCTCTTCGAGCTGGTCTATGTCGAGGGTGCCGAACCCGAGAGCCAGAACGTGCGGGCTGTCCGCGACGAGGGAGGCCATGCACACCCCGGCCTCCTCACGCAGCCCTTCGACCCTCGATGTGGTGAACGCGGCAAACAGTGCGGTCTTGCTCTCCAGCGTGAGGCAGTCGAGAAGGGACGCCGCGGGCGCGAAGGCTTCGGTGACGGTCGCGGTTCGGAACGTCTCGAACAGTTCCTCGCCGACCCTTTCTCGCACGCACGCAACCTCCTCCACGGGGATCATCCCAACGATGTCGTCCCCGGTGAAGGTGTCGTCTTGGTCCAGCCTCGTCGTGAGTTTGACGAGCACGTCCACCTGGTTCGTCACGCTGAGACAGTCGAACATCAGCTTGTTGGAGTCGAACAGGGCCTCGGTATCGATCTCCGCGAGTGCCGGCCGCAGCAACTCGAACCTGACCCGAATGACCTCGGGGTTCTCTCGCCCGACGGCGATGCTGCACTGGCGCGCCTCGAGGTCGGTTCTCTCGTGGTGGGAGTCGACCAGCACCAGGCCGAGGAGCACAACGTTGTCGTCCGTCAGGCAAGCCAGGAACGACCCGGCGCCTGAAGCCCCGACCTCCCCCACGAGCCTCCGCATGGGGAGGTCCAGCATGGCCACGTAGAGCTGCTCGCCGATCTCGGCTCGGAGGCAGTCCCTCTCGGGTTGAGAGACGCGCGCCATGATGTCGCGGCCAGTGGTGGTGTCGGTGATGAACAGGTCCTCCAGCGAGCCGTCCGACTCCACCAGCGGGGCTGGCGCGCTCTCGCTTGGTGTCGTCTCGGCTGGCTGCGTCGTGGCCGGTGCCTCGGTTGTGGCCGGCGCTTGAGTCGTTACGGGTGCCTCGGTAGTGGCCGGTGCCTGGGTTGTCTCGGGTGTCTGCGTCGTCACCGGTGCTTGTGTTGTGGCCGGTGCCTGTGTCGTCGCCGGTTCCTGCGTCGCGGTTGCGGGGGACTCAGCCTCGTCGGCCCCGCACGCGGCGGCGATCATGGCGATCGCCAGCGCCACCATGGCGGTGGTAACCCAAATTCGGTTCGGTTTCTTGCTCATTGACTCGATTCCTCCTTGCCGCAAGGCGACTGGCGCCGCCTTCGGAGTCATTGCACGGGCGACTTGGACGGAGACCATAGCTGAGCACGCACCTCCGGTCCGGCTGGGGCATAATCTTCGCCCATGACCACCAACGCCGACCTGGCTGAGCGGTACGCGGCCGCGCTGCCCAGCTTTCTGCACCTGCTCCACCACGAGCCGGTCTCCATCGACCGGGGCGAGGGCAGCTACGTGACCGACGTCGAGGGCAACCGCTACCTCGACTTCTTCGGCGGGGTGCTCACCACCATGATCGGCCACGCCGAGCCCAGCGTGGTGGCCGCGGTGCAGGAGCAGGCGGCCAAGGTGATGCACACATCCACGCTGTATCTGAGCGAGCCCATGATCGCCTTCGCCGAGGACGTGGCCCGAGTGTCGGGGATCGACGACGCCCGGGTGTTCTTTGTGCCGTCGGGCAGCGAGGCCAACGACGCCGCCCTGCTGCTGGCCACCGCCTACCGCGGCTCCAACCAGATCCTGGCCATGCGCAACAGCTACCACGGGCGGACCTTCTCGGCGCAGGCGGTCACCGCCCAGCGCAGCTGGTCGTCCACCAGCCACACCGGACTCAACGTCACCTATGTGCACGGCGGCTACCGGCTCCGGAGCCCGTTCCGCCACTTCGACGACGACGCCTACACCTCGGCCTGCGTCGACGATCTGGTGCAGCTTCTCGACATGACCACCGCCGGTGACGTGGCCGCCATGATCGCCGAGCCCATCCAGGGCGTGGGCGGGTTCGCCATGCCCCCCGACGGCTTCTTCGGAGCCATGGGCAAGGTGCTGTCGTCGCACAACATCCTGTTCATCTCCGACGAGGTGCAGACCGGCTGGGGCCGCACCGGCGAGCACTTCTGGGGCTACGAGGCCCACGGGATCGTGCCCGACATGCTCACCTTCGCCAAAGGGGTCGGCAACGGCATCACCCTGGCCGGCGTGGTGGCCCGGGCCGAGATCTTCGATGCCGTCAAGGCCCTCCAGTTCTCCACCTTCGGGGGCAACCCGCTGTCGGCCGCGGCCGGGCGGGCCACGCTGCGCCGGGTGCTCGACGACGACCTGCAGGGCAACGCCAAGGCGATGGGCCGACGGCTGGCCGGGGCGCTGGCGCCCGCGGTGGAGCGCTACGACTGGGTGGCCGAGCTGCGGGGCCGGGGCCTCATGCAGGCCATGGAGTTCGTGCATCCCGGCTCGATCGAGCCCGACGCGGCCCGGGCCGCGGCGGTGCTGGAGGGATGCCGCGAGCGGGGGCTGCTGGTGGGCAAGGGCGGCCTCTACGGCAACGTGGTGAGGGTGACTCCCATGCTCAACGTCACCTCCGACGAGATCGACGAGGGCGCCGCCGCCCTGGTGGGAGCGCTGGCCGCGGCCGACGCCTGAGCGTTCGTCTCAAGACGGGGCGAGGTGGGCGGTGGCGCCACGGCCCAGCGTTCTCAGGAAGACTCCGGCTCGGGGCTTGGGATAGAAGAAGCTGGACTTGGGGGGCATCTTGCTGCCCTCGTCGGCCACCGACAGCAGCTCGTCCACCGACAGCGGGTACATCACGAAGCCGATGCGGTCGGCGGCGTCGCAGCGGCTGATCAGCTCGTCGAGGCCGGCGGTGTCGGGCACGTAGTCGACGCTGCCGGCAGCGGCCAGCTCCTCGGCGCCGAGCACCGGGTCCAGCACCCGCCGCCGCAGCCGGTCGACGTCGAGCGCGTCGAGGGCGCCCGCCTCCGAGTCCGGCGGGGGCAGCGTCAGCCGGTGCCATGCCCCCGCCAGGTATACGCCCACCTCGCCCCGGTTCCGGGGCCGTGCGTCCTCCGCGTCGGCCACCCGCTCGAGTTCGCCGCCCATGTAGCTGGCCCGCGACCGCAGCGCCCACAGGCAGTCCTCGTGGCTGTCGTGGACCTTGTCGGCCACCACCCGGTGGTAGGCCTCCACATGGAGCTGGCTGTGGGGGAACACCGCGGCCAGCGTGCGGGTGAGGGCGGGGTTGTCCGGATCGTGGGCCAGGGCCCGTTGCGCCGCAACCGAGCGGTGGTGCCCGTCGGTCACGTACAGCACCTTGTCGGCGACCGCCTCCAGCAGCCAGTCGGTCATCTGGGCAGGAACGGTCCAGATCTGGTGGCGGACCAGGTGTGAGCCGAACTCCAACTCGGGCGGGGCGGATCCGGCGATGTCGTCCAGCAGGGTTGCGTACTCCGAGTCGGCCCACGCTCGCACCGTCATGGCCACCGGATGCGACGTGGCGCCCACGCCCAGCAGATGCGAAGTCAGCAACTCGGTGCGGTCCTCCCGCACGCCCTCGTGGATGCGGATGCGGCCGTCGTCGAAGCCGTCTACCGCCACCGCGCAGATCATGCCGGTCTGCGAGCCCCGGGCGTGGCTCAGGCGGTACAGGTACAGGGCGCGCCGGCGCGTCGGGGCGAACACCTCGGCGTCGAGCAGGCGGGTGAGGGCGGCCGCACCCAGGGTGACCAGCCGGTCGATGGACAGGGTTTCGTCGTCGAGCACGTCCTCGCTGCTGCGGGTGACGTTGACGTAGCTGTACGGATTCTCCCGCACGATCGAGCGGCGCTGGCCCGCAGTGAGGTTGTCGTAGGCGCGGCTGATCACCCGGTCGGCCCACTCGGGCTTTACGAGCCAGCCCGCGAAGGGCGCCAGCAGCGGCACCGGCCCGCTCATTGGTTGGACCGGGTGCGCCGGGTTCTCATCGCGTGCTGTTCAGAGGCCGAGCGAATAGGTGAGCGATTCCGGCCCATACGGGCGAGGCCGTGGGCTGTGTTGTCGAGGTTTGGGCGGCCCGTGAGCGCAGCGAACAAGAGCGGGAAAGACCCCGCTGCGACGCGATCGGCTCTCACCAACTTGCGCGCCCTCTCAGGCATCGAGCACCGAGACGCCGATCACGTCGGGAAGGGCCCGGACCGCTTCGAGCCGTGCTTCGCTGATGTCGCCGGCCACGTCGATGGTGGCCGCCGCCGCCACCGAGCCCGCGAATATCAGATTGCTCATGTTGGCCACGTTGAGGTTCCCGCCCCGCAGCTCCTCCAGGATCGAGGCCAGCACCCCGACCCGGTCGTAGTGGCGCACGCTCAGCGTGGCCGTGCGGTGGGGGGCCGCCTCGAGGTTCACGCAGTTGGCCACCGACCCGGTGCGGAACTCCTCGATCACCTCGGCGGTGCCCTCGGCCACCGCCTCCTGGGCTTGCCGGGTCGAGGCGCCGATGTGGTGGGTGGCGACCACTTTGGGGTGTCGGGCCAGGGCGGAGTCGACTGTTCCGGCGCCGGAGGCGGGCTCGCCGGCGAACACGTCGATGCCGGCTCGCATGTCGGTCGAGTCGAGCGCGGCGATCAGGGCCTGCTCGTCCACGACCTCGCCCCTGGCGGTGTTGATGAGCACGGCGTCGGGCCGCATGGCCGTCAGGAAGGCGGCATCGACCATGCCCGCGGTGCGGTCGCCGCCGGGAACGTGCAGCGACACGATGTCGGAGGCGGCCAGCACCGCGGCCCGGTCCGGCAGGGTCTGCACGCCGATTTCGCCCATGCGCCGGCGCACTGGTTTGTCTCGGTGCTTGTCCTCGGTGACGACTTGAAGGCCGCAGGCCGCGGCCCGCTCGGCCACCTCCAGGCCGATGGCGCCCATGCCGATGATCCCGAGGGTGGCGCCGTGCAGGCCTCGTGCCTTGCTGTAGACCTTCTTGTTCCAGTGTCCGGCCCGCACGTCGGCGGTGGCGGAGGCGATGTGGCGGTCGATGGCGAACATCAGGCCCAGCGTCAGCTCGGCCACCGCGATGGCGTTGCGGCCGGGGACGTTGCACACGAACACGCCGAGTTCGGCGGCTCGGGCGCAGTCGATGGTGTTGGTCCCGGCGCCGGCCCGCACCACTAGGCCGAGTTGGTCGCCGGCCTCGATGGTGGCGGCCGTCACCCGGGTGCTGCGCACCACGAGCACATCGAAGCCGGCGATGTGGTCGGGCAGGTCTTCGGCGGTGAGGGAGGGTGCGAGGATGCAGGTGTCGCCGCCGTCGCGCAGTCGCTGCACTGCGGAGTCGGACAGGCCGTCGGCGAACAGGACTCTCATGCGTCTACCACCTCGTGGTTCGGGAGCGGCGACAATACGGGGCCCGAACCGAAATTGGAACAGTTCCGTATGCTGGAACGCTCATCGTAGGCCGGTGGGGTCTAGCCTGTCACGAGGCTTCTGCCGACCGGTCCGGCGGGGTTGTTTGCTGGCAGCAGGAGGACAGATGACCGAGCAGTTCGAGTTGACCGCGGGCGGCGCCGTGTTGATGGACGGCAACCGGCTCCGCGACGAGATCGTGGCCGAGCTCAACGCCGAGATCACCGCCGCGGGCTCTCCGGCGGTGTGTTTGGCCACGGTGCTGGTGGGCGACGACAAGCCCAGCCGCATCTACGTTCGCAACAAGCAGCGCAAGGCGGCCGAGGCCGCCATGGAGTCCCGCCACGTCGAGCTCGGCGCCGATGTCAGCCAGTCGGAGGTGGAGGAGGCGGTCGGGGGCCTGGCCGCCGATCCGGGCGTGCACGGCATCTTGGTGCAGCTGCCGCTGCCGGAGGGGCTCGATGCCGACGCGGTGTTGGATCTGATCCCGCCGGAGAAGGATGTGGACGGGCTGACGCCGAGGTCGATGGGCCGGCTGGTGCGGGGCCAGCGGGGTCATGTGCCCTGTACGCCGCTGGGGGTGATGCGCCTGCTGGACCGTTACGGCGTGGCGGTGTCGGGCAAGAGCGCGGTGGTGATCGGCCGCTCCACTCTGGTGGGGCTGCCGCAGGTGCTGCTGCTGGGCCGCAAGGGGGTGGACGCCACCCCGACGCTGGCCCACAGCCGCACTCCGGAACTGCAGCAGGTGTGCCGGCAGGCCGACATCATCGTGGCCGCGGCGGGCATGGCCCGTCTGGTGACCGCCGACTTCGTGCGGCCGGGCGCGGCCGTGATCGATGTGGGGATCTCGCGCACGGCCGAAGGCATCGTGGGTGACGTGGACTTCGACTCGGTGCAGGGGGTGGCCGGCGCGGTGACGCCGATGCCGGGCGGCACGGGCCCGATGACGATCGCCTGTCTGCTCCAAAACACCCTGGCCGCAGCCCGAATGCTGGGAGCCTTCCCGAACTAGGGGATGTCGAGGTGGCGGCGGATGGCCCAGTTGAACAGATCCCAGCCGTAGTCGCTGTACACGATGTCGTCTCGGGAGGTCCGGGCGGCCTCGGCCGAGATGGGCACCCCGTGGCGGGCCTTCATCTGTATCTCGACCACCCGTTCCATCATCACGAACCAGCCGACGGCGTCGGCGGGGCTGGCGCCGACAGTGAGCAGGCCGTGGTTGGCCAGGATCGCGGCCCGGCAGTCTCCGAGGGCGACGGCGATGCGCTTGCCGCCGTCGCAGGAGAGGATCTGGACCTCCTCGTCGTCGAATAGGGCGTGGTCCTCGAAGAACAGGGTCGCTTCCTGGGTGGTGGGCTCGATCATGCGCCGCTCGGCCGCGAACGGAGTGCCCCAGGCGGTGTGGGTGTGCGCGGCCGCGGCGACATCGGGCCGAGCCTCGTGGATGGGGTAGTGGATGTAGTAGGCGGTGGCGTTGATGTCGGCGGGGCGGCCGTCGGAGTCGACGGCGCGGCCGTCGGGCGCCACCAGCACCATGTCGGAGGGCTCAGCCCGCTCGAAGGGAACCCGATTGCGCAGCAGCCACATGTGGTCGGGCTGCTCAGTGTCGCGGCAGGTGATGTGCCCGTCACCGAGCTCGCCCCAGCGCAGCGCCGCAAACAACCGGTACGAGGCAGCAAGATCATCCAGCAGCCGGGCCCGCTCCGCCACAGGATCAGCCAGCGCCGGCTCAACCCCCGGCCACCCGCTCTCAGCCGCCCCGCAAGCCAAAGTCACATCCCCATTCTGCCACCCTCCCCCGACGCGTGCCCCCATCGCCCAACGCTTGCCTGCGTCCGACCGCTGACCGTTTCGGCTGGCTCGGCGGCGCGCCGTTGCTATCCGTTCGGCTGGCGCGGCTGCTCAGGCGGTGAGCGTGCGGGGAAGAAGCATGTCCGGCGTCTCCTCGCCCGTGTCGTCGGCATCGGCGTGCTTGGGGCCGGTCACCGATCTGACGGAATCCTCCACCGGCAATAGCTCGGGGACCCGCTTGAACTCCGACACCACGTTCAGCTTCTCAAAGCGGCGCGCCTGGGGCAGGACCCGGACCTCAAGGGAGCCCACCCCCCGGTTGTAGGCGGCCAGTGCCTTGCCGAGGCCCGTTCCCATGTCGTCCATGTGCTCCGCGAAGACCCGTAGCCGGTCGTAGAGGTCCTTGCCGAGGTCGGCGATCTTCTGGGCGTTGTGCTGCATGTCCTGCTGCTGCCAGGCCAGTGCCACCGTCCGCAGGAAGGCAAGCAGCAGCCCCGGTGTGGCGATGAGCACCCTGTGCTCCTGCCAGGTCTGCTCCCAAAGGGTGGGCTGCACCTTCATGGCCGCGTCGAGGATCGGGTCGGCGGGCACGAACATCAGCACGAAGTCCGGCGACCCGGCCACGACATCGGCGTAGTCCCGCTCGCTCAGGCTCTTGGCGTGCCTTGATATGGCGGAGGCGTGGCTGGAGAGCAAGGTCCGCTTCTCGGCTTCGTCGGTGGCCTCGTGGGCTCTGAGGTAGTTGTCCAGCGGGGCCTTGGCGTCGATCACGACCTTCAGGCCTCCGGGCACGCTCACGACCGCATCGGGCCGCACCACGCGGCCGGCCACCGGCACCGAGTGCTGGGGGTAGTAGTCGATGTGCTTGTTCAACCCGGCCAACTCCAGGATGTTGCCCAGCTCCTGCTCGGCCCACTGGCCCCGGATGTTGGGTGACCTGAGCGCCTCGCTGAGACTGCCGGCCACCGTCTTCAGCGACGCCACCTCGCTGGTGAGCCGCTCATAGGCTCCCACCCGCTTCTGCTCGATGTCGTCGGCGTGCTTGCCCAGCTTCTCAAGGCTCTCGCGGATGGGGGCCACCATGGCGTCGATGGCCTCCTTGCGCTTCTCGAGTTCGGCCGTACTGAGCTGCTGCTGGCCCTCGAACTGTTCCTTGGCCTGCTTGAGCAGAGCCTCGGAGTTCTCCTTGAGGACGCCTGCGGCCAGTCCTTTGAACTGATTCTCGAGGTCCGAGCGGGCCTTGTCCAGTTCCTCGACTCGGGCCTCGTGGGCCGCCGTGACCGCGGCCAACTCGGTCTGGGCCAACACCAGGCTCTCGCGCTCCGAGTCGCGCTCCCGGCGGGCCTCGTCGCGCTCGTCGCGGACCCGGTCAACCTCCCGTTCTCGCTCTTGGAGCTGCACGCTCAATCTGGCCATGTCGCTGGCTGAGTAGGCCGCTGCTGACGGGCGCCTGCTCCGCACGATCACCACCGCGGCGGCGGCGATGAACGGGGCTGAGACAAGCAGGACGACTGCTGTTGGTTCCATGAGCGAGAAAGTACTGCCCCACTGTGACATCGCAGGGTGATGCCCCCTGGAGCCGCCCCGGAACTCGCGAGATTGGCAGGGTCTTTGCACGGTAGGGGTGGGGTTCTGCTGCCAGTTCGGGAGGGGGAACCGGGGTGGGGAGCGATCAGCTCTTGCGATGGGGCATGTGACGGCAGTGACCCTCGTGATTGCGGACGAGCCCGCAAGGCATGCCGGAGGACTGCACCTCGCGTGGGCACAGCGCCACCGACGAGTCGGCTCGGCGTGCGCCTCCGCCTGCCAGCAGCGGGTCTGCGAGCATCGGCGCGTAGTCGCTGCCGGAGGCCCCTGGGTCACACACGGTCGAGGACATCACGTCGAACGCCTCAAACACCTTGTCGGCATCGTACACGCGCAGCGAGGGCCCGGCGGAACGGCCCTTGACCACACCCGCTACCTCTAGGCGTCGCAGAGCATCCCCGCAGCGTTGCTGTGAGAATCCGGTCGCCTCGGCCAGCGTCCTGGCGGTTACCGATGGGTTCGCAGGGAGGTAGTCGATGACTGCCGCAGCGACGGAGCGTCTGGTGCGGCCGCCGACAGCGCTCCGCCAGTGGTTCTGGAGAATGCCGATCGCTTCCTGGTAGCGGACCACCGCGGCGCCTGACTGCTGCACGGCTGTCGCCAGAATCTCCAGCCAGCGCACCAGCGCCTCGGAGCGGCCCGGATGGTCGGCTTCTCCGACGTAGGTCTGGAATCTTGCAAGCGCGTCAAGGTACGCATCCCGGTTGCGGGATAGTGCCAAGCTGATCGGCGGCATCATGCCGTCGGGCACACAGCGATGCTTGAGCACGCCGTACAGCACGGCGCGGCCTGCACGGCCGTTTCCGTCGCCGAAGGGGTGGATCGTCTCGAACTGGGCGTGGGCGATTGCTGACTGCAGCAGCGGCGGGTGGTCGTCGCCGCGCAGGTAGAAGACCAGGTCTTCCAGAAAGGGCTGGCACATTTCAGATGGGGGTGGCACGAATTCGCTGTCGAGCGGGTGCCAGTCGCTGCCGCCGATCCAGTTCTGGTCAGAGCGCACCACCCCGCCGAAGTGGGGGGTGGGGGACGCGGCCATCAGGGTGCGGTGAGCATCTAGCAGGGTCTGCAGACGCAGTTGCTGTCGTTGCGCGAGCATCTGCTGCGCCTGGGCCGTGGCATCAATGTTGCCGATGACTTGAGCAACCGCCCCGTGGACGGACCCTTCGCCTGTGTGCTGCCGCTTCGCTAGCGCCTGCACGACTCGCTTGGGGTTGGGGTCCACTCCCTCGATGTGCGATGAACCGAGAGACTCGGCCCAAAAGCAGATGTCGCCTCCGGTGCGGGGCTCCAGTTGGCTTGCCGTGTTGATCAGAATGCGTTCGGTCTCGCTCAAGAACGCCACGACGTCGGCGGGAAGCAACGGCTGCCAATCCTGCAACGGATGAGGGACGTAGGCATTGAATCGACCGCCGCGACGATCCCGTGCTCGCAATGCCTGCGGGTTTCCGTACCACTTCTGGGAGATGTATCTGCCCATGTGTCCGCCCCCGATTGGCGTATCAAACCTCAGTGATTTGATACGCTAAAAATCTTAGCGTGTCAAATATCTCCGTTCAAACCAGATCAAATTGAAGGTCATACCGCCCCGCGAGCCTGACCCGCCGCTCGACGCGGTCGATGTCGGCACCCAGCGGACCCACGCTGGCTACCCATGGAACAATCAACTCGTTGTCATCTGAACGAGGCGTTGCGGCCGTAACGACGGGTTGCCTATGATGGCGGCGGCCTGACGGCTCCGGTTAGTAGGTTTCGGCCGAATGCAACCGTATGCCCCAGGTGTCCAGGGGCCCCGGGACCGCCGGGGTCCCTTTTTCTTGCCCGGATGGATAGGGGTTTAGCTGGGGTAGTCGCCAGAGTCTCCGGCCGGCACCAAGTGAGCCGGAGGTATTGCGAACGTCGCTCTCAACGGAGTCGAGTACGGGGCCGCGTCGGAGTTGTAGCAAAAGTAGCGTCGTAATTGTAGTGTAACTGGCGTCGCTACTGTAGTGTTCTGGCATGGAGTATCTACCGCGGGTAGTCGACACGGAACTCGATGCACTCGCTGAAGCGCCAGCCGTGTCAATCGAAGGTGCCCGCGGCGTAGGGAAGACCGTGACCGCGGCGCGGCGAGCACAAACCGTGCACCGACTGGATGATCCAGGTCAAATGGAGGTGATCGGCAGCAATCCGCATCGAGTGATTGACGGCGATCCGCCGGTGCTCATTGACGAGTGGCAGCGGCTGCCGGTCTCGTGGGATCTGGTGCGACGCGCCGTGGACGCCGATCCTCAGCCGGGACGCTTCCTCCTAACCGGATCAACGACGCCCGCAGAGGCACCCACCCACACTGGAGCCGGCCGCATCATTACCATGCAGATGCGGCCGCTGTCTGTCGCTGAGCGTAGGCTTGCCACTCCCACAGCCAGTCTTGATGACCTGCTTGCGGGCGACCGCCCCCGCCTAGAGGGGGCAGCAGACGTCGCTGTGGAGCAGTACACCGACGAGATCGTCAGATCGGGTTTCCCGGGGATCCGGCCGTGGCCAGACCGAGTCCGGCGCGGCCTGCTTGACGGCTACATCGACCAAGTCCTCCACCACGACATCCATCAGTTCGGTCACACGTTCCGTGATGGCGGATCGCTGCGAAGATGGATGACCGCCTACGCGGCCGCGGTGTCTACGCCCGCCTCGTTTGAGAAGATTCGCGATGCCGCGTCGGCGGGCGAAGCTGACAAGCCGGCGCGCACGACCACGATCCCATATCGGTCCGCTCTCGAAGGTCTGCGACTGATCGAGGAGGTTCCTGCGTGGCTGCCCACTCTGAACCGGTTGAGACGTCTGGCGTCGGCGCCCGTACATCAGCTGGTGGACCCGGCGCTCGCGGCTCGGCTACTAGGCGTTGGCACCGAGGCGCTCCTGGCAGGAGTCGACGGATGGGATGGCGACGGGACGCTGCTCGGAGCGCTGTTCGAGTCGCTCATGACTCTGTCCGTGCGGGTATACGCGCAGGCTTGCGAGGCGCGGGTGCGCCACCTGCGCACTCAGGGCGGCGAGCACGAGGTCGATCTGATCGTCGAGCGCGCCGACGGTGCCATTGTGGCGCTGGAAATTAAGTTGAAGGCGGTCGTTGGAGACGGAGACGTTCGTCATCTGCACTGGCTGGGCGATCAGATCGGTCCTCGGATGCTGGATGCCGTGGTGCTGTCAACGGGCCGACAGGCCTACCGAAGATCAGACGGGATCGGAGTGATCCCCGCAGTACTGCTCGGTCCCTGATCCCGATGTGATCGCATCACGAAGTGAACACCCGCCCAAGGAATCGCAGCATGGAGCGCCGTCCTGGGATTCTTTGGGCGCCAATTCCGTTGCAGCGAGGCGGGACAGATAGGGGTTTAGCTGGGGTGGGCTTGCTGCCAGGTTACGGTGGCGGCTACCTGGTTGAAGGTGAAGACGTGCAGGCCGGTCACGCCGAGGCCTTCCAGGGACGGGCTCAGGGCGGTGAGGATGTGGTCGGGGTCGTAGTTTGGCGAGGTCATCAGCTTCATCACCGCGGCCCGGTTCTTGCGGAGATACCGCAGCGACGGCCCCACGCCCAGGCGGGCGCCCATGGTGAGCAGCTTGGCCCGGTCCACCACTCCTGAGACTCCCAGATGCACCGGCAGCGTCAGGCCCGCGGCCCGCTCGCCTCGCAGCCAGTTCGCGATGCGGTCGGGGTCGAAGCACATCTGGGTGCTGCAGTAGCCCTCCACCCCGGCGTCGGCCAGCAGGGCCTGCTTGGCGTGCAGGGCCTCGTGAAGCACTCCGTCGGAGATCAGCGGGTGGCCGTGGGGGTAGGCGGTCACGCCGATCTTGCTCAGCCCGTGGCCGCACTCCAGCAGGTCCCGCAGGAAGGCCGACGCCTCGGTGTAGGCGCCCGGCGACTCCACGTCGCCGCCGACCAGGAACATGGTCGACACCCCCGCCGACCGGAACCAGCCCGCCAGCTCCGATACCCGGGCCCGGTCGGGCGCCAGCCGGGCCGAGATGTGCGGGATGGCGTTGTGGCCCGCCTCCAGCAGCCGCTCGGTGATCTCGCAGGTGGCGTCCTGGCCCTTGGCCGGCGACGCCGTCACCGACACCCGGGCACCGCCGGCGGGCAGGGCCTCAATGGCCGCGTCGAGGCTCTTGAGCGGGATCACCTCGAAGGTCAAGTCCCGCACCAGGCCCAGCCGGTACTGGCGGGCCCCGAGGGTCTCTGCCGGTTGTGGGGCGCGCCGCAGCCTGGACAGCATTGTGTGTCGCCTGCGGCCGGTTAGCGGGTCAGCTTAGGCCGACGATGTTGCCGTCGGCGTCGATGTCGATCCCCTTCGCGGCCGGCACCCGGCCCAGGCCCGGCATGGTCCGCATGTCGCCGCAGATCGGGTACACGAACCCGGCCCCCACCGACGCCCGCACCTCGCGCACCGGCAGAGTCCAACCGGTCGGGGCGCCCTTCAGGGTCGGATCCGACGAGATCGACAGGTGGGTCTTGGCGATGCACACCGGCAGGTTCCCGAACCCGGCCTCGGTGTAGGTGGCCAGCTGCTTGTTGGCGGTGCTGGAGTACTCCACCCCGTCGGCGCCGTACACCCGGGTGGCCACTGTCTCGATCTTCGACTTCAGCGAGGCGTCGTCGGGATACAGCACCGCGAATTCGCTGGGCTCCTCGGCCGCCTCGGCCACCGCCTCGGCCAGCGCCGTCGCACCCCGGCCGCCGTCGGCGAAGTGGGTGGTGACGGCCGAGCGGGCGTCGTACTCGGCGGCGATCTCGCCGATGGCCGCGATGTCGGCTGCGTGGTCCTCGGGGAACACGTTGATGGCCACCACCGGCGTGCAGCCGTGGATCCGCATATTCTCGAGCTGCTTGCGCAGGTTGTCGCCACCGGCGTGGACCTCGTCGGGGTTCTCGGCCAGCAGCGCCTCCGGCAGAGGCCGGCCGGCCACAATCCGGTGCTTGCCCGAGTGGGCCTTCAGGCCCCGCACGGTGGCCACCAGCACCGCCGCGTCGGGCGCGATCCCCGAGTAGCGGCACTTGATGTTGAAGAACCGCTCGGCGCCCATGTCGGCGCCGAAGCCGGCCTCGGTGAGCAGGAAGTCCGAGGTGCGGATGCCTACCTGGTCGGCCACGATCGAGGAGTTGCCGGTGGCGATGTTGCCGAACGGCCCGGTGTGCACCAGCGCGGGCGTGTTCTCCAGCGTCTGCATCAGATTGGGCTTGATGGCCTCGCGCAGGATCACCGCCATCGACCCGGCCGCCCCGATCTCCTCGGCGGTCACCGGGGTGCCGGCGGAGGTGTAGCCCACCACGATGCGGCCCAGCCGGGCCCGCAGATCGTGCAGGCCGGTGCACAGCGCCAGCGCGGCCATCACCTCCGAGGCGGCGGTGATGTCGAAGCCCGACTCGCGGGGCACGCCGTCGAGCCGCCCGCCGAGGCCGAGCGTGATGTTGCGCAGCGCCCGGTCGTTCACGTCGAGCACCCGGCGCCAGGTGATGTTGTGGATGTCGAGCCCGGCCTCGTTGCCGTGGTACAGGTGGGCGTCGACCATGGCCGAGCACAGGTTGTGGGCCGCGGTCACCGCGTGCATGTCGCCGGTCAGATGGAGGTTGAACAGCTCCATCGGCACCACCTGGCTGTAGCCGCCGCCGGCCGCGCCGCCCTTGATGCCGAACGTCGGCCCCAGCGAAGGCTGGCGGATGGCGATGGTGGCCCGCTTGCCGATATGGCCGAACCCCTGGCCCAGCCCCACCGTGGTGGTGGTCTTGCCCTCGCCCAGCGGTGTGGGAGTAATGGCGGTCACCACCACATAGCGGGCCCGGGGCCGGTCGGCCAGCGCCTCGATGGCGTCCAGGCTGATCTTGGCCGCCCCCGCCCCGTAGGGCTCCAACATCTCGATCGGGATGCCGGCTTCTTCAGCGATTTCAGTAAGCGGTCGGAGATTCGCCCCGCGGGCGATCTCGAGATCAGAAGGAAAAGACATGGACCCGCCTCTCATGCTCGATGCTTGATGTCAACCCCGCAAGCGTACACGGACATTCGACGTGTGATCGGGCGAGTGTCGGGGGCGATCCTTAGAATCGGGCGGTGGCATCAACGGCGTCATGACGGAGGCTCACCATGACTGATTTCTTCGACACTGTTCCCGAGCCGGTGGCGCATGCCGGAAGTCGCGCGGGGCTCGGCCAGTTGGCTTACCGGGTGTACGACCCCGATCGGGTGGTGATGGGGCGTCGCATGGAGGACCACCTGCGCATTGCGGTGTGCTACTGGCACAGTTTCAACTGGCCGGGAAGCGACATCTTCGGGCACGGCACGTTCGACCGCCCCTGGCTGAAGCCCGACCAAGACCCGATGGTCGCTGCTCGGGCCAAGCAAGATGCCGCCTTCGAGTTCTTCGAGAAGCTGGGCACCCCGTTCTATTGCTTTCATGACGTGGACATGGCTCCCGAAGGTGCGGACTTGGCCGAGAGTCGGGCCAACCTGGACGCCATGGTGGAGCGGGCGGCCAACAAGATGGAGGCCACCGGCGTGCGGCTGCTTTGGGGCACGGCCAACCTGTTCTCCCACCCCCGCTACGCCGCAGGAGCGGCCACCAACCCCGACCCCGATGTGTTCACCCACGCCGCAGCCCAAGTTCGCCACATGCTCGAGGCCACTCACCGCCTCGACGGGGCCAACTACGTGCTGTGGGGCGGGCGCGAGGGCTACGAGACACTGCTCAACACCCGTCTGCGCCAAGAGGCCGACCAGCTCGCCCGCTTTCTGACCCTGGTGGCCGAGCACAAGCACAAGATCGGATTCACCGGCACGCTGCTGCTCGAGCCCAAGCCCCAGGAGCCCACCAAGCACCAGTACGACTACGACTGCGCCTCGGTCCACGGCTTCTTGGAGCGCTATGGCCTCATCGACGAGTTCAAGGTGAACATCGAGGTGAACCTCGCCACCTTGTCGGGCCACTCCTTCCACCACGAGGTGGCCTATGCGGTGGACAACGGCATTTTCGGTAGCGTGGACGCCAACCGGGGCGATCCTCAAAACGGGTGGGACACCGACCAGTTCCCCAACTCGGTGGACGAACTGTCCCTGGCTCTCTACGAGATCTTGCGAGGCGGGGGGTTCACCACCGGGGGGTTCAACTTCGACACCAAGCTCCGGCGCCAGAGCATGGCCCGAGACGACCTGTTCTGGGGTCACATCGGCGGCATCGACACGCTGGCCCGCTCCCTGCTGGTGGCCGAGGCCATGCTGGCCGACGGCGCCATCGAGCAGGCCCGGTCCGACCGCTACGGCAAGTGGGACTCGGGTCTGGGCGCGGAAATCATGAAGGGCGAGATGGACCTGGCCGCGTTGGGCGACCAAGCGGTGGCCGACAGGCTCGACCCCCAGCCGGTGTCGGGGCGTCAGGAGCGGCTGGAGAATGAAGTAAACCGCATCATCTGGTCCACGCCGAACTGATGGCGAACCGCGCGCTGGTGGCCGGGGTGGACTCCTCCACCCAGTCCACCAAGGTCGAATTGCGAGAAATCGACTCGGGTCGGCTGGTGGACCGGACCAGCGCACCACACACCCACGCATGCTGGGAACCACCAGTGAGCGAGCAGGAACCGGGAACCTGGTGGGAGGCGCTCGCGGCCTGCTTTGCCCAATTCACCGATGCCAACAGGTCCAACGTGGCGGCAGTGAGTGTGGCTGGCCAGCAGCACGGACTGGTGCTGGTAGACGAGGACGGAACGGTCTTGCGTCCGGCCAAGCTGTGGAACGACACGACCTCCGCACCGCAGGCCCGAGATCTGGTGGCTCGTCACAGCGCAGAGCAGTGGGCCGAGCGCTGCGGGTCGGTGCCGCTGGCATCTTTCACCATCGCCAAGCTGGCCGGGGTGTTGGAGCACGAGCCCGAGTTGGGTGACCGGATCGCTCAGATCATGCTGCCCCACGACTGGATCACCTGGCGGCTGACCGGCGCCCATGTCACCGACCGTGGTGACGCCTCGGGCACCGGGTGGTTCGATCCCGCCAGAAACGAACTGGCTGATGATCTCTTGGGATTAGCGGTGGGTGACCCGGAGAGCTGGCTGCCGCGCCTGCCCCGAGTGCTGGCCCCTGACGCTGCTGCTGGTGAGATCGCCCCGGACGCGGCCGCCGCATTGGGGCTGCCCGAGTCGGTGTTGGTCGGCCCCGGCACCGGCGACAACATGGGCGCGGCCCTCGGCCTGGGGCTCAAGCCGAGCGACATGGTCATCTCCCTGGGCACTTCTGGCACGGCCTACTCGATGTCCCGCACACCGACCAGCGACCCGACGGGAGCGGTGGCAGGATTCGCCGACGCCGCCGGCGGCTTCCTGCCCCTGGTGTGCACCCTCAATGCCACCCGTGTCACCGACACGGTGGCCCAATGGCTCGGCGTGGACGCCCCCGGCCTGGCCGAACTGGCTCTAGCCGCGCCCGGCGGCCCGAACCCGCCGGTCCTGGTCCCCTACTTCGATGGGGAGCGCACCCCCGATTTGCCAGACGCCACCGGACTAGTTGCCGGACTGCGAAACGACACCACCCGCGAGGAGTTGGCTCTGGCCGCCCATGATGGAGTGCTTTGCGGGTTGTTCGACGGTCTCGACGCTCTGAGGGCCGCCGGGGTGGACGTAGGAGGCACGCTGCACCTCATCGGAGGCGGGGCTCGCTCGAAGGCCTACCGACTGAGAGCCGCCACCCTCCACGGCGAGTCGGTCACCGTGCCCGACGACGATGAAACCGTGGCGGTAGGAGCGGCGGTGCAGGCCGCGGCGGTCGCCACCGACCGCCATCCGGCTGAAGTTGCCGCCGAATGGCCGCTCGGGAGGGGAGAGCAGGTGGAACCTCCTGCCGGTATCGCAGGCGATGAGGTCAGAGCCCGGTACGCGGAGCTGCGCCAGAGATCGTTCCCACTTCAATCCGATTGATAAAGCCGGGCTGTGGGAGAGTAGACCCATGTCCAGTGACCAAGTGATGCGCGACATGATGGCCAACCTGCCCGTGCCGGAATTCGAGTCCACACCGTGGGCGTCGCCGCCTCCGCTCAGCGAGGCCACGGTGGCCATCGTGACCAGTGCTGGATTGCACCGGGCTGATCAGGAACGCTTCGAGGGTCGTGGGGATACCAGCTATCGGATGCTCGACCGGGGTGACCGGGAGCTGATCTTGGGCCATTGGAGCTCGAACTTCGACCGGGCTGCGTATGTGTCCGATCACAACGTGGTGTATCCCATCGACCGGTTGGAGGAATTGGCCGTTGACGGAACCATCGGGGCAGTGGCACCCCGGCATGTGGCTTTCGCCGGCAACCAGCCCGACACGGTTTCAGAGGTGCGTCTTGATACCGGACCCGCCGCCGCGGCCGAGCTGCGGGCCGACGGGGTGGACGTGGCCATCTTGACCCCGGTTTGACCACTGTGCACGCGCACCGTGTGTGTGCTGGCCCACGTGCTGGAAGACGCCGGGATCGCCACCGTGGTGCTGGCGTCTATGCGACCGGTGGCTGAGCGGATGAGCGTGCCCAGGGTGCTGTACTGCGAGTTCCCTTTGGGCCGCCCGTTGGGCATGCCCGACAACGCCCAATTCCAACACGGTGTGCTTGGCGCGGCATTCGACCTGCTCAACGCCCCCTCGGGCCCCGTGCTGGTGGACTATCCCGAAGTGGTGGAAGCGGTAGAGACGCCTCTGGCCTGTGCGCTGCCGCCTCGCTACGACCCCGATATCGCGCCGTCTATCGATGAGGCCCAGGGTCTGCGGGCCGCCTACGACCGGGCGGTGGCCCGACGGGGCACCACCGAGGTGGGCCGGGCCGTCGATGCCGACGGTGTGGCCGCAGCGCTTGGCGACTTCGAGCGGGTGGCTGCCGGAGAACACTGGAAAGAGGTGTACGGGCCCCGGTTGGACACCATCGCGATCGCCCATGACATCCGGGCCTATTACCAGGAGGCCGCCCTGGAGTTGGCCGGGGGTCCGCCTCCGGGTGCACGGCAGGCAGAGGCATGGTTCTACGAGGAGACTGAAGCGGGCAAGACTTTGGCGGCGGCCCGCGACGCCCTCACCGAGCAAGAAGCCCCCAGCGGCATCACCTTCTACATGCAGCCTGTGGGGCGCTGAGCTCTAGCTAGCTTCAACCCACCGCGGGCAGCGGATCGCCGATGCGGGCGAAGCACTCGGCGCTGGTCGCTCCCATGAACGCGGTCCTCACCCCGTCGTCGAGTCCATCGAGCGCAGGGCGGTACAGCTCGATGGGGTCGGCGTTGCCCTCCTGGTGGGGGTAGTCGGAGGAGAACACCACCATGTCGGGCAGGGCGGCCAGCACGTCGAGGGCGTCGGTGTCGCCGAAGCCGGGCAGGGGAGTGAGCCGCAGGTTGCGGTGCAGCATCTCCTCGCCGCTGACCGGCCACGGCCAATCGCCCAATGACGGCGACGAAAGGCACTGGCGCGACAGCGTGGCCACATACCAGGGCAGCCACCCGGCGCGCATCTCCTCCACCAGTACGGTGAGGTTGGGGAACCGATGGAACACCCCGCCGAACAGCATGCTGGCAATGAGGTTCTGAGCGGCATGGAGCCGCTGGGTGTTGGCCAGTCGGATCAGCCCGCCGATGCCGGCCCCGTCGGGCAGGTCCCAGCCGATGTCGGCCCACTTCGAGAAGTCCGACTCGGTGTTGCCCACATGGATCACTGCCACCATGCCCAAAGAGGTGGCCGCGGCCCACACCTTGTCCCAGTCGGGGTGGCCGGGCGGGCCTCCTGCGGGCGCGCCCCTGCAGGTGTAGAGGAAGAACGCCCGGGCTCCTCGTTCCCGGCACCGCCCCAACTCGGCCACCGCATCGTCCAGATCGGAGAAGTCGATAGTGGCCACCGAGTGGAGCCGGTCGCGCTGGTCCCAAAGCTGTTCGGTGAGGAAGTCGTTGCACCTCTGGGCGGCGATGACCCGGTCGTCGGGCCGCAGGTAGTCGAGCTTCTGCCAGTAACCGCCAGGGTTTACCAGGCAGTGGTCGATGCCCACCGAGTCCATCCAAGCCACCCGCTCGGCCGCAGTGGAGTCATGGCGGGG
>JAJEDD010000037.1 GCA_022821685.1 Acidimicrobiia bacterium
AAGAGGCCGAGCGAATAGGTGAGCGAATCCGGTTCATACGGGCGAGGCCGTGGCCCGAGCGGCCCGTGAGCGCAGCGAACAAGAGCGGGAAAGACACCCTTGCGACGCAACAGACTCTCACCTATTTGCGCTCGCTCTAAGGCAAGATCACATTGCCCGACAGCCCGCCGAGGCGGCGCTGATGCTTGGGCACCGTCACCGGCTCGAAGGCCCCGGCACGATCGCGCGGCACCCGCAGGCCAACCTCACCAACGTCGGTCTTGACCCGCTTGGGCGAAGAACTGTTTGTTTCTGTTGCGCTCGATCTCTGCTGTTGACAGTGGCGGGACGATTGGCAGGCTGGTGAGCGGCAGCTCACAGCGGACCGGTCCGCGGACAGGCGTTGCACGGTATTCGCCTCGGAGGCACGGGTTCCTGGCTGCGCTGCTGTGGCCGGCGGCGCAGCCAGTCCATGTGGTGCGCGGCCCGCAGCGCCGACCCGTGGGGCTGGGTGGGGGGATAGGAATGCGCCGGTCTCGTCATGGGCTGGTGCCGTCGGCTTGGGTCGCTGGTTGCTAGTCGGCGGCAGGAACGATGGGATTGGCGGCCGGTCCGGTGATCTGTGGGCTGGCGACGGTGTGAGGCGATATTGTCAGTAGTGGATAGACGAATTTGGTGTTAGAGGAGGGACGCGTTGGGTGATGTGGCGCGGCGGCTGGAGCCGTTGACTCGTCGGGCGCTGTCGGAGTTTCGGGTGGTGGTGGTCACCGGACCGCGCCAGGCGGGCAAGACCACCCTGGTGCGGCGCACGCTGGGCGGCGAGGGCACGTTCGCGCGCCTCGACACGGAGGCGACGTTGCGGGCCGCGCTGGATGATCCCGACGGGCTGGCCAGGTTCGGGGCGACACCGCGGGCTTTCGATGAGGTGCAGCGCGCCGGCGACCCGCTGATCCGGGCCATCAAGAGCGTCGTGGACGATGATCTGAGCCGCGGCCAGTTCCTGTTGAACGGGTCGGCTGACTTCTTGACGGTGCCGACCATCTCGGAGTCGCTGGCGGGCAGGGCCGCGTTCTTGGAGCTGTGGCCGTTCACGCAAGGCGAGATCCTCCAACAGCCCGACGGGTTCATCGCAGCCGCCTTCGAGGATCCCGACCGCCTCCTCGACGGCGGACCGTCGACGCTGGGTGTGCTCGACTACCTCAACCGAGCCTGTGCAGGAGGGTTCCCCGAACCGGCGGCCATGGCGCCACAAGCCCGCCAGATGTGGTTCCGCGACTATGTGCGCACCGTCACCCAGCGCGACATCAAGGACCTCTCCGGGGCGCGGCTGACCCATGAGCTGCCCAAGCTGTTGAGGCTGCTAGCGGCGCGGACAGCCAACGAATTGGCGGTGGAGAACCTGCACCGGGCATCGGGTCTGCGAAGCCGCAAAACCACCGACGCCTACCTCGGGTACCTGCAGATGACATATCTGGTCTTGCTGCTGCCGGCATGGTCTCGCAACCTCTCCAGCAAGGCCGCCCGCCGCCCCAAGGCCCACCTAACCGACAGCGGCCTCGCCGCGCACCTGCTCGGCAAGAACCCCCAATCGCTGGCCCGCCCCACCGACCCCGCCCGCGGCCAACTAATCGAGTCCTTCGTAGCGAACGAGCTGCACCGCCAGGCGTCCTGGCACAACGACAACATCACCCTTCACCACTTCCGCGACCGCGGCGGCGCAGAGATCGACATCATCGCCGAAGCCGCCGACGGACGGCTGGTAGCCATCGAAGTCAAATCCGCCCCCGCCGTGCACAAACACGACGTCCGACACCTCTGCTGGCTGCGCGATCGTGCCCCCGAAGACCTCACCTGCGGCATCGTTCTGCACACCGGCGAACACGCCTACCGCCTCGACAACCGAATACTGGCCCTACCCATATCCCGCCTGTGGACCACCCAGTAGAGCCCCCCGACACCAACACCACAGCGCTCGATCAGCGGCGGCGTAGCTGACGGCCGCCTCGTTGATGTCGGATCCCACGGTTGAACCGGGTCGGGTTGCCGCACAGCCCGTCGGGATTGTACGGTTCGTACATGAACGAGGTGGCGGTGAGCGACGCGAGGAACCGGCTGGCCGAGGTAATCGAAGAGTCTCGCCGCTCCGGTGAGCCCTCACGCAAGGCGAGATCCTCAAACAGCCTGGACGGGTTCATCACCGCTGCCCTGGAAGGCCGCCGCCTACGCCAAGATAGCGACCCTTGTGCATGTCGGCTCCGACTTCAGCGCCGACAAGGTGCATCTGGGCTCGACGGTCGTGTACACCGTGCAGCTCCAGTCCGCCGCGGACACGGCCACCACAGTCGGCACTAACGGCAAGAATCCGGCCAGCTTCCTGGTCACGCTGTCGACCTTCGCAGCCACAGACTCTGACCCCAGCACCGATGGTTTCCAATCAGGTGCCCGAGCGGCGACTGCCTCGTCAGTGACGCAGCAGAAGATCACCACCGACGCGGAGGGCATGGCGACCTTCTCGGTGTCGGCGCCCGCGGATCCGGACTCGAGCGCTAAGCACGACAAGTTCCAGGTGGACATCCACATCGCGCCAGGCGACAACGCGCCTGCAGGCGCCGCCTTCGTCATCGGCGATGCTGCTGCTGTGGACCCAGCCACCACCGGCGGTCGTGTTGTCGTGAGAGCCGGTGCCACTTCGGGTGCGGAGTACGGTAACGGCCTCACGTTCAGCATCGAGGCGAGCACTAGGGCCACAACGGGCATGGTCACGCTGAAGACGGCTGCCGAGCATGTGGTGGGGTGGATCGTCCACGGCGCGCAGGGCCCCTGTCAGGTGTTGTGTCTGTTCGGGTGACAGTGTCGGCTGCCTAGTCGAACCGGGGCGCTCATGTGCGCTCGGGCGGATTTCGCTCGCCGTGAGAGCCGGTGGTTCAGATCTGTCGGCGAGGGTTCCAAAGCGGTTCAGGCGCTGGCGGCGATGGGGTCGCGGGTGGGCAGTTCGGCGAACATGGAGAAGTCGCGGTCGCGGGTGAGTAGCGCCTCCACGCCATGAGCGACGCAGATCGCGGCGATGCGGGCGTCGTGGATGAGGCCGCCGGTGATGTTGGGGCGGTCGATGAAGCGGCGCAGCACATCAGCGAAGCCGTCGGTTTCTGCGATCATCCGGTTCGACGGCGAACAGGCCCAGGCATCGAACTGCTGCCACGCCTGCCGCGGCGTAGAGGCTCTGTCCTTCCAGATGCGCCGGTTGGTGACCACGCTGAAGAACTCGAAACAGCACGGCCACGGTATCGCCCACAGCCGGTCGCCCTCGGCCAGCTCGGCTACAGCGGCGTGGGCCTTCTCGCCCGCGGGGGCCTCGCGGCGGTGGGCGTACACCAGGATGTTCGTGTCTACCGCGATCACCGCGGCGCGGCCTCGCCGTAGATCAGATCCCGCAGCTCCGGCCAGGAGTAGCGGTCCAGCAAGAACTCGGCGCCGGGTTCGCCCACCCGGCAATCCGGCATCGTGTAGCGCTGCGGCGGACGCGGCTGCAGCACCGTGTGCAGGCCCTCCTCGACAACAGCCCGCAGCGGCCGTCCCGTCGATTGGGCGTGCCGCTTGGCCCGCTCGAGCAGCTCATCGTGAATGTCCAGAGTCGTCTTCATGAGCCCACACTACCCATACTGTGTGATACGGCAAGCCCATCAATCGGGGCGGGCGCTGACCCCGCAACGGATCAGCCGCCGCCAAGATCGGCTCACATTCCCAGCTCCCTCCACCCGACTCGATGAACAAACAATGCCAATACAACGATCCGAAACGCACTACTGCGACGCTCGCAGCTGCACCGACCCGACGACTCCCGGGTCGCGGCGCATCTTGTCGTTGGTCCGCTTGGACGCTTCAGCAGGCGCCGCCGGAGGCGCTGCAGCTTCCCGCGGCGCCTGCCAACCCGAGCGCATGTTCTGGTGCCTTGATCAGCTTGAATCACACCGCTGCGGATAGCCCGAGCGGCGGCTATGGGCATCTCGATGAGGGGCTAGTGAGTGTCGGGATGGGTCTGCTCGGCGCGTCGGCGCGACAGTCCCAGCGTGAACGACACGACGATCCCCGCTAGGTCGGCGAGGCCGAGCACGCCGCCGAGCAAGGCGTTGCCCGTGAGGGCCAGCACGACGGCCGCTGCCAGAAACGACAGCCCCAGCAGCGCGGCCACCGCCTGGCCCCTCTTGGCCATCGTGATTCCGGCGGAAACGGCCTGCTGCTGCAGCCGGCGCTGGTGTGCCGACGCGCCGTGCTGGTTGGACACTTCGCTCTCGACGAGGGTCATCATGCGGTCCGCGATCCCCGGGAGGACCTCTTCGTATTGTCGTAGCCACTAAGGAGGTGGCAGCGGCCCGCTGTAGGTCGCTGCCACCTCGACGCTGGCCTGGACTACAGCGTCGTCCTCACTTCTGCTCATCGGACGACTCCGTCACGAGGCGACCCATAGCCTCGTGCATGGCAGCGCCGACGATGTTCCACGCTTCAGTGATCGCGTCCGGGCGGGCCTTGGGCGAAGGGTTCAAGCAGCGGAGGAGGTACGCGGGGCGCTGCACGTTGAACAGGTCGAACGCCGAGGCCACGCCGTCGATCACTGTGGGGACATAGTGGAAGGAATCGGCGTGAATGTCGCCGCTGCGCCGGTCGATCGCCTCTGCAGCCCTCATGTGTATTGCCTCCCAAAGTGGTGGTGTCCTAACGGTGATGCCTAGACCGGTATCGATCCTTGAGCCATGCACCAAGGGTCTACCAGTAAACCCTGCCAGGTCCTATCCGGCAATCCCAGTGCCAGCCGGAACGATGCGTTGCGGCCTGTGCCACAGCGTCCAACGGGTCGATAGGCAATTCCTCTCCGATCACGCTTCGCCAACCGCTAGTTTCGCACTCGCGTCCGCTTGAGTGGCGAACCGAATGTGCCTGGCACGTCCCGTCATCGACGCGGGGCTACAACGTCGCCTCTCGCGGCCGATGGAGCGCGCCACGGGAGGTAGAGGAGACAGCAGACCCGGAACGCCTCAGTGGGCAACCAGCCGACCAGGATGCCGCTTGGAGAAAGATCACCGCGACCACAGCACGCAATGCGTAGCCGCGACCGACACCGCCCGTCATCTGACCACCGCACCGGCTTCTGCAGCATCCAGCCAGCTTCGCCACGAGGAAGGAGTGACAGCGACTGGCACCAACAGACCGCGCGCTCGTCGTCATAGCCCGCCACCAACCCGAGCGCCGGATCCCCGTGTCTTGGCCGACGGGGCGAGCGCGCGGTGCGTCTTCAATGCACAGTGATGGCTGGTGGCTCCAAAAGGGGATGGGGATCCCGTGTGTCTCGGGGTCCTGTTGTCAGCGGTGTGTCGGCTGCATTGGGCTTGTGACCGCGCTGCTGCTGGAGCCCGACCGCGGCCGCGCTGGGGACGGCATGGTCGCTGCCGGCGCTGGCCCTGGGCAAGTCTGGCCGCGCGGGGTTGACGCACGCGCTCCGGCTGCAATATCCTTGGCACCATCTACTCCCCGCCCGCTGGACGGATTGCTATAGCGCCGTCCCCGGGCGGGTGTTTCATGTTGTGCGCGCCCTAGTCCTCATCGACGGGCAGAACCTCTACCACCTCGCCAAGATCGCCTGGGCCCCCGTGCCGGCGGTCCGCGCCTCTCCCTACGCGTGGCCCAGCTACGACCTCGAGCGGCTCGCAGCCAGACTCGCGGCGCGCCTGCCCCAGCGCACCCTCAGCGAGGTGCGCTTCTACACTGATGTCCCCGCTGCGTCTGTGGACCCGTTCTGGCATGGCTTCTGGACGAACGCATAGCACAAGATTCTCAAGGTTCGGCTCCCAACGCCCGTTGGTCGGAGCCTGATCAGCCAGAACCGGGGCAAGAATCAGCGACCACCGAGACAGCATGACCTGGCGAGACGCCCCAGAAGACAACGGTGGAACATCAAGGCAACAACACGAGATCGGGTGCTCGGATTGGGGGCGGGCGGCTGCTTCAGGGACGGGCGTCCCGCCTCGCGGGGGCTGTTCGGGGCCAGCTTGATTTGGGTGGATCGGTAGTCTTCATTGGGTGACTCCCAGACGCGAACGCCACCCCGACAAAGACATCGCGGCGGCGATTGCGAGTATGAGGGACTCGGGCTGGCGGATCAAGCGCAGCACGGGCCGCTCCGCTCATGCGTGGGGGATTGCGTTCTGCCCGTGGGACGGGCAAGTCGCCCACATGGACTTTGCCACATCGATTTCAGGAACGCCGCGCAGCGGCACCAGCGAAGCGCGTAGACTCAACCAGCGCGTCAAGAGGTGCCAGAGAATCAGCGAGGCGACATGACCGACAACACCTCGGGTCAGGGCCACCCCGTGCATCACTTGGTTCTGGTCACTACCGGAGCGGACCTGCTCGACGACGAAGTTCTCGAAGCGCTGTATGAGGCGGGCTGCACCGATGCGAGCATCGACCACCGCGTCGTTGAGTTCGACCGTGCGGCACCGACCCGCTGGGATGCCATCACCTCAGCGATCCGAGACGTCACCCAGGTCTCGGGGGTGCGGGTGATCGATGTCCGTGACAGCATGGACGCGCTGCACGGCACCAACTCCCAACGCGCCCACGCTTAGGGGCTGCACTTCGAGCGCTCCCGCTCAAATCAGACACCGAGAAGACATCGACCACCGCGTTGGCCACCGGATGGAAGTTGGCGTCACGGACCGAGACGACCACCTCGCCGGGACCGTCCGACTGGATGGTCACGCCCTCGGGACGGGCAGTGGTGTGAGCCAGCGCCCGAGTGATGAACGCAGCCATCGCACCACGGCTCACCGTGGAGGCCGCCGAGAAGTAGCCCATACCGGTCCCCTTGGCCACGCCCAACTCGTACAGCGCGCTTGCCGCGCTGTCATGCACACGGTTCTGCGAGCGACGGGAATCAGCGAAGTAGTCCCAATCCTTATCGGCCACACCGCTGACCGCGAACGTGCCGTCAGCGTTGTTCGTGACGTTGACCGCCGACTCCTTGGTGGTCGCCGCGGCGAGCAGCCGCGCGATGAGCAGCGCCATGTCGCCGCGGTGCACCGGATCCGAACCGGTCTCAGCGAAATCGCCCACAACATCCTCGGCGTCCGCGCCTGCGACAGCGGCGGCGCGCTCCATGAACAGCACCATCTCCATCCGCGACACATCGTCGTTGGGCTTGAAGGTGCCGTCGCCGTAGCCGACAGTCACCCCGTAATAGGCCAAACAGTTGATGGCATCCCGGAAGTAATGCCCCTCGACACGTCATCGAACATCTGATCGGTGGTGGCGTCGCCCACACAAAGCCGACGTTGCAGCCGCCGCATTGGGCTTCGAGTCCTCGTCGAGCGCGCCAGCCGGGCCGGCGCCGGCCGCGAGGAGCGATGCGACCATGGCGCCCGCGGCG
>JAJEDD010000032.1 GCA_022821685.1 Acidimicrobiia bacterium
AAGAGGCCGAGCGAATAGGTGAGCGAATCCGGTTCATACGGGCGAGGCCGTGGCCCGAGCGGCCCGTGAGCGCAGCGAACAAGAGCGGGAAAGACACCCTTGCGACGCAACAGACTCTCACCTATTTGCGCTCGCTCTAAGAAACACTCGGAAATACCGAGTACCCCGGTACCGATGCAACCCCAGCTCATCCACCATCAACCACTCACAAGCGGTCTTGCCGCCCACGGTACTGGCGAAACGTGACTACATTGTGATTACAGTATTGGTCTCTACTGGGAGGCAGTGATGGACACAAAGCTGGTGAAGGTCGGCAACTCGAGAGGAGTTCGCCTTCCCAAGTCTCTGTTGGAGGAAGCCGGACTCGAGGAGCTGGTGACCCTCCGGATCGTCGAGGGTGGGCTGCTCGTCGAGCCGCGGGCCGCGGTGAGGTCTGGCTGGTCTGAGGCGGCACGGTCAGGCAGCGAGCGAGGCAACGACAGGGACAGCGATCTGTGGCCGCCGACGCGATTCGATGAGGCTGAGTGGGAATGGGACTCCGCCCGGAATCAGGCGTGACGACGCCGGCACGCGGCGAGGTGCACCTGTGCGTGCTGGATCCGGCCATCGGCTCGGAGATTCGCAAGACCCGACCGGTGCTGGTGGTATCACCCGACGAACTCAACGAACATTGGAGCAGCTGCCTGGTTGCGCCCATGACCACAGGGAGCCACCCGTACCCGTTCCGAGTCTCATGTACCTTCGACGGAACCAACGGACATGTCGTCGTCGATCAGATCCGCGCCGTGGACAAGACGCGGCTGGTTCGACAGCTCGGGAGACTCTCGCCGTCGGCGATGTCACAGGTCCTGGCAGTGGCCCGCGAGATGTTCGCAGAGTGAGGTAGCGGCCCGAAAGGCCAGTCATCTTCTATTTCCTCTCGTCGTGTTCGCGCCGGTTGCGGAGGCGTCTACACCCAAACGACTGCGTGCCCTCACTCCTGGGGGAGGAGGTAGATCTTGCCGCAGTTCTTGCTGAGGGCAGTCTCGAAGGCTTCGGCGGCCTGGCTCATGGGGTACATGTGGGTGACCATGGTGTCGATCCATTGCTGCACTTGCGGGTCGCACAGCATTCTCAGCAGGCCGCCGCGGTCACGGAAGCGCACGTCGTGGCCGCCGGTCCAGTTGATGTGGCGCTCGATCAGGTCGTTGAGGATGCTCAGCGAGTAGAGCACCGACCCCTCGTCGTGGCCCAGCGAGTACATCGTGCCGTAGCGGCGCAGTCCGGCCATGCACCGGTCGAGGTAGTAGGGCACGCCGGCGCACTCGAAGGCCGCGTCGGCGCCCTGCCGCCCGCCGGTGAGGGCGTGGACCTGCTCGAGCCAGTTGTCGTCGTCGGGGTCGATGATGTGCTGCACCCCCAGCCGGCGGCACAGCTCCATGCGGTACGGATGACGGCCCAGCACCACCACGGTGGCCCCCCGGTACAGGGCGTTCACCACCGCGCCCAGGCCGATGAAGCCGATCGCGCCGACCAGCACCACGTCGCCCGCCCGCACGCCGGCCTCCTCGGCCGCGGTGTAGGTGCAGCCCAGCAGGCAGTTGGCCGCAGCGGCGTGATGGAACGACAGGTCGTCGGGCATCAGCTGGATCATGTGCTCGGGCGCCAGCCGGTACCGCACCATGGCGAAGCCGCCCGAGGCGCTGCCGTTGATCTTCTCGATGCCGAGCAGGCCCGCTTCGATGTCCTGGGGGGCCATTCCCTCCTCGTAGGACTCATAGGGAATGCCCAGGCAGTGGGTGGGCGACAGGCCCTGGGTGCACACGAAGCACCCCTGACAGCTGTTGCCCTGGTAGATGATCACCCGGTCGCCGACACCGAACTGCGACCCCGGCTGAGTCTCCACGATGGTGCCGACCCCCTCGTGGCCCAGATGCTCGGGGCTGTCGTGCCACTCGAACTGGTGATCGCGGTAGATGCGGCCCTCGTTGCACACCGGTGCCACCGCCACCTCCACGATCACGAACCCCGGCCCGGCCACCGGATAGGGCTTGGTGGCCAGAGCCGCGGTCCGTGGCTCGGGGATGGTCAGCACGGTGTTGGTCTTGTCGGGCACGGCGTTCAATCCTCCAGTGACTCGACGCCCAGGTAGCTGGCGTCGAGCAGGGCCCGGTCGGCCAGCAGATCGGTAGCGGTGCCCTGCATCACCAGGTCGCCGTGGTTGAGCACGCAGCCGCGGTCGGCCACTTCCAGGGCCAAGTCGACATGCTGCTCCACCAGCAGCACCCCGGCGCCGGTCTCATCGGCGATGCGGCGCACCACCGGCATCAGCTCCTCGTAGATCACCGGGGCCAGGCCCAGGCTCATCTCGTCGACCATCATCAGCTTGGGCTCGGCCACGATGGCCCGGGCCAGTGCCAGCATCTGCTGCTCGCCGCCGCTGAGCAGGCCGGCCCGGCGGTTCAGCAACGGGCCGAGGGCACCGAAGAAGTCCACGGCCCGGTCGATGTCGACCCTGCCGCTGGTCTTGGCCAGCTGCAGGTTCTCGCGCACGGTCAACTGGTACAGCAGGCCCCGGTTCTCGGGCACATGGATCACACCCCAGCGGGCCACCCGGTGGGCCTGGCGCAGCCGGGGAACCGCCCGGCCCATGATGGTCACCGAGCCGTTCAGGATCTGGCCCATGCCCGAGACGGTCATCAGTGTGGTGGTCTTGCCCGCGCCGTTGGGTCCTAGCAGTGCCACCACCTCGCCTGCGTCGACGTGCAGGCTCAGGCCCCGCACCACGGCCACCCCGTCGTAGCCGGCGTCGAGGTTCTCGATGGTCAGCAGGCGCGGGCTCATGGCTCGACTCCCACCATGACTAGCCGCCGGCTCATCGCCCGGCCCCGCTCATGACTGGTCGCCGCCTCACGGCTCGACCCCGCTGTGGCCCAGGTAGGCCGCGATTACCTCGGGATCGTTGCGCATGTCGTCGGGGGTTCCCGAGGCGGTCAGCTGACCGAACACCAGCATGTGGATGTAGTCGCACACGTTGAGCACCAGGCCCATGTCGTGATCGACCAGCACCATGGTGTAGCCCTGATCGACCAAGTGCCGGAGCTGGGCGCCGAACCAGTCGGTCTCGGCCTTGTCGAGTCCGGCCGCGGGCTCATCCAGCAGCAGGATCTTGGACGACTCCGCCACCAGGGCCCGACCCACGCCCACCAGCTTGCGCTGACCCTGCGACAGCTCGCGGGGCTGGCGCTCGGCGATGTCGCCCAGATTGAGCAGGTCGAGCACCTCGTTGACCCTCGCCGCTCGCTGGCGAGGCCGCAAGTAGTCGAGCAGCGCGGAACCCACCGTCAGGCGGCGGCTGGCCACGTCGAGGTTGGAGCGCACCGTGATGTCGTCGAAGAGCTCCAGCGTCTGCCAGGTGCGGGTGAGCCCGGCGTGGGACAGCACATGAGGCGAGCGGCCGAAGACCTCCTCGCCCTCGAGCAGCACCGACCCCTTGGAGTTGTTGGGCAGGAACCCGGTGACCGCGTCGATGAAGGTGGTCTTGCCCGCGCCGTTGGGTCCGATCAGCCCGGTGAGCCGACCCCGACGGCATTCCAGCGACACGTCATCCACGGCCACCAGGCCGCCGAAGCGCACGCTGAGACTGCGGGTGGCGAGAACCGGGTCACCCATCGCCGGCCTCCGCCCCGCCGCCGGACACACCCGACGCGGCCGCGGGCTCATCAGGTGTCACCGGTGGCTCAACATCGGTTGACTCGCCCGAGACCGCCGGCCCGCGGCCGAATCGGCGACCCAGCCACCCGCCGAGTTGGTGGAACTGCCGACGCTGGAACCCGTCGATGCCCTCGTTGTTGTAGACGGCAGTGCCGATCAGGAAGAAGCCGGCCACATAGGCGGTGTAGGGCCCCACATCGATCACCCACTCGTTGGTCACCACGATCCCGATGCCCTCGGAGAACAGCGTTCCCGCGGTGATGGCCCCGCCGACGGTGCTGATACCGCCGAGGTAGGCGAAGGCCAGCACGGTCAGCGAGGCGAAGATCCCGAAGGTGTCGGTGCCGTAGGTGCCCAGGTTGAAAGCGATGAGCGCGCCGCCCAGGCCGGCGAAGAAGCTCGATATGGCGAAGGCCGACAACTTGATGGCGGCCACGTTCACCCCGGCCGCGGCCGCGGCCCGCTCATTGGCCCGCACCGCCAGCATCTGCTCGCCCAGGCGCGACCGGCGCAGCCGCATCACCGAGATGCAGCACAACGCGCCCACCACCAGCAGGAACAGCCCGTAGCCGCCGGTGGGGATCTTGCCGTCGCCGAAGATGAAGTCGCTGTTGGGCCCGAACTCGACGCCGAACAGCTCCGGCGGATCGGTGGTCTTGACGCCGCGGTCGAGGCCGAACCATCCGGGGCGCGAGAAGAAGATCTCGCCCATGGCCAGTCCGCTGGCCAGGGTGACGATGGCCAGGCTGGCGCCGCGGGTGCGCAGCGACGGGACGGCGGCGATCAGGCCGAACCCGACGCCGCATGCCACCGCCAGCGGCAGCGCCACCGGCAGCGGCATTCCGGCCTGAGTGCCGAACGACGCCACCGAGAAGGCCCCGATCCCGGCCAGCGCCATCTGCATCAGCGAGATCTGGCCCACATAGCCGGTCACCACCACCAGCGACAGGGCCAAGATCACCCCGATCATCGAGTTCTGCATCCCGGCGCGGTACTGGAACGGCGCGAACACCGTCAACCAGAACGCCACCGCAAGCAGTGCCCCGTATCCCACCATCCGGCCCCGGGTGATGCGGGGGACGTACGCCTCGGGCAGCCGCTCCACCGTGAGCGCGCCCCGCGACGGCAGCGACTCGCCTCGGGCCACCATGGCCAGCGCGATCACCACGAAGGGCAGAGCCCGCCGGATGCCGATGTCGGGGATCCAGTCCCACTCCAGCTCCAAGCGGAACAGCTCCTGGTCGACGATGCCCAGCATCAGGCCCGCAGCCGCGGCAATCACGAACGACGACATCCGCCCGATGAGCGCCGCGCCCAGCGAGGATATGAGCAGCACGGTGAAGAAGTTCGGGGTCACCCCGGTGATGGGCGCCACCAGAATGCCGACCAGTCCGGCCAGCACCGAGGCCATCACCCAGCTGACCCCGGCCCCGAAGTCGGCGTTGAAGCCCAGCAGCGTGGTGAACCGCTCGTTCTCGGCTCCGGCCCTGGTGGCGATACCGAAGCGGGTGTAGCGGAACAGCATCCACAGCCCGGCGGTGATCACGATGACGGTGCCCAGCACCCAGAGGCGGTCCTGGCCGACCCGGGTGCCCAGGATCTCGACCGGGTCGTTGGGGAAGATCGGCTCGGTCGCCTTGGCCCGGGCACCGAAGCGCAGCACCACCGCGGCCTGCAGGAACAGCATGATCCCGACCGACGCGATCACCTTGGCCAGCACCGGGGCGTATCGCAGCGGGCGGAAGATGGCGAAATGGGCGACGAGCCCGAGGACGGCGGCGGTGGCCAGCGCGATCGCCAGCGCGGGGGCCTTGCCCATCGAGTCGCCCAGGCTGATGAAGGTCGGAAAATCGACGATCTCGATCCCGGCGATGCCCTCGATCGGCGCCAGCGGGTTGGGGATCGGCGGCACCGGATACTGGCCGGTGCCCACCAGCGACACGTACACGTAGGTGACGTAGGTGGCGATGGCGCCGTGGCCGAAGTTGATGACGCCGGAGGCCCGGAAGGCCACCACCAGCCCGATGGCCAGCGCGGCGATGATGGCCCCGGAGCCGAGCCCGAACAGCACCGGGTCGAAGAACAGCTCCCGGCGGAGCACGGCACCGATCATCCAGGCGAGCGCCACCGCGCCGAGAGCAGCCGCGCTGACCCGCTCGGCTGGAGACAGTCTGGCGATCACAAGGCCCGCCTAGAAGCCGCACTTGCGAGGCTGTGGGCTGTGTTGCCCAGGCTTGGGCGGCCCATGAGCGCCGCGAACTAGAGCGGGATACACCATGTACCACCGCGAGCGGGCGCTTCCCATGCGCGATTGCACTGAATCGAGCCTAGCCGGGCCCTTCTGCGGGGCCCGGCTCGACTCGTCTTCAAGGGGGGCGGGGGCGTCAGCCGAGCAGGAAGTTGAGCTCCGAGAAGTCCAGGAACGTGAATCCGTCGGGAGCGGTCATCTGCCCGTCGGCAACGGTGACCATCAGCGGCGAGGTGTTGCACGCTCCGAGCCACGGATCGGGTCCGGGACAGCTCACCTCGGGATAGCCGGGAATGTCGCCGCGGGAGTAGGTGCTGAGCGCGGCGAGCACCGACTCGTCGCTGGCATCGGCGCCGCCGCCCTCGATCAGCAGGTCCCGGGCGATGAAGACTTGGGCCAGCGTCCAGCCGGCCAGGCCCGCGGTCTGCACATCGGTGCCGCCGTAGGTGTCGAGCACCCGGTTGATCTCGTCGATCTCGGCGCCGCCGTCGACGGTGGGAGCGCTGGACACGATCGGGCCCGACCAGCCGTCCACCGCGCCCGACTCCACCACGTCCTGGCTCAAGCAGAGGTCGTTGCCGAAGATGAGGCCCTCGTAGCCGACCGTGGCCGTTCCGTTGGCGGCCGCGGTGCACTGGGCGCCGTCGGCCAGCACGAACAGCCAGCCGTCGTTGTCGATGTTGGCGGCGGAGACCGGCCCGGTCAGATCAGGCTCGAACCCCAGATAGATGGTCTCGTTGATGGTGATGCCGTTGCTCTCGCCGATGGCGTACAGGGCCGGCTCGAACGGTGCGATGGCCGGGTCGTCGGCCAGGAACAACGACATGGTCGACACGTCGCGGCGCTGCGAGGCGAACACGAAGAACACCTGGGCCAGGCCGGGCAGGCCGGGATCGAAGTTGTAGAGGTTGGGGGTGAGGTAGTCGATGAAGTCGTTGCCCAGTCCGAGGTTGGCCACTCCGGCCTCGGCCAGGATGGTGCCCGAGGTGATGCTGTTGGACAGGAAGCCGCCGTTGATCACCACATGGATGTCGTCGGCGTTCACGAACTCGTTGGCGCAGGCGATGTGGGACTCCACCGCGTCGCCGGCGCCGCACACCACCAGCTCGATGGGATGGCCGTTGGCGCCGCCGTGCTCGGCGTTGAAGTAGTCGACGTAGGCCTGGGCCACTGCGGGCACCTCGGGGAACGACATGAGTTCCTCGACCTGGGCGATCAGCCCGATCTTGACCGGCGCCATCGACTCGTCGGCCATCGCTGCATCGGAATCGTCCATGGCCTCGTCGGCATGGTCGTCTTCGTGGTCGGCATGATCGTCGTCGGCATGGTCATCGTCAGCATGGTCATCGTCGTGGTCGGCATGGTCATCATCAGCATGGTCATCGTCGTGATCATCCATGGGCTCCTCCGCCGGCTCTTCGGCGGGCGCGGCGGGGGCGGGCTCAGCCACGGCGGGAGCATCGTCAGCGTCGTCGTCGCCGCAGGCAGCCGCCACCAAGGCGAAAGCAAGCAGGACTGCGGCCAGCACCCTCCAACTGGACTTGGTACTCATGGTGTGATCCTCCTTCGCGGCTCAAGCACGCGTCTGTGTGTTGATAGTCCGATACTACATATGTTGGCAAGTTTGCGCATGGAGCACTAGTTATATTGCGCGGCTATGACTCTGCCACGGATTCTGTGCCAAACTGGCCCATCAGCCTGCGCTTCTTTGAGGCCGAGTGGATTGGTGAGCGGTTCCGGCTCATACGGGCGAGGCCGTGGCCCGAGCGGCCCGTGAGCGCAGCGAACAAGAGCGGGAATGACCCCGCTGCGACGCGACCGGCTCTCACCCATTCGCGCGCCCGCTTAGATATGCACGACACTCGCGGCCCAGAACCCAACGGCATGGCCGCCTACGATCATGGCACCGTGATGGACTTGGACGACACAGACCGGGCCTTGATCGACAGCCTGGTGGCCGACGGCCGGGCCAGCTACGCCGCCCTGGCCCGGCATATCGGCATGTCTCAGGCGGCGGTAAAGGCCCGAGTCATCCGGCTCCTCGACACCGGAGTCATCCACATTCTCGGGCGTATCGACCCCCGCGCCCTCGGCTACGGCGAGTTCGCCTACTGCCTGATCGACGCACAGGGGCCGGTGACAGCAGTAGCCGAGCGGCTGGCCAAATTGGACGAGACTGCCTTCGTGCTCACGGTGGCGGGAGCCCGCGGGCTGTTCGTCGAGTTCAGAGCCCGCGACGCCCGGCAGCTCGACGCCGCCATCGAGCAGGCCCGATCCGACCCCCAGGTACGGAGTATCGATGCCTCCTCGCTCGTGGCCTTCGTCAAGCAGGACTGGTCGCAATCGAGTCGCAACCCCGACGGTTCCGACCATCGGCGCGGTGCCCGTCGCCGCAGTGTCGATGCCACCGACATAAGGCTCCTCGAGCGCTTGGCCACCAACGGTCGAGCCACGTTCGCGGAGATGTCGGAGGCCGCGGGCATGTCCCACGCCGCCACCCGCGACCGGGTGCTGGGGCTGATGGCGGACGGGGTGGTGACGGTCCAGACCATCGTCAGCCCCGGAGTGCTGGGGGTGAAGGGCTATGCCGGTCTCATGATCGAGGTTGACGGCCCGGCTGAACCCGTCGCCGCGGCGCTCGCCGCCCTGGCCGACATAACCCTGGTGGCCAGAGTGCTCGGGCGCTTCGACGTCATAGCCGAGGCCAGCTACCGAGACGAAGCCCATCTGGCCGAACTGCTGGACAAGGTCCGGGCCACCCAGGGCGTGGGACAGGTCGAGGCATTCGTGTACTTGGTGGTGGTAAAGGAGTCGATGACCGCCGGCCTCACCTGATCGGCGCCGCCGAGCCCCGGCAGGAGGGGCTAGCCGAGCAAACCCCCGTCGATGGGAATCAGCGCGCCGTTGATGTAGGAGGCGGCCGGCGACGCCAGGAACACCACTAGCTGGGCCACTTCCTCGGCGGTGCCCCACCGTCCCAGCGGCACCTCCGAGACCAGCATCTCGCTGGCCTCGTCGTCGGTGACGCCGGCCAGTTCGGCCACCAGCCTGCGGTTGGCCACCGCCATCTGGGTGTCGATGGGGCCGGGGCAAACACCCACGCAGCGGATGCCGTCGCGGCCGTGCTCCTTGGCGATGAGCTTGGTCATCGCGGAGAGGCCGAACTTGGTGACGTTGTAGGCCCCGTACCCGGCATCGGACACCAGTCCCCCGATCGACACGTTGTTGATGATCACCCCCCGGCCCGCGGCGATCATCGGCGGTAGTGCCAGCAGCGCCATCCGCCGCGAGCCCATGACGTTGACCTGCCACGACAGGTTCCACTGCTCCTCGGTCTGGTCGACGAAGCGGCCCACCCCGGTGGTGGCCCCCGCGTTGTTGAACAGGATGTCCAGCGATCCCAACTCCCCCACGGTGCGCTCGACCACGGCTGTGGCCTGGGCCTCGTCGGTCACGTCCAGCGGCGCAGCGAAGCTCCTGACACCAGACTGGTCGCGGAGCTCCGCAGCCAGCGCCTCCAGCGCGGCCAGATCATCGCCCAAGCCGTGAGTCTCGTCCTGGCGCAGCTCGGGACGGTCGTGGGCCAAGTCGGTCACCACCACATCGGCACCAGCCTCGGCCAGCCGCCGCGCCGTCGCCCCGCCCATCCCCCCGGTCCGGCCCGCGCCGGTGACCAGCGCCACCTGCCCGGCCAGCGCTCCCTTCACGGCGCGGCCTCGCCCTCGGAGGGATCGGGCAAGTCGGCGGCCAGGCGGGCCATTGCCTCGTGGCTGTAGCCGAGGGGGATGCCGTCGTGACAGCCGACCAGCGAGCCGGTCAGGGTGGCGCTGGCGTCGCTGACCAGGAAATGGAACACCGGCGCCATCTCCTGCGCCTTGCGGAACACGCCGTTGGCGGTCATGCGCCTGATCAGCTCCACATCGGGCGCCGACTCCGCTCCCATCTCGCTCTCCACGATGCCGGGCAGCACCGCATTGACCCGCACCTGGCGCGGTCCCAGCTCCAGAGCCCACACCCGCACCAGATGGTCGAGGGCGGCCTTGGAGGCGGCGTAGGCGGCCATGCCCGGCGCCGCCACCGAGCCCGCCGGCGAGCTGGTGACGATGACCGAGCCGTGGTCGCGCACCATGCCCACCCCGTGGCGGAGGGCCCGCACCACGCCCAAGGTATTGACGTCGATCACACGCTCGAACACGTCCATGTCCAGGGCTTCGACCTCTCCGTGGTGCTCATCGATGCCGGCGTTGAGGGTCAGCGCGTCGAGCGCGTCGAACCGCTCGGACACGGCCTCGAAGGCCCGCTCGACCGAGTCGTCGTCGGCCACGTCCATCATCACGAAGGCCGCTCCGATGTCCTTTGCGATGATGGCGCCTTCGGGCCGACGTCCACAGATCACCACCTGGGCGCCGCAGTCGGCCAGATGAGTCGCCGCGGCCAGGCCGATCCCGGCCGTTCCGCCGGTGACAACCACCCTGCGGCCGCTCACATCGAACGTCGCGGCCGTAGCCGTCCTGGCTGTGCTTGGCTCGGTCATGAGGCCACCCTAGTCATTGAAACTCACGCTGTCCGCAGGACCTAGATATGGATTCACAGGCGTACGGCGTGATACACAAGCGTTTCCTACCCTAGAGTGTCGCTTGGCGGCTCACGGAGGCCTGAACCCGAGCGGCCGGCGAGCACAGCGAGCAGGAGCAGAACGAGCGTGAGGATGCGGCAGATCCTGGATCCGGCGGGAGAGCTTGTGGGCCCGATCCCTGATCTCGACGACGGCCAACTGGTCGAGATGCTCCGCCTGCTGCTCACCACCCGCATGGCCGACGAGAAGCTCCTCAACCTCCAGCGCCAGGGGCGCATGCCCGCCTACTACCAAGTGAGCGGTCAGGAGGCCCATGCAGGCGCGGCGCTGGCCCTGCGCGAGACCGACTGGCTCTTCACCGCCTACCGGGAGTTGGGCATGTGGCTGGCCCGGGGCATGAGTCCCATGGCTGCGCTGGGAATGTGGATGGGAGTGCCCGACGACGACGACCTCTGGGACGTCAACCGCTACCGGGTGACCAAGCTCAACGCCACCATCGGCACCCACCTGCCCCACGCGGTGGGCTTCGGCTACGCCGAGCGGCTTCAGGGCCGCGACACGGTGGCCATGGTGGTGTTCGGCGACGGGGCCACCTCGGAGTCCGACTTCCACGCGGCCATGAACTTCGCCGGCGTGTGGAACACCCCCACCGTGTTCCTGTGCCAGAACAACCAGGTGGCCCAGTCCACCACCATCGACAAGCAGACCGCGGCGGCCACGCTGGCGGTCAAGGCCGAGGGGTACGGATTCACCGGTGAGCTGGTGGACGGCATGGATCCGCTGGCCCTGTACCAGAGCGCCCGCGAGGCGGTCGAGCGGGCCGCGGCCGGCGGTGGCCCGACCCTCATCGAGATGCTCACCTACCGGTTCGCCCCCCACTCCACCTACGACGGGACCCCGGTGTACCGCACCACCGATGAGGAGGCCCGGTGGCGCGAGCGGGATCCGATCACCCGGATGAGGACCCTGCTGGTGAACAAGGGCCTGTGGGAGGCCGAGCAGGAAGACGCCATGCGGGCTCGGGTCTCAGCCGATCTGGAGGCCTTCGTCGAAGAGCTGGAGTCCCGGCCTGCGGTGGACCGCGACTACTCGCCCCGGCAGCTCTTCGCCCGGACTCCGGCCTCGCTGGCCGAGCAGCTGCACTGCGAGCAGCAGGACACCGGCGAGGCCGCCACCGTGCTGGGGCCCGAGGAAGTATGGGCGGTCGAGCCCGACCCGTCGCCCACCGGCGAGACCCGGCGGCTCGACATGACCGAGGCCCTCAAGCTGACCCTGCACTCGGCCTTCGAGCGGGATCCGGCCCTGGTGGCCCTGGGCGAGGACGTGGCCGTGGAGGGCGGGGTGTTCCGCATCACCGAGGGCATGCTCGAGCGCTTCGGCGCTCAGCGGGTGATCGACACCCCGCTGTGCGAGACCGGCATCATGGGCACCGCGGTGGGCATGGCCATGGCCGGGCTGAGGCCGGTGGCCGAGATCGAGTTCGCCGGCTTCATGTACCCGGCCTTCGATCAGCTCATCGGCCATGTGGCCCGCATCCGCTGGCGCTACCGGGGCCGTCTGACTGCGCCGGTGGTGGCCCGGCTACCGGTGGGAACCAACCTCGACAACCTCGAGTTCCACACCGACTCCCCCGAGTCGTTCCTCGCCCACGCGCCCGGCCTGGTGGTGGTGTATCCCTCCAATCCCTACGACGCCAAGGGCCTGATGGAGTCGGCGCTGTGCAGCGACGACCCGGTGGTGTTCCTGGAGCCCATCTCGCTGTACCGGGGCCTCAAGCAGGACGTGCCGGTCGAGCCCTACCGGATCGGCTTCGGGCGGGCCCGGGTGTTGCGGGACGGCACCGACGTGACGGTGGTGTCTTGGGGTCCGCCGGTGCGTCAGGCGCTGAAGGCCGCCGAGGCGCTGGCCGCAGACGGCGTGTCGACGGAGGTGATCGACCTGCGGACCCTTTATCCGTGGGACCGCGAGACGGTGCTCGGCAGCGTGGAACGCTCGGGACGGCTGGTGGTGGCCCATGAGGCCCACACCACCGGCGGTTTCGGGGCCGAGATTCTGGCCGCGGTCAGTGAGCAGTGCCTCTATTCGCTGGAGGCGCCGCCGGTGAGGGTGGCCCACATGGACGTGTTCTGGGGTCCGGCCCAGCTTGAGCGCTACTCCATGATCACCGCCGACCGCATAGCCGCCGGAATCCGCCGAGCCCTCGCCGACTGACGACGGCGTTCATGCCCAACCGGCCCCCAGAATCAGCCCCACCCCTGCGGCTCGAAGCGAAGGACTGACGATGGCGCGCGCTTTCAGGCTGCCGGCGGTGGGCGACACCATGGTCGAGGGCGAGATCGTGGAGTGGCTGGTCGGCGTGGGCGACGCGGTCGAGCTCGATCAGGCCATCTGCTCGGTCGAGACCGACAAGTCGGTAGTGGAGATGACCACCCCCTACCGGGGCACGGTGCTGGCCCTGGGCGGCGAGCCCGGCGATGTGATCGCGGTGGGGGCGACCCTCATCGTGGTCGGAGAGCCGGGCGAGGAGATCCCAGCCGAAGAAGACACCCCTACGGCTGACGCACAGCCTCCGGCCCGCGCCCAGGATCAGATCGCGACCGCAGATCAGACCGCGGCGCTGGCCCCGTTTGGATCGACAGCATCGGAGGGGATCAAGGCGCTGCCCAAGGCTCGCAAGCTGGCCCGAGAGCGGGGCATCGACCTGGCCGCAGTGGTCGGCACCGGCGCGGGCGGGACCATCACCGCCTCCGACATCGAGGCCGCCGCAGCCACACCCGTTCCGCCGTCAGACGGGACCCGGCGGCGCGAGCGGCTGTCGGCCACCCGCCGCTCCATCGCCCTCCACATGGCGGCGTCGATGCAGGTCCCGCAGTTCACGTCGATGGTCGATGCCGACGCCGCCAAGCTGCTGGAGGCCCGAGCCGCCGCATCCGCCGCCACCGGCTCGCGGGTGCCCCTCGACGCCCTGCTGGTGGCGCGGCTGGTGCCGGTGCTGCGCGACCACCCGATCATGAACGCCCGGCTCGACGGCGATGAGATCGAGTACTTCGACCGCTACGACATCGGCGTGGCCGTTGACACCCCCGACGGCCTGATGGTGCCGGTGGTGCGGTCCGCCGATTCCCTCGCCATGGCCAACCTGTCAGCGGAGATCCTGCGACTGGCCACCGCAGCCCGCAACCGCACCGCAACCCCCGACGAGCTCACCGGAGCCACCGCCACCGTCAACAACGTGGGCGCCCTCGGGATCCTCGCCGGCACGCCGATGCTGCCGTCGGGCACCAGCGTGATCGCCGCCTTCGGCATGGCCCGCCCAGTAGTGCGATTGATCGGCGGACAGCCGGTCGAGGCGCCGACCATGACCATCTCGGCCACCTTCGACCATCGCATCATCGACGGCGGCGCCAGCGCCCGCTTCCTGGCCCAGCTCAAAGCAGCCATCGAGACTGCGTTATAGCAGGCGGTCAACCGCAGGCGACCGCAGCCTCCAACGCCCGGCACACGGCGCGCATGCGCTCGGCGCTCAGCCGGCCGGCGCGATCGGTCAGCAGCGCTTGGGGAACGTTCTCGACCGAGTCGAGGTTGACCGCACACAGCTGTTCCACCGGATCGTCGCCGGGTTCCAGGACCACCTCGGAGAGGAGTCCGCGAATATTGGTGGTGCACGGCGCCACGACCGCGGTCTTGAGCCTGGCCAGCGCGGCGTCACGCGACAAAACCACCACCGGGCGGCGACCGGCGTGCGGCGACTCCCACCACCAAACGTCTCCCCGGTGCACACGCTGCATGCTCACGCCTGAGCGCCTGCCGGGCCTCCCGCACCGCGGTGGAGGCGGTTCGCCTCGTGGAAGTCGGTGAGGCTTCCCCAGGCGTCGGGCTCATCCATGGGGATCCGGTCATACGCCTCGTAGGACGCATCGATCTCGGTCTGGCGGTAGCGATGCACAAGCGCTTCAAGGGCGGCATCGACCATCCGGGCGACGCTGGGCCAGGCCTCCAGGCTCCGCGCCCGCGCCATCAGGCTGTCGTCGACTGTGGTGCTGATTCGTGTGCGACTCATGCCATGATCGTAGCATTCTGCGATCCTAGGAGTCCGGGCCAAGTGGGGGATGTCCCCCGGTTGGGGAGGCCGGGCTCGCTCATAGAGTCCACCGGAACCTCTTCGCCAACCAAGAAACCGCAACAGTTCAGGAGTACCTGTGACTTCCTCCCCCGCCCCGACACTGACCACAGCCGCCCGCGCCGTGGCCGCCACCAAGATCTACGGCTCCGGCGACACCGAGGTCCGGGCCCTCGACGCCATCGACGTGGACTTCGAGCGGGGCCGCTTCACCGCCATCATGGGCCCGTCGGGGTCGGGCAAGTCCACCCTGATGCACTGCATGGCCGGGCTCGACACTGTCACGGAGGGCCAGGTCATCATCGGCGACACCGACCTCACCTCACTGTCGGAGAAGGACCTCACGCTGCTGCGCCGCGACCATGTGGGCTTCGTGTTCCAGGCCTACAACCTGGTGCCCACCCTCACCGCCATCGAGAACGTCACCCTGCCCATGGACCTGGCCGGCGCCAAGGGCGACGCGGCCTGGATAGACGAGGTGGTGGGGGCCACCGGGCTCGCCGACCGGGTGAAGCACCGCCCCAGCGAGCTGTCCGGCGGCCAGCAGCAGCGGGTGGCGGTGGCCCGGGCGCTGGCCGGCAAGCCCCAGATCATCTTCGCCGACGAGCCCACCGGCAACGTCGACTCCAACACTGCGGGCGAGATCCTGAGCTTCATGCGCAACGCGGTCACCGAGATGGGCCAGACCATCGTCATGGTCACCCACGACCCGGTGGCCGCCTCCTACGCCGACCGGGTGGTGTTCCTGGTGGACGGCAAGATCGTGGACGAGCTGCTCGAACCCACGCCGGCCACCATCCGCGATCACATGACCCGGCTCGGCGCCTGAGCGCCCCGCCCCGCCGGCTCCGCCCCAACCCGATCCGGGAATAGACGCCGATGCTTCGCCTGGCCCTCAAGTCGGTTCTGGCCCACAAACTGCGCTTCGCCTTCACCGCGGCGGCCATCGTGGTGGGGGTGGCCTTCGTGGTGGCCGCCTTCGTGACCGCCGACTCGCTGCGGTCCACCTTCGACGACCTCGCAGCCGACATCAACACCGGCAACGACTTCACCGTGCGGGGCGCTCTGCCCTTCGGCGATGTAACCGAGGCCACCCCCGCGCCGGTGCCCGACAGCCTCCTCGACGACATCCGCTCCGTCGAGGGCGTGGACGCGGCCGAGGGCGGATTCTTCGTGGACGGCGTGATCCCGGTGGACGGCCTCGGCGAGACGCCCGCCACTCTGGGCGGGCCGATCGCCGGCTCCAACTGGACCGTCGACGAGACGCTCTCGCAGTACTTCCTGATCAGCGGAGAGTGGCCCCGAGGGATCTCGGAGTTCGCCATGGACGTGGTGACCTTCGCCGACTACGACTTCGAGCTGGGCCGCAGCTACGAGGTGGTTACCCCCACCGGACCCCGCACCTTCACTCTCACCGGCACGATGCAGTTCGGCTTCCCCGAGAACGCGGGCATCGGGGCGGTGTTCTCGGTGTTCGACACCGCCACCGCCCAGGAGGTGCTCGGCTTCGACGGACTGTTCAACGAAATCGTGGTGCGAGCCGACGCCGGCGCCGACATACCCACGGTCAGGGACCGCATCGCCGCAGTACTGCCCGTCGGCACCGAGGTGATCACCGCCGACGAGGCGGCCGAGGAGTTCGGCGACGCCTTCGAGACCTTCATCGGGCCGTTCCAGACGATCCTGCTGGTGTTCGCCTTCGTCGTGTTGTTCGTGAGCGCGTTCATCATCTCCAACACCTTCAACATCGTGCTGGGCCAGCGGGTGCGCGAGCTGTCGCTGCTGCGGGCGCTGGGCGCCACTCCCCGCCAGGTGCGCCGCTCGGTGCTGATCGAGTCGCTGGTGATCGGGGCGACCGCGTCGGCGGTCGGTCTGGGGCTCGGCATGCTGGGCGCGCTGGGGCTGGGGGCGCTTTTCGACGCCTTCGGGGCGGCGCTGCCCGACGGTCCCCTGCCGCTGCGGCCCCGCACCGTGGCCTGGGCGTTCGCGGTGGGGGTCGGCTTCACCGTGCTGGCGTCGCTGGTGCCCGCGGTCAAGGCCTCCCGGGTGTCGCCGGTGGCGGGCCTGCAGGCCGGAGACGGCGACGACGGCGGCCATCTGCGGCTGTGGCGGCTGGCCGCGGGCGCGGTGCTGGCCGCAGCCGGGCTGGTGCTGATGGGCCGGGGCCTGTTCGCCGACTTCGACTCGACCACCGCTCAGCTCGTGTCGCTGAGCTCGGGCGCGGCGGTGGTGTTCGTGGCGGTGGCCGTGCTCAGCCCGCTTATCGCCGGGCCGGTGGTGGCCGCGCTGGCCCGTCCCCTGCCCCGGCTGTTGCGCACGCCGGGCCGGCTGGCCCGCGACAACGCGGCCCGCAGCCCCCGCCGCACCGCAGCCACCGCAGTGGCACTCACGATCGGCCTGGCGCTGGTGGCCATGGTGCTGGTGCTGGGCGAGTCGCTCAAGGACACGTTCTCCGACAACCTCACCGACTCGGTGGCAGCCGACTACATCATCAGCGTCAACTCGATCTCGGGGGTGCCCAAGACCCTGGCCCAAGACCTGCGCGATGCGGGCGCGGGCACGGTTGTGGGCCTCGACGAGGACCTCGTGCAGATCTCGAGCCTCGCAGCGCCGGACCGGATCGAGCAGACCGAGGCCACCGTGACCGACCTGGCCACGGTCGAAGAGGTCGCCAACCTCGGGATAATCGAAAGCTCGTTGAGCGCACTCGGCCCGGCCTCCGGGCTGCTCGTCCACATCGACAAAGCCGACGAGTGGGGCTTGTCGATTGGTGACCAGGTTGAGTTCGGGCTGGTCAGCGGCGAGACCCTGACGGTGGCGGTCGGCGCCGTCTTCGCCGAGGTTCAGCCGCCTTTCTGGGACGAATGGGTGATCGACGAGTCGCTGTATCAGCCGACGCTGGCGGCGGACGCCTTCGAGCAGTGGGTGGCCGTCAAGACGGCCGGCGCCGAGCCGGGGGCGACGCGGGCCCTGCTCGAGCAGGTGCTCAGCGCCTACCCGCAAGCCAATCTGGAGGACCGCCAGCAGTTCCAGGAGAGCGCCGAGTCCAACCTCAACACGGTGCTGGCGCTGGTCAACGTGTTCCTGCTGTTCGCGCTGGTGGTGGCGCTGGTGGGGATCGTCAACACCCTCACCCTGTCGGTGTTCGAGCGCACCCGCGAGATCGGCCTGCTGCGGGCGGTGGGCATGACCCGGCGCCAGCTGCGCCGCACGATCCGCTGGGAGGCAGCCGCCATCGCCCTCTACGGCGCCATCGTGGGGGTGGTGCTGGGGCTGGCCTTCGGCGTGGCCCTGGCCGCGGCCATCCCCGACGAGATCGTGGACCGGGTGTCGGTGCCCACCGCGCAGCTGGTGGGACTGCTGGCGCTGGCGGTGGCCTTCGGACTGCTGGCCGCGGTGTTCCCGTCGTATCGGGCGGCGCGCATGAACGTCCTCGACGCCATCGCCGGCGACTGACCGGCTCAGCAGGCAACGGCAGCGGCACGATGTTCAAGCTGGCCTGGCGCAATATCGCTCAGCGCAAGATCCGCTTCGCGCTGACCACGCTGCCGGTGGTGCTCGGCGTGGCCTTCGTGGTGGCGGTGTTCACCCTCACCGACAGCCTGCGGGCCACCTTCGGCGACCTGGCCGAGGACGTGACCGCCGGCACCGACCTCACGGTGCGAGCGGCCCAGGAGTTCGGCTCAGACTTCGACCGGCCCACGGTGCCCGACTCGCTGGTGCCCGCCATCGAGTCGGCCGAGGGCGTCTACCGGGTCTATCCGGGGGTGGCCGCATTCAACGTGGTGATCGTCGACGGCGCAGGCGACGCCATCGTGCCCCAGGGCGCGCCCGCGCTGGGGTTCAACTTCGACGACAGCTCCTTCTTCCTGGTAGAGGGCCGCGAGCCGGCCGCCGACGGCGAGTTCGCGGCCGATGTGGCCACGGTGGCCGACAACGGACTTCGGATCGGCGGCACCTACTCCATCAACGGTCCCACCGAGGTGCGGGCCTTCGAGCTGGTGGGCACCTTCAACTTCGGCGCCCCCGACGAGCACAACGGCCTGGGCCAGACCATGACCGCCTTCGAACTCGACACCGCGCAGCAGTTCCTGGGATTCGACGACGAGGTGCTCGAGGTGGGGGTGGTGGTGGCGCCGGGCGCCAGCCCCGCCACCGTCAAGGCTGATCTGGAGGCCCTGCTCGACGACGACTACGAGGTGATCACCCAGCAGGCCGCCGCCGACGAGCAGCAGGCCGACTTCGACGAGGTCCTCAGCATCTTCAGCACGGTGTTGTCGGTCTTCGCCTTCATCGCGCTGTTCGTGAGCGCGTTCATCATCAACAACGTGTTTCAGATCACTATCGGCCAGCGGGTGCGCGAGCTGGGCCTGTGGCGCTCGATCGGGGCCACGCCCGCACAGCTGGTGAAGTCGGTGCTGGCCGAGTCTGTGCTGGTGGGGGCGCTGGCCACCGCCGCGGGCACGGTGGGCGGCGTCGGTCTGAGCCGGCTGCTGATGGTGGTGCTGCGCGCCGGCGGCTTCGAGCTGCCCCAGGGGCCGCTCGACGTGCGGCTGCGCACCATCGCGCTGGCCGCCGCAGTGGGGGTGGGCGTGTCGGTGGCCGCGTCGCTGAGCCCGGCGCTGCGGACCAGGCGGGTGTCGCCCATCGCTGCGCTGCAGCCCGAGTACCTGCTCGCCGCCGCGGGCCTGCGCCGGCGTCTCATCGGCGGCAGCGCCACGCTGGGGGTGGGGGTGGTGCTGGTGGCGCTGGCGCTGTTCGGGGGTTTCGCCACCGCGGTCACGCTGGTGCTGGCCGGAGGGGGCGCCCTGCTGGCCTTCGTGGGCATCAACATCGTGAGCCCGGCATTCGCCGCGGGCGCGGCCCGAGTGCTGGGCCGGCCGGTGGCTGCCCTGATGCGGGTACCGGGGCGGCTGGCCCGAGACAACGCGGCCCGCAACCCGCGGCGCACCGCCTCCACCGCGGGCGCGCTGATGATCGGCCTGGCGCTGGTGGCTTTGGCCGCGGTGGTGGGCGCCTCGCTCACCCGGTCGTTCGTGCGCACCCTCGAGAGCAGCGTCGAGGCCGACTATTTCATCACCGGCCGCTCGGGGGGCTTCAACCCCAACGACGGCTTCTCGGTGCAGGTGGTGGACGACTTGGCCGCGCTCGACGAGCTCGACAGCGTGGTCGGGTTCCGCTGGGCGTTCGGCGCGGTGCGGGTGAACGGCTCCACCAAGGATGTGCTGTCGGGCGACATGGACGCCATGGACAGCCATTTCGACGCCGACCTGCGGGCCGGGGCCATGGCGGCAGGGGATTCGAGCACGTCGATGGCGCTGCACGTCGATCCGGCCCGCGACCTCGGGGTGACGGCGGGCGACACGCTGGAGATGACGTTCCCCGACAACGAGACCGAGACGCTGACGGTGGCCGCGGTGTACGGCGACGCCCGCATCTACGGCAACTGGGTGATCGACTCGGCGGTGTGGGACCGGCACTTCAACCGCTCCGCGTTCGTGTTCGCCAGCGCCACCGTGGCCGGACTCTCCGACGAACCCGACGAGGCGGCCCGCCAGCAGCTGCTGACCGCCAGCCGGGCCGCCATCGACGAGGTGCTGGAGACCTATCCGACGGTGCAGGCCGAGAACCGGGCCGAGTTCCGCGAGAGCCAGCAGTCCCAGCTCGACTCGCTGCTGGTGGTGATCACCGTGTTCCTGGGCCTCTCGCTGATCATCGCCTTCGCGGGGATCGCCATCACGCTGGCGCTGTCGGTGTTCGAGCGCACCCGCGAGATCGGCCTGCTGCGGGCCGTGGGCATGACCCGCCGCCAGCTGCGCAGGGCGGTGCGCTGGGAGGCCGCCATAGTGGCCACCTTCGGCGCAGTGCTCGGGGTGGGCGTGGGGGTGGTGGCCGGCGTGGCCGCCACCGTGGCCCTGCCGGACTCGTTCGTCAGCGACATCGACATCCCGGTCGCCTCGCTGGCCTTCTACGTGGTCCTCTCCGCAGTCCTGGGCCTGCTAGCAGCCGTGTTCCCAGCCCGCCGAGCCGGAAGAATGAACATCCTAGAAGCCATATCCCACGAGTAACCGCCACCGCCGACCCATAGACCAGCCGGTCGGGAAGGTGAAGTGGCCGGCACAGTGTCGCACCGCCAGCGACCGGCTCCCATCCATTTGCGCGCCCTGTTACTACAGAACGTCCAGCCCGCAGATGACAGGCAGAACCGCGCTGATGGAGCCGCCGACCAGCACGTCGGCCAGCGCGTCGAACTCGGTCGGCTCGCCGTTGACGATCACCAGACGGGCCCCCGACCGCGCGGCCACCGGCGCGGTCATGTTGATGGGCGACACGGCCAGGGTCGTGCCCACCGCCAGGAACAGATCGCATTCGAGGGCGGCCCGCTCGGCCCGGGCCAAGTCGAGGTGGTTGAGGCTCTGGCCGAACGACACCGTGGCCGACTTCAGCAGCCATCCGCAGCGCGGGCAGTCGGGGTCCTCCTCGCCGGCGCGCACCCGCTCCAGCGCCACCGCCATGTCGTCGCGGTAGTCGCACGACAGGCACTGCACCTTGCGGGTGGTGCCGTGGATCTCCACCACCAGCTCCGGGTCGCTGCCGGCTCGCTGGTGGAGCTCGTCCACGTTCTGGGTGATGAGCAGATGGAGCTTGCCCCGCCGCTCGAGGTGGACCAGCGCCTCGTGACCCCGGTTGGGCTCGACCTCGGCCCATAGCGCCCCGGCGGCCCGGCGGGCCCAGTTGCTGCGGCGCACCTCGGGATCCGACACGTAGACGTCGATGTTGGAGGCTCGCTCGGCCTCCGGATCACGGGTCCACAGGCCCTTCGGCCCTCGGAAGTCGGGCAGGCCGCTGTCGGTGGAGATGCCCGCGCCGGTGAGCACGGTCACCCGCTCGGCCGAGTCGACCACTCGGCGGGCCGCAGCCACCGCCTCCGCCTGCACCGTGCGGAGCCTAGAGGCTCGTCCATTCGCTCGGCCTCTGGTTGACAGGTTCTTGCGATCTCAATACGGTCGGCGGCAGCCGCTTTTCCGGCTGATTTGTAATCGAGGCGCTCGCCGGCGCCCGCCACTATTGGAGAAACATCATGACTGTGCCTGTCAACCTCCCGCCGACCATCGCCAACTCCGAGGTGATCACGCTGATCCCGTGGCTCGACCAGCGCGTCGACGCCTTCGGCCACGATCCGAGATCGACCTACGTCGAGCAGTTCTGGCTGGCCACGCTGGGGCCGGCCACCACCTGGTTTCTGCGCCATTGTGCCGACCAGCTCGACGAGGTGGCCAGCACGGCTGTCAACCTGCGCGAGACGGCCAGCGCCCTCGGCCTCGGCCACGAGGGCGGCGCCCGCAGCGCCATGGCCCGCACGGTGGGCCGAGCCTGCCGGTTCCGGGCGGCCCGGTCGGTGGGATCGAACACCCTGGCCGTCCGCCTCCGGCTGCCTCAGCTCAGCCGCCGCCAGCTGAATCGACTGCCCAAGCCGGTGCAGCGGCGCCACACCGAGTTCCTGGAGAACTACCTGTGCCCCGACATCGTGGTTCGACAGCAGCCGCGGGCCCGGCGGCTGGCCTCGGGGCTGATCGAGTGCGGCGACACCATCAGCGAGGCCGAGCGGCAGCTGGCCGGCATGGAGTTCCATCCGGCCGTCATCGCCGAGGCGGTGCAGTGGGCCTGGTGCCTGCACCACGGCCCAAGCCTGGACGCGGCGATGACCGCCGAGAGCGAGCGCCAAATGGTGTGAGCCCTACCGTATGGACCGGACTCACTGCCTGCCCGCACGGCTTCTGGAGGTTCGAGTTGGGGGGCTGTTAGAGGCCGAGCGAATGGTGAGCGATTCCGGCCCATACGGGCGAGGCCGTGGGCTGTGTTGTCGGGGTTTGGGCGGCCCGTGAGCGCAGCGAACAAGAGCGGGAGATACCCCCCTTCGACGTGAACCTCCTCACCTATCCGCGTGGCCCCTTAGCCTGACCGGATGCCGATCACCGTCCACGCCGTCCGTTCAGTTCCCAAGGCGGCTTCCACCAGCGTCTCGCTCGTCACCGTCGAGGACGTCGAATCCGGTGTCGACGGCTTCGACGCTGCCGTGCTCGACACCGCCGGCTTCGCGGGCAAGGCGGACCAGGTCCATCTCCAGCCCGTCGACGGCGGCTTCGTCGGACTGGTCGGTCTCGGCCCGGCCACCGATGCGACCGAGGCTGCGATCCGTCGAGCCGGAGCGGCGCTGGCCCGCTCGTGCTCGCGTCACGCCAGGGTGGCGGTACGGCCCGCCGACGGCATCGACGTAGCATCCGGCCCGGCCCGCCAGGCCCTGGCTGAGGGCGTGATCCTCGGCGGCTACCGCTTCACCAGCTACAAGTCAGCCGTCGGCAACGGCGGCGACGATGGCGAGCAGCCCAGGCTGGCCCGGGTGGACGTCGTGGGAAGCGCATCGGCCGCGGCCAAAGAGGCACTGGCCCGCGGCGCGGCCATCGCGGCCGGCGTGTGTGTGGCCCGCGACCTCTCCAACGAGCCCGGCGGCTCGCTCACAGCCCCGGTGTTCGCCCGCGAGGCCGTCGCCATTGCCCGCAAGGTCGGGCTGAAGTCGAGGGTCTGGACCGAGGCCGAGATCAAGAAGCAGCGGCTGGGGGGCCTGCTCGGCGTAAACCGGGGCAGCACCAATCCGCCCCGCTACGTGGAGCTCACCTACGAGCCCGAGGGCGACCCGGCCGCCACGCTGGCCCTCGTCGGCAAGGGGATCACCTTCGACGCCGGCGGCCTGTCCATCAAGACCGCCCAGGGAATGATGGCCATGAAGATGGACATGTGCGGGGCTGCGGCCATTATCGGGGCTATGTCGGTGCTGCCCGCGGTGGGCGCTGCGGTGCGGGTCAAGGGATATCTGCCCATGACCGACAACATGCTCGGCGGTGACGCCACCCGGCCCGGCGATGTGCTGACGATCCGCAACGGCAAGACCATCGAGGTGCTCAACACCGACGCTGAGGGACGGCTGATCCTGGCCGACGCCCTGTCGCTGGCGTGCGAGGACGAGCCCGACGCCATCGTCGATCTGGCCACTCTCACCGGGGCCTGCATGGTGGCGCTGGGCCCGTCGATCGCCGGGCTGATGGGCAACGACGAGGCGTTCATCGCCGATGTGCGCGCCGCCGCCGACCGGGTCGGCGAGCGGGTGTGGCCGCTGCCGCTGCCCGCCGAATACGCCAAGCAGTTCGAGTCCAGCGTGGCCGACATGAAGAACATCGGCGGCAACCATGGCGGCGCGCTGACTGCGGGGCTGATCCTGCAGCAGTTCGTGGCCGACGACATTCCCTGGGTGCACCTCGACATCGCCGGCCCCGCCCGGGCCGAGTCCCACGACGGCGAGATCTCCAAGGGCGGCACCGGGTTCGGGGTGCGCACCCTGGTGGAGCTGGCCTCCACGTTCAACGCGGCCCGCTAGTTCACGCCCGCCCTCGACCGGCATCCAGAGCGTGCGCTGCTAGTCACAACCCGTCGCGCTTGCACCTACTCACTCGGCCTCTTAGAGGCCGAGTGGATAGGCGAGCGAATCCGGCCCATGCGGGCGAGGCCGTGGCCCGAGCGGCCCGTGAGCGCAGCGAACAAGAGCGGGAGACACCCCGTTGCGACGCGAGAGACTCTCACCTATCCGCGCTCGCTCTTAGCCGGGCTCGGACGGTGCGGGGAGGTCTTGTTCGAGGGTGAGCGTCGGCTCGAACAGGTCGCCGAAGTCGGCCAGCCGGTCGAGCGCCTCGGAGGCGGTGAACGTCAGCGGCTCGCCGTCGGCGCCGTCGGACACCTCGTCCCAGGTGATCGGCGTGGACACAGTGGGGCGGTCCAGTCCCCTCAGCGAGTAGGGGGCGATGGTGGTCTTGAAGCGGGCGTTCTGGCTCCAGTCGATGAACACCTTCTGTGCCCGCAGGCTGCGCTTCATCGCCGACACCACCAGATTCCGCAAGCGCTTCTCAAGGAGCTGGGCCACCGCCAGCGCGAAGCCGGCGGCGTGGTCGTGGGAGTGGGGCCGGTTGAGGGGCACATACAGCTGCAGGCCTTTGCTGCCCGAGGTCTTGGCCCAGCCGGCCAGCCCGACCGACTCCAGCACCTCGCGGATGTGCAGGGCCACCCGGCAGCACTCGACGATGGTGGCCGGCCGGCCCGGGTCGAGGTCGAACACGACCATGGTGGGGGTGTCGAGGTCGCCGCAGCGGGCCATCGGCGCATGGATCTCCAGCGCGGCCAGATTGGCCGACCAGGCCAGCGCGGCCGCCGAGTCGAGGCGGCAGTAGTGGATCGGACCGCCCCGGTCGCCGGGTCCCCGGCAGGTCGCAACCCAGTCGGGGCGATGCTTGGGGCAGCGCTTCTCGAAGAACGACTCGGCGGTCACGCCGTCGGGCCAGCGCCGCAGGGTCACGCCCCGGTCGCCGATGTGGGGCAGCATGACCGGCGCGACCCGCACGTAGTAGTCGATCACCTGGGCCTTGGTGAACCCGGCCAGCGGATACAGGATCTTGTCGAGGTTGCTGACCGACAGCCGCCGACCGTCGATGGTGACCGGCACCCGCGCCGCTGTGCTCACCCGACCGCTCTCACCGATCTGCGCGCCCTCTCAGGCCGACTTGCGGATGTCCTCGGCCTGATCCGGAGCCTCGTCGGCGCCGGGCTCGGCACCGCCGTCGGCGGCCGCGCCCGCGGCGGGGTGACGCTTGCGGGCCTCCTTGGCTGCGGCCACCGAGGCCTCCAGCGCAGCCATCAGGTCCACTACCGTGTCCGAGGCCTGGGCCGGGGCAGCCACCGTGGCGGCCGCCTCGCCCGAGGCCTTCCGCTCGATCAGCTCCAGCACCGCCTCCCGGTAGGAGTCGCGGTAGCGCTCGGGATCGAAGTCGGCCTCAAGGGCGGCGATGAGCTGGCGGGCCATGGCCGTCTCGCGCTCGTCGACGGCAAGGTCGCCCAGCCCGTCGAGGCCGTCGATCTGCTCGGGGGCCACCAGCTCGTCGGCGTACACCATGGTCGACAGCATCAGCCGCCCGTCGACGGGGCGGATGGCGGCCAGGTACTGCTTGGAGCGCATGACGAAATGGCAGATGGCCACCTTGTCGGCTTCGCCCATGGCCTCGGCCAGCAGCTTGTAGGGCTTGGCCGTGGCCTCGTCGGGCACCAGGTGGTAGGCGCTGTCGTAGAACACCGGATCGATGTCGGCGAGGTCGATGAAGGCGTCGATGTCGATGGTGCGGGCCGCGGCCGGGGCCAGAGCCTCCAGTTCGGCGTCGCTGACCGTCACATAGTCGCCCGACGGCAACTCGTAGCCCTTGACGATGCGCTCGGCGGGCAGTTCGGTGTCGTCGGCCGACGACACCTTCTTGTAGCGCACCCGGGCCCCGGTCTCGGCGTCGAGCTGGTTGAAGCGCACGTTCTTGCGGCTCACCGCGCTGAACAGCTGCACGGGGATCGTGACCAGTCCGAAGCTGATCGATCCCTTCCAGATCACTCTCGGCACCACGGGCCTCCTCGCTCGGCCCGAGACCGGCAAGCCAGGACTCGGAGCACAGGCCTCCGCACCGCCCGAAGGAGTCTAGAGTTGCCCGCTCCTGATCGCTCCGCTCACGGGCCGCTCGGGCCGCGACTCCCGCTCCTGATCGCTCCGCTCACGGGCCGCTCGGGCCGCGACTCCCGCTCCTGATCGCTCCGCTCACGGGCCGCTCGGGCCCTAGGGCGAGAGCAGGATGCGGGCCACCAAGTCTTGTCCGAAGGCGGTGACGATGGCCAGGTAGACGAGGCCGGTGGCGGCCATCACAGCCGAGTACTGGCGCTCGCGCAGCGCGGCCCTGGCCACTCCAACCAGCAGGATGGTCATGGCTGTGCAGGCGACCCAGAACCAGCCGAGCAGTCCGTTGTAGCCGTCGTCGATGGTGCCATTGAGCACCGACACCATGCCGGTGGGCCAAAGCATTACCACCACCGACGGCAGCCACAGCACGGCCGCGGCCCGCAGCATCTCCAGCAGCGGCTCCCGGGCCAGGCCCGGCTGCACCAGGTACCAGTGGCCCAGCAACATGGCGCTGGTTACCGCGCCCACGAACAGGGCGCCCACCAGCGTGCGGGCCACGGCCAGGCCGGTCGGTCCGGCCGCGGCCAACGCACCGAGCAGGGTGGCGAACAGGCCGACCGCTGCCGCATACAGGTCGAGCACGGGCGGAAACTCCGGAGCGTCTGGATCGAGCCGGGGCTCGGCCCGATCGATCCCGGTCATCTTCGCCACTCGGGACGAGCGGCGCTCGGCCTCGGCCCGCTGGCCGGCCACGCCCGCAGAACGGCGCGCCACCGAGACCGCTCCCGCAACCAGCCCGACCCCGACGAAGACCACGGTGGCCGCCTCGCGGCCCCAGGTCGGCTCGGACCCGAACGCGACCACCAGTGAGCCTCCGGCCAGCGCCAGGAACACTCCTCGCATCAGCCATCCGTAGCCGAGCCCGACCTCGCGGCGGCGGGTGGTCACCCACAGGAAGAACCATCCGCCCGCAGCCCAGCCGACCAGCACAGTGGCGGCCTCGAGTTCAACCATTGCAACTCGACCCTTGGCCGCGCAGCCGGCGGCTCAGGCCACGACGGCGGCGCACTCGATCATCGGGTGCCGGACTCGCATCTCAGGCCACGACGGCCAGGCGATGGTCGGCCCGGTTGAGGGGATCCGGTCCGGCCAGCGACGCGGCCACGATGTCCTCCAGGCGAGTCCCCCACCGTCCGGGCACGTAGATCCCCGGCTCCACCGAGAAGACGTTGCCGGCCTGCAGCGGCTCGACGTTGCCCTCCACGATGTAGGGATCCTCATGGGCCTCGGTCCCGATCCCGTGACCGGTGCGGTGCACGAAGTGCTGGCCGTATCCGGCGGCGGCGATGATCGAGCGCGCCGCCCGGTCCACATCCTGGGCACCGACGCCCACCTCGGCCGCGGCCACGCCCGCCTCCTGCGCCTCGACCAGCACGTCGTACAGCTCGCGGAACTCCGGCGGCGGCTCGCCGGTGTACACGCAGCGGGTGATGTCGGAGCAGTACCCGACGCCGTCGTCGCCCACCATCGTTCCCCCGAAGTCGCACAGCACCACCTCGTCGGCACCGATCACCCTTGCACCGGGCTCGTGGTGGGGGCTGGCAGCGTTGGCGCCGGCGGCCACGATGGCGAAGTTCACCCGGTCGTGGCCCTCAGCGATGATCTGGCGACCCAACTCGGCCGACACCTCGGCCTCGGTCCGCCCCACCAGTTCGATCTCGCCGTGCTGGAGCCGGCCCGCGATCCGGTCCACCGCCGCGGCCGCGGCCCGCAGCCGCTCCACCTCGTCGGAGGATTTCACCGAGCGGATGGGAGCAGTCACCTCCGAGCCCCGCCGCCAGGCCGTGCGCGGCATGGCGGCTATCAACTCCACCAGGAACCTCGACCACATGTGGTCGCCCACCGCGGCCACCGACGCCGAACCGGCCAGGCCGGCCACGATGGCCACCGGATCCTCGGTCTCGTCCCAGGGTCGCATCTCGAACACGTCGGGCCGCTCAGCCACCCGCGGCGCCTCCATCCGGGGCACCACCAGAGTGGCCGCGCCGTCGCGGGGCACGACCAGCATGGTGAGCCGCTCCAGCGGCATGGCCTCATAGCCGCAGAAATACGGCAGGTCGGCCCCCACCGAAAGCAGCAGCACGTCCACCCCCCGCTCGGCCATAAGCCCCCGCGCCCGAGCCAACCGCTCCCCAAACACGGCTTCAAGCCTACGAGCGCGCTGCGGTGGCGGCGGCTTGGCGGGCGTGGTAGCTGGAGCGGGTCAGCGGCGACGACTCTACGTGGCTGATGCCCATCGACTCGCCGATCTCCTTCCACTGCTCGAACGCATCCGGCGGCCACCAGCGATCCACCGGCAGGTGGCGGGCGCTGGGACGCAGGTACTGCCCGATGGTCACGACGTCGGTTCCGACCGCGTGCAGGTCGGCCAGGGTCTGCACCACCTCGTGGTGGGTCTCGCCCATGCCCGCGATGATCGACGACTTGGTGGTCAGCCCGGCGGCGCGGGCCCGGGCCAGCACCGACAGGCTGCGGGCGTAGCCGGCCGACGGGCGCACCGCCCGCTGGAGCCGGGCCACGGTCTCGATGTTGTGGTTGAGCACGTCGGGCCGGGCATCGAACACCGTCTGCAGGGCGCCGGCGTCGCCGCCGAGGTCGCTGATCAGGGTCTCGACCCGGGCGCCGGGCAGCCGGCCGCGCACCGCGGCCACGGTGGCGGCCACCGCCTCCGCACCACCGTCACGAAGGTCGTCGCGGGCCACCATGGTCACCACCACATGCTCGAGACCCATCCGGACCGCGGCCTCGGCCACCCGCTGGGGCTCCTGCGTGTCGGGCGGGCCGGGCCGGCGGGTGTCCACCAGGCAGAAGCCGCACGCCCGGGTGCACCGCTCGCCCAGGATCATGAAGGTGGCGGTGCCGTCGTTCCAGCACTCCGAGATGTTGGGGCAGCCGGCCTCCTCGCACACCGTGGTCAGGTCGAGGCCCCGCAGCGTGGAGCGGATCTGGTGAAACGTCGGCCCGGTACTGAGCGGCACTCGCATCCACTCCGGCTTGCGCGACCGCAGCGGCACCGGCTCATGGGCCTCGCCGTCGGGGCGGGCCGCGGCCAGACGGCCCAGCAGTCGCGGCGACACTCCCTCGGCCGTGGCCCCAGCCGCGGCGGCCGACTCAGCGCTCGTGCCAGCCTTTCCGTTGCCTGACTCAGCGCTCGCATCAGCCGCTCCATTGGCGGCCTGCCGGGTGAACTGGGCCAGGTCGGCGGGCGCCACCCGATGGGCCACATCGGCGCGGTCGATGCGGCCGTGGGCGCCCCATGCCGCCGCCGCTCGCTGGGCCACGAGGTCGACCACCTGCTGCATCGACGCCTCGACCCCCTCGGCCGCCAGCGACGTGACCCCCAGACCGGTGATCCCGCAGGGCACGATCTTGGAGAACCAGCTCAGGTCGGGATCGACGTTGAGCGCGAAGCCGTGCATGGAGCGGGCCCTCGACAGCCTCACGCCGATGGCGGCGATCTTGCGGGGCCGGGGCCCGTCCGGCTCGATCCACACGCCGGTGTGGCGCTCGATGCGCCCGGCCTCCAGGCCCAAGTCGGCCAGCACGCCGATCAACTGCTCTTCCACGCCGCCCACATAGGCGGCGGTGTCGGCCATCCCACCGCCCCGGCGGCCGGGCACGGTGAGGATCGGATAGCCGACGAGCTGGCCGGGGCCGTGGTAGGTCACTTCGCCGCCCCGGTCGGTCTCCACCACCGAGCCGCCCAGCGCCTCGACATCGACCAGCAGGTGCTCGCGCCGGCCCCGGCGGCCCAGGGTCACCACATGGGGATGCTCGAGCAGGAGCAGGTGGTCGTCGGCGGAGTGGCTGTGCAGGCGGCGCTGCAGGACGAGGGCGTCGTCGTAGGCCACCCGGCCCAGCCAGCGGATCCGTAGCACCGGCCCCTCAGCAGCCGAGCGGACTGATCCCACAGCGGGCGCCGGCGACAGGCTCAGCGGATCTCAGCGCTCCAGTCGCGGGTCTCGATGAGCTCCTTGACCCGGTGCAGGAAGGCGGCCGCGTAGGCGCCGTCGAAGGCCCGATGGTCCCAGGCCATAGCCAGCACGCCCATCGAGTGGATGGCGATCGACTCGTTGCCGTAGTTGTCGGTCACCACCACCGGCTTGCGTGACACGCCGTCGGTGCTGAGTATGGCGACCTGGGGCTGGTTGATGATCGGGAACTGCATCATCGTGCCGTACTGGCCCGCGTTGGTGAGAGTGAACGTACCGCCGGCCAAGTCGTCGGGGCCGAGCTTGCGGCTGCGGGCCCGGTTGGCCAGATCAACGATGTCTCGGGCGATCTGGCGGAGTCGCTTGCCCTCCGCACCGGCGATCACCGGCGCCAGCAGGCCTTGGAAGTCGATGTCCACCGCGATGGCCAGGTTGACATCGGCGTGGACCACCAGCTCGTCGCCGCCGAAGCTGGCGTTGAGGTGGGGGTAGTCGCGCAGGGCGTCGATCACCGCTCTGGCGATGAAGGGCAGGTAGGTGAGGCTGAAGCCCTCCTCCGCCTTCCACGCCTGCTTGGCGGCCCGGCGGACCGTCTCCACGCCCTCGTAGTCGACCTCGATGGCGGTGAGGACGTGGGGCGACGTCTGCTTGGACATCACCATGTGCTCGGCGGTGCGCCTGCGGATGTTGTTGAGGGGCACGACGCTGTCGCCGCTTCGGGCCACGACCGCCGGTACTGCCGATCGCCTGGCCCGCCGCGGGCGCCGGGGCTTGGCCTCGCCAGCCGGCTCGGCGGGGGCCTCGTCAGCAGTCGCCGACGCCTCAGCAGCATCAGACGTCTCAGCAGCAGGCGAAGGCTCGGCGGCTGTAGACGAACGCTCGGCGGCAGCAGCCGTCTCGGCGGGGGCCGCGGCCCGGGTCCGTATGGCCTGCTCGACGTCGGCGCGGGTGATGCGGCCTCCCAGACCGGTGCCACCGATGGTGGACGCATCGAGGTCGTTCTCGCTGATCAGCCGTCGCACCACCGGCGACAGCACCATCGGTGCCGCGGCGGACGAATCCACCGGCGGAACGGGCGCCACAACCGGCGGCACCGGTTCCAACACTTCGTCCACCGGCTCAGCGGGCGGCGGATCCGGCGACTGCACCGGTGCCACCACCGGCGGTCTCATCTCTTGGGCCGCGGGCTCCTCAACCGGCGGCTCAGCTGCCTCCTGCGCCGGCTCAGCGGGCGGGGCCTCTCCCGAATCGCCGACCCGGGCCAGGACCTGTCCGACCTCCACAAGGTCGCCCTCACCGGCGAGGACCTCGGCCAGCACGCCCGCCACCGGCGACGGCACCTCGGTGTCGACCTTGTCGGTGGAGACCTCGAACAGCGCCTCGTCGAGGGCCACCTCGTCGCCGACCTGCTTGAACCAGCGGGTGATGGTCCCCTCGGTGACCGTCTCGCCAAGCTGCGGCATAGTGATGTCGGCCATCGCGCTCAGCCTCTGGATCCGCTCGTGTTCGCAGCCCGCACGGGCCACCCGACCACAGCAACAGAGTCCCCCGCCGCTTCGTTCATCGCAAGATCGTCCACGGATCCCCCTCGCTCAGCCTCTCAGCCGTGCAGCGAGCGGCCGGTCAGCGACAGCACGGTCTCGCCGAACAGTTCGCTCATGGTCGGATGGGGCTGGATCAGGCCGGCCACATCGGCCGCGGTGGCCTCCCAGTTGACGGCCAGGTAGGCCTGACCCAGCTGCTCGGTCACCCACGGCCCGGCCATATGCACGCCGAGGATGCGACCGCCGGTTCCGTCGGCCTGCTTCTCGGCCACCACCTTCACCATCCCCTCGGTCTCGCCCAGAATCTGGGCCCGTCCGTTGGCCATGTAGCGGTGGACCGACGTCACCACGTCGAAGCCGGCGTCGACCGCGCTCTGCTCGGTGTGCCCGGCGAAGGCCACTTCGGGGTGGCTGTAGATGCACCACGGCGTGCCGTGGTAATCGAGCGGGTTGGGGTCCTCGCCGAGGATGTCGCGGATGACGAGCATGCCCTCGGCGAAGGCGGTGTGGGCCAGCTGCGGGCTGTCGACCACATCGCCCACCGCCCAGACGCCCGGCGCAGCAGTGCGGCCCCGGTCGTCGACGGCCACGAAGCCGCGTCCGTCCAACTCGACGCCGACGGCTTCGAGTCCCAGGCCCTCGGTGCGAGGCCGCCGGCCGACGGCCACCACCACCATCTCCACGTCGACTTGCTTGCCCTCCCCGAACGACACGACAGTGCCGGAGCGGTGGGGGCGGGGCTCGTGGCCGTGCACCGTCACGCCGGTGTGGACCTCGATGCCCCGCTTGCGGAACGAGCGCCGGACAGTCTTGGCCACCTCGGCGTCGCAGCCGGCGAGAATGTTGGGCAGGGCCTCTAAGACGGTGACTTTGGTGCCCAAGTCGCCCATCATCGACGCGAACTCGCAGCCGATGGCGCCGCCGCCGATCACCGCGGCATCCGCGGGCAGGCGGCTGATCGAGAACAGCTCGTCGGAGGTGACCACCAGTTCGCCGTCCACGTCGAAGCCGGCGATGGTCCGGGGCACGGATCCCGAGGCCACGATGATTGAGGTGGCTGTGAGCGTCTGCGTCGACCCGTCGTCGGCCACAACCTCCACCGTGCCGGAGGCGGCGAGCAAGCCCGTGCCGGAGAGGACGGTCACCTTGCGCTGCCCCAGCACCGATGACAGCCCGGCCATCATCTTGTCGATCACCTGCTGCTTGCGCTCGAGCACCGCCGACCAGTCGAGGCTGGGCTCGCCCGCGTCCACCCCGAAGGTGGCCGCCCTCGACACAGTGCGGTACACCGAGGCCGCCTCCAGCAGTTCCTTGGCCGGGATGCAGCCGACGTGGAGGCAGGTGCCGCCGACCTTGTGCTTCTCCACCACGGCCACGTCGAGGCCGGCACTGGCGCCGTAGAGGGCCGCGGCGTAGCCGCCCGGGCCGCCGCCGACCACCACCACGTCGTGGGCTGAGTCGCTCACACGGCCTCCCCGATCACGGCGCGACCCTACCGGCTCCCGCCGTGTTCAGAACCGGCCCCACAGGGGCTTGGACGCGGTTGCCTTGACCCGCTGATCGACGCACCTGAGCCCGCCGTGTTCAGAACCGGCCCCACAGGACTTGGACGGTGAAGGCCACCAGGATGGCGAGACCGCACAACAGCGCGGCCAATATCAGCCAGCGGGTGCTCACGATCGGTGCCGGCGGCGACGTCGGTGGCCGACCACCCAGCCGATGATCTCGCTCAGCAGCGCGCCCAATACCGCCGACACCACGATCACCACCCACAGCGGGCCGTCCACTTCGATGAACAGCCAGGAGACGGGCACCTCGCTGCCGTTTTGGACCACGAATGCGATCAAGGCGGCCACGACCAGCAGCGCCAACACGACACCGGGTCGGATCTTCAGCTTCCGGCGGGTCTTCGGGCTGGCGTCATGGCCGACTTCGGGCTGGGGGACTGGGGGTGTCAGATCGTCTTGCACGTCTCCTGCTTCCGGTTGATGGTTGTACGGGGATGCGAACAGCGATGGTAGACCAAGAACATGCGCGTATTGATTCCAAGCGTCTCACGGCAATGCGGGTAGCGGTTACCGGCGCCAGCGGACTGATCGGGCGCGCCCTGCTGGACCGTCTGGCGTCCGATGGGCATCAGACGCTGCGGGTGGCCCGGGGCCGAGCAAATGGACCGACGCTCGACCGAGAGGCCAGCAGCGGGCCCGGCGAGCAGGGGCCGGTCGTGAGCTGGGATCCCGCCGCGAACCGGATCGACAGCGAGGCATTGGAAGGCATCGACGCGGTGGTGCACCTGGCCGGCGAGCCGATCGCGGCCCGGCGCTGGTCGCCCGCCCAGAAGCAGCGGATCGCCGACAGCCGGACGCGGGGCACCGCCCTGCTGGCCGGCGCGCTGGCCCGGCTCGACGCGCCGCCGGGGGTGCTGGTGTCTTCGTCGGCCATCGGCTTCTACGGCGACCGGGGCGACGAGCGCCTCGACGAGTCGTCCACCGGCGGGACCGGCTTCCTGGCCGACGTGTGCCGAGCTTGGGAGGCGGCCGCCGACCCGGCCCGCGCCGCCGGCATCCGGGTGGCCCATCCCCGCACCGGCGTGGTGCTTAGCGGATCGGGGGGCGCACTGGGCGAGATGCTCCCCTTCTTCCGGCTGGGCCTCGGAGGCCGGATCGGCGGCGGCCGCCAATGGGTGAGCTGGATCACCCTGCACGACGAGGTCGAGGCCCTGCTGTGGCTGCTGACCGCCGACGTGGAGGGGCCGGTGAACCTCACCGCCCCCAAGCCGGTCACCAACCGCGAGCTGACCGCGGCGCTGGGGACGGCCCTGCGCCGGCCCACCCTGCTGCCCACCCCCAAGCCCGCGCTGTGGGCCCGGCTGGGCCGCGAGCTCACCGAGGCGCTGCTCTACAGCAGCACCCGGGCCGAGCCCGCCCTGCTAGTGCGCCGCGGCTTCGATTTCGCCCACCCCGACATCGCCGCCGCCCTCGCCGCAGTACTGGCCGAACACGGTTAGGGGCCGCGGCGCGAGCGCTGATCGGCGGCTGCTCCTGAGGCCAGCTGGTCGACGATCTCGTTCCATTCGTCGCCGGAGTGGCCCTTCACCCAGCGGAACGAGATCTCGCCGGGCCGGGAGCAATACAGCTCGATCAGCGGCTCCCACAGGTTGCGGTTGGCCACCGGCTTGCGGTTGGCGTTGCGCCAGTTCCGCCGCTGCCAGCCCTCGTACCACTTGTCGCGGAAGCAGTTGACCACGTAGGTCGAGTCCGACACCACCTCCACCGGCCCCTCCAGCTCCCGCAGGGCCTCCAGCGCCGCCTGAAGCTCCATCCGCTGGTTGGTGGTGTGCGGATCGGCGCCGCAGGCCCAGGCGCCGCCGGGCACCGCCCAAGCCCAGCCGCCGGGACCGGGGTTGCCCAGGCAGGCGCCGTCGGTGTACACGACCGTTGTCTCGCTGGGCACGCCCCGATAGTCGCGCACCGGCGCGCCCCGATCGCGAATCCACCCCCGCCGTCATCGGCCAAGAGGCCGAGCGGGTCGATCTATCCGCTTGGCCTCATACGCTTGTTGGCGGTGGCCGACAACTTTCTGCGTCAACTCCCCGACATCGACCCGGCCGAGACCCAGGAGTGGATCGACTCGCTCGACGCCATCATCGCGGCCGGCGGGCGGGAGCGGGCCCGCTACATCGTGGCCAAGCTCCTCGAGCGCTCCAACGAGCAGCAGGTGGGGGTGCCGCCCACCACCAGCACCCCCTACATCAACACCATCCCCGCCTCCGAGCAGCCCTTCTTCCCCGGCGACGAGCAGGTCGAGCGCCGCATCCGCCGCTTCGTCCGCTGGAACGCGGCGGCCATGGTGATCCGGGCCAACAAGATCGCCGACGGCATCGGCGGCCACCTGTCCACCTTCGCCTCCTCGGCCTCGTTGTACGAGGTCGGGTTCAACCACTTCTTCAAGGGCAAGGACGACGGCCTTGTCGGCGACCACGTCTACTTCCAGGGCCACGCCGCTCCCGGCGTGTACGCCCGGGCCTACCTGGAGGGACGGCTCAGCGAGCGGGAACTCGACAACTTCCGGATCGAGGTGGGCGGCAACGGGCTGTCGGGCTATCCCCACCCCCGGCTCATGCCCGACTTCTGGGAGTACCCGACGGTGTCGATGGGGCTCGGGCCGATCAACTCCATCTACCACGCCCGCTTCAACCGCTACATGCACCACCGCCGCATCGACGACACCGCGGCCAGCACGGTGTGGTGCTTTTTGGGCGACGGCGAGTGTGACGAGCCCGAGACGCTGGGCGCCATCTCACTGGCCGGGCGCAGCGGCCTCGACAATCTCAAGTGGGTGATCAACTGCAACCTCCAGCGCCTCGACGGGCCGGTGCGGGGCAACGGCAAGATCATCCAGGAGCTCGAGGGCGTGTTCCGGGGCGCGGGCTGGAACGTGATCAAGGTGATCTGGGGCACCAAGTGGGACGAGCTGCTGATGCGCGACACCGACGGGGCCCTGCTCAACAAGATGGCCACCACCGTCGACGGCGAATACCAGCGCTACGCGGTGGAGACCGGCGACTACATCCGCGAGCACTTCTTCGGCCCCGACCCCCGCCTGCGCAAGCTGGTCGAGCACCTCGGCGACGAGGAGCTGCGAGTCCTGCCCCGGGGCGGCCACGACTACCAGAAGGTGTACGCCGCCTTCAAGGCCGCCACCGAGGTCACCGGCCAGCCCACCGTCATCCTGGCCAAGACCATCAAGGGCTGGACCCTCGGCGAGGGCTTCGAGGGCCGCAACGCCACCCACCAGATCAAGAAGATGTCCACTTCGCAGCTGATGGGGCTGCGGGCCCGGCTGCACATGGAGGCCGAGATCGACGAGGCCGACTTGGCCGACGGGATCCCGCCCTACTACCGGCCGTCGGCCGACTCGCCGGAGATCCGCTACATGATGGACCGCCGCCGCGCCCTCGACGGCGCGGTGCCCCGCCGGGTGGTGAGGGACCGCCGCCCGGTGGCGCTGCCCGCCGACGGCCCCTTCCTAGACATGGGCAAAGGCTCGGGCGGGCGCGCGGTGTCGACCACCATGGCGTTCACCGCGCTGCTGCGAGACCTGCTGCGCGACCAGCACTTCGGCCGGCGGGTGGTGCCGATCGTGCCCGACGAGGCCCGCACCTTCGGCATGGACTCGCTGTTCAGGGAGTTCCGCATCTACGCGCCCCACGGCCAGCTCTACGAGCCGGTCGACCACGACCTGCTGCTGAGCTACAGCGAGTCGACCGACGGCCAGATCCTCGAGGAGGGCATCACCGAGTGCGGCTCGCTGGCCAGCTGGCTGGCCGCGGCCACCTCCTACGCCAACCTCGGCGTGCCCATGGTGCCGTTCTACGCCTTCTACTCGATGTTCGGCTTCCAGCGGGTGGGCGACTCGATCTGGGCCGCGGCCGACGCACGGGCCCGGGGATTCCTCATCGGCGCCACCGCGGGGCGCACCACCCTGCCGGGCGAGGGTCTCCAGCACCAGGACGGCCACAGCCATGTGCTGGCGTCGACGGTGCCGGCGTGCGAGGCCTACGACCCGGCCTTCGCCTACGAGTTGGGGGCCATCGTCGATGAGGGACTGCACCGGATGTACCCGCCCGAGGCCGCCGCCGGCGACGACGTCTTCTACTACATCACCGTCTACAACGAGAACTACGAGCAGCCGTCGCGGCCCGACCATGTGACCGGCGCCGACGTCTGCAGCGGCCTCTACAAGTTCGACGACGGGCCGGGCGGACGGAGGCGCTGTGCCACCATCTTGTTCTCGGGCGCCTCGGTGGGCGCGGCCCGCGGGGCCCAGGCGCTGCTGGCCGAGCATCACGACACGTCGGCCGAGCTGTGGAGCGCCACCTCCTACCAGCAGCTGCGACGCGAGGCTCTCGACGTGGAGCGCCGCAACCGGCTGCACCCCGGATCGGAGCCCGAGGTGCCGCTGGTCACCCGCAAGCTGAGCGACTCCGACGGGCCGCTCGTGGCGGTGACCGACTACATGACCCTGGTCCCCGACCAGATCGCCCGCTTCACCCCGAGGCCGCTGCACGTGCTCGGCACCGACGGGTTCGGCCGCTCCGACACCCGAGAGGCGCTGCGGGGGTTCTTCGAGGTCGACGCAGCCCACATCACGGTGGCGGTGCTGTCGGCGCTGACGGCGACGGGAGAGGCGTCGCCCGACGAGGTGGCCGCCGCCATGGACCGCTACGGCATCGAGGCCGACGGCGACAACCCCGGCCACCCCGACACCGGCGCCCGGCTATCGTCACCGGCGTGAATCAGGCGAGTCGAACGCGGCTAGCGGTGGCGGGCACTCTGGCGGTCACCGGCGACGAGGCCGCCGACCGCCTGGTGAACACCGACCCGCTGGCGCTGCTGCTGGGGATGCAGCTCGACCAGCAGATCCCTATGGAGTGGGCCTTCATGGGGCCGTTGCGGCTGTCGGAGCGGCTCGGCGGCGCCTTGGACGCCCACGACATCGCCGAGCACGATCCCGACGCCTTCGCCGAGGTGGTGGGAACCAAGCCGGCGCTGCACCGGTTCCCGAGTTCCATGGCCAAGCGGATGCAGGCCCTGTGCCGCCATGTGGCCGACCGCTACGACGGCGACGCGGCCGCGCTCTGGTCCGGCGCCGCCACCGGCGAGGAGCTCTTCGGACGGCTGCGGGACCTGCCCGGCTACGGCGACGAGAAGGCCCGCATCCTGACCGCGGTCCTGGCCAAGCGCTTCGACGTGCGGCCCCAGGGCTGGGAGGCCCAGGCCGGCGCCTTCGCCGACCGCGAGCCCCGCTCGGTGGCCGACATCGACGGCCCGGAGGCGCTGGTGCGGGTGCGGGCCTGGAAGAAACAGCAGAAGGCCCGCGGCAAGAGGAAGGACGAATGAGGGGCCGCCTCCTTGCTTGGGCTGCGGCGGTTGCCCTGGTGGCCGCCGCCTGCGGCTCCGACGACGCCGCGACGGTTGCCGAACCGATCGCCGCCGAGCCCGGCGTCGCCGCCTCCGATGCCCCTGCCGCCGCGGCCGGAGACATGCCCGACCTCGACATGGTCAGCGTGTACACGGGCGAGACCGTCAATCTCCAGTCGCTGGTGAGCGGCGAAACACCAACCCTGCTCTGGTTCTGGGCGCCCCATTGACCGACCTGCCGGAGAGAGGCTCCGGCTCTTGAGCAGTTCGCTCAAGACAACGCCGACAGGGTGACGGTGGTGGGCATCGGCGCCCAGGACGACTTCGCCTACGCGGAGCGATTCGTGGACCAGACCGGAACCACCTTCCCGATGCTGTGGAGCGACTCCAACCAGTCGTGGCGCCACTTCGACGTGGGCAGAAACTCGAGCGTGCGGCTGCTCGACCGCGACGGCAACCTGGCCGACGACAGCCCCGGCAGCTTCAACCCCTCCAGCCTCAACGACCAGCTCGCGGCGGTGACCTGAGCTATGCAGTGCCCGCGCCCCGCCCGAATCGCAGCCTTGCTCTTGGCTCTGACTCTGGTGGCCGCGGCCTGCGGCCGCGAAGCCGAGTCGGGATCCGACACGGCGGACACCGCGACCGACGCTGAAGCGGCGGAAAACGCCGCGGCCGAGGAGACTGAAGCCGCAGCCGCGGAGGCCCAAGCCGAAGCAGCCGCCCAAGCCGAAGCCGAAGCGCAGGCCGCGGCCGCAGAAGCCGAGGCCGCCGCCATAGCTGAGGCAGAGGCAGCCCAGGCCGCGGCCGCAGCCGCACAAGCCGAAGCCGAAGCAGCCCAGGCCGCGGCAGACGCCGCCAACGCTGAAGCTGAAGCCGACCTGGCAGCCGCCGAAGCAGAAGCCGAGGCTCAGGCCGCAGCCGAGGCCGAGGCAGAAGCCCAAGCCGCAGCCGCCGCGGCCGCCGCCGCCCAAGCCGCTTCTGAGGCAGCCACCGCCCGAGCCGAAGCCGCCGCCGCCCGGGCAGCGGAAGTAGCGGCCGCGCTGGAGGCTGCCATGGCTGAGGCTGCCATGGCTCAGGCCGCAGAAAACCTAGATCCGACGCTGCTCGCTCAGCTTGAGGATCAGCTGGCGCAGGCCCAAGCGGCTGCCAGTGCTGCGGCCGACGCGGCAGAGGCAGCCGCAGCAGAGGCACAGGCTGAATCAGTCGAAGCCGCCCAGGCCGCCGCCGCCCAAGCCGAGGCCGCAGCTGCTGAAGCGGAGGCTGCCGTGGCCGCCGCCGAGGCTGCTGCCGCAGAAGCAGCCGCGCAATTCGAGGCCCAGGCGGCCGCGGAAGCCGAAGCCCGAGCAGCCGCCGAAGCGCAAGCCGCGGCCGAAGCCGAGGCCGCCGCGGCAGAGGCAGCCGCCCTCGCCGCCGCGGAGGCCGCCGCCGCAACCACAACCACCACTACCACAACAACAACCGCCCCTCCCACCACCACCGCCGCACCTGTCGTCGAGACCGACGTGCCCGCTCAGGACATGATCGATGTGCGCACCGGAGCGACCGTCAACCTGCGCGACTTCGTGGACGGCTCAACGCCCCTGCTGCTGTGGTTCTGGGCCCCGCATTGACCGACCTGCCGGGCCGATGCAAGGCCCGTCGGGCAGTTCGCCCGAGACAACGAAGGCAAGGTGATCGTCATAGGCGTGGGCGGCACCGACTCCCTGGCCCAGGCCGAGAGCTTCGCAGCCGCCTACGGCGGTCCTCCCAACCTGCTGTGGAGCGACTCGTTGGTCGCGTGGCGCCATTACCGCTCCGGCAACCCCCAACTGGTGCTGCTCGACGGCGCGGGCACCACGGAAATCGCCAGACAGTCCGGCTTCCACCGGAGCCGCATAGAGGACGCACTGGCCAGCCTCGCCTGAGAGGGCGCGCAAATGGGTGAGAGCCGATCGCGTCGCAGCGGGGTCATTCCCGCTCTTGTTCGCTGCGCTCACGGGCCGCTCGGGCCACGGCCTCGCCCGTATGAACCGGATTCGCTCACCTATTCGCTCGGCCTCTAAGCCGCGACGCGACATTTCACCTGCCGTTCACCGGCATTCACTCCCGGTTCACGGTGACCCCGGCTGTGGGACACCCTGCCTCTTCTAGCTTGCCTGCGGCCCGTCGAAGGCGCGGGCTGACATGCCATATTCCCAAGGGAGGAATACCAAGTGAGAGATTCAAGGCGGCGGCTTCTCTGGCTGCCGGTGATTGTCGTGAGCTTCGCCCTCGTGGCCGCAGCCTGCGGCGGCGACGAAGACGCCTCTACCCCAGCGGCCGCCCCCGACACAGGTTCCAGCGATGCGGCGCCGGCCACGACCGCCGCAGCCACGGCCGAAGAAGAGACAGCCACGGCCGAAGAAGAGATGGCCTCGGTCTCCGGCGAGGTGAACATCTCTGGTTCGTCGACGGTTGAGCCGATCTCGATCCGGGTGGCCGAGCTGTTCGAGGACGTCGCCCCGGATGTGTCGGTGACCGTTGACGGCCCCGGCACCGGCGACGGCTTCAAACTGTTCTGTGCGGGCGAGACCGACATCTCCGACGCCTCCCGCCAGATCAAGGACTCCGAGAAGGAGGACTGCTTCGCCAACGGCATCACCAACATCGTCGAGCTCAAGGTGGGCGTGGACGGCATCGCGGTGATGACCAACGCCAACAACGGCGCGGTCGAGTGCCTCAGCTTCCACCAGCTCTTCGACTTGATCGGCCCCAACGGCGAGGGCGCCAGCACCTGGGCCGAGGCCTCCGCGGGCCTGCCCGACGCCCCGCTGGACATCTTCGGACCCGGCGAGGAGTCAGGCACCTTCGACTCCTTCATCGAAATCGTCCTCGAGGACCTCGCCGACGAAGCCGGAGTGGACGCCACCACCCGCACCGACTACAGCCCCTCAGGCGACGACAACGTGATCCTGCAGGGCATCCAGTCCAGCGACACCAGCCTGGGCTGGGTCGGCTTCGCCTTCGCCGTCAACGCCTCCGGCGTGAAGCTGCTCGAAGTCGACGGCGGCGACGGATGCGTGACACCCACCCCCGACACCATCGCCTCCAACGAATACCCCATCAGCCGGGACCTGTGGATCTACGTCAACGCCGATGCGGCCGCAGCCAACCCCGCCCTCGTCGCCTACGTCGACTTCTACGTCTCCGACGCCCTCAGCCAGGCCGTGAGCGAGGTCGGCTACGTGCCCCTCACCGACGCCGCCCACGCAGAGACCGCCGACCGCTGGCACAGCCGCAGCCTCATCAGCTAGATAGAGGCGGCCAATCCCGGCGAAACCGGCCCGACCCCGACAAAGGTCCCTCCACCACCATGACCGACATGAGCGTCGCCTATCCGGAGCGGCTCACCGTTGATCAGCTTCAGATCGCGCCGTCCCGCCGGCACCGCGAAGCGATCATCAGGTACACGCTGCTGGTGACGGCGCTCGTGTCGGTCCTGGTGAGCGCGCTGATCGTGTGGATCCTGCTGCGGGAGGCGTGGACCTTCATCACCGAGGTGGTCTGGGCCGACACCTGGGGGCAGCAGGGCTGGTTCCCGCGGCGGGGCCTCTACGACATCCCCACCATCATCGTGCCCTCGCTGATCGTGACCGGCATCGCCATGGTGGTGGCGGGACCGCTGGGACTGGGCGCGGCGGTGTACCTGTCGGAGTACGCCAACCGGAGGGTCCGCTCGTGGCTGAAGCCCGCACTGGAGATCCTGGCCGGCATCCCCTCGGTGGTGCTGGGGTTCTTCGCCCTCACCTGGATCGCACCCAACCTGGTGGGCCCCATAGGCCGAAACACCTTCGGAGTGATCGGCGCGGTGATCCTGCTCGGCTACGCCGCGGTGTCCGCCGGAATCGCCAAGGCCAAGATCAAGCAGTACCGCGAGGGCGTGGCCGATCCCTCAGCCCGCGTCGGCGCGGTGGCGTCGCTGGCGATGCTGGTGGCGGTCTTCGCAGTGGCGGGGGCCTGGATCCTGGGCGTCTGGCTGGACTTCGCCCCCAACAACGCCGGCTCGTTGGCCGCGGCCGGCATCGGGGTGGGAATCCTGACCATCCCGCTGGTGGCCTCGATCTCCGAGGACGCCATGGCTGCAGTGCCCGACTCGCTGCGGGAGGCGTCGGCCGGACTCGGCGCCCGCAAGATGGCCACCGCCACCACGGTGGTGCTGCCCGCCGCCATCTCGGGCATCGTGGCCGCCTTCATCGTGGCCATCTCCCGCGCCATCGGCGAGACGATGGTCGTGTTCATGGCCGGCGGCGCGGCCGACGCGGCCCGCTTCACCGACTCCCCCTTCGAGGGCGGCCTCACCATGACCGCGGCCATTGCGTCGCTGGCCTCGGGCACCGACAGCGTGGTGGGCGAGGGTCTCACCTTCCAGAGCCTGTATTTCGTGGGCCTGCTGCTTTTTCTGTTCACGCTGACCCTCAACATCATCGCGGCCCGCTTCGTGTCCAAGGTCCGAGAGGCCTACTGATGCCGCTAGGGACCTGCTGATGATCAGCCGCCTGTCTGATGAGAAGTCCCGGGCTGCCATCGCCGCCTCCATCGAGAGGCGCCGGGTGGACGCACGCGGCCTGCTGTTCCGCACCGTCCTGCAGGCCTGCCTGCTGTTGACGCTGGCCCTGTTGGCCGTTCTGCTCATCACCGTGGCCTTCGACAGCACCGACCAGCTCGGCGCCCGCTTCTGGGACTTCCTCGGTGGCACGCTGCGATCCCAGTCCGGCGACGAGCAGCTGGGGGTCCACCAGGCCATCTACGGCTCGATGTGGATCGCCATCATCGTGGCCCTGCTGGCCTTCCCCATCGGGATCGGCGCGGCGGTGTACCTGGAGGAGTATGCGCCCCGGAACCGGTTCACATCGTTCATCGAGGTCAACATCCGCAACCTGGCCGGCGTCCCCTCCATCGTCTACGGACTGCTGGGGCTGGCCCTGCTGCTCAACGGCCAGATCTTCGGGCTCGACCGCCTCACCGGCGGACGCTCCACCCTTTCGGGGGGGATCACCCTGGCCATCCTGGTGCTGCCCATCGTGGTCATCACCTCCGGCGAGGCCTTCCGGGCCGTGCCGACCGCGCTGCGCGAGGGCGCCTACGGGGTGGGGGCCACCAAGTGGGAGATGATCCGCACCCAGGTGCTCCCCTACGCCGCGCCGGGCATCCTCACCGGAACGCTGCTGTCGATGGCCAGGGCGATCGGCGAGGCCGCCCCGTTGATCCTGGTGGGCGCGGTGACCGGGCGGCTCGGCGACAACCCGGGGCTGTTCGACCTCGGCGCCCTCGACGAGCGATTCACCGCCCTGCCCATCGTGATCACCAGCTGGACCCAGCAGTCGGGCCGAGACGCCGGCTTCGCCACCGCGGCAGCGGCCGCAATCGTGGTGCTGCTCGTGTTCGTGCTAATGATGAACTCCGCTGCCATCGGTCTGCGGAACCGATTCGAGAAGAAGAGAGGCTGAAGTGTCGATGACGGACGAGGCCCCCCGCCTGATCGAGCGCCCGGTCGCAGCCGCAGCCGAGCCGCAGGCCGCCGAGCCCCCGCCGGCCGCCGAGCGCGACGTGGTGTTCCGCTCGCACGACGTGAACGTCTACTACGGCGCCTTCCGAGCGGTGCGCGACGTGACCTTCGACGTGCCCAAGAACGAGATCATGGCCCTGATCGGCCCCTCGGGCTGCGGCAAGTCCACGGTGCTGCGCTGCTACAACCGGATGAACGACCTCATCAAGGACGCCCGGGTGACCGGCGCCATCACCTACCGCGGCACCGACCTCTACGACGAGCGGGTCGATCCCGTCGAGGTGCGCCGCCGCATCGGCATGGTGTTCCAGAAGCCCAACCCGTTCCCCAAGTCGATCTACGACAACGTCGCCTACGGGCCGCGGGTGGCGGGCCAGAAGAAGGGCCTCGACGACGTTGTGGAGAGCTCGCTGCGCAAGGCGGCGCTGTGGGAGGAGGTCAACGACCGCCTCAACGACTCGGCGCTGGGGCTGTCGGGCGGCCAGCAGCAGCGCCTCTGCATCGCCCGGGCCATCGCGGTGGGCCCCGACGTGCTGCTGATGGACGAGCCGTGCTCGGCGCTCGACCCCATCGCCACCGCCCGCATCGAGGACCTGATGCAGGAGATCAAGCAGGACTACACCATCATGATCGTCACCCACAACATGCAGCAGGCGGCCAGGGTGAGCGACACCACCGCCTTCTTCACCGCCGACGTGCGCTCGGAGAACGACACCCGCACCGGCATCCTCGTGGAGGTGGACACCACCCAGAAGATGTTCTCCAACCCCGCCGACGAGCGCACCGAGAACTACGTCACCGGCCGGTTCGGCTAGGGCTGGGGGCTTCCGGCATGAGCGAGCAGACCCGCAGGGGCTTCCACGCCGAGATCGACGAGATCAGCGACCTGATCATGCAGCTCGCGGCCCGGGCCGGCGACGCGGTGGCCAGGGCCACCAGCGCCCTGCTCGCCTCCGACCTGGCCGAGGCCCAGCAGATCATCGACGACGACGACCTCATCGACATGGCCGCCATCGAGGTGGAGGAGAAGTGCCAGAGCCTGCTGGCCCTGCAGCAGCCCATGGCCGGCGACCTCCGCCAGATCCTGGCCGCCATGTGGATCACCGGCGAGCTCGAGCGCACCGGCGGTCTGGCCTGCAACATCTGCAAGGGCGCCCGCCGCATGTTCCGCACCGAGCTGCCCCCCAGGCTGCGGGGCCTGATCGCGGAGATGAACGAGGAGGCGATCCGGCTGATCCGGCTGTCGGTGGACTCCTACTCCGAGCACGACGCGGCCCTCGCCAGCGCCCTCGACGACATCGACGACCGGCTCGACAGCCTGCACCGCACCTTCGTGAAGACGCTGCTGGAGTCGAGCCGCACCCACGACCTCGACGTGCAGCCGTCGGTTCAGCTGGCCCTGATCGCCCGCTACTACGAGCGCATCGGCGACCATGCCGTGAACATCAGCGACCGGGTCCGCTACATGGTCTCGGGAGTGATGCCCTGGCGGGCCGGGCTGGCCCGACACCGCGTCGGCGACGAGCCGAGAACCCACGAACTGTCCGCCGAGGCAGCCGACATCTCCCCCAACGGCGAAGACAACCCCGACTAGATTCGGTCTTCAATGATGCCGCTCGTCATCGGGGTGCTGCTGGTGGCGGGCGGGGCCATAGCGGGCGTCGCCCTCGAGCGGCTTCGGCTGCGCCGGTGGCTCAAGGCGGTGGCCGGATCGCGCAACCCGGATCCGGCTGATGCCGCGGGGCCGCCGCGGCGCCTGTCGGTCCGCGGCGCAGTGGCCGACGCCCACCGGCGCGCCGGCATCGCCGACGATGCCCGATTGTCGGCCGAGACCGCCGAGCAGCGCATCGTGGCCAGCCTCGACGCGCTGCAGTCCGGGCTGGTGCTGTGCGACCGCTCGGGGCGGGTGGTGGCCCGCAACACGGTCGCCACTGTGCTGCTGGAAGCACGCCACGGCGAGGCTCTGGTGGCCGGCGCGATCAAGGACCTGCTCGAGCGGGCCCGCGCCGGCGAGAGGGTCACCACCAGCGTGGACCTGCACGCCGAGCCCCGCCGCAGCTACGAGGTGAAGGCCGGCCCGGTCGAGCGCGGCGGCGAGGTGCTCGGCGCGGTGGCGCTGGTGCGCGACACCACCGAGCAGCACCGCATCGAATCAGTGCGAAGAGACTTCGTGGCCAACGTCAGCCACGAGCTCAAGACCCCGATCGGCGCCCTGAGCCTGCTGGCCGACTCGCTGGCCGCCGACCCCGACCCGGAGGTGGCCGCCCACCTCGGAGGCCGGATGCAGTTCGAGATCCAGCGGGTGGCCAACACCATCGACGACCTGCTGACCCTGGCCATGCTGGAGGACGAGAGCGGACGCGGCGTCGAGCCTGTCGATGTGGGCGCGGTGGTGGCCGCGGCCGTGGACCGGATCTCCGAGACGGCCGAGCAGGGCGCGGTCGAGGTGCGGCTCTCGAACCGCTCCGATGCGGTGTGGCTGCCGGGTTCCAGGCTGCATCTGGAGTCGGCGGTGTTCAACCTGCTCGACAACGCGGTGAAGTTCAGCGAGCCCGGCGGTCGGGTCGATGTGGTTGTGGAGGCCGCCGTCGGGGCTCTGACCGTGTCGGTGGCCGACACCGGGATCGGTATTCCGGCCGCGGAGCAGTCCCGCATCTTCGAGCGCTTCTACCGCATCGATCGGGCCCGGAGCCGCAGCACCGGGGGCACCGGGCTGGGACTGTCGATCGTGCGCCACGTCGCCCTGAACCACGGCGGCGACGTGAGCGTCGCCTCACGCGAGGGCCTGGGAGCAAAGTTCACCCTCACCCTGCCCCTCGACCCCGAAGAGCAGCCCTAGAGGCGAGCGAGGCCGCCCATACGGGCTAGGCCGTGGCCCGAGCGGCTGGGACAGTTGGCGGAGGCGGGCCGATAGCTTGTCGGCGACCTTCGATCGGCAGGAGAGTCCCACGTGAACTTCGCATTCACCGACGAGCAGGAGCAGCTCCGAGAATTCGTCCGCAGCTTTCTCGAGGAGAAGTCGCCCGAGGCCGCGGTGAGAGAGCAGATGGACACCGAGCGGGGCTTCGACCCCGACGTGTGGGCTCAGATGTCCGAGCAGCTGGGCCTGCCCGGCCTGGCGATCCCCGAGGCCTACGGCGGCCAGGGCTTCACCTGCGTGGAGCAGGTGGTGGTGCTGGAGGAGATGGGCAAGGCACTGCTGTGCGCACCGTTCTTCTCCTCGGCGGTGCTGGCCGCCAACACGCTGCTGCACTGCGGCGACGAGGAGGCCAAGCAGGCCCATCTGCCCGGCATCGCCTCGGGCGACACCAGAGCTGCGCTGGCCTTCACCGAGCAGAACGGCCGCTGGGACGAGCCCGGCATCGCCATGGCGGCGACCCCCGACAACGGCTCATGGCGCCTCGACGGAGTCAAGATGTACGTGCTCGACGGCCACACCGCCAACCTGATAATCGCGGCGGCCCGCACCCCGGGCGGCGTGTCGCTATTCGCCGTCGATCCCGGCGCCGACGGCCTCGACCGCGCCGCCCTGTCGACCATGGACCAGACCCGCAAGCAGGCCAAGCTCACCTTCGAGGGGGTCGAGGCCGCACTCATCGGCGCCGAGGGGCAGGGCTGGCCGGTGTTGGAGACCGTGCTCGATCTAGCCGCGGTGGCCCTGGCGGCCGAGCAGGTGGGCGGCGCCCAGCGCTGCCTGGACATGTCGGTGGAGTACGCCAAGGTCCGGGTGCAGTTCGGTCGGCCCATCGGCTCGTTCCAGGCGATCAAGCACAAGTGCGCCGACATGCTCCTGCAGGTCGAGTCGGCCAAGTCCGCCGCCTACTACGCGGGCTGGTGCGCGGCCGAGATGAACGACGAGCTGCCCCAGGTCGCCTCGCTGGCCAAGAGCTACTGCTCGGAGGCCTATTTCGGCGCCGCGGCCGAGAACATCCAGATTCACGGCGGGATCGGCTTCACCTGGGAGCATCCGGCCCACCTCTACTTCAAGCGGGCCAAGAGCTCCGAGCTCCTGTTCGGCGACCCCACCTACCACCGGGAACTGCTGGCCCAGCGCATCGGCCTCTAGAAGCCTGAGAGTGCAAGGCCGCGGGCTGTGTTGCTGAGATCCGGACGGCTTGTGAGCAACGCGAGAGAGCGCGGGGGTCAGTCCACCGGGATGGCCCGGGGGGATTCGGCCCCATGATCTGGCTGATCGCCGCGGCAGGCTTGGCCACCGTGGTGGCGATCGCCTTCATGTCGGTGGGGATCGCGGTGGGGCGCCTCGAGCAGGAGACCGCCCCGTCGGTGTACCGGCTGTCGGAGGCGGTCGACTATGTGGCCGACCGCCTGCCCGACGAGGTGACCGCCACAGTGAGCTACAACGACGTGAGGACAGTGCTTGGCTGGCACCTCGACTGGTTCGCCGGGGTCGGCCTGGCCACCTCCCACGGCCAAGAACTCGGCGACCCCGCAGTGGCGGTCGGCGACATGGCGGTGGCCGACGCCGACGCGGCCTGCGACGCGGTGGTGGCCCGATCCCTCAGCGAGGGCGGCCCCGACCCGGTGGACGTGGTGTGCATCCTCGAAGCGCAGCTCGCCTATCTGGCCGAGATCGGAGCAGTCAGCGCAGGCGAGCCCCCCTCGTGATCGACCCAGGCTGAGCGCAGTGCTTGGATTGCGCGCCGCAGTGTGGTTGACTGTTGCCACCAAGGGAAAGGAGGTGGTCCAACTGAGTGCTAAACGTTGTGTGACCTTGGAGGTGGCTGGCCGCTAGCTACGGCAAGCTGGACCGACTGGCGAATCCCCGCCAGCTCCACCCCCGGACCCGAGTCGCCGGACCTAGTCACATCCGGCACGGCATCAGCGCTGTTGTAGCTGCGGGTGCCACACGGCTCGACCGGGATTTCCGGCAACTAACGATTCAGTGGGGCGGGTCGACAGGCCCGTCCCACTGCGCGCCCGAGCGCGTTACCGTGAGTCCGATGGACCGGCGATTCGTGGTCGACTCGAACGAGCTGACCGCTCACCTCGCCCGACCGGCCCGGACGCCTTCGGTGCAGCCTGCGGTGGTGATCGTGCACGGCTTCCCCACCGAGGCGGGGGGCGGCATCAACTCCACCATGACCATGCCGGCGCTGGCCGACCTGATCGCGGCCGAGACCGGCTTCACCGCCCTGACCTACGCGTCGAGGGGGGTGGCGGGCTCCGGCGGCGACTTCTCGCTCGACGGCTGGCGGCGCGACCTCGCCGGCGCGGTCGACTTCCTGAGCTCGGAGGCGGACTGCGACGGCGTCTGGCTGATCGGCTTCGGCACGGGCGGAGCGCTGGCGGTGGTGGTGGCCGGCCGTGACGAGCGGGTGCAGGGCGTGGCCGCGGTGGCTGCACCGGCCGACTTCGAGGACTGGGCCCGCAACCCTCGCAAGCTGCTGGTGTGGGCCCGGGAGGTGGGCGTGATACGCGATCCGGACTTCCCGCCGCGATTCGACCGCTGGGCGGCGGAGATCCGGGCGGTTCGGGCCGTGGCCGCAGCCGAGTCGCTGGGAGATCGCTCCCTGCTGGTGCTGCACGGCAGCGACGACGAGACGGTCCCGCTGTTCGACGCCCGAGTCCTCGCCGATGCCCATGCCGGCGCCGACTTGCGCATCATCGCCGGCGCCGGCCACCACCTGCGCCACGACCCCCGAGCGGTGGCGGTGCTGCTGGGCTGGCTCGAGCGCCAGCGCCAGTCGCTGCTGGCCCCCGTCGGAGCCAATGGAAGCAACCAGAACTAGACGCCGTTCCACGAGCAGCCCGTGAGCACAATGAACCGGATCGGAATCACAGCACGGCGCCGCGGGGCGGAGCCGTCGCCACGCCGTAGTGCGCGCTGCGGCCCGTAGGATTCGGGTCGTGCCCGCTGCGCCGCTCTTCGAGATCGACGACCTGCATGTGGCCATCGCCGACGGCGGCGCCGAGATCCTGCGGGGTGTGGACTTGGTGGTCGGTGCCGGCGAGATGCATGCCCTCATGGGGCCCAACGGGTCGGGGAAGTCCACCCTGGCCTCGGCCCTGCTCGGCAGCCCCGAATACGAGGTCACCGGCGGCTCGATCCGCTTCAAGGGGGAGGACATCACCTCCTGGCCCCCCGAGGTGCGGGGCAAGGCCGGGCTGTTCCTCGCCTTCCAGTATCCCCAGGAGATACCGGGGGTGTCGGTGCGCAACTTCCTCACCCAGGCCCTGCAGGCCCGCAAGGGCACCGACGTGAGCTCCATCGAGACCTACATGACCATGGTGGAGTGGATGGAGCGCCTGTCCATCGACTCGGCGCTGATGGAGCGCCACCTCAACGAGAAGTTCTCCGGCGGGGAGAAGAAGCGCAACGAGATCCTGCAGATGGCGGTGCTGGAGCCCGACATGGCCATACTCGACGAGACCGACACCGGCCTCGACATCGACGCGCTGCGCATCGTGGCCGCCGGGGTGCAGGAGGTGCGATCCGAGCGGCCCGAGCTGGGCGTGCTGGCCATCACCCACTTCCAGCGCATCCTCGCCTCGGGGCTGCGGCCCGACCGGGTCCACGTGCTCCTCGACGGCCGGGTGGTCGACAGCGGCGGCCCCGAGCTGGCCGACCGGCTCGAGCGCGACGGCTACGAGCGGTACGGGTCATGAGCGACCGGTTAGGCACCGGCGCCAGGGGGGACTTCCCCCTCCTCGGGCGGGAGATGCGGGGCAGGCCCATCGTCTACCTCGACTCGGCCGCCTCGTCGCAGAAGCCCCGCAGCGTGCTCGACGCCATGACCAACTACTACGAGACGATCAACGCCAACGTGCACCGCGGCGCCTACGAGATCGCCGCCGAGGCCACCGAGGCCATGGAGACGGCCCGGGCCGAGGTGGCCCGCTTCGTGAACGCCCCGTCGGCCGATGAGATCGTGTTCACCAAGAACGTCACCGAGGCCATCAATCTGGTGGCCCGCTCGTGGGGCGGGGCCAACCTCGGGCCCGGCGACGCGGTGGTGATCACCGAGATGGAGCACCACGCCAACATCGTGCCCTGGCACATCATGGCGGACCAGTTGGGCTTCGAGCTGCGCTGGATCGGCGTCGGCGCCGACGGCCAGCTCGACCTCGGCAACCTCGACCGGCTCCTCGACGGGGCCAAGCTGCTGGGCGTCACCGCCATGAGCAACGTGCTGGGCACCCTCAACCCGGTCCGCCGCCTGGCTGACGCGGCCCACGGCGCCGGCGCGCTGGTGCTGGTGGACGCAGCCCAGTACGTGCCGCACCTGCCCACCGATGTGCAGGCGCTCGGGGCCGACTTCCTGGGATTCACCGGCCACAAGATGTGCGGACCCACCGGCATCGGGGTGCTGTGGGCCAAAGCGGAGCTGCTGGAGGCGATGCCGCCGTTCCTCGGGGGCGGCGAGATGATCCTGGACGTGCGCAAGGACGGCTTCCTGCCCAACCGCATCCCCCACAAGTTCGAGGCGGGAACCCCGCCCATCGCCGAGATCGTCGGGCTCGGCGCCGCGGTGCGGTATCTCGACGGCCTGGGCATGGACCGGGTGCGCGAGCACGAGGTCAGCCTCACCGCCTATGCGCTGCGCACCCTCGAGGAGCGCTACGGCTCGGACCTGGCCGTGCACGGACCGGCCGAGCCGGCCTGCCGGGGCGGCGTGCTGTCGATGAGCTTCCGAGACATCCACCCCCACGACCTGTCGCAGGTGCTCGACGACCGGGGCGTGTGCGTGCGGGCCGGACACCACTGCGCCAAGCCGCTGATGCGCCACCTCGGGGTGCCGGCCACCACCCGGGCGTCGCTCTACGTGTACAACGACACCTCCGACGTCGACAGTTTGGCCGACGCTCTCGGCGCGGCCGGCGACTTCTTCGCCAGATAAGGGCAGGGCGCAGTGGCCGGGCTGGAGGATCTGTACCGCGAGATCATCCTCGACCACTACCGCAACCCCCGCAACCGCGGCGAGCTGGAGGTGCCGCCGGCCGTCCAGGCCGTGGGGTTCAACCCGCTGTGCGGCGACGAGGTGATCATTTACGTGGAGGTCAGCGACGGCGTGATCACGGACGTGTCCACCGGTGGACAAGGGTGCTCGATAAGCCAATCGTCGGCGTCGATGATGTCCACCGCGGTCAAGGGCCGCAGAGTGGCCGAGGTGCGGCGGCTGGTGCGGGCCTTCAAGCACATGATGTCCATCCACGGAACAGGGATCGGCGGAACCGGAGACGATCTGGACGACGACGGTGACGGCGGCAACGGGGCCGCAGAGGTCAAGCTCGGCGATCTGGAGGCCCTGCGAGGCGTGGTCAAGTTCCCCGTGCGCATCAAGTGCGCCACGCTGTCGTGGAACACCCTGGTGCAAGCCCTAGACGAAACCTTCGCCTAAGAGGGCGCACAAATTGGTGAGAGCCGGTCGTGTCCGCAGCGGGGTCTTTCCCGCTCTTGTTCGCTGCGCTCACGGGCCGCTCGGGCCACGGCCTCGCCCATATGGGCCGAGTCCGCTCGCCTATTCGCTCGGCCTCTAACCAACCAAACCCAGCCTCACCGCAGGCCGATGCGCTCCAGCAGTTAATCAACGGTGAGACGATGATGAACCGCGACACTCTTGAGAATGCTCGCCAGCGTCTTGACCTTGATGGGATCATGCATGGGGATGACCTCGTGGTGCTCTCCGTTGAGCCCTGTCGTCACACGCACATGCGAGCCGCGTCGACGGGTGGGGCGATACCCGAGAGTCTGGAGTGCCTTCTGGAGATCCGACCCGCGCACATCGCGCGGCAGTCTCACAGCGTCAGGACCTCATCGCGGACAAAGTGCAGACGAATCAGCCCCGGCCGAACTGTTCCCTCGTCGAAATAGCACTCGACAGCCTCGCGGACGTTCCGGCGAACCTCGTCGATGGTCTCACCCTCAGTGTGGATGCCGTAGCCCAGTGCGCTCGCGCAATAGCCTCCGTCCACCTCGTCCTCGCCCACCTCGAAGATGATCTCGTCGAAGTTGGGCATTAGGAACCCTCCCCGGTCGTGGGCGTGAACTCTTCGGGTCCGTCTTCTTGACCCCGCACAATACCGGCTAGGAGCGGCTTGAGGGCCTCGCCGTGGGCAGTGAGCTTGGCCGGGCCGATGCCGGGCACGGCCAGCAGGGCCTCGTCGGTGGTGGGGCGGCGCCGGGCCAGCTCGCGCAGGGTGGCATCGGCGAAGATCACGAAGGCAGGCACTGCGTCCGCCTTGGCGCGTTCGAGGCGCCACGCCCGCAAACGTCGGAAGGCTTCGGCGGCCTCCGGCTCGGTCGCCTCATCGATGGGCGGGCTCTTGGACTTCGGCGACGGTGCCGGTGAGTCCCGGCCCGCTGGCTCGGCTGAACGCGGCGCTCGGCGGGCGGAGCGCTCATCCGGGAGCCCCGTCGGTTGGATGTTGGAGCGCCAGCTCATCTCGGTGATGAACGGGGACTTCGGGCCGTCGGCAATGACCAGCACCGACTCCGAGCCGCGGGTCAAAGCGACATGGAATACCCGGCGCTCCTCCTCAAGGTCGCTGGCGAGTCGGTGCGGCATGAGGCCCTCGGTGGCCGACAGCACAATCACATGGGGCCACTCCAGACCCTTGACCCGGTGCACGGTGGCCAGGCGCACGCCCCGGCCCCACGACGGCCGATCGTCGTCGTCGCCGGTGGTGAGGCGGCCCCGCAGCCAGTCCCCGAAGGCGGCCGGGTCAGCACAGTGGGGCGCCACTGAGAGCAGGGCTCGCAGATCGTCGCCGTGGGCGGAGCGGTCCACCGAGCGGCGGGAGGCGTCGAGGCGCTGGTCGAGGCTGGCCGCCAGCTCGGTGCCGTGTTGGATGGCGTCGAGCAGCCTTGCGGTGTCGGCGCCCGCCTCGGCCATGTCGGCGAGCCGCTCGATATCGGCCGCGAAATCGTGGACTCGCTGGGCGGTGCGCTCGTCGGAGATCCGGCCTGCGAGCCTGCGCAGCGCGCCGACGTTGCGCTGTTCGGCGATCCACTCGACGACCCGCGGCGAGATTCCCCGCGGCGGGCGGCGGGCCGCAACCGCCAACGCTGACGGGGGCAGCCGGGCGGTCATCGAGGTGGCCAGCTTGAGCCACGCCAACGCAGCCGACACCCCGGTGCGTTCCAGGAACCAGGGCCCGACCGGGGCCATGCAATCGATCCCGGCCTCCGACAGCAGGATCTGCGGGGCCAGCAGCGTGGAGTTGACCCTGGTCAGCACGGCAATGTCTTGAGCCTCGACGCCGCGGCCGATGAGTGTCCTGACCCGCTCGACCACCGCCGCTCCCCCATCGGCGGCCACCTCGACCTCCAACGCCTCCGACCCATCGGCAGCCTCGACAGTATCGGTCGTGTCGGGTCGGGGCCTGATTTGCTTGGCGATGCGGTGCTGGTTGTGCGACAGCAGGTTGGACGCCGCTTCGACGACTGCGGGCGGGCAGCGATAGTTCACGCTCAGCAGGTGGCGGGACGCGCCCGGGAAGAAGCGCTCGTAGTCGATCAGCCAGCGGGGAGAGGCGCCCGAGTAGCCGTAGATGGTCTGGTCGTCGTCGCCCACACCGAACACGTCCGCCCTCGGCCCGGCCAGCAGCCGGATCATCAGCAGATGGGCCGGTGTGAGGTCCTGGAACTCGTCCACCAGCAGCACACCGCACACCCGGCGGGCCGCGGCCCGGGCCACCGGATCGCTCAGGAGCACATCGATGGCTCGGATGATCTGATGGTCGAAGTCGACCACTCCCCGCTCGTCGAGAGCCTCGGCGTAGACCGGGGCCAGCTCGGCGAAGCCAGCCACGTCGGGGGCGTAGTCGTGCTCGACCGCGGCGGGGTCGCGCAGCCCCAGGCGGGAGGCGCTGAGAGCCTCCAGCCAGGCAGCCAGCGGATCGGTCATAGCCCTCCGGCGGCGGCGGGGGGTCCGCTCCCCCACCAGGTTGTGCAGCAGGTCGCGCGTCTGTCGCTCGTCGATCACCTCCACCCGGCCGTGGCGCGCCGGACGGGCGAAGGGGCCGGAGCCGTTGCACACCGCCAGCGCCAGGCTGTTGAGGGTGCGCACCTCGAGACCGTCGAGGTCGGCGGTGCGCTGTTGCATCTCGGCTCTGGCCCGGACGTTGTAGGCCACCAGGCACACTGCCGACGGTGCCACGCCCAGGTCGCCGACCAGCCAGCGGGCCCGCTCGGTGAGCACCCGGGTCTTGCCCGATCCGGCCGGCGCCACCACACACGCCGCCGCACCGAGATGTCCGACCGCCTGGTGCTGGTCGGGGGCCAGATCGGCGGCGGGCGGGCCCGGTCGCAGCGGCCAGAGTCGGCCTGCTGCGAGGCTGGCGGCCGAGATCAGCGCCGCGCCTCCCAGCTCGGTGCGCTCGAACGAATGCAGCGGCCCGCCATCGCACCACAGCCCGACCCCGTCAACGGCGACATCGCCGGGCTCGCCTGCGGACAGGGGACGGGCACCCGCCTCCAGTGCCCGGTCGCAGGGAGCGAAGCGCGGCCGTTCGGGGTCGCGTGCGTCCACCGTGTTGGCGGTGAGCAGGTGGTGCCACACCTCGTCGCCCAGAGTTGTGCCTGGGTGCAGCGTCCACCATGGCGCCTCCAGAGTCGGTTCCGGGTGCGGCAGTGGGCCGGTCACCTCCACCACCAGCCGCTGCCGGCTGCTCCAGGCAGTCCGCAGGCGGCGACCGGCTTCGGAGTCGCCAGCGTCAGTGTCAACTGTCAGCCGCGGCGCCTGCGCCCACGGCTCGGGCGCGGGCTGGCCGGGCGACATCAGAACGCTGCGGCCCAAACAGTCGGGTCCGGCCAGCGCCATCACCTCGGTCGGTCCCTCAGCGCCGCGGTACCGCTCCTTCGCCGTCACGCCCGGCAGTGTCGCACAACACCGCCGTTGTACCACCGGCAACGGCCTGCTGATAGAGCGCAAACGGCTGCTTTCTCGATTGGCCTGCGAAGCGACGGCGTTAGCCTCGCCGCCATGAGTGATTTGCCCGCTGCTGCCTGGTACACCGACCCCGAGGACGACTCGCAGTACCGCTACTGGGACGGGTCGGCCTGGACCGAGCACCGCGCCCCCCGACACACCCAGCCGGAGCACCAGCCGCAGTCGCCGCAGATTCGCCGGCCGACGCGGCTGGTGGCCGACACGTTCTCACTGGTGGGTCGGCGGTGGCGGGGTTGGGTGGCCCCGGCCCTGATTTACCTTGTCGGGGAAGCGGTAGCGGTGGTGCTGATGATCATCGGGGCCAACCGGCTGTTGATGGGCGAGTTGGGTGAGATCTGGGACCGGGTCACCGACCCCGACTTCGATGTCGAGTCTCCCGAACAGACGGCCTATTTCGAGTCGCTGGAGTTCGACCTCTCGCTGGTCAACTTCGTGCCGATGGTGCTGGCAGTGTTGGTGATGTTGGTCTTGGGCAGCATCCTGCAGGCGGCCGTCGCACGGGTTGCGCTGAGCGACCTGCGGGATCAGCCTCTGACCGCGTCCGAAGCCCTGAGGCTGGCGCTGGGGCGCATACCGCGACTGCTGGGCGTCGATTTCCAGGTGATCTTGATAGGCGTGATCGCGGTGGCCGCGGTGGGGTTGGCAGGAAGTGCCGTTCCGCTGCTCTGGATACCGCTGATACCGGCCTTCATTGCCGCTGCCGTGTACGGAACGGTGGTGATGATGCTGGCCTACGTGGTCGCTTCGGTCGGACCCGCCACTCCGTCGCTGCGCTACGGGGTCCGCCTCGTCCGGAGACGGTTCTGGCCGACACTGGGACGGATGCTGCTGATGCTGGCGGTGCTGACGGGGTTCAGCCTCGTAATCGGGCTGGTGTCCACGATCGGCGGGGCATCGGCACTGGCATTCGTGGTGGCATCGCAAGTGATCCAGGCCGTGGTCGGGGTGGTGATCGCGGTTGTTGCCCTCGTCGCGGTCACCATCATCTACCACGACCTGGGAGGCGAGTCAGACTGACCGCCTCGCCAGCCGCGGCCGCTTCATTCCCGCTCTTCTTCCTGCGCTCACGGGTCGCCCAAACCCCAGCATCACAGCCCACGGCCTCGCCCGTATCGGCCGAACGCTCGCCAATTTGCTCGGCCTCTAGCCGGATGCGGCGTCGACTCGCTCGATGAAGTCGCGGTCTCGGGCTGAGAGGCCGCCCACATCGTGGCTGGTGACCGCCAGTTCAACCTTGTTGTATACGTTGGACCACTCCGGGTGATGGAACAGCCGCTCGGCGATTAGGGCCACATGGGCCATGAACGCGAAAGCGGCCCGGAAGTCGGCGAACTGATACGAGCGGCGCAACACGTTGCCGTCTCGGCGCCACTGGGGATGAGCGGCCAGCACATCGGCAATCTCGTCCTCAGTCAGCAGGTCGTCGTTGCTCATGGTGGCAGATGCTAGGCGAGCAGGTCGGCGAAGGGGTCCCCGAAGGGGTCGGTGAAGGGTGTCGCCTCCTCCTGCGGCGCGGGCAGGGCCGCAGTCCAGCGCTCGTAGCCGTCGGCCTCGAGCTCGTCGGCCAGTTCGGGGCCGCCTGACTCCTGCACGCGGCCACCGGCGAAGACATGCACCGCGTCGGGCCGGAGATGGGCGAAGACCCGGCTGTAGTGGGTGATGGCCAGCACACCGAGCCCGTCGTGCTCGGTGGCCTCCTCGATGCGGCCGGCCACTAGGCGCAGGGCATCGACATCGAGGCCGGAGTCGAGCTCATCCATCACCGCGAAGGCCGGCTTCAGCACGCCGAGCTGCAGGGCCTCGTTGCGCTTGCGCTCGCCGCCGGAGAGGTCCACGTTCACCGGGCGCTGCAGGAACTGCTCATCGAGGCCGATCCGTCCGGCCTCGGCCCGCATCTGCTCGGCCACCGCGGCGCCCTCGGGCGTGCACACCGATTCGGTGAGCATGTCGAGCAGCGACACGCCGGGAACCTCGGTGGGATACTGCATGGCCAGGAACAGGCCCGCCTCGGCCCGCCGCCACGAGGGCATTCCCAACAGTTCCGCGCCGTCGAGGCGAACCGAGCCGCCCAGGACCTCGTAGCCGCTGCGGCCGGCGATGACATGGGCCAGAGTCGACTTGCCCGAGCCGTTGGGACCCATCACCGCATGCACCTCGCCCGCGGCCACCTCCAGATCGACGCCGGTCAGAATCTCGCGACCCGCCACCGAGGCCCGCAGACCCTCGATCACCAGCGTGCTCACAAAACGCCTCCCTCAAACACCGCCGCGCTCATGAAACGCCTCCCTGGATCACCGCCGCGCTCACAAGCGCTACGGCCCTCGATCACCAGCGTGCTCACGAGGCGCCGCTGGCCGCGTCCGCATCGAGCTTCAGCACGACCATGCCGTCCACCACCGACGCCTCGTAGACGGGCACGGCCCGGGTGGCCGGCAGCGACAGCGGCTCTCCGGTCTCCAGATCGAACATGGCCCCGTGGGCCACGCACTCGATGGCGCAGTCGTCGGGCTCGACCCAGCCCTCCGACAGCGACACCTCGGCGTGCGAGCAGGTGTCGCCGATGGCGTAGACGTCGTCGCCGATGCGGGCCACCGCGATCTCGCGGCCCGCCACCTCCACCCGCCGGGCGGAGGCGGGCTCGATCTCGTCGATGGGGAACAGTTCGTGGGTCGTCATCGCGGAGTCTCCGATCTAGTCATGGCGGCGAACAGCCTCATGCCGCCGCTCTCAACATCTCATTGAGCTTCAGGGCCAGGGCCTCTCGGGCCGCCTGCTCGACGCCTCGAATGGGCAGCCCGTCGAGCACCTCGTCGAAGAATCCGGCCACGATCAGGCGCTCGGCCGCCGGCGTGGGGATGCCCCGGCTCTCCAGGTAGAAGACCTGGTCGGGGTCCACCGGCCCCACCGCGGAGGCATGGCTGCAGCGCACATCGTTGTTCTCGATCTCGAGGTTGGGCACCGACTCGGCCCAGGCGTCCTCGCTGAGCTTGAGGTTGCGGTTGGTCTGGAAGGCGTTGGTGCCCCGAGCGTCGGGACGCACCCGGATCAGCCCGGTGTACACGCTGCGGGCCGCGTCGCCCACCGCCCCCTTGTAGAGCAGGTTGGACGTGGTGTCGGGGGCGGCGTGGTCCTGGTAGGTGCGGAAGTCGAGGATCTGGTCGCCCGACCCGAAGTAGGCCGACAGCAGGTCGCCGCTGGCGCCCCGCCCCACCAGGCGGGTGTCGGTGCGGGTGCGGGCGTAGCCGCCGCCCAGCGCGACCGAGGCGGCGATGAGCGCGGCGTCCTGCTCCACTCTGGCGACATGGGCGGCGATCTGGGTGGCCCGGTGGTCGTGCTGCTGAAAGTTCACGTAGCCGAGCCGGGCGGCCGCGCCGACGTCGAGCTCCACCACCGGCACCACCAGAGCCGGTCCGGACGAGCGCTGGACGTCGAGCACAGTGGCTTGGGCGCCGCGGCCCACCCGGACCACCAGCCGGGGGAAGCTGGCCCGACCGGGCGCGCCGGTGTGATGCCGGATCACTATGGACGCGTCGACGATGGCGCCAGCGGGCACATGTACGGCCACCGGAGCGGGCGCGAAAGCGTCGTTGAGGTCGGTGAAGTAGTCCGAGGCGCCGTCGCACACCGCGCCCAGCATCCCCTCACCGCCGGGCGCCTCGGTCACCGGCCCCACGAACACCCCGGCCGCCGCGAGCCGGTCGAGGCCTTCGATCGCCACCACCGCACCGTCGAGCACATCCACCACAACCGCAGCGCCAACTCCACTGTCGAAACCGCTGGCGACCCCGGCGCCGTCGAGCAGGTCTGCGACGGCCCCATCACCCAGGTCCGTTGCACCGTCGAGCCCGTCAGCCGCTCCAGCCCCGTCGAGCTGATCCATTACAGCCGCGGCTCCACCTCCAGCACCGTCGAAACCGCCGGCGGGCGCGGTGTCTCCGGCACCGTTGGCGAGTCGGTAGGCGCCCAGGTCGAAGTCGGCGATGGCGCTGTAGCGCCACTCCTCGGCTGCGGCGGTGGGCGGGTCGGCGGCTGCGAATCGCTCGGCCGCCGCGGTCCGGCGCTCCGCCAGCCAGCGGGGGCCCGGCAGGCTCCGGGCCGCATCGACGGTGAAGGGATGCACTCGGGTCAGCCGCCGTCGCGGTACCGGCGGCGGAAGCGCTCCCCCAGCCCGCGGCCGCCCTTGCCCTTCTTGGACTTGGCCTTGCTCCTGAGGCCGCCCCGGCGCTTGCGCCGCTCGGCCTCCACCTCGGCGATCACGTCGGGCGCCGCCGCGTTGACGATGTCCTCGGCTGCGTCGAGCAGCGCCCCGATGCTCTCATCGCTGCCGAGGCTCTCGGGCTCGGGCGGAGTCTCGGGCGTGACGAGCGACCCGTAGCTCCAGTTCACGTCGGCCAGGCGCCGGGTGTACTTGGGGCAGTCGTCGGGGCAGCGCCAGGGCGCCTCGGGGGCCAGGTCGAGATCGCACTTCCTCACCGTCTCGCCGTTGGGATATGTGCGCGACTCGAAGTACTTGCAGTCCTGGCGCATCGGCATGCCCCACATTGTGGCAGCCCACCACCGAATCGCGTCGCACCGGCAAAGCGCGGCGTGCTCTCGCTCGCCCCCCACTCAAGCTCTAGTTGTATTCGGTGCCGCCCTTGCGGGTTAGATAGGCCGGGTTCACGTATTTCGCCACCAGCCGGCCGTGCAGGTCGCGCCGCGGCTCGCACGGGCGCACCACCACGCCCTCGCGCAGGCCGCCCCCGAGCAGCGACGGATCCGATGCGAGCCCCAGCACCGACTCGTGGTCGAACGCAGCAGATCGCTGCACCACCGGCACATGCGGGATGCCCAGCTCCTCGGCCAGCCGTTCGACGCCGGCCGCGTCGGCCCACTCGTCGCCGTGGCGGACGTCGAACACGCGCAGCTCCCGCTCGGCCAGGCCGTAGGTGAGGTCCTGGATCTTGGGGCCGACCACCTCGCCCATCACCGTCACCTGTCGCCCGACGGTCCGGGCGTAAGCACCGATGGCGTCACCGTGGCGGTTCCAGGCCTCGACGTACACGTTGCCTTCGTTGGCGCGGTCGGCCAGATCGAAGCTGTGCTTGCCGAGCAGCCCCTTCGACGACACGCACGGGCCGTGCTCGGGGTCGAAGCCGAGCGCGCAGAACGTGCCGTGCAGCTTCTCGGTGATGTGCACCGGCTCGCCGTCGGCGAAGCGGCCGGGCTGGGACTGCCACGACTCGATGTCGCTGAAACCCCGCACGAACGTCGCCTCCACCACCGGCCCGTTGGTGTACGCGGGGGTGGGCGGATGCCACTTGGAGATTCCCAGCTCCTCGGCCAGGTCGTCGCCCAGCGCAGGCTCGGAGACGTCGGCGAGATGCGGAGAGTCGAGGGGCACCAGCAGCCCCTGCGACAACACGCCGCGCAGGCGGATCGCCTTCACCCGGTTGGCTTTGGATCCAGCCAGCCGGCCGGTGAGGCCCAACTCGGCGATCAGACCCTCGGGCACGATCGACTGCTCGGGAATGTAGACGGCCCGATCGCCGCTGGACCATTGCCCCTTGGCCACCACCAACTCGAAGCCCCCGACCCGGGCGATCTCCAGCCGGTCGGCATCAGGATGCGGCTCAACCGAAACCGCCACAACAGGACAAGCATGAACGCTCATGACGTGCTCCTCTCATGATGCAAGAACTCTGGAATCCGGTGCATCGAATCGGACGGGATGGACACTCAACTCGATCGAGTCGCGATACTAGGTCGCTTACTTTTGGCTGACTACACCACATGAAACAAAACCGCCAATCACTAAACATCACCTAGTGCCGACATCTCCTCTCAAATCCACCGCTTGCAAGAGCCGGTACAGACCGGAGGACGGGTTGTCGGTCGGAAACTGGCGGTCAGCCTCCGCGTGCAACCTGGCGAGCCGCTCGGCTCGCATGATGGCTTCGCCCCGCCGCAACATGTAAGCACCACCATCAAGCCTCTTGCCCTGCGAGCCGTCGTATTGGCGACGGAGACTGCAACAGTCGTCGTTGTTGATCCAGCCCTCATGGTCGGCGTAGTGAAGCACCAGCCACAACTCGAAGCAGGGATTTGAGATGGCCACACCTATGCCGTTGTCGCGAGCCATCTGGACCGCGTCGCGCAGCCGCGCGTGCTGCGTAGGCGCTTCCACATCGAATACGCACCAGTATTCGGTGGCTCCTGGTGACTGGCGACGTTCGCTGCGTTTCACCTTCCTGGCTTCTTCCACGAGCTTGCGCGGTTCATACCCCAGCCCACGAACGTCAAGCGTCGCAGTGCTGCGTACCTCGTGCAACGCGGCAAACGCCTTCAGATACAACGGCTCCGTCAACTCGCCCTCGCAGAAGATCACGAAACGGACTCGCTCGTCGATCCGCGGGGCGCGGCGGCGAAGCGGCCTGTCGCCTCGCCTGCGCGGTGCCATGCTCAACCTTGGCGAGCGGCGCCCAGAGCCTCGCGAACCCGGTACTGGTCCACCACCGGGACTCCGCCGAAGCGGCCCTGCAGGTAGCCGCGCTCGAGGTTCGTCGAACGGCGAACGCTGGTACTGCGGAAGTCCGACAGCGCGGTCAACTCCGTGCTGCCGTCTCGCCGCTTGGAAGTGAGCCATACCTCGTCCCGGTTAAGGCAGTCGAGCAGGCTCGTGTCATGGGTGGTGAAGATGAGCTGTGCCCCGTGACGGTTGGTGGAAGGATCTTGGAACAGTTCGACGAGCCTGCCCGAGATCAATGGATGGAGGCTGCTGTCGAGTTCGTCCACGACTATCAGGCCGCCTTCGTCCAACGCTGAGAGCAGTTCGGGGATCAGCCCGAGCCAGGTGAGAGTGCCGTCGGACTCATCGCCGAGCTCCAGTGGACGCGAATCGCCGGCCACATCGTGCAGAAGCCTCAGTCTTCGACCGATGCGGCCAGAACCCGCCGCATCGTCGACCACCTCCACGCCTTGGACCCCTAGATCCGCGAACATGAGCATGGCCAGAGCCAGATCGCGATGCTGCTCACGGTTCTGGCGCGTCGAGACACTGCTGTCGTGTGGGTCGCGCCGCGGCGCTTCGTCAAACACGTCGATCAAAAAGTCGTCCCACCCGTGGCGACTCCATCGGACGCCCGGACGATAGAGCCGCGCCTCCGCGGGCACCAAACCCCTCGGCCAGTAGTCGACGAAGCTGATACCGCGTAGCCAGCGGGCCACTAGGTCGATCTCCTCGGTGAGCCGGCTAGCGGCTGACATGACCAGCGTCGTTGGCGTGATCAGTTCGCGCCCGCCGCCAGTGAAGCGCGTGCCGCGCCTGAACGCCAGATCATCTTCATCACGCTCGAACAGAATGCGGCGACGCTGCCGCGGATAGCTGTAGAGAGCTTCTGAGACGACCTTGGACTCGTCAACCTCCAGTTCGTAGCGGTACCGCACGCCGCCGGCGATCAACTCAATCCCGAAGTACGAAGGTTGCAACGGTCCAGGCGCGAAACTGAACGGGTCGCACGGGATCGCGTCCTCCCACGCGCGCAAGGACACTCCTACCGCATGTGACAGCCACGCGAGCGCATCGATGAGGTTGGTCTTGCCAGACCCGTTGGCACCGTAGATTCCGGCAACGGTCAGCGCCTTCTCGTCGAGTACCTCCAGTTGACGAGTCGAGGTGCGGTCCTTGTCCACGGCGATCATGGACAACTCAACCGGCTCGCAGACAGAACGGTGATTGCCGACCTCGAATCGGAGGAGCATTCCAGGCCTCCTAGTATTCTAGTGACAGGCAGAATAGTACCGATGTACTTCTTCTGCGAGAATCATAAGTTATTTGTAGACAGACTACAACACAGTTGGACCAGGAGCTTCCTCCACGGACACCAAGGCTGGCGTGGCCTTGATACCCACGACGGTACCGGAAGACCTCATGCCGAGCCTGCGATTTGACACGGTCGTGAGTGGGTCGAACGCGAGCCTGAAATCCAGATACTTGACTGACGAGCCGACGCGCTCACGCCGTCGGGCTGGGTCAGCCGACGCTGCCCTCCATTTGGAGCTCTATCAGGCGGCTCCACTCCACCGCGTACTCCATGGGCAGGGTGCGGGTGACCGGCTCGATGAAGCCGTTGACGATCAGGCCCATGGCCTGCTCCTCGGTTAGGCCGCGGCTCTGGAGGTAGAAGAGCTGGTCGTCGGCCACCTTCGACACGGTCGCCTCGTGGCCTATCACCGCGTCGCCCGAGCCGACCTCCATGTACGGATAGGTGTCCGACACCGAGTCGCCGTCGAGGATCAGCGCGTCGCACTGCACATGGCTCTTGCAGCCGTGGGCGTCGTCCTCCACCCGCACCAGCCCCCGGTAAGAGGTGCGACCGCCGCCCGAGGAGATCGACTTGGACACGATCTTGGAGGTGGTCTCCGGCGCGGCGTGGGTCATCTTGGCCCCGGTGTCCTGGTGCTGGCCCGGCCCGCCATAGGCCACCGACAGCACCTCGCCCGACGCCTTGGGCCCCACCATCACCACAGCCGGATACTTCATCGTGAGCTTCGAGCCGATGTTGCCGTCTATCCATTCCATGTGGCCCTCAGCCTCCACCCTGGCCCGCTTGGTGACCAGGTTGTAGACGTTGTCGGACCAGTTCTGGATGGTGGTGTAGGTCACCCGGGCCGACCGGCCCACCACGATCTCGACCACGGCCGAGTGCAGCGAGTCGGTCGAGTAGGTCGGCGCCGAGCAGCCCTCGATGTAGTGGACCTGCGACCCCTCGTCGGCGATGATCAGGGTGCGCTCGAACTGGCCCATGTTCTCGGCGTTGATGCGGAAGTAGGCCTGCAGCGGCGCCTCCACCTCCACCCCGGGCGGCACGTAGATGAACGAGCCCCCCGACCACACCGAGGAGTTGAGCGCGGCGAACTTGTTGTCGTTCGGCGGGATCACCGAGCCGAAATACCGCTTGAGCAGCTGCGGGTACTCCCGCAGGGCGGTGTCCATGTCGCAGAACAGGACCCCCTGGGCCTCGAGGTCCTCGCGGTTGCGGTGGTACACCACCTCGCTCTCGTACTGGGCGGTCACCCCGGCCAGGTACTTGCGCTCGGCCTCGGGGATGCCCAAGCGCTCGTAGGTGTTCTTGATCGACTCGGGGACCATGTCCCAGTCGTTGGCCAGCGTGTCGGTGGGCTTGATGTAGTAGTAGATGTCGTCGAAGTTGATGCCGGTGGTGTCGCCGCCCCAGGCCGGGCGGGGGCGGCGCTCGAAGCGGCGGTGCGACTTGAGGCGGAAGTCGAGCATCCACTGCGGCTCGCCCTTGAGCCACGACATCTCGGTGATGATGTCGTCGTTGAGACCCTTCTTGGGCTTGAAGACGTAGTCCTCCTCATCGCTCCAGCCGAGCTGGTAGCGGCTGAGGTCGACGCCGATGTCCGCAGTGGTCATGGAATCTCCCGGTGCTGGCGCTAGCGCCTCGAATCTACCGCACGATGCCGCGATCAGTCGATACGCCCCTGACGGCGGCTCGCGATCGCTCGAAGCGCCCCGGCCGGCCAGCGGTCAGTCGATGCGGCGCAGTTCGGCCCGGTAGTGGCGGCCACGCTCGGCGTAGACGTCGGAGTTGAGCCGGTTGTGGCCCGGATCGAGCACGTTCTCGCGGATGCGGGCCGGGGTTCCCAGCGCCATGGCGCCGGGGGGCACCACGGTGGCGCCGGTCACGGTGGCGTTGGCGCCGACTAGGGCGTGGGGGCCGATGCGGGCCTCGTGCAGCACCACCGACGCCACCCCGATCAGCGAGTCGTCGTGCACCGTGCATCCCTCCAGATGAGCCTGATGGCCGACGGTGCAGCCGTCGCCGATGACAGTGGGAAGGCGGGGTGTGCAGTGGATCACCGCACTGTCCTGCACGTTGCTGCGGGCGCCGATGCGGATGGCGCCGTCATCGCCCCGCAGCACGGCATAGGGCCACACCGATGACTCCGGGCCGAGCTCGACGTTGCCGATCACCACCGCCAGCGGATGCACATAGGCGGTCGGATCGATCCGCGGCACGAGGTCACCCAGCGCGTAGATCGCCATCTACAGCTCCCCCACCCGGCCGCAGCCGCCCGGTCCCGCCGCAGTCTCTCGACAAACGCGTGCCGCCGCTTTCAGCCCCGCCACCCGGCCGCAGTCGCCCGGCAGTCCCACCACAAGCCATCGACAGCCGCACGCCGCCATCTACAGTTCCCCGACCCGGCCGTAGCCGCCCTTGTAGAACACCAGCGGCCCGTTCGCCGCCGCGGCCGCGTCGTCGGCGCCGAGGGCCACCACCCGGCCCACCACGATGTCGTGGTCGCCGGCGGTGTGCTCCGCTTCGATGCGGCAGTCGATCCAGGCCAGGCACCCGTCGATCACCGGGGCGCCGGTGGCCTCGACCCGGGTGCCGACGCCCTCGAAGCGGTTGTCGACCCTGCTGGCGAACAGCGACGACACGTCGGCCTGGTGATCGCCGAGCACGTTCACACAGAAGGCGCCTGCGCCGCGCATTCTCGCCCATGAGTCCGAGTCGTGGCCGGGGCAGAACGACACCAGGGGCGGATCGAGCGAGACGCTGGAGAACGAGCCGATGGTCATGCCCTCGGGCCCGTCGGCAGCGGCCGCGGTCACCACGGTCACGCCTGTCGGGTAATGGCCCAGTACCCGGCGGAACTCGCGGCCGTCGGTGGGTTCACTGCCGCCGGTCATCGCATCGGCAGGGTAGCAGTGGCACAATCGCATCATGAGTCCGGTGCCGCCCCTGCCCGAGGGACTGGTGGCGGTGGTCAAGCGCGACTGCCCCACCTGCGAACTGATCGTGCCGGTGCTGGCCGACCTGCACGACCGGGCCGGCCTGACGGTGATCACTCAGGACGATCCGTGCTTCCCGGCCGACGCCGACTGGGTGCACCACGACCACGATCTGGCCCTGTCGTGGCATCACGACATCGAGACCGTGCCCACGCTGCTGCAGGTGAGCGACGGCCGCGGCGCCCAGCGCACCGTCGGTTGGTCTCGCCAGCAGTGGCAGGAGCTGTCGGGCGTGGACGGCTTGGGCGTGGGGCTGCCCGACTGGCGGCCCGGCTGCGGCTCTCTCAGCGTCGACCCCGCCTGCGCCGACGAGCTGGCGGTTCGGTTCTCCGGTTCGGGCCTGCGCAGCCGCCGGGTCGAGCTGGCCTCGCGTGAGGACGAGTGGGAGGCGATGTGGGACCGGGGCTGGTCCGACGGCCTGCCGGTGGTGCCGCCGACGGAGGCGAGGGTGCTGCGGATGCTGGCGGGCACGACCCGCGGCCCGTCCGAGGTGGTGGCGGTGGTGCCGCCGGCTCTGGTGGAGTGCACCGTCGAGAAGGTGGCCGTCAATGCGGTGATGGCCGGTTGCGATCCTGAGTTCCTGCCGGTGGTGATCGCCGCGCTGGAAGCCGTCTGCACCGACGAGTTCAACATGCACGGTGTGCTGGCCACCACCATGAGCGTCGGGCCGGTGCTGGTGGTGAACGGACCGGTGGCGGCGCGCATCGGCATGAACAGCGGACTCAACGCCCTAGGCCAGGGCAACCGGGCCAACTCGACCATCGGCCGGGCTCTGCAGCTGGTGGTGCGCAACGTGGGCGGCGGCCGTCCCGGCGGCGTCGACCGGGCCACGTTCGGCTCGCCGGCCAAGGTCGGCTTCTGCTTCGCTGAGGACGAGGCGGGCTCGCCGTGGACGTCGCTGGCCGAGAGCCGGGGCTGGCCGGCGGAGGCGTCGACGGTCACCGTGTTCGCGGGCGAGGCGCCGAGGATCTTCGCCGATGAGCGGTCGCGCACGCCCGATTCGTTGACCAGGCACCTGGCCCAGGCGCTGCAGGCGACGGTTTCGCCCAGGATGATGTTGGGCATGGACGCCATGCTGGTGCTCTCGCCCGAGCACATGGCCCGTTACGCCGCGGTGGGCTGGAGCCGGGAGCGCTTCACCGATGAGCTGTCGGCCGAGTTGCTCGGCGACGCCGACGAGTTGTTGGCCGGTGTTCGGGGCGTCGCCGCGGGCCTGCCCCCAGCGGCGGCGGGCCAGAAGATCCCGAAGTTCCGTCCCGGCGGGCTGCTGGTCGCCCATGCCGGCGCCAAGGCGGGACTGTTCTCGGCCATCATCGGCGGCTGGGCCAACGGCCCCAGGGGCAGCGACCCGGTAACCCGCGAGATAACCCCATGAGACTCGCTCGCGACTACCCTCGCGCCGTCAAGGAGGCCATGCGATGACCGTCGTCCTCGATCCCACCTCGGAGCAGACCCCCGCAGCAAGGCAGCGGGCCACCCGGCCCGAGTCGCTGGCCGGGCTCACGGTCGGCCTGCTCGACATCTCCAAGCCCCGCGGCAACGTTTTCCTCGACCGGATCGCCGAGCGCCTCACCGGGCTCGGCGCCACGGTCAGCCGCTACACCAAACCCACCTTCACCAAGCCCGCACCGGTGGATCTGCGCCACGAGATCGCCACCGAGTGCGACGCGGTCATCGAGGCGCTCGCCGATTGAGGCTCCTGCGTGTCGTGCAGTGTGCACGACGTCAGCGACATGGAGCGCCGCGGCGTCCCGGCCGTGTTCGTGTCCACCGTGCATTTCGCCGCCGCGGCGACGGCCCAGTCGGAGTCCCTGGGCTTCGACGCAGCCTCAGTGCTGACCGGCCACCCCATCCAGGACCGCACCGACGAAGAGATGACAGCCATAGCCGACGATGCCTTCAACAAGTTGGTAAGAGCCCTAACCGGCCCCTAACCGCCATCTAGACGAGACCCGGGTCGCCTAATCAACAACGCACCGATTCGTCGCCAACGCACTGTCTCCCTGAAGGGCACCAGAATCCAAGCGTGGCGCTCGTCGCGCGGCTGTCGTAGGTCCTCGCTACCTTGGGGTGCCGGGTCGGCGTTCCCCGCTGTCGAACTGCCCCACGATCCACGACGAGGCAGGAGGCGGAGCATGACCCAGTGCCGTGGTGCGGTTGCGTAGGCTGCCGTTGGGACACAGCAGGGACGGACGAGTGTCGAACGAGAAAGCAGGCCAGGATGCCGGGTGGTCCGTGTATCTGGGGGATGCCATCGACGCCTATCCCCAGTGGCCCGCTCCCGCAGCAATCATTTCCGACGGCGCCTACGGGGTGGGCGGCTTCCCCGGCGACCCTCGCACGCCGCAGGGGCTAGCCGACTGGTACGAGCCCCATGTCGAGTCTTGGGCCAAGCACGCCCGGGCCTCATCCACACTGTGGTTCTGGAACACCGAGGTGGGATGGGCAACGGTGCACCCGGTCCTGGACCGCCACGGCTGGGAGTACGTGCAGACCATTGTGTGGGACAAGGGCATCGCACACATTGCCGGAAATGTGAACGGAGAGACGATCAGGCGCTTCCCGGTGGTGACGGAGGTGTGCGCCTTCTACCGGCGGCGGCTGGAGTTCCCGACCGCCGACGGCGTGATGCCGGCCAAGGAATGGCTTCGCTACGAATGGCAGCGGGCCGGACTGCGCCTTCAGACCGCCAACGAGGCCTGCGGGGTGGCCAACGCGGCCACACGCAAGTACCTGACGCAGGACTGGCTCTGGTACTTCCCGCCTCCCGAGATGATGCAGCGCCTGGTGGCATACGCCAATGAGCACGGCCGACCCGGCGGCGCGCCGTACTATTCGCTCGACGGCAAGACGCCGGTCACCGCAGACGAGTGGGCCTCTCTGCGCGATGACTGGAGCCACGCCCACGGAGTCACCAACGTCTGGTCGGCGCCGCCCCTCAACGGCGGCGAGCGCTACAAGGGCAACGGCGTGCGCTCCGCTCCCCGAGTCCACCGTCCGGGGCGCAACGCCGCGGTGCACCTGAACCAGAAGCCGCTGGAGTTCATGCGTCGCATCATCAGCGCCTCGACCCAGCCGGGAGACGTGGTGTGGGAGCCCTTCGGCGAGCTGTGCAGCGCCGCCGTCGCGGCCGTCGAACTCGGACGCCACGCGTACGGCGCCGAACTGGTCGAGCACTTCGCCGAGTTGGCCATCGAGCGGCTGCAGTCCGCCAGCTCGCGCTCGGTACCCGACTCCACGGCATGAGTCCGATTCCCGCTGAGCCCGTCGCTCCCAGGCCCGATCCCGACGACCCCCGAACATCGCTGACACATCGGGTCAAAGAAGCGCTGCTGGCGCTTCCCGGCTACTTCAACTCGACCACCAACATCGAGGGCATCGACGGCGGCGGCAACTTCGGTCGGATAGCCAGAATCGGCATCATGAACGACTGGACCCATGACGTCTTGCAGCGGCGGCTGTCGGGAATACCCGCAAGCGAGTGGATCAGCTTCCTCAAGCGCCAAACTTCCTGACCGCGGCACCGATCCCCAACACCCCCTGCCACCAGGACACTCAGGCCCGCTTGCACAGCCGTGAGACCGTCTAGTGCCGACGATCGCCGCCGTTTCAAGCCTCTCGGCGGTTCGCCTCCGGGATTATGGACTCTTGCGTTATGTCTCGGCGAACGGGTTGGTGATTCGGACGTCTCGGATGATCTGGCTGTCGTTGAGGTCTTCGGTCAGGAGTTGGGTGCTTCCGGACGCGGCCGCTGCTTCGACGATCAGGGCGTCCGACATGGAGAGCCCGACGCCGACCGCGGTCTCGGTGGCCCGCAGCACCAGGCGGTGGTCCACGGGCACAACACGCAGCGTCGCCATCTGGCGCACGGCCTCTTGTGCCGTCGGTCCGTCGATGCCGAGCTTGCGGGTGGCCACCCAGTAGAACTCGGTCAGCACTTGCGTGGAGATGACGATCTGCTCCGACCGTTCGGTCAGCGCAGTCCGGGCCTTGTGCTGCTTGACGGCATCGGCGTGGTCGTAGAGGTACACGAACACGTTCGTGTCCACGAAGACGCTCAGCGGTCTGCCCGTTCGGCGTAGATGTCGCGGCGGGTCCAAGTGCGACCTGCGGGCCCGCTGGTGGCGCCCGCCTCTTCGGCGGAGTCGATGAGCGCCCGCACAATGGCGCCCTGCTGCGACGTTCCGACATAGGCAACCAGGAAGTCGCGCACTGCCGCGTTCACCGAAGTGCCCAGCTCGAGCGCCCGAATACGGGCCCGACGCAACAACTCGTCGTCGATCGCCAGAGTCAGATTTGCCACATAATCAGTGTAACACACAACCCGTGTAGGAACCCTGATTAGGACCAGGCGGCTATTGCTATTGCGGTCGTGCTGGCGTATAGGACTCTGCGATTGCTCGCCGCGCTCAGGAACATTCCGTTGGCTACTCGAGAGCCGGTACGGACGCGGTCGATGAGGGTGCCGGTGGCCATGTCCACCACCACTAGGTCGTCGGAGGGTGGACCCCCGTCGGCACCGGGCGTGAAGTCGTTGATCACCAGCTCGCCCGACCCTGGATATACAACCGGCTGCATCGACGGGCGCACGTCCAGGTGCCAGGCGACCCGCATGTCCCGCGAAGGCCCATCCGCCGGAGCCTCCACCCCGGCGAGACCGCCGTTCACCGAGTCCCAGGCGATGGCCATCTGCAGCTCGGGCACATGCACCGGTGGTGCGATGATCCCGCCGCCGGGGGTGCCGAACGGCTCGATCTCGGCGGTGTCGTCGCCGTCGGCGAGGCTGCACCTCAGCAGCCGCTGCGCCCCCGACCACGGAGCCCGACGGCGCCACGACAGCGCGCTGCCGGGCGGCTCGTCGAAGCGGCCGTTGGGTTCGGCGGTGTGGATGGCCCGCACCGACTCGATGTCGCCGCAGTCCATGATCCAGCAGTCGCCGTCCGACAGGCACGAGTCCCAGGCCAGGCCCTGGGGTCCGCCGCCGGCGCGGTAGCGGGGCCTCCAGCCCGCATCGATCTCCAGGCCGCATCCGCCGGTGCCGTGCGATCCACCGGGTGCCCCGACGAAGAGGCGCCACAGGTGCTCGGTGCCGGGCACGTAGACCAGTTCCACCGTCGATCCGTCGACATCGACGACGTCGGCGGCGATGCGGCCCATCGAGCCCTCGGGCAGCACCAGCGGTTCGCCCACCAGCTCCAGCGACTCCGGCTCCAGGCGGGTCAGGGTGGTGCCGCCCTGGCCTTCGAGGCGCAGATCCTTGGTGACGATGGTGCCGTCGCTCAACGCCAGCATCCCGTTGTGGGAGCGGTTGACCGGGAGCCGCCGCTCGGCCAGCACCGTCAGGTCGACGGGGTCGAGCTTGTGCAGGTACGAGCCATTGACGCTGTACACCGCTCCGTTGGCGTGGACCAGGATCGACCCGCACCAGACATGGCCGCCGCACGGCAGCTGCGGCGAGCGAACCAGCGGCTCCAGACACTCAGGGTCGGCACCGCCCCCGCTCAGGTCCAGGCGCTCCACCCACCCATAGGGCTCGGGACCGCTGAAGGCTGGCATAGTCCCGCCCAGATACCACTGGTCGGGCTCGCGCTCCACGAACATCACGTTCCAGCGCCCGTTGCGCCGACCCGCCACCGATGCCATGCCCGTCGCGGCATCGAGCCGCCCTCGGGCCGCCTTCTGGCGCCGGTTGCCACCGCACTCGGTTGGCCACGCCGAAGGCCAATACCCGTCCCGGGCCCCCGGCCGCCCCTCAAACCGATCCAACCCAGTCATCGCCGCCTCAGCCTCAGTCCAGAACCGAATCGGCGACAGTTAGGTCCGGCCACGAGTCCGAATGATCGCGCCCATCGTCATCGCGCCAAGAGTTCGGATATCGAGACGGGCGGAGATGCGGCGCTAGTCGAGGCCAGCGGGCTGACTGTCATGGCGAGAAGAGCTCGGGGACGACGGGGCAGTCCGAACGCCGGGCCGCCTCGGTGGGAGTGTGCAGGCCCCAGGGCGTGACCATCCGGGTGACAAGGCGGTCCAGGTCGAGCACAGCCAACCCTCGCATGGCCGAATCCTCCAAACTGTGACGGGCACTCAGCAAGTCCCACATGCGCTCGGGCAGTATTCGTCCCGCACCCGCGACGAGCCACACCGGCGTCCCAGACTCACAGGCCGCTTCGGCGGCCCAAACAGTCTCGGCCGCCACCAAGGCCTTTGAAGGTCCGGCGCAATCGCTGGTAGCCAACACCAGCTCGGCCGTGCCCAGCGCCTCCGGTTCAGCCTCCTCCAGCCACCGGAGGTCAGGCCGGTCACTCAACGCGGCGTCGAGAACATCCAAGTCCCCCACCGCCACGACACTCGAGCAGGAACCCAGGGCGCTCAAGCTGTCTAGGAGCACCCGTTCGGTGGGGTCGGCGTCCAGTTCCTCCAGCACCCTCTTCGCCTCGGAGCGGGGGTCCATGGCGGTGAGCATCCGGGCCGCCAGCCACACCAGCGGCGCACAGTCGCTGCGCCGATCCAGCAGCCGCCGACACGATGTGAGCAGACCCTTCGGATCGTCGGCGAACGACGCCAGCGCAGCGGCCGACTCCCGCACCAGCGGCACCACCGGCACCACCCCGGCCCGAGCCACATACCGAAGCCGCTCAATCGGATGCACAACCCGAGCGTAGGCAGCAGCCACCAGCCCGCGCCGAGAGCAACCAGCCCGGCCGGGGTGCGACCAGACGGCACATCCAAACCAAGCAGGAGGTCAACAGGCTGTGACACGACGGGCCGGGGGCGGCGGCAGGTCCGCATCGAACGCACGGACCGGGCCAGGTGCAACCCGCCAGGCCGGGGGGTGGCGGCGGGTCGGAACGACCGAGAGTAGGGCGAAGCCCGTTCGGTCGTTCGGACTCGACGACAGGACCCGCCGGCCGGACCGACACAACAGCCGAAGCCAGGACCCGCCAGCCGGTAGCACTCAACCGCTAGCGTTGCCCTCGTGACGACCCTCGCGCTCGACTTGGAGCTTGATCCCCTCGGTGGCAAGGCCAGACCCCTCGAGGACTGGCTCACCACCTTCCCGCTGCTGCCGGTGCTGCTCGACCCCTACACCAACGAGAGCGCCTGGATCCTGCACACCGCCCGCCGCATCCTGGTCACCTACGCCGAGGCCGGGTGCCGGACCTGCTGGGTGGTGGCCTGCGGACCCGACGACGCCCGGCGCTTCCTCGGGCCGTACGCCCAGGAGACACTCACCTTCACCGACCCGGACCGCCGGGTGCCCGCCGCCCTCGGCATCGACGCGCTGCCCGCGTTCGCATTCGTCCTCCAGGACGGATCGGTCGCCGCCTCCGCGCAGGGCTGGAACCCCGCCGAGTGGAGAGGCGTGGCCGAGACGGTCTCGGAGTTCACCCGCTGGCAGCGCCCGGTGATCGGTGACGGGCAGGATCCGGCCGCCTTCGGGGGCACGCCGGCACAAGCCTGACCGCGGAGGCCACAGGAGCGCGAGGCAACATGGCGGACACTCCAGCGAGCAGCAGCATGAGCGCCTTCGCCTATTCGGACATGCTGCCCATCGGCCCCGACGAGACCGACTACCGGCTGCTGTCCACCGAGGGGGTCTCCACCGTCGAGGCTGCGGGCCGAACGTTCCTGCGGGTCGAGCCCGAGGCGCTGACCCAGCTCACCTCGGCGGCCATGCACGACATCAACCACTACCTGCGCTCCGACCACCTGCAACAGCTCCGCAACATCCTCGACGACCCCGAAGCCTCCGACAACGACCGCTTCGTGGCCACCGAACTGCTGCAGAACGCCAACATCGCGGCGGGCGGGATCCTGCCCATGTGCCAGGACACCGGCACCGCGGTGATCATGGGCCGCAAGGGCGAGCAGGTGCTGACCTTCGGCGACGACGCCGAGGCCATCGCCCGGGGCGTCCACGACACCTACCGCACGTCCAACCTGCGCTACTCGCAGCTCGCCCCGCTCGACATGTTCACCGAGGCCAACACCAACAACAACCTGCCCGCCCAGATCGAGATCCACGCCAAGGGAGGCGACGCCTACGAGCTGTTCTACATGGCCAAGGGGGGCGGCTCGGCCAACAAGTCGTTCCTCTACCAGAAGACCAAGGCCCTGCTCAACGAGCAGTCGCTGCTCGACTTCTGCGACGAGACGCTGCGCCTGCTCGGCACCGCGGCCTGCCCGCCCTACCACCTGGCGCTGGTGGTGGGGGGCACATCGGCGGAGTACAACCTCAAGGCGGCCAAGCTCGCCTCGGCCAAGTACCTCGACTCCCTGCCCACCTCCGGCGACCCCGCCACCGGCCACGGGTTCCGCGACCTGGAGTGGGAGCAGCGGATCCTGGAGCTCACCCAGACCTTCGGCATCGGCGCGCAGTTCGGCGGCAAGTACTTCTGCCACGACGTGCGGGTGGTGCGCCTGCCCCGCCACGGGGCCTCCAACCCGGTCGGGATCGCGGTGAGCTGCTCGGCCGACCGCCAGGCCCGGGCCAAGATCACCTCGGAGGGCCTGTTCCTTGAGCGCCTCGAGACCGACCCGGCCCGGTTCCTTCCCGAGACCAGCGCCGACGAGCTCTCCAGCGAGGTGGTGCCGGTCGATCTCGACCAGCCCATGGCTGCGATCCTGGAGCGGCTCACCCGCTACCCGGTCAAGACCCGCCTGGCCCTGACCGGCACACTGGTGGTGGGCCGCGACATCGCCCACGCCCGCATCAAGGACCGCCTCGACGCAGGCGAGCCGATGCCGCAGTACCTGCGAGACCATCCCGTGTACTACGCCGGCCCGGCCAAGACGCCGCCCCGCTACGCCTCGGGCTCGTTCGGACCCACCACCGCGGGCCGGATGGACTCCTACGTCGACCAGTTCCAGGCCGCGGGCGGGTCGCTGGTGATGCTGGCCAAGGGCAACCGCTCGTCGGAGGTGACCGAGGCCTGCGCCCGCCACGGCGGCTTCTACCTCGGCTCCATCGGGGGACCGGCCGCCCGTCTGGCCCGGGACTCGATCCGGCGGGTGGAGGTGCTCGACTATCCCGAACTCGGCATGGAGGCGGTGTGGCGCATCGAGGTGGAGGACTTCCCCGCCTTCATCGTGATCGACGACAAGGGCAACGACTTCTTCGCCGAGGTCTCCACCCCGGTGAGACTGCGGAGCCGTTAGCTGCCCGAGTCCGGTGCCGCGCCGTCCGAGTCTCCCGGCTCCGGCTCGGTCCGCCAGTCGATCAGGGGGCAGTCGCCCCAGAGCCGCTCGAGCTGGTACAGGGCGCGCCGCTCGGCGTCGAACACATGCACCACGAACGATCCGTAGTCGAGCAGCACCCATTGGCGGTCGTCGGCGCCCTCGATGCGCCGCGGCGCGGGACCGCCCGCCTGCTTCACCAGCTCCTCGACGCCCTCGGCGATGGCGCGCACCTGCCGGGCGTTGTTGCCGTGGGTGATCACGAACAGGTCGGTGACCGCCAGCACGTCGCCCACGTCGATCACCACGGTGTCGGCGCCCTTGCGCTCATCGGCGGCCGCGGCCGCGGCCACAGCCCAGCGCCGCGCCCCGTCGCCGTCCGCCGCGGTGGGGTCGGGCGCACCGGCCAAACCGGCCGGGGCCGACGAACCGAGATCGGAACGCACCGCAGTCGCGAGATCGGCCGCCGCGGATGTGCCAGAATCCGAGCGGGCCGGCGCGGCGAAGTCGGCCGGACTGGCGTTTGACGTCACCGGGCCGCCCGGTCGAGTCCGACCGTCACCGTGATGTCGACCACATCGTCCGCGCCCTCCACGAGGGTCATGTCGACGCCGAGCTCGATGGCGATGGAGTTGGTGATGGGGTCATTCACGAGTTCGGCGCGATGGTAGGCGAATTGGGTGGCCTCCACACCGAAGGCGTCGGCGTTGCCGATCACGGTGACCACACCCCCGGCTGCGACCACGTCGCCGGCCAGCCCGTCGCGGATCGCCGGATCGCCGGCGCCGTCGAGCAGCTGCACCCGGGGACGCAGGAACGACTCCGGCTGCCGGGGCCAGGGCACCAGCTCCAGAGCCTCGGACCGCAGCCACGACCGGCTCCCCGCCCCGAGCATCGGTATCGGCGCCGCGCCGGGATCGGGCGAGAACGACTCGAAGGGAACCACCTCCACCACCGTCGTGCCCGCCCCCAGGACCCGCAGGAACGGCGCCAGCGGCGAGTCGGCCGGGGGGACGACCGCGGCGGGGTCCGGCGCCCGAGCGATCACCCCCAGCCACGACTCCCACATGGCCCTCTGGCGCTGCACGCGGTTGCCGTCGGCCTCGTCGGGGTTGCGATGGGCGTACACCGCGGCTGCGTCGGCCGCGGCGAGGTCGTAGCGTCCCGCCTCGTACACGACCCGCTTCACGCCGTCGGGCACCGCCTCGACAAGATCGTCGGCGAGGAGGTAGGGCAGCGGCGCGGCCCCACCGATGCTGTGGGCCAGCCACTCGGTGGGCACCTCCACCACCTCGTCGAACCCGAGGCCGAACATCTGCTCGGCGACCTGCCGAACCGCCTCCACCCCTTCTGAGGCGAAGGTGTCGGTGAGCGTCTCGCCCTGAGCCGGCGATCCGCCCTCACCCACGATCAGCAGGTCGGCCGGCAACAGCACCACCCCGCCGCCCGCATCGACGCCCGTGAGGGCCACGAAGGCCACCCCGGTGAGGCTGCCACCGTCGGTGTGCAGCGACAGCAGCGTCGGCGTGGCCGCCACCAGCTCCAGGTAGCCGGGCTCGTCGGGTTCCAGGACGACCTCCTCCTCGACTCCCTCCACAGTGGTGTTGAGAACGGCCCGCCCGCCTTCGAGAGCCAACAACAGCACCGCGATCCCCGCGGCCGCGACCACCCCCGGAAACACGAACCGCCAGAACGGGTGGGCACCGGGCGCAGGCCGGCGGCGCCTCAGCGTCGGCGTCCGCAGCGCAACCCGCCAGCGCTCGCCGTTCCCATGGGCGGCGGGCCGGCGGCGCCTCAGCGTCCGCACCCGTACAGGCCCCCGGACCGAACCACCTCGACCACCGCGGCGGGCACCAGGGCCTCAACCGGCCCTCCGGCCGCGAACCGGGAGCGGATGTCGCACGACGAAATGTCCAGCCCGGGCGCCTCCACCACGACGCACGGCCAGTCGGCGCCGGGTCGCCCGCCGACGCGCCCCGCCCGGTCGACCACCACCGTGGCAGCCAGCTCCCGAAGCTCCGCCGGGCGCTTCCATGTGTCGAGCCGGGGCGCGATGTCGGAGCCCACCACCATCAACAGCTCGGCGCCGGGGTGCTGAGCGCGCAGCTCCTGCAGCGTGTCGGCCATGTAGCTCTCGCCGCCTCGGTCGATCTCCAGAGCGCTCGCCTCGAGGCCGTCGAGATCCTGCACGGCGGCGGCAACCATCTCCAGGCGCACCGCTGCGGGCGTCACCGGATGCACCGCGGTCTTCTGCCACGGATCGTTGGCCACCACCAGCAGCACCACCGAGAGCTCCAGCCGGTGGCGCACCTCCAGCCCGGCGGCGAGATGCCCGAAATGCGGCGGATCGAACGTCCCCCCCAGCACGCCTATGCGGAGCGGGTCGGATCGCGGCACCGCGGGAGTCTATGATGGGGCGCTCAAGCGCACTGTGTTCCGCTCGTCGGCGGCTCCGGCTGAAGGCGAGTGACCTATGTCACATTTGGCGCGGCTGCACGCCTTGACTTGCCCCCAGCGGGCAACTAATCTATATTGCTACGTCTGGGCTGGAGTAGCGCACTTGGAGGGTGTGCGCCCGGCACCGAATCCTCCCCACAAAGAAAGCGAGAAAGCCGCCCCGCCACGCGAGCGGGCCCGGCCAGGTGAATCCGACATGAGCGACTCAGTAGGACAGTATCTCAACGAAATCGGTGCGGTGGCACTGCTCAACGCCCAAGAGGAGCGCGAGCTGTCGCAGGCCATCGAGCGCGGCGTCGAGGCCCGCCTCCGCAAGGAAGAGGGCGAGACCGGCCGCGAGCTCGACCGGGCCATCCGCGAGGCCGCCGCCGCCAAGGACCGCTTCATCCGGGCCAACCTGCGCCTGGTGGTGAGCGTCGCCCGCCGCTATCCCCTGCCCCCGGGCATGGAGCTGCTCGACCTCATCCAGGAGGGGAACCTCGGCCTCGAGCACGCCGTCGACAAGTTCGACTGGCGCAAGGGCTTCAAGTTCTCCACCTACGCCACCTTCTGGATCCGCCAGTCCATCGGACGGGCCCTCGACCAGAAGGCGAGCCTGGTGCGGCTGCCCGGCGACCGGTCGGCTTCGCTGCGGGCCGCGCTGCGGCAGGTGTCCGGCGACGGCGACGAGCTCGACGACGACCACGCCCGGCTGCACCGGCTGACCACCCCCACCTCGCTCGACCGCACCATCGGCGACGACGACAGCAACGAGCTGATCGACCTGCTGCCCGACGCCAACCCCGGGCCCGAACTCGAGGTCATGGCCAAGGCCGAGGAGGAGATGGTGACCGGCCTGCTCGACATCCTCGAGCCCCGGGCCAAGTACGCCGTCGAGCAGCGCTTCGGGCTCTCCGACGGCATCAAGCGCTCCTACCGCGAGGTCGGCGAGGAGCTGGGCGTCACCGCCGAGGCGGCCCGCCGCCTGGTGAAGCGCGCCATCAACGCCGTGCGGGAGCACGCCGAGGAGCTGAGTCTGGCCGAGACGGTAGACGCGGCCTAGCGCCCATGTCCGCCGGAGACCCCACGCTGTTCGCCGGCGGAAGCGACTGGTCGCCCTCGTCCTGGAGGGCCAAGCCCGCTCACCATCAGCCTGCTTGGCCCGACCAGGCCGAGCTCGATCAGACCTCCAAGGCTCTGTGCGACCTGCCCCCGCTGGTGTTCGCGGGCGAGGCCCGGGCCCTCACCGGGCTGCTCGGCCGGGTGGCCAACGGCGAGGCGTTCCTGCTGCAGGCGGGCGACTGCGCGGAGTCGTTCGACTCCTCCGCGGACTCCATCCGGGACCGTCTGCGGGTGATCCTGCAGATGGCCATCGTGTTGACCTACTCCGGCGGCGTGCCGCTGGTGAAGGTCGGGCGGATCGCGGGGCAGTTCGCCAAGCCCCGCTCCAGCCCCACCGAGACCAAGGGCGAGGTGGAACTCACCTCGTTCCTGGGCCACATGGTCAACGACATCGGCTTCAGCGAGGCCGAGCGGCTGCCCGACCCGCGCCGCCTGCTCACCGCCTACCACCGGGCCGCGTCCACTCTCAACCTGCTGAGGGCGTTCACCCGGGGGGGCTACGCCGACCTGTCGCAGGTGTCGAGCTGGAACCGCGAGTTCGTGGCCACCTCGCCCGCGGGGCGCCGCTACGCGCGCATGGCCGACGAGATCGACCGGGCCCTGCGGTTCATGACCGCGTGCGGGGTCACCACCGCCAACACCCCCCAGCTCCACGAGGTCGAGTTCTACACCAGCCACGAGGCCCTGGTGCTCGACTACGAGGAGGCCCTGACGCGGGTGGACTCGCTGACCGGCGACACCTATGACTGCTCGGCCCACATGCTCTGGATCGGCGAGCGCACCCGTCAGCTAGACGGCGCCCATGTGGAGTTCCTGCGGGGCGTGCACAACCCGCTGGGCTGCAAGATCGGGCCCACCGCCACCGCCGACGAGGTGCTGACGCTGTGCGAGGTGCTCAATCCCCAGCGGGTTCCGGGCCGGCTCACGCTCATCACCCGCATGGGCGCCGACAAGATCGAGACCGTGCTGCCGCCGCTGCTGCAGGCGGTGCGGGACTCCGGCCACCCGGTGGCCTGGGCCTGCGACCCGATGCACGGCAACACCTACACCTCGGCGTCGGGCCACAAGACGCGCCATTTCGACGACGTGCTGGCCGAGATCAGCGGATTCTTCGCGGCCCACCACGCCTGCGGCACCTGGCCCGGAGGCGTGCACGTGGAGCTGACCGGCGACGCGGTGACCGAATGCGTGGGCGGCGCCGACGACATCAGCCACGAGGACTTGGAGCAGGCCTTCGAGACCCTGTGCGACCCCCGCCTCAACGGCCGCCAGTCGGTAGATTTAGCCTTCCGGGTAGCCGAAATGCTCGCCGACCGCAGCTGACGACACGGCTGACACTCGCGTCTGCTCTGGGGCCGATCTGACCGCTACGGCAGTGACGGCGGCAGCGCGGCGATGATCCGAGCAGTCTCCACGCTGACGGTCACCAGGCGGCGCAAGTGCCGGATCAGGTTGAACGGCTCGTCGGCCCAGACCTGCCAGCCGTTGGGATTATCGACGATGCCGGATGCCTTGTCGCGCTTGACTCTCAGGCTCTCGATGGCCCAGTGCAGCGGCGAGCGGCCCGACACGGTGTACTCGTGCGCCTCGGGCGGTATGCCGACGAGACGGCAGCGGTCGTTGACCACCAGCACGCTGCGGTCCTCGTTGGCCTGGCCGCGCCCGCCGCCCCAGCGCATCTTGGAGTCGATGCGGTAGGCGCCCGGGTCGGCCGAGCCCTCATCGGGCTCACCGTCCACCAGGCACTCCACGGGATGCTCCGCGACGGACTCGTAGCCGATGTGGAGGTTGATCAGCTGACGACCGGCGACCCGGAAGGCCTCGAAGTCATCGGCGAGCGGAATGCGCGGCAGGTTGCGCTGCAGGTCGTGGCGGTAGCGCTCGCGCCAGTCGGGGGCGTGCATCACGCCGTAGGCGTATTCCCAGATGTCATCCTTGGTGACGCCGGGGCCGTAGCGATCCTGGAACCGCGTCAACGCCCAGTCGGTGACGTTGTCGCCATCATCGACCTCAATGTCCAAGTCCAAGTCCAGAGTGCCGCTCATGTCAACTCTCGGCCCTAACGGGGCGTGGTGCGACGAGTCTGGCGGATCGCCTCTAGCTCGTCGTCGCTAAAGTCCTTGCACATGAACTCGTCGGCGATCTCAGCGAACTCGAAACGCTCCGTTGAGTGTGGGACATTCGTCCGGGATTCGGCGGTCATAACCTCAGTGTCTGGCCACTCTAGCCAATCGAGTACAAGCGCTGATCGAGACAGCGGCTCAACCGGCATTGATAGCCTCCAGCCCGTGCCCCTGGATGAGCAGCAGATCGCCGACTGGGTGGCAGAGGCCTGGCGTCGCACGACTGTGGAGCAGATTGACGACCCCGAGGGGTTCGTAGCGGAATGCGACGCGGCCCCTGGGAGCATCGCCTTTGGCCGAACCGCCACCGCAGCTCGCCAAGAGATGCAGACGGTGCTTCTGGACTGGGCGACGCTGCGGATTGAGCGCGGCTACAGCCTGCCCCAAGTACACGGCACCGTCGCCGCCACCCGCAGTTGACGGGCCGGCTGGCGCCCGCATCGCAACAGCAACTGATCAGACGCCTCCGAGCGCTGGGTTGGTCGGGTCCGGTACAAGGCCGCCGCCACGCGCTGCTTGCCATCATCCAAGCCTTCTCGAAGCTCTGTCTCGGGGTAGGGATCGGGTTTGCTGGCCGGGGCCCATGAGGTGCAGATCGGGCAGGGCGGCGGCGGCCAGCGCGCCGAAGATCGCCATGTTGGACGGTCCGGCGATCATGATCGCCTCCGGGGGAGCGCCCGGGTCTGGCGCGAGCCGTTGATGTTGGCCAGGTCCGGGATGGTGGCCGCGGCGAGGGCCTGGAAGGTCATGTTGGACGTTCCCGAGATCAAGATGGCCTCCTTCGGGGCAGGGCCCGGGTGGGCTGGTTGGTTCCCGAGGCGCTGAGGTCGGCCGGAACGGCGGTGGCCAGAGCGGCGAAGATCGCCCGGTTGTTGGGCGACGAGACCAGTAGACCCCCCCCCGGTCGGTCATGGCTGGCTCCGAGGGGTCGCTCGGCAGGCCGGATCCAGCGTGTGCAGGTCCGGCAGAGTCATCGTCGCGAGCGCTGAGAACACGGTCCGGTTCGACGGACTCGCCATCAGGATCGCCGCCTCCTGGGAATCGCCCGGCAGGCTGCGGCGATGCCAGCTGACTTGAGATCCCCTGCAGAACATGTGGCGAGCGCTGTGAAGATCGTCGTGTTGGACGGGGTGCTGGCCAAAATGTGTTCTCTCTCTCTCTCTCTCTCTCTCTCTCTCTCTCTCTCTCGGGAACATGGCTGAGATCGTCTTGACCGATGAGAGGATGCGGTCGTCCTGGTATAGCCAGAGTTTCGTGAAGGGCCTGTACAGGACTTCGCGGATGCGGGACTCGTCGAAGATGATCTCCTCGCGTCGCCGCAGCGACTGCTTGAGAGTGTCGGTCCACTTGATCCGGTCGAGTTCGTCGTTGCCGGTGCACTCCTCGACGGTGCAGCCCGCCTCCACCAGTTCGAGGGCGTCGTGGTAGGCGCCGATCAGGCCGCTCATCCTGGCGATGAGGTCGTCGCGGGAGAAGGAATACACGTACACGTCGCAGTTCGTCTTGATTCCGGAGGCATGATCCATGACGACGGCCTCGCCCGTGCGGCCACTGCCAACTCCACACACCGGCATGAGTTCCTCGAAGCTGCCGTCGGTGATGTTGACCCAATCGTGGGCATCGTTCGGTTCGACAGTCTCGAATTGACCGCTGGTCACATCGCCGAGTTCGGCCAGCCAGTCGAACTTCTCCTTGAGCGTCGAGCACTCGGGAACCTCGGCAAGGTGAAGCACGGCAGGTTGATCGAGGGCTTTCTCCGGATTGCGCACCAGCACCGTCATCTGCACGCCGTTGCGAGATCCGGCACCGAAGATCTTGGCGCCCTCGCGGCGGAACTCGTCGCCGGACTTCATGGCATCGCCGCGCAGGTTGACCACGTAGACGCCGGTGAACTCGTCTCGCAACGCAGCCCGCATCCCGGCCAGCGACGGGGCGTTCGCCAGCGAGTTGGGATGCACGAAGGCAACAATCCCCGGCCTCGTGGCATCGCCGTCGGGTCCGCTGATGCGATCTGAGGCCCAACGAATGGCCTCGACATACAGGTTGCCTGCCGCGCTGCCGCCGGCGCCTCGGCCGGTTACTTGCTTGTGGCGGCGGCCGTAGGTGTCTCGGACTCGCTGCTCGATGTGGGGGTACTCGATGTTGGGGTTGTCGTCGCCCGCTGACTTCTGGCCCGCCGACCAGGGCGGGTTGGCCACGATCACCTGGATGGGCAGCTCGTTCTGAGCCTTGGCCCGGCTGCTGTTGTCGGCGATGGCGCCGGTTCCGGGCAGGCGACCGTCGCCGGAGAGGTGGAACGTGTCGGTGAGCACGATCCCCTCGAAGGGCTCGTAGGCGCCGGTGCGGTCTCGGTAGCCCTCCTCGATCTTGAGCGCGGCCAGGTAGTAGGCCAGCAGCACCACCTCGTTGGCGTGGATCTCCGTCGCAGCCGAGCCCGCCAACCCGCGGGCGGCGACGTGGAACTTGCGATCCAGGTCTCCGTCGCGGACCAGATACTCGCCGTCGGAGCCGAGCTGGGTCAGCAGCCGGTTGACGAACGTGCCGGTGCCGGTGAACGGGTCGAGGATGTTCACGCCCGGATCGCTCAAGCCCCGGCCGAACTCGGCTCGGGCCACGGCATCGGCCGAGCGCAGGATGAAGTCCACCAGCTCCACCGGGGTGTACACGATCCCGAGGCGCTTGGTCTCCGAGGGCATCGCCGCGGCGAAGAACTGCTCGTACACGTCTAGCATCACCTTGATGCGGGTGTCGGAGTCGGCCGCGCCCGACAGCCGCTCGGCCACGCTGGCGTAGAAGCGCTCCAGGCCTCGGGTCTCGTCGGCGAGCAGCACGTCCTGGGCCTTGAACGTGCCCAGCAGTTCGTTGAGCGCCTTGGAGATCGGGTTGCGGTCGGCGAAGCCGCTCTCGGCGAACAGCGCATCGAACACCGGGATCGTCACCACATGCTGGGCCAGCATGGCCACCAGTTCGGCCTGCGGCAGCGGGCGCCCGACGGTGGCGGCCATGTCGGCCTCGAAGGTCTCGAACGCGTCGGCCAGCCCAGGGATCGTCCGCAGGGCGGAGCGGGCCCGCGTCGCGATTGCGCCGGTGATGCGGGCCACCTCGGCGCCCCAGCGGTGCCAGTACTGGCGGTCGCCGCACTGCTCCACCACCTTGGAGGCCACCGCGTCGTGCAGCGGCAGCCGGCCCTGCACGCCGATGCGGGAGGCGTCGGCGGTGTCGCAGCCGCCCTCGCAGCCGGCCTCGCCGCAGCGATCGCAGAACCCTGAGGTGAGGATCGTGATCGGCGGCTTGCCGGTCAGGTCGGCGGTGTTGATGGCCACGTCGAGGCGCTCGTCGTGGGAGCGCAGCGCTTTGAGCACGCTCCACACGACCCTGAAGTCCGAGCCCGACAGCACCTCGTCGTCGTCGAGGCGCGCCCCGGCGGGGACCACCACCGGCAGCACCACATAGCCGCACGACTTGCCCTCGACCCGGCGCATCACCCGGCCCACCGCCTGCACCACATCGATCTGGGAGCGTTTGGGCTCCAGGAACAACACCGCGTCGAGGGCGGGCACGTCCACGCCCTCGGTGAGGCACTTGGCGTTGGTGACTATCCGGCAGCCGTCGTCGGGATCGCCGGCCCGCAGCCAGCCGAGGACTTGGGCCCGCTGCAATGCGTTGCGGCTGCCGTCGGTGTGGCGCACCTCGAACGCCAGCAGGTCGGGCCGGAAGGCGTGGGTGTCGCCGGTCGGGGCCCGGGCGCCTGAACCCGGCGCGAGCCGGCCTGCCCGCTCACGCGCTGCTTGCGTCTTGGCGTTCTCGCCGGCGACGGCGGCGACTATGCGGTTCCAGTGCCCCTCAACGAGCTGCGAGCGCTTGATCGTGTTGGTGAACGCGATGGCCCGGCGGGCGCTCAGACCGCTGGGTGGCACCGCGCCGGTGGTGCGGCCGTGCGGGGAGCGGGTGCTCGGGTCGGCCAGCGCGTCCCAGCATCCCACGAACTTGACAGCATCCCGCATCGTGACGCGCGCTCCTCTTCCACGCCCCCCCCCCCGCGGGCGATTCGGCCTCGTCGGGCAGGTTCAGCACATCGGCGCCCAGGGTGCTGGCAACGTGCAGCTCCGACACTGCGATCACCAGCACCTCGTAGTCGCTGAGATGGCCCTGCTCGACGGCCGAACCGAAGCTCATCCGGTACAGCTCCGGGCCGTAGGCGGCCTCGTCGTCCATGGAGAACACATCGAAGTCGCGGCTCTGCTCGCTCGCCTTGGCCCGCACCCGGTCGGTGTACACCCGCGGCGTGGCCGTCATGTACAGGCGCTTGGCCGCTGCGATGCGAGCCGGGTCGTGGATCAGCGTGAAGTGGCTGCCCGCTTCGGCCTCATGCACCCCGGTGGTGCGGTGCGCCTCGTCGCACAGCGCCAAGTCGAAGCCCGCCGGCGCCGGGCCGCGGCCGTCGCCAGCAACCGTCGGCTGCCCATGGGAGCCCTGCCGCCGATCAGGACCGCCGGTATCTGGCCCCGCGTCGCCAGCGGCCGCCTGCTGGGCCTGCTCGATCACCTCCAGCGACTGGTAGGTGCAGAACACCACCGTCATCGCGCCCGGCCCGGCGCCGGCCAGCGCGGCGGCCACCCGCTCGGGGTCGGTGGTCACCGGCATCGCCAACTCGGCGATGTCGGCATCCTCGTCGTTGCGCCCGGCCCGGGTGTCTGAGCACACTCCGATGTAGCGGTGCGGGATCTGCGGGTCGCGCTGGGCCGCCCACTCGCGCATCGTCTGGCCCATCAGCGCGATCGACGGCACCAAATACAGCACGCGGCCACCGGCGCCCGCCATCTGCTCGGCGATCCACAGCGCCACCACCGACTTGCCGGTCCCGCACGGCAGGATCAGCTTGCCCCGATCGCGGTCCGCAAGCCCCGACACCACCGCATCGACTGCCTCGGCCTGATAAGGCTTGGGCTCATGGCGCACCGCCGCGAACCGCAACTCCTCCGGCTTGTCGAGGAACGCCGCCCAGTCGACCGGCCACTCATCAAGCTGAGCCGCGTCGAGAATCTGGCAGCGAGGCGTCGCTTTCTTCACCATGAGATCGGCGTTGGCGCCCAATTCGGCGGTCACCACCAGCAGGCGTTCGCTGAAGCACTCCCCCGCCGAGGCCGACAGGAAGGAATCGACTGCGGCCTTGCCGATCAGCTGGCCCGGAGAGTGCAGCTTCGCCTGCACCGCGCAGAGCCCACCGCCCCAGGCCTCGGTCTGCTCGGCCACGAGGTCGATCCCGACATCGCCTCCGTAGCCGAACCGTTCACGGTCGGGCCACTGCGACCAGAGCCACACCCGCCGGAACCGCTGCGGACCGTACTCGCCAGGATGGCACCCGAACGCGGCCCTCAACAGCCGCTCAAACACCCGACCCCGCTGCTGCGGCGAATCAAAGCGCCGGTTCAGCAACTCCACCACCGACTCCGACGCCGATCGCGTCAAGGCCCCCAGATCAGCCACGGCGCCGCAGCCTATGGCGCGCGGCCGGCGCGAGGGATCATCGCAGCCCGTCTGCGTCAATGGCTTCGGCCACGGCCGCACTGTCAGCGAGATCGACGAGCAGCCGGCCGTCGCCAGTGCCGTAACGAGGCAGCGCCTCGGACGACTCGCCGAAAGCGTCGGGCCGGTCTTTGGTCGTGCGCATACGCAACAAGAATGTAGCGCACCCCACAAAGCGGGCCGGGCGGGTTCGCTGCTAAGCCTGGATCCACCGGTGTGGTGAGTGTTCGGGGGTTGGCGCGTCCGCCGGAAAGGCCTCCTGACATGGGAGAATGCTGTTTGAGGTAACGGTCATTCTGGCCATGTGAGGAGGCACTTCCTGTGAGCAGCGTAGCTGGTGGGATCGACGGGATCGAGGCGGTCTTCGACGACGGGTCTTTGGTGGCTGATGCGGGCCTGTTGTTGGCGGGCACGTTGATGGGCCGTTT
>JAJEDD010000028.1 GCA_022821685.1 Acidimicrobiia bacterium
ACGCCCGAAACCAGCCGCAGACACCTCACAACACCCCGCCCACAACCCCAACACACCCCAACCCGCCAACCCCGTCACCGAAATCACACGAAAACACAGACACCCGAACCGCTCTACAATTCTCGTGAACGATCAGGGTTAGAGCGAGCGCAAATAGGTGAGAGTCTGTTGCGTCGCAAGGGTGTCCCTCCCGCGCTTGTTCGCTGCGCTCACGGGCCGCTCGGGGCCACGGCCTCGCCCGTATGAACCGGAGCCGCACACCTATTCGCTCGGCCTCTTGGGAGTTCGGGGTCGTTGAGGCAGCGGGTGACGAGGGGGTAACCGCATCCGCCCTCCGGGATGCATGACCAGAGTCTCAGATCGACCCTCCTGGGTCCTAGTGGTGGCCGGCACGGGGTCTGGCGATGGGACGGAACCGCCCGTCGTAGTAGATGCAGGTGAGTCGGTATAGGGCTTCGGCGCTTATCACTGCTGTCTTGCCTGAGTCGCCGGGCGTGTTGGAGGTGTTGAAGTCGTCTTCGGTTAGTTCTCCGAGTCGGGCCTCCCAAATCCATACGACGTTGCCCCGACTTCCGCGAGAGTAGGTCCCATCCCGTTCAGCGAGCACATAGCGACAAATGAGGTGTGCCCCCGGCTTGGGCAAGTGGCCCTTAGGCATGTTGCCTTCGAGGGCGATCTTGATCTCCAAGCCTTGGGACGTGCCGGACTGCGACACGAGATCTGGAAACGTGTGAGGGGCGTTGCTCTTGTAGACCCCGCGGGAGTTAACCTCCAGGGCCGACCTCAGCAGGTTGCCGACGATCGCAGACAGGTTGGCGAGTTCTACGACCTCAGCGAGAGGCAGTGACCCTGTGTTGACGAGTTGCTCGTCGATACGGTCCAGCGTCGCGTGGGTCGCCTCGATGGCTGAGGGGATCCAGGTCTCCTCCAATCCGGCGACTTGCTGTACGGCCTCGGCTCCGCGGGTCGCGTTCGGCGGCGAGGACCGTAGCCGAAATCGGACCGGGACCCGCGCTCCCAAAACATGCGCCTCCGCAAGGTTGATGAGGTCCGAGAGAGACAGGCCGAGCGCTTGGGCGAGCCGAAAGGCCGACGCGACGCTGAGGTGTCGCTCGCCTCGCTCGATCAGCCCGACGTAGGTCCGGTGACGGCCCGCTTCATCGGCCAGGTCCTCTAGCGACCAACCGCGTTCTCCGCGGAGCCGGGCGACGACTGTGCCCACAGCGCGAGCGAAGGCTCTCGCTGCCTCCTCTGCCGGGTCCCCCGGTGACGTCGCATCCACGACTTATGATCGTAGGTGTCACTGCGGGAGCCACTGGAGAGACTATAGTCTCTCCAGAACTGCTGATTTCTCAGGAATGGAGGTGGCTCCGGATGGCGAGCATGAAGGTGATGGACCTGTTCTGCGGGACAGGCGGATTCTCGAAGGGGTTCGAGAACACGGGTGCCTTCAGCGTCGTTTACGGCATCGACGTGCTGCCGGTCGCGGTTGAGACCTTCCGGCTCAATCACTCGCAGGCGACGGCCTTCGCAGCGGACATACGAGAAGTGCGGCTCCGAACCGTGGTAGAGCGGACCGGGCTGGCCCGCGGCGAGGTGGATGCCATCGTGGGCGGACCTCCGTGCCAGGGATTCTCGTCGATTCGGCCGTTCCGGTCCGCAATGGATGATGACCCGCGGAACTCCCTGTTCGAGGAGTTCGCCGCCTACGTCAACTATTTCAGGCCACAGGTGTTCGTCATGGAGAACGTCGTGGGCCTGGCCACCCACAACCAGGGGGCGACGATCGAACAGATCCAGGAGTGCTTCGACGGGCTCGGGTACACGTCGGACTGGCGGATCATCAACGCCGCCCACTTCGGCGTTCCCCAGAAACGGGAGCGTCTCGTGATGATCGGCGCGCATCACGGCACCCGAGCGAAGTTCCCCTCACCGACTCACGCGGGCGAGTTCAAAACGATCGGGGTGCGCAACCGGACCCGCCGACTTGCGCCTCCTCCAACACCCGCCGAGCCGGGGCTGTTCGGGTTCGACGAGCCCAAACTACCCGACGCGCTGACTGCGATGGAGGCGATCGGGGACCTCCCCCCGGTCGCCGCGGGTGAGACGGCCGACCGCTACGACCTCCCGCCACAAAACGACTACCAGGCAGCTCGCCGCCTACGCTCCGACCGCCTCAGTCTGCAAGTGGCGACGGGACACTCCGAGCGCATGCTGGAGATCATCCGCCATTCGGGCTCGAACATCAGCTCCGTGCCGCAACACCTGATCACGTCGGGATTCTCATCATGCTACTCGCGCCTCGACCCCGACGAGCCTGCTGTCACCCTCACGGTCAACTTCGTGCATCCCGCCTCCAACAAGTGCATCCACCCGTTCCAGGACCGCGCGCTCACCCTGCGCGAGGGAGCGAGGCTCCAGTCGTTCGACGATGACTTCTCGTTCGCTGGCTCGCGCACTCAGATCGCCAAGCAGATCGGCAACGCCGTGCCGCCGTTGCTGGGCCAAGCCCTAGCCGAATCCGTGCTCGACGCGCTCAGGTAGGCATTCCCTGTCCCCGCCGCGCCAAGTGATGCCCTTCAACATGCTCGCACCCGTCGCATGCATGATCCCCGGCCTCGCACCACCGCTCGAGATCAAGCAAGCTGACAACCCAATCCAGGGATTCGCTTGGTCGCGGAATTCAATGAGCCTGCGCGGAAACGTGGGGAGGGGGGTGGTTGAGGATCCCCGTTGGGGGGTCGAGGCCCTGCTGGGATCGGTGATGTCACATCCACTGATCCAGGAGGGCCTCGATGGCTCGCTATGTCATGTCGGTGCGGCTGCATTTGCCGCAGATACGTGTGCTGGGGGTGCTCGAGGACACCGCGGCGCGCCTTGTTGTCAGCGTCGAGTCGACGTTGAGGCGGCTGAGATGCCCGCACTGCGGGTTCAAGTGCCACAGAGTCCATGACCGCCGAGGCAAGAGATTCCGTGATGTGGAGGTGTCGGGGCGGCGCACCACGCTGGTGTGGTCGCGGCGGCGGATGGTCTGTGGCAGCTGCGGCGGCCGGTTCTTGGAGGACCACCCCGCGTTCGAGGGCGGCCTCACCGCGCGTCTGGCGCGGGCTGTGGTGCCGACGCGAAGGTGATGACGCTTCGCGCTGCGGCGCGCCGGCGCGGCGTGGGCTGGCACAAGATCAACGCGCTGGTGCGGGCCTGGGCCCATGTCGTGGCCGAGCGCCGCCGCGGCGAGCGCTGCCGGGTGCTGTTGGTCGATGAGACCTCCATCCGCCGACGGCGCCGCTATGTGACCGTGATCGTCAACGCCGACACCGGCAAGACCCTCGCGATGGTCCCGCACCGCAGCTCGGCGGCGCTGTCGGCGTTCTTGGCGCAACAAGGCCACCGCTGGTGCAAGCAAGTCAAAGTCGTGGTCACAGACGGCTCGCGGGCCTACCGCGCCGCCGTCGACGCCCGCTTGGGCCACACCCGCCACGTGCTGGACCGGTTCCATGTCATCAGATGGTTCGCGGCCGGGCTCACCGCAGTGCGCCGCGACATTCAGCGCCGCGAGCCCCCCGGCGTCAAGCCCGCCTTCGATCCGGAGGTGTTCGGAGCCCGGTTCGCGCTGCTGCGCCGCGGCGACACCCTCACCCAAAGCGGACCGCGAGCGCCTCGAGGGGCTCTTCGTCGGTCATCGAGGTGAGTTCCGCCGGTACCGAGCCCCTCTCATCCGTCGTTGGAGCGATCGAGGGTGAACCCGAGGACGCGGCTTCCGAGCCCTTTGCCCCGAGGCCCGCGATCGACCGGAGGAACGAAGAGACGAATGCACTCATCCTCACGAGCGACACTCCAGCAGCGTTGAATGGATACGCCTGCTTCCTGGCGCTGAGCGACCGGGTACAGCGGCAAAGGGGCGGCTTCTTTCTGCAACCCCATACAACGGAGGTCATATGGGGAGGCAGGAAAGTCGTGTTCGTGTTCCAGCACCACTCCGGACGCTTCGGCCTCTACTACGACATCCTTTGTCCGGGGCTGGTATCCGAATCCGCTGGCGGCGGCCCCCGAGTCACGTCAACCATACTTACCAAGGGCCGAACCTTCATCCCGATCCCACTCGAGATCGCCGAAGCATTCTTGCCCAAGGCGGGCGAGCGCAAACGACTGGAAGTCAGAGGCGACATCCTCTACCTCGGTGAACAGCACAGCCCCGCCTGACCCGTGTGGGGGCCTTCTCCAACCTCCAACGCGCTGTCGACACTGGAGCTTCAGATCACGGGGACCTCTTGACGTTCGCGCCGTCGAGACGGCGATGCACCATGGACATAGCGGTCAACGCTTCGATGAGCTCCTCGTCGCTGACAACTCGATGGATCTTGGTCGTGGGCTGTCCGGTTGCGGTAGAGCCCCAGGAGGCCGGTGACGAGGTTGGCGAATCCCGACTGCTCGCTGCGGTCGGTTACTGTCCTTCCGGCGTTGATGGCGAGCAGCGGTCCGCTGGCGTTGGTGAGCGTGGCCTTCACCAACTCAGAGCCGTCGCCGGACTGCCCAGTCTGGCTCCGAATCCGGTCGGGGATGCTCTTGGCCGCCTCCAACAGCGCATGGAAGTTGTTCCTCAGGAGCAGTTCGACAGTGCAGTAGCGCAAGAGGTCCGGGTGAGTGCCTCGGCGGGTCAACTCCGTCCGTATAGTGCCCGCTCGCTCCGCCGCCTGATCCAGTGTCGTGGCCTTGCCGCTCTTGGCACGCCCCACCTTCCCCTCGTCGGTGATGCAGCAGCCGGCATGGATCAGCACCAGGTTGAGATCGTCCCGCCGACGGGAGAAGGCAGCGGGGTTGTCGCGGTAACGGACTGGTGCCATAGCCACCGTCATGAACGCCACAACACAGTTGCCAGCGCCGTCCCTGTTCTGCCGGTCGGCGAGGGCGTTGAAGAGCCGGTGGCGCTTCGTGATGGTCGGGCTCACATCAGGGACTCGGACCTGGTCCAGCGTGTAGGCGATCTCCGCTCCGGTGAGCCCGCCCTCGGTCGCGCCCAAGACTTCGGCGACGCCTCGAAGAACCGGCTCATCGAACGGCGGCAACAGCTTCTTGGCCACGCTTGGATCGTACGCCGCAGGATCCTTCTAGATGGAGAGGCGGAATCCTCCCGTGCCCTTCGGCGAACTAGCAGTGGGTTCGGAAGGTGTGGCGGCACGCCACAATGGCTCGGTGATCTTCAAGGAGATCAACATCCCCTCGGAGTTGGATGAGGAGCACCGCGCCGCAATCTTGGCCCATGCCGAGCGACTGGATGCAGCACGGGAGCGCGAGGACCTTTCCGATGCCGTCGGTTGTGCCAAGGAACTTGCAGAATCCGTCGCTCGCGTCGTTCTCGACGTACGCGGGGAGGTACAGAGCGACAGCTCAGACTTCACCTCGGTCATCACGGCGGCTCACCGGGCGGTTGAGCGGCAACCCGGTGAGGGCCTGGCCGGATCGGACGAGGCCGTCCGGAAGATGGCTCAGTCCGCGAAGGGCCTAGTAACGGAACTAGGTCAGCTACGAAACGCTGTCGGTACCGGGCACGGACGGGCCAAGCTACCCCCGGTGGTCGAAGAGCAAGCACGGATCGCCACCGACGCCACAATCGTCTGGTCGCGATGGATGCTCGGACGCCTACCCAGCTACCTGCTCTCGGATGTCCGCGATCTGATCAGGCATCTTGGTGGACCCTCGTTCAGTAAGGGCCTCTTGACATCTCGACTGAATGCGGTGAATCTGCCGAGTCTCGCATCCGAGGATGCCCAAGCCCTCGGCGTCGCGGTCGGACGCCGAACCGTCCGACAGACCTTCCTCGTCAGGATCGAGGGTGTCGAACCCGCGATCGAATACCCCGAGCGCTATCGCTCTGCCTACCGCGCCGGGTTGGTGTGCGGACTGCTCTTCAATGAGCAAGGCGCCCTGTGCACACAAGCGACTGCTGTATCTCTTGTGGTCGACCTACTCTTGGTCGACGACCAATTGGAAGCGCGGGTCGGCGAGATAGCGCCACTCATCGAATCGTCGGGGTGGATCGCTCCTCAACTCGGGTCATCAACTCCAACTCCGACACTCGAGGAGGTTGTCGAGAAGGCACTCGACGCGGCGAGCCGGTTGCCAGCCGAGGTCCGCGACACATGGACACGGGCCTGGGAGCGATGAAGTCGAGAGGTTAGGCCAGAACGGATCGTACCGCAGCGGCCACCTCGACCGAGCCGGGCACCACTGCTGACTCCAGCGGTGGGCTGAACGGGACCGGCGCCGAGGCTGCGCCGACCCGGGCCACTGGCGCCTCCAGCTCGCCGAACAGCTCGGCGTGCAGCTGGGCCGCCAACTCGGCGCCGAACCCGCCGAAGCGCCAAGCCTCGTGGGCCACTACTGCCCGGCGGGTGCGGGCCACCGACTCCAGCACGGTGTCGATGTCGAGCGGCACCAGCGAGCGCAGGTCGATCACCTCGACATTGATGCCGTCGGCGGCGAGTTGGTCCGCGGCGGTCAGCGCGTTCAAGGTCATGGCCGAATAGGCCACCACGGTTGCGTCGGCGCCGGGGCGGGCGATCGCGGCTGAGCCCAGCGGCACTCGATGGTCGCCGGTGGGGACCGGGCCCCGCTGGGCGGTGATCTTCTTGTGCTCGAGGTAGATGACCGGGTCGGGGTCGTCAATGGCGGTGCGCAGCAGGCCCTTGGCGTCGGCCGGGTTGGACGGCGCCACCACCTTCAGGCCGGGCAGGTGGGTGAACAGTCCCTCCAGGCTGGAGGAGTGCTGCGACGCCGAGGACCGCAGCACGCCGTCGGAGGCCCGCAGCACCAGCGGTACCGACACCTGTCCGCCGAACATGTAGCGGAACTTGGAGGCCTGGTTGACGATCTCGTCCATGGCTCCCAGCGTGAACTCCACGAAGCTCATGGACGCCACCGGACGCAGCCCCGCGGTGGCCGCGCCCACCGCGGCGGCCACGATGATCGCCTCCGAGATGGGCATGTCGATCACACGGCCGGGCCCGAACTCATCGACCAGGCCCCGGAACTGGCCGAAGTTTCCGCCCCAGGAGATGTCCTCGCCCAGCACGATCACGCCGTCGTCGAAGCGCATGGCGGTGGCCATGGCGTCGACGGTGGCCTGACCGAAGGTCATGCGCCGAGTCTCGCCGCCGACGCCGACAGGCCCAGCCCCTGCGCCATCTGCTCCCGATCCCGCGCTACGGCTGCTCGTGCGATGGCTGAGACTGCTGCCGGGCCCCTCCCCTCCGGCAGCTACTCTCGATCCCTCGCTGGCACGGCTGCGCGGGGGCGGATCCCGGTGCTGGCCTCGATCGGTGTCGGCGGGCGTGAAGACGTCCTCGAGGGCAGTGTCGGGATCGGGGAGGTCGGCCGCCTCGGCCCATTCCTCGGCGTCGGCGACCACCGCGGCGGCGGCTTCCCAAACTGCGGCGGGCTCATCGTCGACGAACCAGCCCCTAGAGGCCAAGACCGCCTCCCAGCGCTGGATCGGATCGCGGCGGCGGTGCTCCTCCACCTCGGCGGCGTCGCGGTAGACCTCGGCGTCGCCCACATAGTGGCCACCGAAACGGTAGGTCTCCATATTCAGCAGGGTCGGCCCACCGCCGTTGCGGGCCCGCTCCACCGCTCGGGCCGCGGCGGCGGCCACTGCGGCCACGTCGTTGCCGTCCACCGTCTCTCCGGCCATGCCGTAGGCGCCGGCCCTCAGGGCCAGGTCGTCGACCGAGGTGGTGCGCTGCCGGGCCGTGAACTGCGCGTACTGGTTGTTCTCGCACACGTACACCACGCCGAGGCGATGCACCGACGCGAAGTTGAGCGCTTCGTGGAAGGTGCCCTTGTTGATGCCGCCGTCACCGAAGAAGCACACCGCGATCTGGTCGCTGCCCCGGTGGCGGGCGGCCAGCGCGGCGCCGGCCGCGATCCCGAACCCGCCGCCGACGATGCCGTTGGCGCCCAGCATTCCCAGCGAGAAGTCGGCCACATGCATCGAGCCGCCCCGGCCCCGACAGACCCCGTCGGCCCGGCCGTACAGCTCGGCCATCAGCGCCGCCGGGTCCATCCCCTTGGCCAGGGCGTGGCCGTGACCGCGGTGGGTGGACGTGATGTAGTCGTCGGGACCAAGCTGCGAGCACACCCCGACGGCGATGGCCTCCTCGCCCAGATAGGTGTGGACGAAGCCGGGCAGCTTGCCCGCCGCGAACAGCTCGGCGATCCGGCTCTCGAACACCCGGATCAGAACCATGTCGGCGTGCAGGGCCCGAGCCTCGTCCTCGCTGATCGGCGGCGTCTGGGCTTGACCGCCCGGGTGTGAGGACTCAGATCGGGCAGCCATGGCATCTCCCTGGTTTGGCGAGTCGCCGGCGAAGTCGGCCAACGGGCCTGGGAGCTCAGGTTCAGCGGTCATCGCTTCGCCGGCCTCCTATTGCGCGGTGTAGCCGCCGTCGACGGCGATGATCTGTCCGGTCACCATGGCCGCGGCGCCCGAGGCGAGGAACAGCACCGCGCCGGCCACATCGTGGGGCTCGGCCAGCCGGCCCAGCGGGGTGCGGCTCTCGAAGTAGTCCCTGAGCTCGGGCTCGGTCTCCCACTGGCGGCGCACCAGCGGAGTGGCCACATGGCCGGGCGAGACCGCGTTGACCCGCACGCCGTGCGGCGCCCATTCCACCGCCAGGGTGCGGGTGAGCTGGATGACCCCGCCCTTGGAGGCCTGGTAGCCGACGCTGCCGGCCAGCCCCACCGCCCCCACCACGGAGGCGATGTTGACGACGGCACCCCCACCGGGCTGGGCGATCATGCGTCCGCCAATGGCCCGGCAGGTGCGGAAGAGGCCGGTCAGGTTGACATCGATCACCCGGTCCCAGAGATCGGCGTCGTAGGTGGCGGCCGCGCCCCGTCCCCCGATCCCCGCGCCGGTGACCAGCACGTCGATGGCGCCGGAGATGGCCTCGGCCCGCTCGCTCAGGGCTTGCACCGACTGCTCGTCGCACACGTCCACGGTCATGGCCTCGGCCCGGTCGGCGCCGAGGCGGCGGGCCAGCTCCCGGTTGGGCTCGTCCGCCGAGTCGGCGCACACCACGAAGGCGCCCGCCCCGGCCAGCGCTTCGACGATGGCGGTGCCGAGCCCGCCGGCCGCGCCGGTCACCACCGCTACCCGACCCTTCAACGAGAAGATGTCGCTCATCGAGGCCGTTTCGTCGCCGAGTGGCAGTGGCGGCGCGACGACAAGCCCTTGTTTGCTGCGCTCGGGCCCAGATCCGACGTCGGTGGCGAGAACAAGCCTCTCACCCGGGCGGTGCGATGGTGGCCAGGACAGTGCCGACGGCCACCTCGTCCTCGTCGCTGGCGGCCACCAGGATCCTCAGTCGGCCCGAGGCCGGGGCCTCCAGCTCGGTCTCGGCCTTGTCGGTGTCGATCACCACCACCGGATCGCCGGCCGCCACCGCCGAGCCGTCATCGACAAGCCATTCCACCACCAGCACCCGTTCCACCACCCCCATCTGGGGCACCACCACCTCACAGCTCAACAGCCTGCCTCCAATCCCAGCGACCGCGTTTTGTCGCAACGGTGCATCTCCCGCTCTTGTTCGCCGCGTTCACGGGCCGCCCACACCCCGCCAACACAGCCAACGGCCTCGCCCGTGTGGGCCGGATTCGCTCGCCAATGCGCTCGGCCTCTAGATATGGCCATGGCGTTCCAGGCCCTGCCAGGGCGAGGCGCCGTCGCGCATGTCGGCCCGCACCCGCGCCTCGGCGCCGTCGATCGACTCGGCCCGCTCCAACACTCGCTCCTTCTCGTCGCCAGCGACGGCCAGCACGCCGTCGCGGCCGGCCAAGATCAGGTCGCCCGGCACCACCGTGACGTTCCCGATGGTGACCGGCACCTGCGACTCGGCCATCTCCCAGCGGCCGATGGCGTTGAGCGGAGACAGGTCGCGGTAAAACACCTGAAGTCCGATGTCGAGCAGGCCGTCGAGGTCTCGCAGGTTGCCGTCGAGCACCACTCCGGCACAGCCCCGCTGCTGGGCCGCGTTGCCGGTCAGCTCGCCGAAGTGGCCCACGTCGCTGCCGGGATTGGACGACACCAGCACCGAGTGCGGCGTCAGCTCGTCGAACATCCGCAGGTACGACTCGATGCGGCCGATGCCGGCCTCCCAGCCCACCGGGGGGTTGATGGCCCGACCGCGCAGCGTGTAGGCGATCCCTGCCATCGCATCGTCGGGCAGAAGGGGGCGCAGCTCGCTGGGCAGTACCCGCTCAGGCAGGCCCAGCTCGTAGAGCGTGTCGCACACCACCGAAACGCTGAGGCGCCGGTAGCGCTCGCAGAGCTCAGCAATCGGGACGGCCACAGCCCTCCCCTAACCCGGGGCCTCGCCCAGATAGCGCAGCGCGGCCAGGGCGTAGATGCTGGCCGACAGGGCCGCACCGTCGGCGTCCATGTACTCGTTGGGACTGTGGGCCCGCGGCAGCATGCCCGGCCCGAAGGCGGCCACTGTGGGGATGCCCGCGGTGAGCTGGAAGTAGGGCGCGTCGGTGGCGCCGGGGAAGGCGTCTAGCTCGGGAGAGAATCCCAGCACCTCGCGGCCCGCCTCGACCAGGGCGTCCACCACTGGGTGGTCGGCGTCGATCTCCACCGGGGGGACGGTCAGGAACCAGTTCAGCTCGGCCCGCAGATCCGGATCGTCGGCCATGGCGTCGTCGAGGAAGCGTCCCACGTCGGCCTGCAGCGACTCCTCGGTCATTCCCGGCAGGGTCCGCACGTCGCAGGCGAACTCGGCGTTGCCGGGATAGACGCCGTAGAACACGCCGGCCTCGGCCATCACCCCCACGTTGACGGTCGGGCCGACGGGGCAGAGAGGATGCTCTTCGTAGGTGAGGTAGGACTTTAGCTCGCGGTCCATGCGGTCGATCAGGCGGGCCATCTTCACGGTGGCGTTGACGCACGGCAGCCGGTCCGAGATGGACGAGTGCATCTGCGTTCCGGTGATGGCCACCTTGAACAGGGCCGCGCCCCTCGACACCAGGTGAACCGACTCCCATTCGGAGGTGATGCCGCTGGGCTCGCCGATCACCGCGGCGTCGGCGCTCAGGTGGCCGTTGTCGGCCAGCCATTTGGATCCGAACCGGGCACCGGCCTCCTCGTCGGCGGTGAACACCAGCACCAGCTCGCCGGCGAACCCCTCGCCGGCTCCGCAGGCCTCCTGAGCGTGGTGGATGGCAGCGGCCGCGTACATCATCCCGGCCACTGCCGCCTTCATGTCGCCGGAGCCCAGCCCAATCAGGTCGCCGTCACGCAGCACCGGATCCCAGGGATCGGTCTCCCAGGCGTCCATGTCGCCGGCCGGCTTGGTGTCGAGGTGACCCGACAGGATCAGAGTCGGCCCCGGCGCCGCGCCCTTCACACGGGCCAGCACGTTGGGGCGCTCCTCTTCGGCGCCGACCCGGTCGATGTCGTCGATGCCGAACTGCCGGAGCCTGTCGATCACCAGATCGGCCACGGCCCGCTCGTCGCCGGGAGGGTTGGGCGACGGGGTGCGAATCAGCTCTCGGGCCAGCTCAAGCACCTCGCCGTCGCGCCCGTCCAGATAGGCGCGGACCCGTTCGGCCATCGATCCGGTCTGCGTGGAACTCATGGCACCATGCCCCTCCTGTGGTGCGGGGACTGCGGTCTCATCGCCGGTGTCCGCGTCGAACTCATGGCACCATGCTTCCTCGGCCGCGGAACGGGGTCTGCATCGTCATCTCTCACCTCCGTGTTCGTGGAGGGCTTTCGCCAGCCGGCGCAGGCCCTCGGCAATCACCTCTTCTTCGGCCGCCAGCGAGATCCGGGCCCAGCCCCGGCCCGCGGGCCCGAACACCGAGCCCGGCGCCACGCTCACCGAATGCGATTCGAGCAGCCTCATGGCGAAGTCGAAGTCGTCGAGGCCCGAGGCAGACACGTCCAGCAACATGTAGAGGGTGCCGTCGGACGCCACCGCCCGCACCCCCGTCGAGGCCGCCACATCAAGGGCCGTCTCGCGGCGACTGCGGTAGGCGGCCAACATACGCTCGTAGGGGGCGCGAGGCCCGGTGAGCGCAGCCTCGGCCGCCTTCTGAGAGATGGTGCTCGGGCACGACACCAGCGGCTCCTGCAGCTTGCGCAGCAGATCGGCCAGCGAGGCCGGCGCAGCCGCATAGCCGACTCGCCAGCCGGTCATGGCGTAGACCTTCGAGAAGCTGCACACCGTTATCACCCGACCGTCGGAGTCGAGGGGCGCGGCGGCGGTGTGGGTGCAGCCGTCGGACAGGATCATCTCGTCATACACCTCGTCGCACAGCAGCCACAGGTCGTGGCGGGCGGCGAAGTCCACCAGCTCTCGCATGAGCGGCGCCGGGTAGACCGCGCCGGTCGGGTTGGCGGGCGTATTGACGAACAGGATCTTGGTGCGCTCGGTAACCAGCGCCTCCAAGGCGTCGATATCGGGCAGGAACCCGTCGACGGCGTCCAGCCGGTAGAACACCGGCCTGCCCCCCAGCAATGCGACCGTCTCGTCCATGTTGGGGAATCCCGGCGTGGGCAGCAGCACCTCGTCGCCGGGCTCCAGCAGCGCCAAATACACCGAATACAGCGCGTTCATGCCGCCGGGGGTGACCACGATCTCGTCGACGGAGGCCTCGATGCCGTTGACCCGGCGCAGCTTGTCGGCCAGCAGCTCCCGCAGGCTGACTAGGCCGCCGTTGGGCCCGTAGCCGGTGTGGCCGTCGTGGGCGGCCCGGGCCGCGGCGTCGATGACATGGGCGGGGGTGGTGAAGCTGGGCTCGCCCACCTCGAGGCGGATCACGTCGCCGCCGATGCGGGCCGCGGCGTCGAACAGGACCCGGATCTCGGACCGGCGCAACGCGGCGGCTCTCGCCGCGGGCGTCCTCACGGTCTCGTCCCCCGTCCGGCCGCGGCAGACCCTCGGGACACGCAAGAACCCTCACCGTCCACTAGAGCTTCAGAAACCCCGGCGCTCACTGGGCCGCGGCCTTCGCTTCGAGGTCGGGGCGCTGGCCGGGATCGAAGTAGCGCAGCGCCCAGTCGGCGCCCTGCCAGGTGACCAGACGGCCGTCGCGGGGCACGAGCCGCACCAGGTAGCGCTCCCATCCCCACGACATCTTGAGCTGTTCGGGTCCGTCCGGCCCGGTGTAGCGAACGGCCATCTCGTCGGCCACCGGCACCCACTGCGAGCCCTCCCCCACCGCGGGCCCCTCCACGATCTCGGCCGTGCACTGGGCCAGCACCTTGCGGATGCGGGGGTGGGCCAGCTCCTCGATGCACACCGCACAGCGGGGGTCGCGCTCCAAGTCGGCCACCCATTCGGAGCGCTTGCGGCCCACCACCAGGAAGGCCTCGCCGTCCCACTGGTACCAAAGCGGCACCACCATGGGCCAGCCGTCGGCCTTGAGGTGGGCCAGCTTCAACAACCAGGTGCTGTCGGCGCTCGCCAAGAAGTCGGCCACCTGGGCCGCGGGGATGCCGCCCGCGCCGGAGTCCTCCTCGTAGTACCGCTCCTGCTTGAATTCGCCCATAATCACATCCCTCTAGCCGGCCGCTTCCGCTCGCGGCACAACCCGCCGATACTGGCACACCGCAGTCCCGACACGACAATCGAGAAACTTCCGACCGACGGGCGAACCTTCTTCGTCCAGCCGACAACCCGGAGTCCTGGCATGACAATCGAGAAACTTCCCGGCTTGGCGGTGACCGTCGAGCGAGACGTCGCGGCCACCATGCGCGACGGCACCGTGCTGCGGGCCGACGTGTATCGCCCCGAGGACCTGTCGCCCGGCGGCGTTCCGGTGCTGCTGTCGCGCAGTCCCTACGACAAGCGGGTCAACGTCTCCACCTTCGGCAACGCCCACCCGGGGTGGTATGCGTCGCACGGCTACATGGTGGTGATCCAAGACACCAGGGGCCGCTACACCTCCGAGGGCGACTTCTACCCGTTCGCCCACGAGATGGACGACGGCTACGACACCGTCGAGTGGGCCGCCACCCTGCCCGGCGCCAGCGGCGACGTGGGCATGTTCGGGTTCTCATATGTGGGGGCCACCCAGCTGCTGGCCGCGGTGACGAGGCCGCCGTCGCTGCGCTCCATCGCGCCGGGCTTCACCTCGTCGCAGTACTACGACGGCTGGACCTACAACGGCGGGGCGCTGGCCACCGCCTTCGTGTGCTATTGGGCCACCCTGCTGGCCCAGGGCTCGGCGGTGCGGGCCGAGGACCGCGCCGCGGTGGATGCTCTCGGGGCGGCGCTGGGCGGAGCCGCGGGCTGGTTCTGGTCGCTGCCCATGTCGGAGTTCCCGCCGCTGCAGGGCGGCTATGCCCCCTATTTCTACGACTGGGTGGAGCACTGCACCTACGACGACTACTGGAAGCAGTGGAGCATCGACGCCGACTACAGCCGCATCGAGGTGCCGGCGCTGCACTTCGGGGGCTGGTGGGACGTGTTCTTGAGCGGGACGGTCAAGAACTTCGCCGGGCTGCGGGCCTCGGCCGGCACGGAAGCGGCCCGCGGGGCCCAGAAGCTGCTGGTGGGACCGTGGACGCACATGCCGTGGACCCCGGTGAGCCGCTGCGGCGGCGACGGGCCGAGCACCAACGAGATCGACGACTGGCAGCTGCGCTGGTTCGACCACACGCTGCGGGGCGTCGACACCGGCGTGCTCGACCATCCGGTGACGGTGTTCACCCTCGACGGCGGCTGGCGGGATCTCGACGGCTGGCCGCCCTCCGACGCCGACGCCCAGGACTGGCACGTCCACTCGCGGGGGCGGGCCAACTCCAAGTTCGGCGACGGCACCCTCGACCGGGTGCCGGCCGGCGACGAGCCGCCCGACGTCTTCGTCTACGACCCGGGCGTGCCCATCCCCAGCCTGGGCGGCCATTCGTGCTGCTTCGACACGATCACGCCGATGGGCCCCGCCGACCAGCACGGCGCCGAGGTGTCGCGCATGATCCTCGTGTACACGTCGGAGCCGCTGCCCGCCGACATCGAGCTGCTCGGCGACGTGTCGGTGACGCTGCACGCGGCCAGCACCGCCACCGACACCGACTTCACCGCCCGACTGTGCGTGGTCGATCCCGACGGCCGCAGCGTCAACCTCCAGGAGGGCATCCTGAGGGCCCGCTACCGCCACTCGCTGAGCGATCCGGAGCCGCTGGTGCCCGGCGAGGTGTACGAACTGCGCATAGACCTGGGGCCGGTGGGCGCCCACATCGCAGCCGGAAGCCGGCTGCGCCTCGACATCTCCAGCTCGGACTTCCCGCAATGGGACCGCAACCTCAACACCGGCGGAACCCCCCTAACCGAGAGCGCCCTAGCAGCCGCGCCCGCCACCCAGACGATCCTGCACAACACCCACCACCCAACCAGAATCACCCTCCCCATCCGCCAACCCCCACCCAACAACCCCTAACCGCCACAAGCGCCGAGGCGAACTACGTTGTGAACGTGACGGGACAGAGCTTCGATCCAGCCGTCGACCCGATCCTTTGCTCGCCCTATGCCGAGCCCGACCTTCACTGGGAGCTCGACAGCGCGGGCCGGGCCATGGCCGGGGTCAAGCCGAAGAACGGCAGGCGCCCGTCGGCGCTGCTGCGCCCCGTGCCCGATGACCACAAGAATGCTCAGCTCTCGATGGACATGCAGACCGTGGTCGGAAACGACGATGTCATGTCCATTCGCCGCCGCGTGAGCCAGTGGCGCCAGGACGGATATCCCAACACCACCTCGGTGACTCGTACTCTGCTGCGCCACTGGGCCGACGACGACGCGCACCGTCAACTCCGACCGTTCTTCGCTCAGCGCGAGGCGATCGAGACGCTCATCTGGCTGCGCGAGGTAGCCCGCCGCGACACGCCCGAACGCCGCCGCATCGAAGAACACTCGCGAGCCCTCAACGACGGCATCGTTCGCTACTGCGCCAAGATGGCCACCGGCACCGGCAAGACAGCGGTGATGGGAATGCTGATCGCATGGCAGACGCTCAACGCGGTGCGCACCCGGCGGCAGCGCAACCTGCGGCATTCGTCGCGCTTTCTGGTGCTGGCGCCGGGTCTCACCGTCCGCGACCGGCTGGCGGTGCTTTCGCCCTCCCACCCCGAGAGCGTCTACAAGGAACTCGGCTTGGTTCCTACGAGCCTGGCGACCGATCTGAACGCGGCACGGGTGGAGGTCGTCAACTTCCAGGCGTTCCGCCGGCGCGATCCCAGCGAGGCGACCGGCGCTCAGAAGTCGCTGCTCGGCGCGGGCCGCGTCGATCAGACCGAGTCCCCTCAGGCAATGGTTCGCCGAGTCGTGAGCGGACTGCTTCAAGCCCGGGGCGCGCACGGCGACCTGGTGGTGATCAACGACGAGGCCCACCACTGCTATCTGCCGCCAACCGCATCCAAGGGCCAGTCCGCCGAAGAGAAGGAGTCGGACAAGATCGCCGCGGTGTGGTTCAACGCGGTTCGGACGCTGCGCGACTTGGGCGCCCTCGGCGAACTCGATCCCAGCGGTGCTCAGGCGTCACCGGTGTATGACTTCTCGGCGACGCCCATGTGGATAGCGAAGGCCGGCCGGGGCGAGTCGCCCATGTTCGAGTGGGTCACATCGGACTTCGGCCTGATGGACGCCATCGAGTCGGGGCTGGTGAAGGTGCCGCGGGTGCCCGTCGACGACGACACCTCCGAGGGGCGCACGGCGTGGCGACGGCTTTACGACGCGGTGGCCCACAAGAAACTGCCGAAGCGCAGCACGCATCCGGCCGCCGCGCTGCCCGAGCCTCTGGCCGGAGCGTTGAAGGCGTCGGCGCAAGAGTGGCGCAGCACCTTCGAGCGGACGCTGGGACGCCAGCCGACGCCGCCAGTGATGATCGTGGTGGCCAACACCGTGGACAACGCGGTGGCGCTGTATGAGCACATCGCCGGCTGCGAAACCCCCGACGGGAGGCTGCTCGAGGGCCGCTTCGAAGAGTTCTCCAACGTGGTGGCCGACAGCGAGGGCTCGCCGGCCGTCTGGCGGGCCGAGCCTCGCTCGCTGCTGGTGCATTCACGCCTCGATGACGACGACGCCGTGAGCGCACGCTTCGCCAAGCTGCTGCGCGAGCAGGCGCGCCGGATGGGCGACGAGGTGCCCGCCGACGCGGTGCGAGAGGCGCTCAACACGGTTGGGAAGGAGGGTCGCCTCGGCGAGAAGGTGCGCTGTGTGGTGTCGGTGTCAATGCTCACCGAAGGCTGGGACGCCCGGACCGTCACCCAGATTCTCGGCTATCGGGCTTTCTCGTCGCAGTTGCTTTGCGAGCAGGTGACGGGAAGGGCGCTGCGGCGCACCTCCTATCAGTCGTTCCGCGAAGAGCCGGGCAAAACGGATCTGCTGTCGCCCGAGTATGCCGAGGTGCTGGGCATCCCGTTCGAGTTCATGCCTGCACGCGAGTCACGCCGCGGCGGTGACCCGCCACCGCGGACCGTGGTCCATACCGTTTCCGGCCGAGCCGACCTCCGCATCAGCTGGCCTCAGGTGGTCGAATACCTGACGGTGACGGGTTCGGCGGGATTCTGGCTCGACTCGGAGCGCGTGCAGCCCACTCGGTTGAGCGAGGACGCCGAGGCGGAGATAGTGGAAGTGGCCGGAGTGTCGGGAGAGAAGCATCTGATGTCGGCCGACGAGGACCAGCGTGAGAAGGCGGCCCGGATGCGCTGCGCGGCCGAGATCGCCAACCTCCTCACCGACGATGCCGACTCGACCGTTCAGCCCAGCGCCGAAGAGTCGGTTCCCGACCTCGCGGACGCGGGCCGAGCCGTCATGTTCACGTCGGCGTACCGGGCCGTGGGCGACTGGCTCGCCCATCCAGGCGTCGACTGCGAGCGGGCCTCGGTGCTGCTGCGGCACCGCAACAAGCGCGACTATTACAATGATCTGATCGCCGCCTGTCGTTTCACGCCCGGACCCCCCCCCGCAAGATTGCCACCCTGGGCTCCCCACCGTTGGGCGACACCGCCACAGTGCGCTTCGAGACCACGCTGCGACATGTTCACGAGGCCGCGAACAGCGAGCTCTCGCACGCCGCCTGCCACTCGCGTCTCGAACTTGACTGCGCACGAGTACTCGACAACCACCCCGCGGTAGCGGCCTGGGCCCGCAACTTCGGGCTCGGCTGGTCGCTCCCCTACCACTTCGACGGGGCCTGGAGGCTCTACGAGCCTGACTTCATCACTCGGCTGACAAACGGGCTGAACGTGGTGATCGAATGCAAGGGCGTGGTCGACGACAAGGCACTCGCCACGGAAGCCTGGACCCGAGACCACTGGATCCCGGCGGTGTCAGGCACATCGCAGCTGCCCGATGAGATGCAGCGCTGGGCCTACGAGGTGATCACCGAAGCCGACCACCTGCCCGGCCGCCTCGCCGATCTGGCCCAGACCTCGCCCAATCCCGGCCTGCTGGACAGCCGGCAATGACGCGCCAGTCGAGGGAGCGTGGTTCAGCCGTCCCTCCAGCAACACCCCCAGCGCCACCGACACGCTTCTCACGCGATGTCGGGAGATGGCCGCGCCCGCTCGTCGCCGGAAGGCCCTCAGCCCGAGGCCTGGCACACTTCGCGCACCGCGCCGGAGGGCGGCAGTGAACTCACCGGCATCGTCTGAGCCTCGCTCATACGAGCACGCTTCCGCGTCGCGGGCCAACCAGCCCACCGCGGAGACGGCGCCGCTGATGGGCGACGACGACCGGGCACCGGAACGATTCACTGCACCGAGGCATCTGCCTGAAGCCGTGGCGAGTGCCTATGAGTTGGCCGTCGAGCGGTCCGATGTGGACCTCGACCGAGACCTCTGCGTTCATCCGGTGCTGGCCTGGGACCGCCAGGGCACCACCTCGAAGCTGAACGGCGACGCGCAAGCCGACACGGGTCACGACTTCGCGGGCGCGCCGCTGTACACCCGCGAGAAGGTGGCCCCCTCGCTGCTGGTGGAGCAGCTTCGCCGCAGTGGGGGAACAGAGAGCCTGCAACTCGATTTTGACGGACTGGAGGCCGATGGCGCCGAACTCGAGTGGTACCAGCACTCGGGACATTGGCAGAACCGGCTGATCCACGGCGACTCCTCCGCAGTGATGCAGTCGCTAATCGCCAAGGACGGGTTGCGCGGACGCGTGCAGATGATCTACTTCGACCCGCCATACGGCCAGAACTTCAAGTCGAACTTCCAAACCGACGTGGCCAAGCTGGAAACCCCCGAGAAGCTCGACGGCGTGCCGGTGGGCGACACCGCACCGCTGCGAGCCTTCCGCGACAGCTACCGCAACGGCATCCACTCATACCTCGACGGCATCCACGAGCGAGCAGTGCTGGCGCGAGAACTGCTCACCGACAGCGGCTCGCTATTCGTGCAGATCGGCGACCTCAACGTCCACCGTCTCGCGCTGGTGCTAGACGAGGTATTCGGCCCCGAGAACCGAGTAGCGACGATCACCTGGCGCCCAACCGCGGGTTCGTCAGCCCGGACCTTGCCCGAGAGCGCCTCATACCTCCTGTGGTACGCGAAGGAAAGGGCGCGGTGCAAGTACTCGCAGCCATATGACACGTTGGACACTCATGGAATACTTGCCGAATGGGACAGGAGCTTCTCCTCGCCGATGGTGGAAGAAGCAAGCGGCGCAACTCGCAAGCTCAACCAAGACGACCGCCGTGACCTAGACACAGCGCTTTCTGGCGGACAGCATCTCTATCGCTCAATGAATCTCACATCAATGGGATCATCCACTACGGGACGCACGCGAAGCGTTACCTATTGCGGAGAGACATACCACTGCGGAACCGGACGACATTGGCGCGTCTCCGTCCACGACGGAGACGCACCACTGTGCGCCCCCCGACCGGACGACATTGGCGCGCATCACGGCGGCAAGCCGCCGTGCCCCGACCCGGAGCCTTGTGGCCTTTGCTGGCTCGGGTGGAACGGTCGCCTCGATGCCAGCGGCAAGTCGCTGAACTGGAAGTGGTACGCATCGGAGGTGCCCGGTCGGCGGATCGACAATGTTTGGCATGCCATGCGAGCCGTATCAGGCAGGTCGAAGCGCTACGTCGTCCAGACCTCCGATGCCATCGTGGAACGCTGCATGCTCATGACCACCGACCCTGGGGATCTGGTGCTCGACCCGACTTGCGGGTCGGGCGTCACTGCGGATGTGGCCGAGGATTGGGGGCGCCGCTGGATCACCATCGACGTCAGCCGGGTGGCGATAGCGGTCGCTCGCCAGCACCTCGCCACCTCCACCTATCCGTGGCACAAGACAATCGACGGCGGCGCAGACCCCGCGGCCGGCTTTGATTGCAAGACGATGCCCAAGGTCTCCGCAGGCCGTCTCGCCGATCCCAACACGGACTGGAACCATCCCGACAACGTGATCCGCTTGGTGGACCAGACCACCAAAGAACCCAAGCGGATCCGGCTGTGCAGCCCTTTCACGGTGGAGTCGCACTCGCCGTACTCGTATCTCCCCTTCAGCACCGCCGCCTCCGACGACGCTGCTGGCAACGACCCGCCACTCGGCGGCGACCTGGGACTCGCCGCCGCCGACACTGAACGGGCCATCATCGATGCTCTGCACCGCTCCCCGATCTGCGATTCCGCGGGCCACGTCCTGCTGGAGGTGATCGACCACGAGCGCTGGCCCGCCGCGCACCTCGCCACCCACGGAGTGACCTGCACCCGTCCCGGACGAGACACCGAGATCGCCGCCGCGCTGATGATCGCCGCTCCCGATGCAACTGTCACCGCCGAAGTGGTCCGACGAGCCGCAACCGAAGCCCGGAAGAACGTGCCGGACTGCCGAGACTTGATCGTGGTCGGCTTCGCATTCGATCCCGACGTGCCGGCCAGCGTCGCCGCCTGCACCGTGCATCGGGTGGTCGGCTCCAAGGATCTGCAGATCCCCGAACTGTCGAAGAACACCGACGGCGGAACCTTCACCCTGCTCGGAGAACCCGACTGCGAGGTGCGCCGCACATCCGACGGCACCGGCTTGGTGGTGAGGCTCAACGGATGCGACACCTACGACCCGAGCACCGGCACCGTCCGCGAGACCACCACCGCCGACATCGACTGCTGGATGATCGACACCGACCACGACTCAATGTCGTTCATCGCCCGGCTGACCTACTTCCCCAACGGCGTGCGCAACAAGAGCGGCCTCAAGGCAGCGATGAAGAGCCTCGCCAAGGACCTTGACCCCGACGCCGAGGCGAATCTCACGTCGCTGCTGTCGCAGCCCTTCGACATCCCCGCCGACGGCCGTCCCGTCGCAGTGAAGGCCATCACCCGCACCGGTGCCGAGATGAACGCGGTGGTCCACCCCGATGCCTGGCTGGAACCCACCGCCTGAGCGGCAGCCAGCCGGCACGACGGCCGTTGCCGCCGCGGATCTCGAACAGCGGGCCGTGCCGTGCGATACGACCCCTTTACGAACGACCACAGCACGTTCCTCGTAACGTCACCTGTTGTCATGTAGCTTTGCTGGCTGACGGGAGACCTGATGGCTATGGCTGAGACTGCCGCTGAGGAACCTTCCCAGGCGGGTCTGTTGACCGCGGACGACCTGCTGCGCCTTCACAGCGAGGGCGTACGTGGCGAACTGATTCGAGGGATGTTGCACGAGACGGAACTGCCCGGGTTCAACCACGGCAAGATCGTCGTGGAGTTGGCTGCTCCAATGTGCAACTTCGTAAGGCCGCTGCGGTTGGGAACACTGGCCGTGAATGCGGGCGTCTGGCTCGAGCGCAACCCCGACACCGTGCGAGCACCCGACATCGCCTTCACCTCAGCCGAGAAGCTGCCGCTTGATGCCAGCATCCCTGGCTACCCCGAGATCGTGCCCGACCTCGTGGTAGAGGTCCGTTCGCACACCGACAGCCTCGTTGAGATTCACGACAAGGCCCGCATGTGGATCAGCCACGGTGTGCGCCTCGTATGGGTCGTCCACCCCGACACCCGCACCGTCGACGTCCACCACGCCGAGCGAGCCGTGACGACGCTCACCGGCGACGACACCCTCGACGGCGCCGACGTGCTCGATGGCTTCACCTGCCCCTTGAACACCATCTTCGACTGACAGCAGCCAGCCCGACGCGATGCGGCTCAGGGGATAAGGACTGCTCGGCCTGCGAAGGCGCCGTTTGCTAGGTCTTGCAGGGCTTGGTTGGCTTCGCTCAGCGGGTAGGGCACGACCACGGGGCGCACCTCGCCCCGCAGCGCGAGCCCGGTCAGCTCCACTAGCTCGGGGTAGGTGCCGACGTAGACGCCCTCGATGCGGGTCTCGTTGGCGACCAGCGGCAGCAGCGGCAGCGACAGCGAGCCTCCCACCCCGACCGCGAAGTACGACCCGCCGAAGCCCAGCGCGGCCAGGGCGGCCGCGGCCGACTCGTCGGACCCCACGAAGTCGATAACGGCGGCGGCTTCGGCCTGCGATTCGGTGGCCGCGCCGAACTCGTCGGGCGAGCAGGCGGCGTGCGCTCCGCAGGCCAACGCCAAGTCTCGGGCCTCGGGCCGGGTGTCGACGGCCAGGATCCGGGCCGCGGAGACCGCCCGCAGGATCTGCACCGCGAGGTGGCCGAGGCCGCCGACGCCGACCACCGCCGCCAGACTGCCGGGACCGAGAGCGTCGGCGGCCTTGCGGCAGGCCCGGTAGGCGGCCAGGCCGGCGTCGGCAAGGGTGGCCATGGCGGCCAGATCGGCGTCGTCGGGCAGCGGCACCAGCGATCGCTCGGTCACGAGCAGGTACTGGGCGTAGCCGCCGGGGCAGTCCATGCCAGGCGTGCGCCTGCGGGGCGCAGCCGAATCGACGCCGCGGCGCTCAGGCTCGCTGAGGCCGTCCGAGACGAACGGATAGCACAGCACAGCCTGGCCCACCTCGACCGTGGACACCATCGACCCCACCGCATGCACCCAGCCGCTGTTCTCGTGTCCGAGCACATGGGGCACGTCCACCGGCAGTTCCCCCATCAGAATGTGCAGGTCGCTGCGGCACACCCCGGCGGCCGCCACCCGCACCACCACATCGAACGGCCCGGTCGGCTCGGGCTGGGCCAGCTCCTGCGGCCGCAGCGGCTGGCGCGAGCGGCCGTCGGGGCGCTCGGTCATTACCATGGCCCGCATCGGGCCGAGGCTAGAGCGCGGCGCCAACGGGGGACACCATGTGCACTACCGGAGTGCTGAGACTCAGCGACGGCGACTACCTGCTGTTCAAGAACAAATTGCAGGAAGTGCGCAGACTGCTTGGAATCGAAGACTTGGCGAGAACGTCCTAGCTACTGGCCAACGCCACCATGGTGTAGTCGTCTGAAATACCTCATCCAACCCGCGACACCAACGCAAGTGACTACACCGCTTAGCCCCATTCAGCAGGCCGCGGGCGGTGCAGCCCGGTGTCGCTACAGCTCGGACTCGTCAGGCTGGCTGGTGGCGAGATCGTTTTCCTCGGCCCACTTGACGAACTCGCCCGGACCGAAGGGCAGGTGGTAGTCGGTAGCGATGAGTTCATCAGCGAGGTCGCTCACGTCATCGAGTGTCAGCATGTTCGAGCGGATTCCATCACAGAGAAATGCGAGCGTGCGAGTGCAGGAGACGCCCTCTCTCGTGCCGATCCGGTGCGCGATTCTGTCGTCGATGACCGCTTGACCGGGGAGTGTCTTGGCGAGCGCGAGAACAGCGGCATCGCCGATGTTCCGGTCACCGGACACCAAGCGACTCGCAAACATCGCGTACGCAGCGAGTTCGTCGTCGGCCGGTGCGTCCCGTTTCTCGATCCAGCCAGCTTCCAGGACCGCCTGGATCCGGGAGTCTTGCTGTACTCCGCGTCGGAGTTCGGCGACTACCGCCTCCGGGACGATGCAGCGGCGCTCACCGGCGATGATCCTGAGCACCTCGAGGCTCTCAATGCGAGCGAAATGGCTGAGCGGTCCCGTGTCGAAGATGAGCGGTTCCATCTGCGGACGGTCACGAGACGAAGGTCCAGGCCGCGTTCTCGGGCAACTTCGGCAGGTCCGGCAGGTCGTCCTCTACCCAGGTCTCGGGCAGCATGCCGATGGCCCGGGCGGCGGAGATCTCTTCGCTGCGGTAGGCATTCAGCACGGCCCTGATGTAGGCGTCGGGGAACTCGGGCGGCGCTAGGTCCTGTGGCACGAGCAGAGCGTGCTCGACGATGTCGGCTCGTCGGGTGTGCGTAGAGCGGACGACTGTTGCCTCCGCCGAAGACGCTACGTCCAGTTCGCTCAGACGCCGCGACAACGTGGAAATGTCGACTCGGTATTCGCTGGCGATGAGCACTGCCCTCGTCCGAGTGTCCTGGTCGCCCTGCCAGGCGGAGCGCAGCGCCGACTCCGGCAGCAGTAGCGCTCGAGCGAACCGGTCGATCCGGGCCTCACGCTTGCTGGCCGGATCCTCGGCCACCAACCAGTCGGTCGAGAACTCGTCGGCGAACAGGAAGTGGCCCAATTCGTGGACGAGCGTCAGGCGGCGTCGGCCGAGCGCCCGACTGCCGTTGACCAACGCCACCCCTCCCCGGCTGAGAAGGATCGAAGCCCCGTCGGCTGCATCGCCGCCGAGCGCAAGCGAGAACACGAGCAGCCCGAGGTCGGCAGCTCGCTCGGCGAGCCCGATGGCTGGCTGGACGTTGTCGTAACCGAGCATGCAACGTGCCTCACCCGCAGCGGCCTCGGCTTCTTGCATGGTCACTGGAACCGCCAGTTCCGGGGAGGTCGGCAAGTCCAGATCCGGTCCGATCCTTTGGAGGAACTCGATCTCCCGTGCAAGCCGCTCGACAGAGCGGTCGATGACTGGGCTGGGAGCCCCGGCCTCGGCGGCGTTGCGCCGTGACACCACTGACGCTGGCGCGTCTTCGAAGAACCATTCGATCCGCACGTCGAGCGCATCCGCCAGGCGGGCCAGTTCAACCGCTCCCACCCTGCGGGCTCCGGTCTCGATCTTTGCCAGCGCCGTGCGCTCGATGGCAGCACGCGCTGCGCACGCGCCCTGGGTGAGGCCGGCCTCGTGTCGAGCAGCCGCGATCCTCTCGCCCAGTTCCCCGGGTGCCAAGGCCATGTGTGCGATTATAGAACAAAGTTGACAGGTGTCAACGGTGGCCGGATCGCTAGGGCTAGCGAGATGGGTAACAGCCCCCGAGTCGAGTACGGCAGTGCTCATCGAGTGCCACATGCCCTCTTGAGATGACGCTCGATGCGACGGCCCGGTCGGCTCGGGCTGGGCCAGTTCCTGGAGCAGCAGCGGCTGGCGTGAGCGGCCGTCGGGGCGCTCGGTCATTACCATGGCCCGCATCGGGATCGAGGCTAGAGCGCGTCGCCAACGGGGGACACCATGTGCACTACCGGAGTGCTGAGACTCGGCGACGGCGACTACCTGCTGTTCAAGAACAAGGACTTCGGCCGGGTCCACTTCGACGACCGGCTCGTCACCGAGCCCGGCGTGTTCGGGGTGCGGGGCGTGTCCACCTGGGCCGGCACCGACCCGGACGCGGACGAGTTCTCCGGGTTCTCCATCGGCGCCAACGAGCACGGGCTGCTGTGCTGCGACTCCAACGTGCGCACCCTGGAGGGCCACGCCAACTACGACGAGCTCACCGAGGTCGCCCTGCGCCAGGGCACCGATGTCGACTCGGCCGTGGCCGCAGTGCGCCAAGCGGTCGAGTCACGGCCCTACCTGTGGGCCAACCTGATCATGATCGACAACGAGGTCGCAGCCGCGGTGGAGGTGCGAGGCGACCGCATCAACGCCACCACGCTCACCGGCCCGACGGCACGCTCCAACCACCACGTCGCCACCGGTCCCCACCCCGAAGACGACGACACCGAGACCACCCACAAGCGGCTGGCCGCAGCCCAGAACCGCCTGAACGAGGCCGCCGGAATCGACGACATCGTCGCCCTGCAGCGCTCCCACGACGACGGCAGCACCGGCATCTGCAACCACCAGGGCTACCGCACGGTGTACTCCTACGTGCTGCGACGCAACGGCGACACCACCTCCCTGCAAGTAGCCCAAGGCCAGCCCTGCTCCAACCCCGCCCGCATCGAACTGACCGTGCCCGTCGGCACCCACTGGTCCAAGCCCGCCGCAACAAAGTTCCGGACCGCCTACCCCTCAGCCCACGCCACCCTCGTGGGCCTCTGACGTTCGCCCTCAAACCCGGCATCAGCGCTGTGACTGAGCCTCCCCGGGTTTCGCGCAGGCTGTGATGTGCCTCGGGTATCGCGCGGTACAACCCGACCGCGCGAAACGCAAGACACACCAGGTGAACCAGCCCCCAGACCTCCATGAACCCTCGGAATATGAGTAGTGGGCGATCCATGCGGCAGAAGCCGTCAGGGCTGTAGCTCCCATTCGGCGTGGATGTCGCACACGGAGAGTTGGATCTGCTTGACGGTGATCTTGGCGTCGGACCGGTCCAGCGAGACCCGTGCGGCTGCTGGGTTCCCGCCGTACTCGCAGTCGATGGTGGGGCCGTCGGCGTCGAACGCGGATTGGGGCGCGTCAGCGAGGGACTCGAAGATGGCGGTAGGGATCTCGATGAGTTGGTAGCGGTGCGGCATCGTGGTCCGATCGACGCGGAACGCCCGCAGCATCACGATCGCGTCGACCGCATCGCAGTACTCCTCGAATAGCTCGGCGACAGGTCGTGGATGCTCGCCTTGAGGGCCTCCCGGTCGCTCACCGCGCCAGGCGATGCTCGATCAGGTCGACGAAGGCCGGGTTCAGTTCGATGCCCACCCAGCGGCGGTCCAGCTCACGCGCGGCCAACAACGTCGTTCCCGATCCGGCGTAAGGGTCGAGCACCACGTCGCCGGGCTCGCTGGTGATCATCACGCACTGGCGGGCCAGCGTCATCGGCATCACCGCGGGGTGGTCGTCCACGCCGCTGTCGGCGCGGCGGCGAGGCTCGGTGTTGATGTCCCACACGGTGCGAAGCCGCCGGTCATTGGGGCCCCGCACCGCGCCTGTGTCGTAGTAGTAGTCCTGGCTCTTGGACAACAAGAACACCGTCTCATGAGCCTTGGTGGGCCGGTCCTTCACCGACTCGGGATGCGCGTTGGGCTTGTGCCAGATCACCTCCGAACGCAGCCACCACCCAGCGTCCTGCAGCGCCAGCGCAAGCCGCCAGGGCACCCCGATGAGGTCCTTGGCCTTGAGGCCCTCCGGCGTCGACGGGCGAACCCGCATAGCCCGAGCCCGGTTCTTTCGATCCGGAGCCCGGTACCGGCGGTTGCCGGAGGTGTAGCTGTCGCCCACATTGAGCCACACCGTGCCGTCGTCGGTGAGCACTCGGCGCACCTTGTCGAAGGTCACCGCAATGCTCTTGAGGTAATCGCCCAGCGCGTCGTCACGCCCGATCTGCCCGTCCGCCTCGTAGTCGCGAAGCGACCAATACGGCGGCGACGTCACCACCGTGCGCACGCTGCGATCAGGCAGCATGTCGAGCCCCTCCAACGCCGGCCCACATATCAGCACCGAGCCATCCAGCCGGTCCGCGGGCTCCGCGTCAACCGAGGCCACGCGTCGATACGGCATCGCCGAGCCCAGTTCCTCGCGGCGCTTCATCGCCTCCGACGCTAACCGCTCCCGCCTCGTCAAGGGAGGATCTCCGGCACCGATATCAAACAGACGTTCGCCCACACCGCACACGGTAGGGAAGACCTGTGACACCCCGAGGCGGGCAGCGACAGTTGCTCGTGAAATCCCCAGGCCGTCCCCAGGAACAGCTACCAATCCCCGAGAGTCCTCTATGAAATATGACCGAGGTCAACAGTGCCGTGTGCCAGATGTGCTAGCCGGGCGGCTTCACGCGCTGGGCAGGTAGCCCATGCGGAGATGTGGGTTGCCGAGATCCCGCCTCGGAGAGGGCGGCGATACTGGAAACTCGCCCGGGTGCACGCCACAGATACAAGCAGACCTCCTCTCGCGTCCGTGCCCCGCCGAAGCGGGGCACGGTCTGCGAGTCGGCAGAGGAGCAAGCTCACGGAACCGCATACCTTCGGTCCTCTCCGCCGAGAGCACCCTACACACGAACTCGGCACGAACACAAGCCTCATTCTTGTGAGGTCTTGCCAGCATGGTCCGCGATTGGTCGGTGTCTGACGATTTGGTATACGATCTTGGCTCCGGCCGGAGCGGACACCCGTCTTCGGCTGCATGTTCACTCTGGAAGAAGGGGGATCCCCATGGGGACTTCGTGGATTAGGGACGAGTACGGACCGGAGGTTGCCGAACTCGCCGACCAGTATCAGGCCAGCCAGCTGGACCGCCGGGCGTTCATGAAGCGCCTCGGCCTGACGGGCGTAGGAGTCGCGGCCGCGGCCAGCATCCTGGCCGCCTGCGGCGACGACAGCGACGACGGAGGCGCCGCCCCGGCCACCACCGCCGCCCCTGCGGCGCCCGCCGACAGCGACGACGACACCGCCCCGGCCACCACCGCGGCGCCGGCCGAGCCGGCCGACGCCGGTGGTCCCACCCAGGGCGGCACCCTGCGGGAGGGCTACAACCGCGACGTGTCCAAGCACGACCCGCTGACCACCAACTGGTACGACCCGGCCTTCTTCGCCATCTACGAGGCGATCCTGTCCAACGACCCGTCGGGCGCCGACGTGCCCCAGTTCGCCTCGGGCTACTCCGTCTCCGACGACGGCCTCACCTACACCTTCGACATCCCCGATGGCAAGCTCTCGCACTCCGGCGGCACCGTCGACGCCGAGATGGTGGCCGAGTTCTACCGCTCGGTGCAGGCCTACAGCTTCATCGCCGGGCTGGCCGCTCCGGTCGACACCTACGAGGCCGACGGCAACACCGTGGTCATGAAGATGAAGAACCCCTGGATCGGCGCGCTCGGCCCCCACAAGACCGGCTACTGGCGCATCCTCAACATCAACACCTGGAAGGACAGCACCCTCAACGCCGACGGCTCCCTCAACCCCGAGTCGAGCTACGGCACCGAGTTCGCCGACGGCACCGGGCCGTTCACCCACGAGGAGTGGGTGCCGGGCAGCCATGTGTCGGTGAGCCGCTGGGCCGACTACCCCGGCTCGAACACCCCGTTCTTCGAGAACAAGGGTCCGGCCTACCTCGACGGCATCCGCTGGACGGTCATCACCGAGGAGGGCCAGCGGGCCACCCAGATCGAGAACGGCGACATCGACACGCTGATCAACCCGGCCCACATCGACATCTCGCGGCTGGAGAACAACTCGGACCTCACCGTGATCCGCCATCCCGAGTGGTCGGGCTTCCACTTGGCCATGAACCGCGACTACGACGAGCTGTTCGGCGATGTGCTCACCCGTCAGGGGCTGTCGCACTCGCTCGACCGCGAGGGCATGGTCAACGCCATCCTGGCCGGCAACGGCGCGGCCACCTACGGGCCGTTCCCCACCACCGACCGCCAGTACGACCCGGCGGTGGAGCAGTTCAACCAGTTCGACGTGGATCTGGCCAACCAGAAGCTCGACGAGGCCGGCTGGGTGATGGGCGACGACGGCGTGCGGGTGCGCGACGGCGTCCGCTTCGAGTTCCGCTACCTGGTCGAGGACGAGTCGGTGCAGAAGAACGTGGCCGCCGCGGTGTCGGCCCAGTTCGCCAAGGTCGGCGTGAGGGCCAACCTCAACGTGGTGGACCGCGGCCTGGCCTTCACCGAGCAGAGCCAGCCCGGACGCGACTCGGTCGAGATGTCGCTGTTCTTCTGGCTGTGGCCCATCCCCCTCGACGTGCTGATCCTGTTCGGCTGGTCGGCCACCATCCCGGTGCCGAACTTCTCGCACGCGGTCGAGCCCCGCATCGACGCGGCCATCGAGGCCTGGCAGCAGTCGGGCACCGAGGCTGAGGCGCAGGCCGCCTCGTCGGAGTTCCAGCTGGCCTGGGCCGAGCAGCTGCCGTACCTGCCGATCATGAACCAGAACGCCACCTTCGTGCACAACAACAAGGTGCACGGCTGGCAGCCGTTCGTGTGGAACCTCTACCCGTACTACAACGACACATGGATCGAGGGTTAGCCGAGGCCGAGCCGAGCCGAGGCCGTGGCCCGAGCGGCCCGTGAGCGAAGCAGACAAGAGCGGGAAACAACACCTGAGCGACGGGGCTGGCCGCGCCATTGACGCGGTGTCGGCCCCAGGCACAGGATCGGCCGTAGCGGCGCGGCAGATCGACTACCAGGACCGGCTCCTCGAGCTGGAGGAGGCCCAGCACATCGGCCGGCTGCGCCGCAGCCTGCGCCGCATGCGCCGCAACCGGCTGCTGCTGCTGGGCTCCGCGCTGGGGGTGGTGGTGCTGGCCGCGGGGCTCGGCGGACCGTGGATCACCGGCGGCGACTACATCACCCAGGACTTCCAAGACATCCACCTGCCGCCGCTGAGCGACGGCCACATCTTCGGCACCGACGCACTGGGCCGAGACATGGCGGTGCGAGTCTTCGTGGGCATCAGGGTGAGCCTCACCGTGGCCGCCGGGGTGACCCTGCTGGCGCTGGCGGCCGGAATCGTGCTGGGCATGGTGGCCGGCTACATGCGGGGCTGGACCGACCGGGCGGTGGGCGGCGCCGTGGACTTCATCTGGGGCTTCCCGCTGATCCTGCTGGCCGTGCTCTTCGTGGGCGGGATGGGCGGCGGCCTGTTGCCGGTGATCCTGGCGGTGGGGCTGGTCAACACCGCGGCCATCGCCCGGGTAGTGCGCGGCGAGGTGCTGGCCCTGTCGCAGCGGGAGTTCGTGGAGGCGGCCCGGGCCGGGGGCTACTCGGCCATGCGCATCATGTGGCGCCACATCTTCCCCAACATCCTGGCCCCCGCCTTCGTGCTGGCGTCGTACTACGTGGCCGTGGCCGTTATCGCCGAGGCCGCCCTGTCGTTCATCGGCCTGGGCGCCCAGCCCCCCACCCCGAGCCTGGGGCAGATGGTGGCCGACGGCCGCAACTTCCTGCGGCTCAACCACTGGGAGTCGACCATTCCCGGCATCGCCATCGTGTTGGTGGTGCTGTCGGTGAGCCTCATCGGCGACGGCCTGCGCGACGTGTTCGACCCCCGCCTGCGCCACGAGGCCAAATCGGTGGACGAGCAATGAGCCCCGACTCGCGCCCCCATTCGCTAGGCCTCTTGGCGACCGGCACGCGGTACACGCTCAACGCTGGCACGGCAACAACCGCGGGGAGCGCCACGCCGTGAAACGCATTCTGGCCCGCACGCTGTACACGCTCATCGTGTTGTTGTTGTCGTCGATCGCGGTGTTCTACGCCATCCGGCTGTCGGGCGGCGACGCGGTGTCGGCCCGGCTGCCGGCATCGGCCTCCTACGAGGAGCGCGAGGAGTTCCGGGAGTTGCTGGGCCTCAACGACCCCGTCCACGAGCAGTACTTCCGCTACATGGGCCGGCTGCTGACCTTCGACCTGGGCAAGTCGCTCACCAACAACGCCGACATCTACACCATGCTCACCGAGCACGGCAAGAACAGCCTGATCCTGGGGGTGGCGGCCTTCGTGCTGGTGTTCGCCATCGGGGTGCCGTTAGGCATCCTGGCCGCGGTCAGGCGCAACAGTTGGACCGACGGGTCGGTGATGACGTTCTCGGTGGCCGGCATGGCTGTGCCTAACTTCTGGCTGGCCCTGCTCACGGTGTGGCTGTTCGCGTCCACGCTGGGATGGCTGCCCTCGGCGGGCTGCTGCAGCCTCAAGCAACTGATCCTGCCCGCGGTGGTGCTGGCCATGGAGGGGATCGCGCTGACGGTGCGGATGACCCGCTCGGCCATGCTGGAGAACCTGGGCCAGGACTTCGTGCGGACGCTGCGGGCCGGCGGCCTGTCGGAGGCGAGCATCATCGGCAAGCACGTCCTGCGCAACGCCATGGTGCCCATCATCTCGCTGGCCGGGCTGAGGATCGGCCAGATCGTGGGCTATGCGCTGGTGGTGGAGACGATCTTCGGCTGGCCCGGCCTGGGCCAGGTGCTGGTGAACGCGGTGCTTCGGCGCGACTATCCGGTGGCCCAGTTCTTCTCGCTGGTGCTGATCGCCATAGTGGTGCTGAGCAACTGGCTCGCCGACGTCGGCTACACCGTGGCCAACCCCAGGCTGCGCCGAACATGAGCCCCGACCCCGCCACGAGCCCGGAACCCTCGACGGACGTGAGCGACCCCGCCATGAGCTCCGGAACCGCGCCGGACGTGAGCCCCGAACCCGCTCCCAGTCGGGCCGACTCCAACGGTGCTGCTCGTCGACCGGTGCTGTCGGTGCGCAACCTCCACACCGCGGTGTCCACACCCGACGGCGCCTTCGACGTGGTGCGCGACGTGTCGTTCGACATCAACTCCAACGAGGTGCTGTGCCTGGTGGGCGAGAGCGGGTGCGGCAAGACCATCACCGCGCTGTCGATCATGCGGCTACTGCCCACCCCGCCGGTGCGGATCACCTCCGGCGAGATCGTCTTCGACGGCGCCGATCTAACCGACTTGCCCGAGCGCCGCATCCGCGGCCTGCGGGCCGAGCGCATCTCGATGATCTTCCAGGATCCGCTCACCTCGCTCGACCCGGTGTTCACGGTGGGCCAGGTGATGACCGAGGTGATCCGCACCCACCGCGACGCCACCAAGGCCGAAGCCCGCGACATGAGCGTCGAGATCCTGCGCGCCGTCGGCTTGCCCGCCCCCGCCGAGCGCTTCGACTCGTACCCCCACGAGCTGTCGGGCGGGATGCGCCAGCGGGTGATGATCGCCACCGCGCTGGTGCTCGACCCCGAGATCCTCATCGCCGATGAGCCCACCACCGCGCTGGACGTGACTGTGCAGGCCCAGATCCTCGAGCGACTGCGGGCCGAGCAGCAGGAGCGCCACATGTCGATGCTGCTGATCACCCACGACCTGGCTGTGGTGGCGTCGATCGCCGACCGGGTGGCGGTGATGTACGCGGGCGAGATCGTGGAGCAGGCCCCGGTCGACGAGCTGTTCTCCGATCCGCGCCATCCCTACACCCAGGGCCTGCTGCGGGCCCTTCCCCATGTGAGCGGCAAGCGCCGGGAGCTGGTGCCGATTCCGGGGCTGGTGCCGCCTATGCAGCTGATGCCGCCCGGATGCCGCTTCGCCCCCCGCTGCCCCCACGCCCTGGAGCGCTGCTGGAGCGATCATCCCGCTCTCGAAACTGGGGCTGAGGCCGGAGCGGGGTTCCGCTGCTTCAACCCTCAGCCCTTCTAAGCCCGAGGCGAACAGCATGGAATCATCCGAACCGATACCAGCCCCGACGGCGCTTAACGGCACGCCCGGCACGCAAGGCGCTGACGGCGCGACCGGTGTGATCAGCGCGGACGGCGCGAGCGCGACAGCGAGCCCGCCGTTCCCGATCGAGATCGCGCTGGCCGACGGGACGGTGCTGCGGGGGATCGAGCATCCCGCCGACGGGCCGCCGCTGCTGTTCGTGCACGACCTGGGCGACGACCTCGACGCCTGGGGGTCGGTGGCCCCCGATGTGCGCTCGGCGGGCTTCCGGGTGATCTGTCTGGAGCTGCGGGGCCACGGCCTCTCCGACGGAGAGGCTGACCCCTCGGCCACCGTCGGTGATCTCACCGGCGCCCTGAACGAGGTAGCCGGAGCCTTCGGCCCGGTCGGGCTGGTGGCCTACGGCGCGGTCAGCCGGATCGCCTTCGGTCTCGGCACGGGCGACGGCGCCCCCATCCATGCCGTGATCAGCCCCGCGCCCCCATCGGGTGCCCACGACGGCCTCGACGAACCCAGTGACAGCGACGATCCCGACGACGGCCGCGGCGAACCCGGCGACGGCAACGGCGCCGGCGACGACCTAGAGGCAACCAGCGACGGGGTTGCAGCCATGCGGGTGCTGTTCACCGGCGCCCACGACGAGCCGGCCCACGAATACGTGCGCAACATCCATTCGAGCCTGCGGGGCCAAAACATGTGGATCTCCACCGGGACCGTGCTGCGGGGCCCCGCCCTGCTGCAGGAGCACCCCCACCTCGTGGAGCAGTTGGTGATGTACATGCGCCGCCACCTCACCGCCCACCACCTCGCCTGGATCGCCGAGCACGCACCCGGCCAGCAAGACTCCGACGAGCACGCACCCGGCCGGCAAGACTCCGACCACCAAGTTTCTCCACCCCGAGACGCCCCCTAGCAGCCACCAAGAAAGGCCAGCCGCCATGGACGTAGTGGACGCCCACCTGCACCTGTTCAAGGCCCTCAGCGACGACTATCCGAGGGCCATCTTCGAGGGCATGACGCCGCCCGAGCGCTCCGAGAGCGCCGAGAGCCTGCTGAAGGCCATGGACGCCGCCGGGGTGGACCGGGCCGTCTACTGCTCGCTGTCGGAGCACGACCACTACCTGGCCGAAGTGCTGGCCGACCACCCCGGCAAGTTCGCGGGTGTCTCCGTCTACGACTTCAGCGACCCCGACCCGCTGGCCACCCTCCGGCGCAGAATCGACTCCGGCATCGAGGGCGTGAGGTTCTACGGCTTGGAAGGCGAGCCGGGATCCGATCCCGAGTCGCTGGCGGTGTTCGCCACACTGGCCGCCATGCGAGACGCCGACATGAAGGCCTGGTTCTACGGGCCGGCCGACCAGGTGGCCCTGCTCGACGGCTGCCTGGATCTGCTGCCCGGCCTCAAGGTGGTGCTCAACCACCTCGGGTTCCTGCCCAACATGCATCTGGAGCTGATGGTGGACGACTACGGGCGGCCCCAGTTCGACATGCCGTCGCCCCCGCCGGGGCTGGAGACGGTGGAGGCGCTGGCGGCCAAGCACTCCAGCGTTCACGTCCACTTCTCGGGCCACTACGCCTTCAGCGGCGCCCCCTACCCCTACCGGGACCTGCAGGAGACTACCGACCGCATCTACGCCGCCTTCGGCGCGCAGCGCATGCTGATGGCCTCCGACTGGCCCTGGATCCGCGCCGAGCCCGGCTACCCCGAGACCCTGGGCGTGATCGACCAGCTACTGCCCAACATCAGCACAGCCGAGCGAGACATGATCCGAGGCGGCACCGCCCTGTCGCTGTTCAACTTCTGACCGCAACCGACCCCGGCGACCAGAGCAACCCGCACCCGCAGCGACAAGAGCGGAAAACCAGAGGCCAAGAGGCCGAGCGGATAGGCGAGCGAGTCCGGCCCATACGGGCGAGGCCGTGGGCTGTGGTGCTGGGGTTTGGGCGGCCCGTGAGCGCAGCGAACAAGAGCGGGAATGACCCCGCTGCGACGCGACTGGCTCTCACCTATTTGCGCGCCCTCTGAGCCTGGGAGACCGCGGCCCGAGCGGCCCGTGAGCGAAACGAACGAGAGCGGGGAACCCATGGCCCAGCCCGCGGCGAGGCTGTGGCCCGACGGGTGGGGCACGCCGGCTAGACGACTTGGCGGGCTTCTGGGAAGTGGCAGGCCACCCAGTGGCCGTCGCTCACCTCGTCTAGCGGCGGCTCGGTGGTCCGGCACACTTCCTGGTCGCGGCCGACGTGGCAGCGGGTGTGGAAGCGGCAGCCGGGCGGGGGGTTCAGCGGGCTGGGGACGTCGCCCTCCAGCAGGATGCGCAGCCTGCCCCGCTCCAGTTCCGGGTCGGGCACCGGAACCGCCGACAGCAGGGCGTGGGTGTAGGGGTGCATCGATTCCGCGAAGAGCCGCTCGACTGAGGTCCGCTCCACGATCTTGCCCAGGTACATCACCGCAATGTCGTCGCACACATGGCGCACCACCGCCAGGTCGTGGGCGATGAACAGATAGGTGAGGCCCAGTTCCTGCTGCAGGTCGTCGAGCAGGTTCAGCACCTGGGCCTGGATCGACACGTCCAGCGCCGACACGGGCTCGTCCAGCACCAGGAAGCCGGGGTCGAAGGCCAGGGCCCGGGCCACGCCGATGCGCTGGCGCTGCCCGCCGGAGAACTCGTGGGGGTAGCGGTCGACGATGCGGGGATTGAGGCCGACCAGCCGCAGCAGCTCGCCCACCCGCTCGTCCTGCTCGGCCCGGGGCATCGAGGTGTGCACCTTGAGCGGCTCCCGCAGGGCCTGGCCCACCGTCATGCGAGGGTTGAGCGAGGCGAAGGGGTCCTGGAACACGATCTGCATGTCGCGGCGCAGCCGGCGCACCTCGGCCCGGCTGCTGGCGATTATGTCGATGCGCTCGGTGGCGTCGTCGTCGATGGGGCGCTGCAGCACCACCTCGCCCGCGGTCGGCTCGATCAGCCGCAGGATGCACCGGGCGGTGGTGGACTTGCCGCAGCCCGACTCCCCCACCAGCCCCAGAGTGCGCCCGAAGCCGATATCGAAGGACACGCCGGCCACCGCCGACACCTCGCCCTTCTCGCCGCCGAGCCAGCCCCCGCCCACCTCGAAGGTCTTGACCAGATCGCGCACCGACAGCGCGGCGCCGCCCGCGCCGTTGCTGCCATTGGCCGCCTCGGCCTCATCGACCGGCTTGGTGGCTTCCATCGGAGCGATGGTACTGTCTCGCCGTCGTCGGTGAGAAAAGGAGCGACCGGTATGAGCAGTTTCCGAGGTGATCTGGGCGGCCTCACGGCCGAGGAGATGGAGCAGTTCCTGGCGGGCAACCCCATTGCCCGGCTGGCCACCCTCAAGCCCGACGGGTCGCCCTACGTGATGCCGGTGTGGTACCAGTGGGACGGCGAGGCCCTGTACTTCGTCGGCCGGCAGCGGGCCCTGTGGTGCGAGTACATCAAGGCCGACGGCCGGGTGAGCGTGGTGATCGACGCTCCCCACAGCGACCCCGACGAGTCGGGCCAGTCGGTGGAGATCCCCAAGGTGTACATGGAGGGCAACGCCACCGTGGAGGAGGAGCCCAACATCGGGGGGCGCTGGGTGCAGGTCGCCGAGCAGATGTCCTACCGGTACCTCGGCCCCAACGGCCCGACCTATCTGGTGTCCACCCTGCAGCAGCCCCGCTGGCTCATCAAGCTGGTGCCCGACCACATCAAGACCTGGAAGGGCGTCGGCTGGGCCCGCCGCTACTGGGTGGCCGAGAGCGGCGGCCCCACCTACGAGGAAGCCCACAGCACCTGACGCGGCGCGCTGACGTCTAGGAGGCCCCACGGCATCTGATCCGCTTGACCTGTTCCGCTTGGACGGACGAGCCTCTTTGGTGACTGGCGGCTCACGGGGGCTCGGCGCGGTGATCGCCGAGGCCCTCAGCTTCGCGGGGGCGCAGGTGGCCGTCACCAGTCGCACCCGGCGCGATGCCGAAGCGAAGGCCGCCGAGATCGCCGAGACGACCGGTCAGGTCGCGCTCGGGGTGGAGATGGAGGCCACCGAAGCGGCGTCGGTTGAGGCGGCGGTGGCTGCCGCGGTCGACGCGCTGGGCGGGCTCGACATCCTGGTCAACAACGCCGGGATACTGGTGCGCGGCGCCATCGAAGACCTTGCGGTGGCGCAGTTCGCCGAGTCGCTGTCGGTCAATGTGACCGGGCCGTGGCTGGCCTGCCGGGCCGCGGCGGAGGCGCTGAGAGCCTCAGGGCACGGCCGGGTGATCAACGTGGCGTCCACCTTCGGCCTGGTGGCCGCGCCCGACCGCACCGCCTACACATCCTCCAAGGGTGCGCTGATCCAGCTCACTCGGGCGCTGGCCATGGAGTGGGCGCCCCACGGCATCAACGTCAACGCCATCGCCCCCGGCCCGTTCCTCACCGAGATGAACACGGCCCACCAGCACAGCGAGCACAGCGTGCGGGTGATCGGCCAGGAGGTGGCCCTGAAGCGCTGGGGCGAGCTTCACGAGATCGCGGGGGCGGCCATCTATCTGGCCTCCGACGCCTCGTCGTATGTGACCGGCTCCGTGCTGACCGTGGACGGAGGCTGGACCGCCCACTGATGCCCGGTCATGCCCCTGTAGCATCGGCGGGCGTCGAGTATTGGAACGGGACGACCATGACGATCACCGAAACGAAGACTGCTGAGATGACGCTGTTGACAGCCGACGACCTCTTGCGCCTCCACAGCGAGGGGGTCCGCGGCGAATTGATCCGAGGGGTGCTGGTAGAGACGATGACTGCTGGAGCTGAACACGGCGAGATCGTGATGAACTTGGGCGCCGAGCTGCGCAACTTCATCAAGGCTCGCAAGCTCGGGAGACTGATGGGTTCCGACTCCGGGGTGCGGCTCGAGCGCGATCCCGACACCGTGCGCGAGCCGGACATCGCCTTCACCTCCGCGCAGAGAATGCCGCTGGGCACCCGCATTCAGGGCTACACCGAGGTCGCTCCCGATCTCGTTGTCGAGATCAAGTCGCCATCCGACAGCCGCCGCGAGATCCACGACAAGGCCCGCATGTGGCTCAGTCACGGTGTGCGCCTCGTTTGGGTGATCCACCCCGACCCCCGCACCGTCGACATTCACCGGCCCGGCCGAGCCATAACGACTCTTGCCATCGACGACACCCTCGACGGTGCCGATGTCCTGCCCGGCTTCACTGTCGCCCTCACCGAGGTCTTCGATACCTGACTCGTCGGCGATCGAATGCCTTCGAAGACGTATCGCCCTGGCAACTCTGGCAATGGATGTAGTGTCCAAGACCGTGGACGCGGGCTGGACTGGCCATTGGCCGCGGCCAGAAGGGCGACGCTATGAGCCGACGATTCGAGGGACGTAACGTGTTCGTGACCGGCGCGGGCAGCGGGTTCGGGCGCCGTACCGCCGAACTGTTCGCGGCTGAGGGCGCCGCCAACCTGTACCTTCTCGACTACAAGCAGGAGCGGCTCGACGCAGTGGCGCCGGTGATCGAGGAACTCGGCGCGGCGCCGCATGTGATCAACACCGATCTAGGCGTCATGGAGAACTGCGCCGCGGCGGTGGCGGAGGCTCTGGCCATCGACCCGAAGCTCGACGTGATGGTGTCGAACGCGGCGGCGTGGACCAACGCCGAGTTCATCGACATGACCGACGCCGAATGGCGGCGGGTGCTGTCGGTCAACCTCGACGCCTACTTCGTGATGGGCAACCGGGCGGCCCGAGCCATGAAGGAGACCGGCGGCGGGGTGATCCTGTTCACATCGTCGATCGGGGCGCTGGGACACGGCCGGGGCTTCACCCACTACTGCGCGGCCAAAGCCGGCGTCGACGCATTGACCAAGGCCATCGCGGTGGAGTGCGCTCCATACAACATCAGGTGCAACTCGGTCGGCCCCGGCCCGTCCGACACCCAGCAGTCCACCGACATCGTGGGCGAGGAGCTGATGGACAAGTGGCGCCGCGAGGGCTTCCCGCTGGTGCCCGCCAACCGGCTGGCGACGGTGGACGACATCGCCCACGCCTTCTTGTACCTCGCCTCCGACGAGGCCCAATACATCTCGGGCATCAACCTCATAGTGGACGGCGCGCTGACCGCCCAGACCTACGACATTCCCGACAGCTAACCCCGAGCGGCCAATCCACCCGATCACTTCCCCGCGTCAGAGCGGGCGGACACGCGGCCTGCGGTGCTGTGGGCTGAGTTCAGGCGACTTGCCAGGTGGGGCGGGAGTGCAACAGCTTGTGGAGGTCGCCGGGGCCGGCGCTCGACTGTGAGGCCGCGATCTGCGATGTGACCGACGAGCCGTACTCGGAGCGCTCCACGGCCCGGAACACCCCGATCGGGGTGGGCACGTCGTTGGTGTTGGCCAGGCGGCTCAGCGCGAAGGCCACCGACGGGTCGGCGTCGGTCTCGTCGTGCACCACCAGAGCGTCGATGCCCGCCTCGGCCACCGACACCACCCGGGCCCGGCCGTTTTCGATTACCACGCCGAACTCGCCGTCGGCCCCGAAGCGCACCGGCTCGCCGTGGCGGAGGTCGATCAGCATCGAGTCGCGGGCATCGCGCTTGGTGAGAGCGGCGAAGGCGCCGTCGTTGAACACGTTGCAGTTCTGGAAGACCTCCACCAGCGCCGCCCCCGGATGGTCGTGGGCCCGGCGGAACATCTCCTGCATGTGGCCCCGGTCCATGTCGTGGGTGCGGGCCACGAACGAAGCCTCGGCCCCCAGCGCCAGCGACACCGCGTTGAAAGGCTGCTCCACCGAGCCGTGGGGGGTGGACTTGGTCACCTTGCCCCGCTCGCTGGTGGGCGAGTACTGCCCCTTGGTCAGCCCGTAGATCTGGTTGTTGAACAGCAGGATGTTGAGGTTCACGTTGCGGCGCAGCGCGTGGATCAGGTGGTTGCCCCCGATCGACATCATGTCGCCGTCACCGCCCACCACCCACACGTGCAGGTCGCCGCGGGCCATGGCCAGGCCGGTGGCCACCGCGGGCGAGCGCCCGTGGATGGCGTGCAGCCCGTAGGTGTTCATGTAGTAGGGGAACCGGGCCGCGCAGCCGATCCCCGACACGAACACCGTGTCCTCGCGCCGCACGCCCAGCTCGGGCATCAGCAGCTGCACCGCGGTGAGGATCGAGTAGTCGCCGCAGCCCGGACACCAACGGACCTCCTGATCGGTGGCCCAGTCCTTGCGGGTGGTTGTCGGCGCGTCGGTCATGGCTGGTCCTCCGCGGCCGCGATCTCGGTCCAGAACGCCTCGGTGAGCTCGGCCGCGGTGAAGGGCTGGCCCGACACCTTGGTCACCGACTTGGCGTCGATCAGGTACTCGGCTCGCAGCATGCGGCAGAGCTGGCCGGTGTTCATCTCGGGCACGACGACCCGCTCGAACGACGAGAGCAGCTCGCCGAGGTTGGCGGGCAGCGGGTTCAGGTGGCGCAGGTGGATGTGGGCCAGGCGGTGGCCGGCCGCCTCGAGGCGGCGGCGGGCCCCGGTGACCGCGCCCCACGTTGAGCCCCAGCTCACCGCGGCGACGGCCGCATCGGGGTCGCCGACGGCCTCGGCGGGCGGGATGTGGTGGGCGATGAGGGCGATGCGCTCGGCCCGCAGCCGCACCATGGCCTGATGGTTGTCGGGCTCGTAGCTGATGTTGCCGCTGCCGTCGGACTTCTCGATCCCGCCGATGCGGTGCATCAGTCCGGTAGTGCCCGGAATGGCCCAGGGCCGCACCAGGCGCTCGTCTCGGCGGAAGGGCCAGAAGACGGCCTCGCCCTCGTCGTTGACGTGATTCGGCTTGGAGGCGAAGTTGACCGCGATGGAGTCGAGCTGCTCCACGTCGGGGACGCGCCACGGCTCGCTGCTGTTGGCCAGGTAGCCGTCGGACAGCAGGATCACCGGGGTGCGGTGCTCCACCGCCAGCCGCACCGCCTCGATGGCGGCGAAGAAGCAGTCCGAGGGGCTCTGGGCCGCCACTATGGGCAGCGGTGCCTCGCCGTGGCGACCGTACATGGCCATGAGCAGGTCGGCGGCCTCGGTCTTGGTGGGCAGGCCGGTGGACGGCCCGCCCCGCTGGATGTCGATCACCACCAGCGGCACCTCCAGGCTCACGGCCAGGCCGACGGTCTCGGCCTTGAGGGCCATGCCCGGACCCGAGGTGGTGGTGACGCCTATGTGGCCGCCGTAGGCCGCGCCGAGGGCTGCGCCCACCGCGGCGATCTCGTCTTCGGCCTGCAGGGTGCGGACCCCGAAGTTCTTGTGCCGGGCCAGTTCGTGGAGGATGTCGCTGGCCGGGGTGATCGGGTAGGAGCCCAGAAACAGCGGGATGCCGGCCTGCTGGGAGGCCGCGATCAGGCCCCACGACAGCGCGGTGTTGCCGTTGATGTTGGTGTAGGTGCCCGGCGCCAGCTCGGCCGGGTTGACCATGAGCCGGCTGGCGCCCAGCTCGGCGGTCTCCCCGAAGGCGTGGCCCGCGGCGAAGGCGGCCTTGTTGGCGGCCACCACCGTGTCGCGCCCGGCGAACTTGCCGTCGATCCAGTCGACGGTGGGCTCGACGGGCCGAGAGTAGAGCCACGACACCAGCCCCAAGGCGAAGAAGTTCTTGGAGCGCTCGGCGTCGCGTGGCTTGACCCCGAGGTCGGCGCAGGCCCGCTTGGTGAGGTCGGTCATGGGCGCGGTGACCAGCGTGTAGCCGTCGAGGCTGCCGTCGGTGAGCGGGTTGGAGTCGTAGCCGGCCTTGCCGAGGTTGCGCTCGCCAAAGGCGTCGGAGTTGACGATGACGGTCCCGCCCGGCGTCAGCAGCGGCAGATCGGACCGCAGCGCGGCCGGGTTCATGGCCACCAGCACGGTGGGGGCGTCGCCGGGGGTGGTGATGTCGTGGTCGGAGATGTGGACCTGGAACGACGAAACGCCGGCGAGGGTGCCGGCCGGGGCCCGGATCTCGGCCGGGAACTCGGGCAGGGTGGCCAAGTCGTTGCCAAACAGGGCGCTGGCCGAGGTGAACCGGTCGCCGGTGAGCTGCATGCCGTCGCCGGAGTCGCCCGCGAACCGCAGGACGATGCCGTCGGCCCGGCGGACCTGCTCGGTCCGCGCCGCAGTCTCGGTCACTGATGCTCCTTTGCACCCGCGGTGCGGACCCGGCCCGCGAACAAGACCCGCCGGTGGCCCGCGGGCGCAACCCTAACCTGTATACCGTCCGCGCCCAAAGCTCTGGGAAGGCTCATCTGGGGTTCAGGCGATGGTGACGGACGGGTCTAGGTACACGTCCTGGATGGCGTTGAGCAGCTCCACGCCTTCGGCCATGGGACGCTGGAAGGCCTTGCGGCCCGAGATCAGGCCACAGCCGCCGGCCCGCTTGTTGATTACCGCAGTGGCGACCGCCTCGGCCAGGTCGCCTGCTCCCGACGACGCGCCGCCGCTGTTGATCAGCCCCACCCGGCCCATGTAGCAGTTGGCCACCTGGTAGCGGCACAGGTCGATGGGATGGTCGCTGGTGAGCTGGTCGTAGACCAGGTCGTGGGTCTTGCCGAAGCCCACCGCGGGGTAGCCGCCGTTGTTGGTGGGGAGCTTCTGTTTGATGATGTCGGCCTCGATGGTCACCCCGAGGTGATTGGCCTGACCGGTGAGGTCGGCGGCGGCGTGATAGTCCGTGCCGTCCACCTTGAACGCCGCGTTGCGCAGATAGCACCACAGAACCGTGAACATGCCGAGCTCGTGGGCCGCCGCGAACGCCTCCGACACCTCGCCGATCTGGCGCCGGGCGTTGTCGGATCCGAAGTAGACGGTGGCCCCCACCCCGGCCGCGCCGAGGTCCCAGGCCTGCTCGACCGAGCCGAACATCACCTGGTCGTACGACTCGGGATGGCTCAGCAGCTCGGTGTGGTTGAGCTTGACGATGAACGGGATGCGGTGGGCGTAGCGGCGAGACGCCAGGCCGAGCACGCCGAAGGTCGAGGCCACCGCGTTGCAGCCGCCCTCGATGGCCAGCTCCACGATGCGCAGCGGGTCGAAGTAGGCGGGGTTCGGCGCGAAGGACGCCGCGCCCGAGTGCTCGATCCCCTGGTCGACGGGCAGGATCGACACGTAGCCGGTGCCGGCCAGCCGGCCGCGGTCGAACAGCGAGCCGATGCTGCGCAGCACCTGGGGGGAGCGGTCGCTGGCGGCCAGCACCCGGGCCACGAAGTCGGGGCCGGGCAGGGTCAGCGACTCCCGCTCGAAGGTCTTGCACTCGTGGCTGAGCAGCGACTCGGCCGCCTCGCCGAGCAGGGTGTGAATGTCCACGGAGGTACTCCCGGATAGCTCTCGATCAGGCCTGTGAAGGGGCCTGTGAGCGTGCACCGCCGGACCCGCTCGGCCGCCCGCGCCCGCCTGTCGCCACGGTAGCGCCCCGACCCGTCCGCGGGCGCGGACCCGTCCCGCGCGAGCGCGCAGAAGTCTGCCGGTGCTCAGGAGAGGGCTCGGACTCGCTGGGTCACGTCGGCGAGGCGCGGGTCGTGGGACTCCACCCGGCGGAACAGCTCTCGGGCCCGCGGCGAGCGGCCGGCCCGCTCATAGAGGTCGGCGAGGGCGTAGGCCCGGCGCAGGTGGTGGTTGCGGGGCCGCGGCGGCAACCGCCAGCCCTGCTCCAGGATCCGGATGGCGGCGGGCAGTTCCCCCCGGTCGGCTTTGGCGCCGGCCACCACCAGGCGTCCCTCGGTCACGAGGTCGGCCGAGGGCGACGCCTCGACCAGCTCCTTCCAGAGCGCCTCCACGTCGGCCCAGCGGCCCAGGGCGCGGTGACAGTCGGCCAGCACGGGATGCTGCTCAACAGAGCCGCTCAGCTCCCGGAAGTCCTCGAGCTCGGCCATGGCTGCGGTGAAGCGGCCCAGTCGGTACAGCACCAGACCGTGCAGCTCGCGCACATCGGCGACCTCGGGTGCCTCTCGCGACAGGCGGCTCAGCAACGGCTGGGCCTCCTTGAACCGCTCGGCCCGGAAGGCCCTGGACGCGACCTCGAAGCGCCGCACCGCGCCCTTGCCCCGCTCGGGCCCCAGCACCCGCCGCAGTTCTGCGTGGGGATCGACAACCGGACGGGGCGCGCTCGGCAGCGACTTTCGCGGTCGTGGTCGGGGACCCTTGCCGTTGTGCGAGCGCCCAGGTGGTGAATCCCCCCGCGACGCCGAGGATGCACTCGAGCGGCCGCGGCCCGACCCGCCACCGCTCACGAGTTGCACACGCCTTCTGCGACTTGCCGCCACGGCGGGAGCCTACCCGCGCCCAGAAACGCCAGAAGGCCCCGACGGTGGTGATCGGGGCCTTCTGATCAGCGAAATCCGGCGGCGTCCTACTCTCCCAGGGCGTCTCCGCCCAAGTACCATCGGCGCTGGCGGGCTTAACTTCCGTGTTCGGAATGGGAACGGGTGTGACCCCGCCGCTATCGCCACCGAAACCTGTTGTCAATTGTCGTCGTCGCCGACGGACCCCTGAATCGGGGACCGCCTCTTGACGAACTCCATAGCGAGCACGAGCACCGAGCGCTCGATGCGAAATTGAACCAAGCCCTCGGCCGATTAGTACCGGTCAGCTGAACACGTCACCGTGCTTACACTTCCGGCCTATCAACGTGGTGTTCTGCCACGGGCCTTACCCGGTTTACCCGGTGAGAGACCTCATCTCGAAACAGGCTTCCCGCTTAGATGCTTTCAGCGGTTATCCCTTCCGCAGGTCGCCAACCAGCCATGCTCCTGGCGGAACAACTGGCACACGAGAGCTGCGTCCGTCCCGGTCCTCTCGTACTAGGGACAGCTTTCCTCAAGTCTCTTCCGGCTGCAGAGGATAGGGACCGAACTGTCTCACGACGTTCTAAACCCAGCTCGCGTACCGCTTTAATGGGCGAACAGCCCAACCCTTGGGACCTGCTTCAGCCCCAGGATGCGATGAGCCGACATCGAGGTGCCAAACCTTCCCGTCGATATGGACTCTTGGGGAAGATGAGCCTGTTATCCCCGG
>JAJEDD010000007.1 GCA_022821685.1 Acidimicrobiia bacterium
CATGATCGGGAATGACCCTGAGGCCGAGCTTGTGAGGCTGTGGCCCGAGCGGCCCGTGAGCGAAGCGAACAAGAGCGGGAATGACCCTGAGGCCGAGCTTGTGAGGCCGTGGCCCGAGCGGCCCGTGAGCGAAGCGAACAAGAGCGGGAATGACTTCGGGGCCTAGCGAATAGGGGGAGACTTTGGCGCATACGGGCGAGGTATCGACGGGTGGGATTGCCCGGCGGGGGTTCATCAAGGGTGGGCTCAGCGCGGCGGCCATGCCGGTGCTCGCGGCCTGCAGCGGAAGTGGCTCTACCGACGCGCCGGCCGGCACCGGCGAGCGGATCGTCATCGTCGGCGCCGGCATCGCGGCCCTGGCCGCGGCCGACGAGCTCCAGATCCGGGGCTTCGACGATGTTGTGCTGCTAGAGGCCCGCGACCGGATCGGCGGACGCATCTGGACTTCGAGCATCGGCGACGGCATCCCCATCGAGTTGGGCGCCACCTGGATTCACGGCATTCGCGGCAACCCGGTACACGAGATCGCCGAGAGCAACCGAATCTCCACCGTCGAGTCGGACTACGACAACGCGGTCCTCTACGACTGGGACGGCCAGCCCATCGCGCCGGTCGAGCCGGGACAATGGCACGAATACATGAGGCTGGCCCACGAGCGGCCCGACCAGTCGCTGCGCGAGGTGTTCGAGGAGTTCGCCGCTGCCAACGGCCTTGACGACAACGCCCGGCGGCTCTGGCTGCACGCCTTGTCGTCGATGTTCGAGCACGAGTTCGGCGCCGACCTCTCCGACCTGTCGATTATGAGCTACGACGGGCCCAGCACCCTGCGCGGCGGCGACGCTGTGTTCGCTGGCGGCTACAGCCAGATCGTCGTCGTGCTGGCCGAGGGCCGCGACATCAGGCTCGACCACCCGGTGGCACAGATCGACTACGCCGGACCTGCGGTCGCCGTCGCCACCGAGTCGGGCGACACGTTCACCGCCGACCGGGTGATCGTCACTGTTCCGCTCGGAGTTCTCAAGGCCGGGTCCATCTCGTTCACTCCGGCGCTGCCGCCGCACCTGCAACACGCCATCGACGCGCTGGACATGGGAATCCTCAACCGGACGTGCCTGCTGTTCGACGACGCCTTCTGGGACCGCGGCGTCGAGTGGATCGGCTATGCGGGCCGGTATCCGGGCCAGTGGTCCGAGACGCTCAACCTGTACCCCTATCTGCGCCAGCCAGTGTTGGCCATGTTCAACCCCGGCTCGTTCGGCGCCGAGATCGAGCAGCACTCCGACGCCGAGCTGGCTGCCCGAGCCGTGGAGACTCTGCGGGCCGTCTATGGCGAAGTGCCCGAGCCCCGCGAAGTGGTCAGCACCCGCTGGGGAATGGACCCCTGGACGAGAGGCTCGTACTCGTACCTGCCAGTGGGTGCCGACTTCGAGACTTACCGGGAGATGTCCCGCCCGGTCGGCGAGCGCCTGTTCTTCGCGGGCGAGGCAACCCACAGCCGCTTCCCGTCCACAGTGCACGGCGCCCTGCTGTCGGGTCGCCGGGCCGCCCGCCAGATAACCGGCCTCCCGCGCTGACTAGTTCGGCGTTTCAGCCGCCAGCTCGCAGACCACCGAGAGCTCGGGTCCTTCGGCCGCTTCCAGCTTGCTGACTCGGCCCGCCGCGCACACGTCGTCGGCCACGGTGGCTAGCACTGCGATCCGCTCGGGCGTGTCGGTCACGGTGGCCCTCAGCACCTCGGTGCGCAGCGGCCGCTTGGCCTCCGACTTGGCCCGGCGCACCTCTCGCAGCACTGCGGCCGCCACCGTGCTCGGCAGCTCATCGCTCGGCCCGGCTGCGGCTCGCAACACCGCAGGGTTGGGCCAGGCCGAGGCGTGGATCGAGCCTTCCTGCCACCAGCTCCACACCTCCTCGGTCACGAAGGGCATGAACGGGGCCAGAAGCTGCTGTAGCACCCTCAGCGAGAACTGCAGCGACAACCGGGCCGACACCGCGGCCTGCGGCCCGTGCTCGCCGTAGGCCCGCGCCTTCACCAGCTCCACATGATCGTCGGTGAACGCCCAGAAGAACGTCTCGGTGCGCTCCAGGGCCCGGGCGTAGTCGAATGACTCCAGCGCCCGGGTTGCCTCGTCCACCAGGCCGGCCAGCCGGTGCAGCATCGAGCGGTCCAGCGGCTCGGCGATCCCGTCCGGCACCGCGTCGGAGAACACACGCGGCCCCGCAGCCGCGGCCTCATCTCGCACGACGCGGGCCGCCTCGTCGTCGAGCTCGTCGAAGCGCAGCACGAACTTCGAGGCGTTGAGCAGCTTTACGGCCAGGCGCCGGCCGATGCGGAACTGCTGCTCGTCGAAGGCGGTGTCGGTGCCGGGACGCCCGCAGGCCGCCCAGTAGCGCACCGCGTCGGCCCCGAAGCGCTCGAGCAGGTCGGTGGGCACCTGCACGTTGCCCCGAGACTTGGACATCTTCTTGCGGTCGGGGTCGAGGATCCAGCCCGACAGCGCGCAGTTGCGCCACGGCACGGTGCCGGCGTCGAAGTGGGCCCTCACCACGGTGGAGAACAGCCAGGTCCGGATGATGTCGTGGGCCTGGGGCCGCATGTCCATCGGGAACGTGGAGGAATACAGGGCCTCGTCGGCGCGCCAGCCGGTGGCGATCTGGGGGGTGAGCGACGACGTGGCCCAGGTGTCCATCACGTCGGGGTCGCCGATGAAGCCGCCGGGGCGCCCCCGCTGTGACTCGTCGCAGCCGGGCGGGCAGTCCGACGACGGGTCGACCGGCAAGGCGGCCGCCTCGGGCCGGATCGGCTGGCCCCAGTCGGGCGAGCCGTCGGCGTCGAGTCGGTACCACAGCGGGATGGGCACGCCGAAGAAGCGCTGGCGGCTGATGAGCCAGTCGCCGCTGAGCCCCGCGATCCAGCTCTCGTAGCGGGTCCGCATGTATCCGGGGACCCAGTTCATCTCGACGCCCCGGTCAATGAGGGCCTGGCGCAGGTCGTCGTCGCGCCCGCCGTTGCGGATGTACCACTGGCGGCTCGACACGATCTCCAGCGGCTTGTCGCCCTTCTCGAAGAACTTCACCGGGTGGGTGATCCGGCGGGGCTCGCCGTCGATGTCGCCGGACTCGGCGAAGAGGGCCGCGATCTCGGTGCGGGCCGCAGCCGCGGTCTTGCCGGCCAGGCGGGCGTAGGCGGCCCGGCCCTGCGGCGACTCGATGGCCTCGGGCGGCTCGGCCGCAAGGCGCCCGTCGCGTCCGATCACGGTGCGCACCGGCAGGTCGAGCTCGCGCCACCAGGTCACGTCGGCGGTGTCGCCGAAGGTGCAGATCATGGCGATGCCGGTGCCCTTGTCGGGGTCGGCGAGGCGGTGGGCCAGCACCGGCACCTCCACGCCGAACACCGGGGTGCGCACCAGCGAGCCGAACCGCGGCTGGTAGCGGCCGTCGTCGGGGTGGGCCACCAGCGCCACGCAAGACGGCACCAGCTCGGGCCGGGTGGTGTCGATCCAAATGTCAGCCTCGGCGCCGTTGGGGTCGCTGGCATCGGTGCTGTCGGTGGCGGCGAAGCGCAGCTTGTGGTAGGCGCCGGGCACCTCCCGGTCGTCGAGCTCGGCTTGGGCCACCGCAGTCTGGAAGGTCACGTCCCACAGCGACGGGGCCTCGATCTGGTAGGCCTCGCCCCGCTCGAGGTTCTCGAGGAAGGCGAGCTGCGACACCCGCCGGCAGCGGGAGTCGATGGTGGTGTAGGTGCGGGTCCAGTCCACCGACAGCCCGATGCGCCGGAAGAGGTCCTCGAAGGCCTGCTCGTCGGAGGCGGTGAGCTCCTCGCACAGCTCGATGAAGTTGGGCCGGCTCACCGAGATGGTCCGCCGCTTGGCCACCGCCGAGGGCCGGCCCGCGTCGGTCGGGGCCGCGAAATCCGGGTCGTAGGGCAGCGACGGGTCGCAGCGCACGCCGTAGTAGTTCTGCACCCGGCGCTCGGTGGGCAGGCCGTTGTCGTCCCAGCCCATGGGGTAGAACACGGCCTGCCCGGCCATGCGGCGCTGGCGGGCGATGATGTCGGTGTGGGTGTAGCTGAAGACGTGGCCGACGTGCAGCGAGCCGCTCACCGTCGGCGGGGGAGTGTCGATGGAGAACACCTCGCCGCGGGGCCGGCCCTCCTCGAAGCGGTAGATCCCCGATGCCTCCCAGGCGGCGTCCCACTTGGCCTCGAGGCCCTCCAGAGCGGGCTTGTCGGGAACCGCGGCCGGGCGCGCGTCGTCGGCAGGTGGACTCATGCGGGCGCCAACGCTAACCGCTCCGCGCCCACCCCAATGACTCGACCGGGTTCAGGTCGCGGGTGGGGTCCATTGGCGGATCCAGGTGTGCATGGCTATTCCCGCGGCCACTCCGGCGTTGATGGAGCGGGTGGAGCCGAACTGGGCGATCGACACCACCTGCGCCGCGGCAAACCTCGCCGCCTCCGACAGGCCCGGGCCCTCTTGACCGAACAGCAGCACGCACCGCTCGGGCAGTTCGGCCGTCTCCAGCGGCACCGCGCCGGGCAGGTTGTCGACACCCACCACCGGCAGCTCCTCCTCAGAGGCCCAGGTCGCCAGATCCTCAACCGAGGCGTGATGGCGGACGTGCTGGTACACGTCGGTCATCATCGCTCCCCGCCGGTTCCAGCGCCGCCGCCCCACGATGTGCACCGCAGCCGCAGCGAAGGCGTTGGCGGTGCGCACCACTGTGCCGATGTTGCGGTCGTGCTCCCAGTTCTCGATGGCCGCGTGGAACGGGTGCCGCCGGGGGTCGAGGTCGGCCCTGATGGCATCCACGGTCCAGTAGCGGTAGCGGTCGACTACGTTGCGCCGGTCGCCGCCGGCCAGCAGTTCGGGATCGAGGTGGTCGCCGACGGGCCACGGCTCGGGATGGGGCCCTACCCCCACCGTCTCGCTCACGCCTCCCAAAGGTACAAGCCGCCCCAGAGGCAGAGCGAACGGTCCGGCGCGCCGGTGCATACGGGCGCGGCCGTGTGCTGTGGTGATGGGGTTTGGGCGGCCCGTGAGCGAAGCGAACACGAGCGGGAAGGCCCCGCCCGTCGGGTCGATCTATTGTTGGCGCTGGTGAGGTCTTGGATTCGCAGGCGCCGCAGCCGTACTCCGTACCTGGTGAGGGGCGCTCCCAAGGATCCGTGGGGCCGCTTCTGGGCCGGGATGGTCGGGTTGGCGGTGGTGATCGCCGCGGGCACGTTCGGCTACTACCGGCTCGGGCTGACCGTGGGCGAGGCCCTCTACCAGACCGTCATCACCATCACCACGGTGGGCTACGACGAGATCGGCACCGTCACCGACAGCTACCGGGTGTTCACCGTGCTGCTGATCCTGTTCGGGGTGGGCACGGCCCTCTACATCCTGACCGTGCTCATAGAGTCGCTGTTCGAGGGGCGGCTCGACGTCGAGATTCGGAGGCGGCGCATGCAAAAGCAGATCGACCGGCTGAGCGACCATGTCGTGTTGTGCGGCTTCGGGCAGGTCGGGCGGGCCATCCACCGCGAGCTGGCTGCAGCGGGTCGCACGCTGGTGGTGGTCGACCGCCGAGACCTCGACGACGCCGAACTGCCGCACACCGTCATCGGCGAGGCCACCGACGACAGCGTGTTGGAATCGGCCGGGCTGGAGCGGGCCAGCACGCTGGTGCTCGCCCTCGACTCCGACATCGACAACCTCTACATCGCCCTCACGGCCCGCTCGATGCGCCCGAGCCTGTTCATCGTGGCTCGCTCCAACGAGTTCTCCGCCGAGCCGAAGCTGCGCCAGGCCGGGGTGGACCGGGTGGTCAACACCCACGAGATCGGCGGTGCGAGGATGGCTGCGCTGGTGCTGGAGCCCAATGTGGCCGACTTCCTGGGCGTGACCATGCACGCCGGCCAGCTCTCGGTGCGCCTAGCCGAGACCGCGGTCACCGCGGAGGGCCCGCTCGCCGGCCGGTCGCTGGCCGAGTGCGGCATCAGCGAGTCGACCGGTGCCACGATCCTGGCGGTGCGCCGCGGCGGTTCGTTCGTGACCGACCCGCCCGACGACTTCGTGCTGGCCGCCGCCGACATGCTGATCGCGCTGGGCACCAAGGGCCAGCTAGCCGACCTCAACGCCAGCGCAGCCGCATGAGGCGGGTACGGCGCCGCCGGATAGCCTGAGGCGCTCTATCGGGGATGGTGTAATCGGTAACACAGCTGGTTCTGGCCCAGCCATTGGGGGTTCAAGTCCTCCTCCCCGAACCACGGTCCGAACGGCCCGCAAGTGCAGCGAACAAGAGCGGGAAGCACGACGATATGCTGCGCCCGCCGCGGGCAGCCGCGGCGCACCTGCCCCGTTCGTCTAGCGGCCTAGGACGCCACCCTCTCAAGGTGGTAGCACGGGTTCAAATCCCGTACGGGGTGCCACTGCCAGGCCAAGAAATAGCCTCTGACCTCGGTAAATAGCTGAGAATCAGACTTGCGTTATTACTTTGAGTATCGCTCCCGAAGGGAGGACGAGGGGCTGGGTTCGGACGGGTACTGGCGCTGGCGATTGCGGTGTGGCCGGCTACAGGATCGCTTCGGGCCGGTGCGCGAACGGGTTGAGCACGGTCACGCTGTTGAGTTGATGATCGTCTTGGAGGTCTTCGCTCAGCAGTTAGTCGCAGTCCGTGGCCTGCGCGGCGGCCACGATCACAGAGTCCCCCCACACCCCCCAATGGCCGATAGGGTACCAGGCCGTGACCGACTTCAAGAATCTTCGGGAGGTGGCCGAGGCGGCGAAGAAGCCGCTGCAGGGATTGCCACCCGGCAAGACCCAGCTCGCCGCTGCGGCCATCTTGGATCTCCTGGGCGACACGCCGATGGACGGCAGCGACGCGGATCAGCAACTGCGCCGTCTGATCGATCTGATCGAACGAGCCTGACGCCGCTAGCGCCGTCCGCTAGCTGACGGTCCTCGATGGTGATCTAGGCGGTGGCCGCGATCGCAGCACCGCTCCGGAACCCCGCTGCTCGTAGGCGGGTCGATGCTGCTGCATCCTCCAGATCAGCGCCACGCGGCGCATCTGGAGCAACCGCAGATGCCAGTCCAGCGCACCGGGGAAGTTGCCACATTGCGCGTATTGAAGGAGGACGTCCTTGAAATGGTCGTAGTCGTGCTCGACTTGCCATTCCGGCCGGAACACCCCTGCAGGGGATCCGTGCCCGTCTCAGCCAAGTGTCGTGATGTGCACTGTCCCTTGACCAGTCGCCTTTGTCCGGCTGCGCCAGCAGAATGGACTTAGACCGGCGCACACAGCGCAGTGGGTGCGGCGACGCGCACGAATGAAGCGTGCGCCGCGATCGATGGCACCAAGTCTTCGGGGGACACGAGGATACTACCTGCGCAGCAATGGCCGCGCCGCTTGCCAGCGGCGAAGGCCTCTGACAGATGGCTGTCATCGAATCTCTCGTCGGCAGCACAACTTTGCGACATTTGAGTACACATGACGTTACGGTGAGATGAGGAGCGCACTTCGTCGATGATCTCCGGTCGCGGGTTGCGATGCCTGGTTCGGCCGATAGAGAACACGACGGTCTCAGGCTCCACGGCTTGCAGAAGTCGTTGCGCGAAGTCTCGGTTTCGCTCTGGTATGGCTCCCGGACGGACGTTTCCGCCGTGATGTGGAAACACGAGGATGTCGGCCGTCAAGTCTTGGCCTGACTCCAGCAAGTTTGCCAGTCCGACCTCGTCAACGTCTCCAGTGAGCAGCACAGATCGATTATGAAGAGTGGCTTTGAGCACCGCACTCATTGTGTTCGTCGTTATCTCGCGGCCATGCTCGTCCGCGCTGCCAGGGCCCATGGCTGCGAGGGCTACTCTCGGAGCAAGGACTCCTACATGACAGTCAGCGCCGAACGACATGCTCATGCCCTCCGTTAGTTCGACACTGAAGCCGCATTGGCCTGTCTTGTGACGCTCCTCCAAGGCGAATACTAGCGCCTTCCATTGGGCGGTATGCTTGGTTGCGTCACTGTTCAGACGAACACTCTCAACCCGTATTTCATCCTGATCTAGTAGAGCTAGTAGACCCTTGAGATGATCGGTGTCAGCGTGAGAGATCAGTACTTCGACTACATGCACGATCTGACGTTCAGTCAGGAACTCCAAGAGCGCCGTACCAGGTCCAGCATCTATGACAATCGCCCGTGCTCCATCACATATTACAGCACAGTTCCCATGGCCAACATCTAGAATGGCTAGTTCCGGCACTAGCGGGTCCACTCCCTAATGTAGAGTCTATCCATTCTATCAGTTCCTATGTTCGCCATTGCGTAGGAGCGATATCCGATCTTGATGTCGTCACGCAGATCCTCTGGCACGTCCTCTAGTCGCAATCGTACTACCTGGTCTATCTCCCAAGCTGGAAGCGACACACAAAAGGTCCTGTCAGTGTTATCCACTTGTTCCACCACAACCTGCGTTCTCCATGGCTTGCGTTCGGGTGGAATATTGCCTGCTAACTCCGCTACACATTCAACGAGTGCGTCATGCAACTCCTCTGGCTCGCGAAGCTCGTTAGGAGGCAGTAGAACAGGAATGTATGGAAGAAGTGGACGAATAACCAGGATATCTGTTGCCGCATAGCGCGTGCATAGAATCGCAGGGAACCCATGCATTGTCACGGACGCGACAAGTTCAGCTCCCGCGAATGTTGCATAGTTCGCGCGGGCGCTCAGGTTGTGGTCACAGATCACGGCGTGAGCCGCTTTCGGCAGAGCCGCGCACTCCTTGTTCACCGTCGACAGCGGACCCTTCAACTCATGCATCTCCAACCCAGCGTCTGACAACAGCCAGCCGAGTGACTCCCTGCTTCCTGCATCGTCGTCAACGACAGCAACCGTTGCAATGCTGTGCGAGCCGATCTGCCACATCGTCCTACGAACCGATCAGCGGAAGATTGACGGTGAACTCAGCACCGCCTAGTTCGCCGTGAGCAGCGGCCGCCACGCTGCCTCCCAAGTCGATCACAGTATCCTTTACGATCGTCAGTCCGAGGCCGGACCCACCAGGGCGTGTCGTCACGCCGGGAAGCCAGATCTCCGAGGTCGAATAGCCCTCGATGCCAGGGCCGTTGTCGGATACAGACAAGACGAGTCCGCCATTGCTCACCTGCGTCGTTAGCCGTACCACACGTTCCGCGGTGGTTGACTGTGATACGGCTGTGAGTGCATTTGCCAACAGATTTACAATGACGGACTCGATCGCCGCAATCGAACCACGTAAATATGGGCTGGCATCGCACATCTGCAACTCAAGCTCAGCATCAAGCGCCACCATAAACGGTCGATAGGTCTCCGTCGCGCTCTTAACAACTTGGTGGATCTCCACGCGGCCGGCTCGCCGCTTGTCCTTGTCGACGAGACTGAGGGTACTCTCACTGAAAGCCTCCAGCGATGAAACGCCCGCCCCGATTCGATCAATCGGCCTAGCCAGCTCCGATGGCATCGGAGCGAATCTTGTGCCCAGCTTTCGTCGCAGAGTGCTCACAGCCCTACCAATCACTTTGAGGGGCCCTCCAGATGATTCGTGGGCGAAGGTTGCAGCCGTGATTCCAGCGGTGCTTAGAGTTCGGTAGAGTTGGACCTCTTCGCGCATCGCCCGTAACTCGCGCTCTTGCGCTTCGGTGTACTGGCCAAAAGCCTCCTTGAGTCCCGATGCTCCCGGGGTTGTTGACGTGATCTTGTCGATCTCCTGTTCGACGTCTGCTTTGGTTTTGGACGTCTCAGAGGGAGCTGAGAGGCGTTTCGTCTGACGCCGTTGCTCGGCGGCCTTGAGGCGCTGTCTTGCCATCCAGTCGAGACTGTCTTGGGCCATGCAACGTACGTCAGCGAAGGCGGGGGTTTCTATCACACCCGAGCGATCGGTCTTCTCTGTGAGCAACTTCTTGTGGTCGCTCACACGGATCCGACCGAGGGAGGTATTGGTGCTGGGACGCTCCTCAGGACTCTGGGATCTGCGTAGATTCATGTCCAGCCAGTCATTGCCCGGATCGCCGTATGGAGGAACGCGGATCCCGTCCACGTACAGCATCACGCCGCCAAGCTCGGCGAGCCATTCCCTGACATCTCCCACGGACGACTTGCGAGTTTGGAACGTCTTGGCATTGAGAATGAACACCCACAAATCGAATTGTGATGGAGGACAGCAGTACGGTCTACCGTCTCGGCGCAGATCCTGATGGTTAGCGGTAAAGAGAGTTTCACCCTTCCAATCCGTGACTTGTGCCTGAGCCTGACCGTCGACGTCTACCTTGACATGCAGTGAGTATTCCGCATCGTCAAAGTACTTCTTGCGTACGAGTTCCTCAAGATCCCTGAACTCGGATGAATCTAGGCTTGTGCGAAAATCGGATGGGTCGTCATCGAATGGATCGGCCATCAACAAGAGCGCCCGGGCCAACTTCTTCACCTCTCTCCGGCCCACGCGAGACTTCAGAAAACGAATCCTGATGTCGGTTCCGGGAGAAGCTGATTCCTTGCGGGTACTCGTCTCAATCTCGAGCTCCACATCGTCCACAGCATCGGCGTCGTCGAACGCTTCCCAGTCGAGAACGATACGGTGCTGCAACTCCGGCTCGGATCGGGGCCAGGTCGTAATAGTCGCAGATTCACCGGCTCTAAGTGCGGCGAGGCGTCCGAGTCCCTTACTTCCAGCTAGGATGCGTCCCCGGGTCGTGCGCCCCCTCTTCACCTTGGCCGACCGTCCGAGTAGCAGGAAATGGTCAACGATGTCCGACGCTGTCATGCCGTCGCCATCGTCTCGGACATGGATCGAGCCCCCTGCTTCTGACACGTGGATCAATCGCACCCTGCACCGGTGTGCATCGGCGTCATGAGCGTTCTTGACCAGTTCCATGACGCCATGCTCGAGCGACGGATTCAACTCCTCGCCCAGCCGGCGAAGGATGTCCGGCGCGAAGCGGAACTTAGCCAGCATGACGGGAACCCCCGGCGTCGATCCATGGTAGGGATGCGATCGCCCCAACGGTCAAGTGTCGGCATCGGATCGCCCGGTTGAGCCATGCGTTGGCAGCCTCTGATCGCAACACTGCCAAGAGGCGATGGCATTCGTCGATCCCTCCGTCCAACGGCGAAAGGACCAGAAGGTGATTGTCGACGGCCACCTGGCGGTGATCGGCGACAATCGCACCGCGTGCTCTTGCTGGCTCTTCGGGTCGTGACGTGCGAGGTATGACAACGAACGGGCCGCGATGAAGCCTGCCGATGAAACGACGATCCCGGGCGACCGTTCTGATCGTGCCCCAAGTGGGAAAGTCCTTGGCGGTCAGGTACGGCCTCCGAGGTCCGCTGTCTGGCGCCCTGAAATGGACGACGGGACCAACCGAGACGTGAAACCGGCTGCCCACCGTCGGTCCCGACGCCTCCTGGACCCACGACTCCGGGGCGCCGCCGGCGGAGGGCTGGGCACGACGAACGGCACCGAGCAGGAAGACATCAACATCAGCCCATTGGTCGAACTGGCCCAGGATGGTGGTCTCCTCGATATCGAGGCTCTCGCCCATAACGCGTCGCCACTGTCTGTAGCGCGCTCCGCTGCGCAAGACGTCTGGCAGCAAGGCCGAGAGACGCGATGCGGGCGCGAGCCGGGCCACAGTGTGGTCAAGGAAGTCTGCCGCTCCGTTGACCGTGCCACCCGCCCACGCGCAGTCGTCGGCACTCTGCACCGAGGCAAACGGCGGATTCAGCAGTACGTGGGTCGCGCTCGCTGCTTCGGGCGCGCTCCTCCCTTCGCCGCAGCGAGTTCGTACTTCCAAGTCGAGGTTAAGAACGCGACGCTGAAGTTCGAGTCGCCAAGCCGCCACTTCGACGAACTCCGGCACGATGTCCACTCCGTACAGATGCACCGTCGCCGTTGCGCGCTGGATCGCGGGTGCCAAGGCTCGGGCGGCGGCAAGTAGGAGATCTCCTGCGCCGCAACTCGTGTCCACAACGACGATCTTTCCTCGGGCCCCTCTGAGCGGTTCGGCGAGCCGATCAGCCAGTTCATGGGGCGTGAAGAAGGCACCCAACTTCCGCCGGTCGGTTAGTGAGACCAACCTGCGAAGCTCCGCGCTCGCCTGACCATCCAGTACTCTCGCTAACTCGTGCTCTGGGCACCGATCGAGTGCGAACTCAGTGTGCGCGTCGCAAAAGATGTCACGAAACTCAGCGAGCGCTCGCGCAGACGGCAGTCGATCACCCTTCATGGACTCAGAATACCCAGGCCATGAGTCAGAGTCCCGGCGCGTAACGAAGGCGGCGCTCTTGCGACGACGCGGCTGAGCTCCAAGAGCGAGTTCCTCGTGCTCTTCTCTGCCTGCGCACCGGTGCAGGAGCGTTCACTGCCGGCCGCCGACGGGTGCCGCGGGGCACTCGTCCGAATCGGGTCGCTCTTGGTGTGCGAGGTGGCCTTGGTCGATGCACACGCCGGAGTGCCCTCGGGCAGGTCATCTAGGGCGTCAAGCACCTGCAGGGGGCCGGTTGGCGAGCCACTCGTCGATGACGCGGCGGGGCCAGCCGATGGAGTTCGCGCCCAGCCTGAGGGCTTGGGGGAATGTGCCGTCGGCGCGCCATCGACACAGCGTGCGTCGGCTGACGCCGACGCGGTCCAGCACGTCGGGAACGCGCAACATGGCTTCCGTGGACACTCTCGGTGACATGTCAGGTCCCTCCACGGTCGGCACCGCTGTGGCTTCGATGCGCTGCGACCCGTCGCGGCGGGCTGTAGGGCGGCTGGCTCATCACGTCGAGGGCTCGGGAGTCGAAGTCGACCGAGACGCAGCGGCCGCTGAAGTGGCTGTGGGGCGACACGGTCAGTGGCACAGCGCCGGTGGTGGTGCTTGCGCCGACAGAGATGGCGCAGGCCCTCGCGGTGGGGCCCGGGCGGTTTGATCGGGTGGTCATGGGCTATCAAGCTACGAAGCCCCCACGAACGCTGAGGAACGCTCGCGAACGCGATCGGGCCAACGGCGGGTCTTCTGACGCCTTCGACAGTGCCATTCATGGCCAGAGTGGCCAGGTTGGTCATCGTGACGCCCAAGCAACAGCCCACAACCACAGGGACCCTGCACACACACGGAGGATCCCAACAGCAGCCGACGTAGCCCAACAGCTACGCGTAGGCCTCAACGATGTATCCGCCGCTCGAGACGACGAACTCCTCGCCCAGCGCCCGGTGCGGCGCCCACAGCCAGGGCTGCGGCGACAATTGACCGCAGTGTGCTGCGAGGGCTCGTTGGTGTCCTTGAAGGGCTGCGTTCGGCCGGTTGGACGGTGACGGATGCGGAAGTGACGTATGGAGTCCGGTCGAGGTGGTCGAATGGACTATGCGATGGTTGTAGTGGGGGTGCGTTCGCGTTGGGCGTCTCGGTGTGGTTTGGCCGCCACACGCTTGCACTAGTAGTGCCGACGAGGTCAGAAGGGGTGCGCGTCCGCCACTCTTGGCGGGCCGTAGCGCCGTTGCTGGAACCGTCTGCGGGCCCGAGGAACGCTGAGGAACGCTCGCGAACGCGGCCGAAACGACAGTATATCTCATAGCCTTCGGCGCGGCAGTAGGTTGGGTGCCTACCCCCGTTGCTGGAGCCGTCTGCGGGCCCGAGGAACGCTGAGGAACGCTCGCGAACGCCCCCGGCGACAGTGCATCTCGTAGCTTTCGGTTCGGGCTAGGTGCGGTGGCTGGCTGGCCGACCGGGAGCCTCAAAGGGGAGAGCGGCGTGCGAGCATGGTCAAGGACCAGGCCGCGGCGTCGGGTCCGTTTCTGGCCGAATCTGGTCTCGCCGCCGTCAAGGACAACGGAACGGCCGTCGTTGCGGACGCGGCGATGCGTGTGTGGTTGCGAGCCGAGGCGTCGTGGCCCGTGTGGCGCTGTGAATGTTGCCGATGAGATGAGACGGAAGTGTCGCCGTGATTTGGCGTGGTTCGCGGTCTACAGCAACGATGTCGCATGCCCAAACGCACTCTGTTTGTCGTCGTTGAACCGCCCTGGCTTTCCCAGAACGCCGTCCGGTGACGCTATGGCACGACCGCAAACTGGCCAAGCTCGAAGCCAAGATCGACGACGGTCTTAGCCGGGTGGCCCTGCTGACCGCGGCCGCCGTCAACGGCTGGGCGACCGCAGAGACCTCCGTCAGTCTCAGAGCCTGCGCTGATCGGCTCGACAAGCTCGCTTGGCGCTATGACCGCCTAGGGGCTGTCGGACGTGACGCAGGCACTCGACAGGCGTGGCGGGGCAGTGTCTCGGCGGGGGCTCGCACTGAAGCGACATTCGCTCGCAGCATCGTCGAGGCGTTGCAAGACGACGGACCCGACGAAGCCCGACGGAGGTTGGAGACTCACCTCGGGGACGACTTGTGAACTCGCCTCAGCTAGAAGCGGGTGGTCATTTCGCGTGCGCCCGCGAGGCCGCTCGCGGCGGCTCTCGCCGCGAGGCGAGACAGCATCGAAGCGTTCCTCGACTTCCGAAGAGGCGCGCGAATAGGTGCACGCCGAAGCCCGTCAGGTGGAGCGAGCTTCGACAGTAGCGCTACGGTTCGGCTGTGATTGATCGACTAGTGGCGGCCCCGTTGCGTCAACTGTGGCCCAATGAGGCGACCGACTTCACGCCGTGGCTGGCTGACAACATTGATCTGTTGGGCGACGCGTTGGACATGACATTCGAAGAGCCCGAGACCGAGGCCGCCGTGGGGGGCTTCAGCGCCGACTTGGCGGCGGTGAACGACCAGGGCGAGACCGTGATCGTCGAGAACTTCTTGAATCCCTCAGACCATCGTCACCTCGGTCAGTTGATCACCTACGCCGCTGGGCTCGGCGCTGCCTACGCCGTGTTGGTCGCCGAGTCGTTCCGGGAGGAGCATCGCTCGGCGCTGGGGTGGCTCAATGACATCTCTCGCGACGGGTTCGGGTTCTTCGGCGTGGAGGTCGCGGCGTGGCGAATCGCCGACTCGCCGCCCGCACCACAACTCAACGTCGTGGTCGAGCCCGACAATTGGCGACGAGCGGTACGCGCAGCCGACACTGGCCGCAAGGCAACGTACGCCAAGTTCTGGGCCGGGTTCTTGCCGCGGCTGCACGACGTCGAACCGCGGTGGCGCGGAACCAAGACGCCCCAACTCCAGAACTGGATGCAGTTCAAGTCCGCGGCGCCGGGAGTGAAGTACGTCGCGAGGGTCAGGACCTCGACGTTGACGGCGCAGGCCTACATCGACACCGGCGACGACACGACTACCAGCGAACTCTACGACTGGCTCCACGAGCAGCGCCACGAGATCGAGGCGGCGTTCGCAGCCGAACTGTTGTGGAACCGCCTAGAAGGCAGGCGCGCATCGGTCATCAACACCAACTACCCCAACGACGTGCACGTCGAAGACCGCGACACGTGGCCCACGCTGTGGGAATGGCTAGTACCCACAATGGCTCGACTCGCCAACGCCATCGACCCCGTGCTCGACCGCTACTGAACGGCTACCCCAGCCGCGGCACTTCAGCCGGCCCCATCACCGGTGCATCAGCGGAGCCGAAGCGCCGCGTGATTCCCCCGCTGGAACCAGAGGCTGTCCCCGAATCGGCTTATGCGCTAGAGCCTTGCAGCCGGGGGAAAGAACTTCAGTGATCAGGCCATCCTCATCAGGGTTGACTTGCGGTCCATTCAAGCGGGTCTTCACAGATTGAGTCGAACTCTGTCCAAGCATGGCGGACGCCGGAGACCTCCGGCAGCAGCGATGCGCGGGTTCCCCAATTGAGGACGTGGCAGTTGTCGTATTCATCCGTCTGTTCATACGGGATCCCGGAGATGCGCTGTGCGTTCCAGTGCGGGGCGTGTGCGCTGATCAGAAGCTTCTCGGCTGTGTCGATATACGTTCCCCACAGCTCGTCATCGATAGCGCCCCCGTCCCGCTGACACTGAGTCGGGTGAACCCGTCCCGTGAAGAACCGCAGCAATGCAGTGTTGTCTCCCCAGGGCGCATTATCGGGGCCCCACTCCTGGCGGTCGGGGTTTGTGAACCTGGACCGGAAGGTCTGGTCGTTTGCTTGTCCGATGTAGAGCAGCGAGTCCGTGCCGCTGACTGGATGGGGGCCATAGACCTGGTAGATCCCGAAGTCTGTGCCGCCGTCCATCTGCAAGACATCCTCGAAGGTGTGCGGACCCTTCCATAGGAGGTGAATACGAGTCGGTTCGCGGCGTTCCGTCTCAGGGTCTACGGTCATCGACTAGGGCCCCTGTTCTTGCGAGCCTGATCTGGGCCAGACGCTCCAGAAGGAGAGACTGTACTCACCAGTGAGCAGGCTGATCATGCGTGTGGCTGCGATCTCGAGCTCCGAAGCGGAATCGAACATTGCGGGGCTGCTGTTTCGGCGACGGCCGCAGCCACCCAGCGTCAACACCAGGAGGCAGGACCGTGGCCGCGCGGGTGCATATGGTGGTCAGATGCCTTTGCCGGAGAGGTGTTGTCCCCATTGCTCCATGACCTCGGCGCGTGCTTCGAGCAGGTCTGAGCGCTGGTAGGCGCCTTCTACGCCTCGTACTGTGTGGCCGAGGCTCATTTCGGCTACTTCGCGGTTGATGCCTTGCTCGGCGCACCAGCTGCGGAACGAGGATCGCAGGCCGTGCGGTGTCATCGCTAGGCCCTGATCGCGGCACAGTTTCGACAGTGCCTCGACGGTGGTTTGGCGTCCATGCCGGTTCGGGAACACGTATTCGCTGTTGTCGCTGAGGGTGTGGGCCTGCTCTAGCACTGCCAGCGCCGCGGTGGACAGCGGCACCCGCTGGGGTTTGGCGGTCTTGGTTCTGTCAGGAGGGATGGTCCACACGTTGCCGTCGATCTCATCCCAGCGCATTCCCCGTACTTCGCTGGAGCGAGTCGCGGTCAAAGCGAGCATCCTGATGGCGGCCTTGGTAGACCAGAACGCGCCGCTGGCGTCGATGGTGGCCAGAGCGGCCGGGACTTCGCTCGCGGGCAGCGAGTCGAAGTGGCCGCCGTTGCCAGCCTGGCGGGGCAGCACGCCCGCGAGTGCCTCGCCGGCGGGATTGGTGGCGATGTGGTCCGCGGCGACCGCCCACTTGAACGCCACCGACAGCCGCTGGCGCAGCTTGCGGCCCAGCTCGGGCTTCGCGGTCCACACCGGGTTGAGAACGGCCAGGACATCCGCGGTGCTCACCTGGTCGACGCGGCGATCGATTATGGCAGCGGCATGGTTGTGCACAGAAGACCGCCAGGCCTTGGCGGTGCGGGGGTTGCGCCAGTGCTGCTGTCGGGTTTCGATGGCCCGCTCCAATGCCTCGGCGACGGTCGGTACCTGGGGCGATCGCAGGTCGCGGCCCTGCTCGACGGCGCGGCGGTTCTCCACGCACTTGGCCCGTGCTTCAGCGAGGGTGACGATCGGGTAGTTGCCCAACCCGACCATCGCTGGTTTACCGTTGATGTACAGGCGCTGGCTCCAGGTCTTGGACAGCCGGCCGTTGCGGGTGGCGCGCACCAGCAGGCTGAGCCCATATCCGCCTCGGCCGTCGCCGTACCTTCCGGGCTTGTTGACAGTGCGCACGAAGGCGGCGCTGAGCGTCGTGGGGCGATCCATTACTATGCTCTTCATTATTACTTTTCGAGGGGCACCGGAGGGTGCTGAACGGCACACAACGGCACAGGTCTGCGATCAGTTTATCACAAAATATCTGCTTTGACCTGCTAGTTATGGCTCGCTAGGTCACACAGTGACACATCATGGCACAAGTAGCTTCAATACCCGTACGGGGTGCCACCACCAGCCCAAAAATGGCCTCTTACCTCTGTAATAGCTGAGAATCAGAAGTGCATTATTGTCTTGGGGTATCGCTCCGGGACATATCGCTCCGGAACGGGGTGCCCTCCGATGCCAAGGGCCCAGCGTAGGCCCTGCCGGGTCGTGATCGCCTCACCATCGCCGTGTCGGTGAGGCGCGCCAGGGTGGCCCCGCGGCCGGTGGCTGTCACAGGCGTGCATATGCTTGAGGTGGCCGCTGCGCGCCGTGGGAAGGGAGGCGACATGAGCGACGGCACCGGGATCGAGTGGACCGAGGCGACGTGGAACCCGACCACGGGCTGTGATCGTGTCTCTGCTGGTTGCGACAACTGCTACGCCCTGACGTTGGCTAGGCGGCTCCGGGCGATGGGCAACCCCAAGTACCAAAACGACGGCGACCCGAGGACTTCGGGCCCGGGCTTCGCTTTGACGGCCCATCGTGACCAGTTGTCGCTTCCGCACCGGTGGAAGTCGAAGCGGGTCATCTTCGTCAACTCGATGAGCGACCTGTTCCACCCCGAAGTCCCCACCGAGTTCATCGAGGATGTCTTTGCGGTGATGGCCGACACGCCCCGTCACACCTACCAGGTGCTCACCAAACGTTCGAAGCGTCTCGCCGCGTTAGCCGAGAGGCTGGTGTGGCCTGACAACGTTTGGATGGGGGTGAGCGTCGAGAGTGACCGGTACTGCTTCCGGACGGCGCATCTGCGGTCGGTGCCCGCGGCGGTGCGTTTCGTGTCGGCCGAGCCGTTGCTGGGGCCGCTGGACTCCATCGACCTCGACGGCATCGACTGGCTGATCGCGGGCGGAGAGTCGGGTCACGGTGCCCGGCCTATGCACCCTCGGTGGGTGTTCGAGCTCCGAGACGAGTGCGTGTCCGCCGATGTGCCGTTCTTCTTCAAGCAGTGGGGAGCGTGGACGCCCAGCGAGGATCTCGGTGCGGTCCCGGTCGCGGTGGACGGGGCGGTGCTCACAGACGACTTGGCTGCGGCGGTTCCCGGCTCGCCGGTGTCGATGCGCCGAGTCGGCAAGAAGTCAGCCGGTCGGGTCCTCGATGGCAGGACCTGGGATCAGATGCCGAGACTCGCGTTGAACCGCACCTGAGTGCCCTTGGGGAATCCGCTGCGGCTGCCCTGCGGCCTCGCGACCACAATCGTTTCTCGGCTCTCCATGGACTTCAAGGCGCTGCGAAGGTCGGGCTTTCGGAACGGCGTCTCGACGAGCGTGAACTCTTCGAGGCGCTCGAATCGGCACAGTCTCTCCCCCGAACTGCTCGCTCAGCCGGTGCTGTAGCTGGCTGAGTTCGACGTTGGATCCGGTGAGCAGTGATCCTTGGTTCCAGTGCCGGTCAGAGAACATCGAGCCGGTGCTCGGGTCCACCTTCCACATAGCGTCCTTGAACTTCTCGACTCCGGTGAGGCTGCGAGTGGCGTAGACCACGTAGTAGGCGACCGTCTCGTTGGCGCGCCTCATCTCAAAGTCGAGCGCATACTGGAAGTTGGCGACATCGCGTAGCTGCTGTTTGTACAGATCAACCAGCGCGGAGATGCGTTCCCCGGCGGGCGCGGCTTCGACGACGGAGAAGTCATCGGTCCCGAACAGGCTGTCACGGCCGCCCTTCATGTGTGCCGTGGTAAGGAACCGGTTCAGGTGATCGACCATGAGTATCAGGAACAGCTCGCACTTGCGGGAGTCCAAGAATCTCGAAATGAGTTCCATCGGGACACCCGACACCCCGAAGGGATCAACGAACGCCAGGGTAGGGGCGAGGCGCCTGTTGCGGGTGTCCAGCGAGCCCAACACGCCCTCGATCACGTCGACGAACTCGCCACGGTGCGTAGACACCTTCACGTTCGACGGCAGCGGATCGAACTGCCGCAGCTCGCTGCTGAGCCTGTCGAGCCGCGGCGTGTCAGCCTCGATGAAATGGAAGATGAACTCGCAGCGGCTATAGCGGGGAAAGGCGCTGTGGTTCAACAGCGTTCGCAGCGCGATGATCGGCGATCCCGGCTCGCCGTCGCTGTAAATGCCGGGCCCCGCGAACCCGTCGAGAAAGATGATCCGCTGCTCGCGGCTCGCCAGTATTGGGAACCAGGCACCCAAGTAGTGCATGAGGAGTTCGTGCTTGGCCGCGGTGTGCGGCTCGATCGGCCAGACGGTCGCCATCTCGGGGGACCCTAACGCTGGCGTCAGCCGGTTCGGCGACACCAACTACTGCACATGCCGGTGACATCGGTTGCTGTTCACCCTAGGCGGCGGAGGTCCGTCCGATGGCCCTTTTTCGAGCAGGAAGGGCAACTCCCCTCAGCATGTCCTCTACAACGAGATCGAGTCATTCTTGGAGACCGCACGATCATTCACCGTCGTCGTGCATCTGAGCTTCCCCCCGTTTCGTGGAGGGTTTGTTAGGCCGCGTTGACTAGTTCGTACTCTATTGGGCTGGTCATGTTGTTGGTGGAGTGGAGCCGTCGCCGGTTGTACCAGGTGTCGATTCAGGCGGCGATGTCGGCTCGGGCCTGGTCTCGGGTCAGGTAGCGGCGCCGGGAGACGAGCTCGTGCTCGAGGGTTGAGAAGAGCGACTCCGCGGCGGCGTTGTCGAGTGCTGAGCCGACGCGTCCCATCGACTGGGTGACGCCGAGGCGGCGGCAGGCCGCGGCGCAGGCGTCTGAGGTGTATTGGGAGCCTTTGTCGGTGTGGAAGATCACGCCTTTGACGTCGCCGCCGCGGGTGGCGGCGGCCATGTTGATCGCGGCGGTGGCGAGCTGAGCCGTCGGGTAGGAGTCGGAGGTGGCGAAGCCCAGCATGCGGCGACTGAACAGGTCCTCGACGGTGGCGAGGAACACCGGCCCCTGCTCGGTGTGGATCTGCTTGAAGTCCCCGACCTATTTCTGGTCGGCGCGCTCGGCGGTGAAGTCGCGCCCCAGCAGGTCCGGAACCGGCGCGGCCGCCTTGTCGGGGCGGGTCAGGCCCCGCCGGCGGCGCGGGGAGCGCCCCTGGAGGCCCTGGGCGGGCCATGGACGCTTCCACGGTCTTCTTCGACACGGCCAGGCCGTCACGGCGGAGTTGGGCGCGCACCCGCGGCGAGCCGTAGGTGCCTGCGGACGCGTCGAAGCACGCCTTGACCGCAGCGTCGACCTCAAAGCGGCGCTGCTGCGCCGCAGTAGGAGGCCGGCCGCGCCACTTGTAGAACGTCGAGGAGGACACCCCGAGGGCCCGGCAGCAAACCGCGTGAGGCACACCGAACCCGGTCCTCTGTGCCGCGATGAACCCTGCGGTCATCGCGTTGCCTCCTTGACCCAGAAGACCGTCGATCGCTCAAGCAGCCATCACGCCTCTGTCTCCAGCTCGGCGCAGCGGCGGCGCAGCCGCACCAGCTCGGCTCTGTCGTCAGAGGTCAGGCCCTCGGCCGCGCCCCGCTAGATGCGGTCCTTGCGGACCCAGTTCCCCAAGACCCCCGCACCGATCCCCAGCTCGCGGGCGACCTCACAGATCGGTCTGTGAGTCTCCCGGACGATCCGCACAGCGCCGGCCTTGAACTCCGGGTCGTACTTGCGTCGTGGATGTGACATGGCATCTCCTCATAGACGATGTCTCCACGATTCGGGGGGATGTCCAAGCGTTCAATCCAGAATGGGGGATGCACCGACCGCCAGGTTGGCAACCTGCGCGATGTCATGTTGAAGCTCTCGTACCACAAGGGCGAGGACGACATCGCAGCCGACTTCTACCTGCCGTGCATGCGCCGCTCCCACCGCTACGACCGAGCGGTGGGTTCTTCAGCAGCAGCGTGTTCGTGCTCGCGTGGCCGAGTCTGCGGGAATTCGCCGCGTCCGGCGGTCGGATGAGGATCGTCTGTTCCCCTGCTCTGTCGAGTGGCGACGTAGACGCGTTGAACGTCGGCTACAGCCCCTCTGGAGTAGAGCAGTTCTCGACTGACGCTCGTGAGGAACTCCACCGACTCCTAGCCTCGCCGGTCCTTCAGAAGCCTACGAAGGTCCTCGCGAGCCTCGTCGCGGGTGGGGTGATCGATCTCCGCATTGCCTGGATTGAGCCGCAGACCGCTGGTCGTAGTCGAAGAATCTTCCACGACAAGGTCGGGATCTTCTCCGACGGCAACGATCAGCAGGTGGTGTTCAAAGGATCCATGAACGAGACCTGGCTTGGACTCGCAGCCGACGGCAACCTCGAGTCGATCGATGTCTTCGCGTCCTGGAGGAACGAGGAGAACGAGCGACGCGTGGCCGATGAAGTCGAGTACTTCGACAACCTTTGGCACGATCGGCAGCCAGGCGTGACCGTGACCCCGTTCCCCGAGGTGGCCCAGCAAGAGCTGCTGGACATCGCTGAAGAGGCGCGCTGGGAGGACTATGTCGACGAGATCTGTCTGGAGATGGAGACGGCCGCCAATGACTCCGCAGATCACAGGCTGGGCGCCCGGTCTCCCCGGCCTCACCAAGTAGCGGCGCTCGAAGCCTGGGAACAGCGTGGCCGGCGAGGCCTTCTCGAGCACGCCACCGGCAGCGGCAAGACCTTCACGGCGCTGTGCGCGATCCATGAGAGCCTGGGGCGCGGTGAGGTTCCACTCGTGCTTGTGCCCAGCGAACTCCTGCTGAGCCAATGGCAGGAGGAGATCACGCGCACGTTGGACCTCCAGCCCCTGGTGTGTGGCGGCGGGTTCCGGACGTGGGAGGAGCAGCGGCGGCTACCGCTGTGGACCCGCGACGGCAGTCCGGACGAACCCCGTGTGGTGCTTGCGACGACGCTTGCCAAGCTGCTCGACGACTATGGCAAGAAGGAGGCCAAGAGCGCTCAGGCCAACACGATCACGAGCGAACTCGGAACCCAGATGAACGTCCTGCTCGATGAACGCCAGGTCCTTCTGGACGGCCTTGACGATATGAAGACGAGCCTCGCTCAGCTGCGCCAGGAAAAGGCGGAGCTGGATGAGCAGCTCCGCCGCAACGAGCGCCTCACAGCAATGATGGACAAGCGCGACATGCTTGTTGACGCCATCAAGTCGCTCGATGAGCAGATCGAGGCTCGCCAAGCCGACATCGCCATCGAGATGCGAGAGGCGTGGAAGTCACTCGTCGCCACTCGCGCATCTGACCTCACCGGAGGCCTGCGAGATCGGGAACGAGACTTGCAGCTCCAGAAGATGCGACATGAAGTCCTACGGGTCTCAGCTGATCGAGGTGCAGACCCCAAGATCTGCCCGACATGCCTCCAAACGCTCAGCGACGAGGCGCTAGCGCGGATGGAGGTGACTGCCGCCGACGAAGCGGCCATCATCGAGGACGTCGAACGACAGTTGCGCGACATCCAGCGACGACTGGACGCCCTGGAGGACGCTGCCCGAGCTTCAAGCGAGACCGGTCTACGGATGCTCTGGAGCGACCTCAACCGCCTCAGGCGAGACCGGTACACCAATCGAGACGAGGCCTCTGAACTCGATCGTCGGCTGCAAGAAGCAGGAGACGACCAGAGTGCAATTCGTCAGGCACAGTACGACCACGAGCAGACCGTCAAGAAGATCGCGCTAACGGAGGAGGGGATTGGAGAACAAGAGGACGCCCTTGCCGAGAATGAGCGCAATCTGGCGAGGGTCCGAGTCCGTCTGGAGTCCAGAGGTGGAGCGGACGTCGAGGGCGCCCGGCAGCGGCGGCGCCTGTGCTCCGACTTGCATGGATTGTTTGACCAAGCAGTCGACAGGTACCGCGACCGACTCCGTCGAAGCGTTGAAGCTGACGCCACCAAGCTCTTCTTGCAGCTCACGACCGAGCCGGAGTACGCGGGATTGCGGATCAACGAGAGCTACGGGCTCACGATCCTCCACCAAGACGGTTCCGAGATACCGGTCCGCTCCGCCGGCGCAGAGCACGTCGTAGCCCTGTCCCTCGTGGGAGCTTTGCAGAAGAACGCCCCGCTGCAAGGCCCGATCTTCATCGACTCACCCTTCGGACGGCTCGACACCCGGCACACCGAGAACGTCGTCTCCGCCCTTCCCAGCATGACGGAACAGATGTGCCTCCTCGTGTACGAGGAGGAGCTGCGGCCGCAGCTTGCTCGGGAACTGCTGAGGGGACAGCTACGTGCCGAGTACTCCCTACGCCGGGTTTCTGCCCGTCACACTGAACTCGAAGAGATTGGGGGGCGTCATGGCTGAGGACAAGCGAACGATCGGGGTGACTGAGGCCGCAGACGGTGTTCTCGACGTGATGCGCGAGCAAGGCCACTTCGCCGATGGCATCGACGCTGCAAAGTTCGCGATGGCCCTCGCGATCAACGCCGGGGCGAACGCGGACGAGCGGGATCCGACCGTCGAGGGCACCACCACGAAGTGGAACGTCGGCAGTTTCGATCCCGATAGCCAACTCCGCTCGCTGATCGACGCCCTCTACCCAGACGTAGATCAGCCGTACCGGCTCCTCGAGTTCTTGATCGATGACGGGCTCCATCGTGTCAGCGAACACATGGAGTCAGTAGGCGAACTCGATGTCATCGCGTTGCTCGACGAGGCCGGGACCCGTCCTAGCGCAGCTGCGCCGTAGGCGCCTGGAGCCAGAGGTACGGCGGTTCCACGTATCAGACGCAGGAGTCGAGTAGCTCGTCGAACACGTCGGGCCACGACAGGGCAACGCCGTGGGACTCGCAGAGGTCAGGCCAGTACCCAGACGATGGCTCCCGCTCGACGGCTAGCACGGGGTGGTTGTTCTCGAAGCCCCAATCGACGAGGTGCGCATAGCTGAGCACCTGCCCGAGACCCAGCCGCAGCTGGCGTTCCTCGTTGGCGGGCGTGAGGCTCTTCACCTCCGCGATCCAGGCCGCATCGGCCGCAATCCAGCCGACATCGAAGAGAGGATCGGAATCGCTTGGCGACCGCGGCTCCCAACCGCGCGCCCGGACGGCGTCCGCCAACTGGTTCTGGACCTTCTTGTGCGCGTTGGTTCCTCGGTCGATCGCATCCGGATCGAACCGAAATACCCGCGACCGAGGAGTGGCCGAGCCACCGGGTGGAGGACGCAGGTACGGCCGTCCCCCGGTTACCGGAGCGCCCACGCCGCGCGAGCCGACTTCCCCGCTTGAAGCGCGCTCCTCGATGGCCTCGACCACCAATTGGCTCGGGGCGCAGATCACGACCTCCATTCCGGTCTGCAGGCGACGGTCCTGGCGCACACGCAAGCCCGACGCGGCGGCGGCCTGGACATTGGCCGACTTGACTTCGAGGCTCGTCGAGTACGCAAAGTCGATGCGCAATGCAGCGTCCCAAAATACGAAGACATCGTGTTCAACGGCGTAGCCGCAGACGATCACAAAGTCGACCCCCGACCAGTCGAACTCGCCCCGTTCACCACGACGCTGACCGGTGAGCTGGATCTTGTGTTCCGGGGTTGGTCGGCCGCCAGGCGGGTCTGTCGCGTTGCGGATGTAGACCCGAACACGGCCGGGCAGAGGGGGGCGGAGTTCCAAAACGAGTTCGCCGGAAGCATCTGTGCTTGCCGCGATGAGTGCGGTGGGACCAACGGCAGTGACGAACCGGTCTTGAAGCTCCGTGGTCGAGAGCCGATCAGTCAACGCCGTCCTCCTGCACCCGCCCGTGGTCTACACGTAGTACGCGCTGCCGACTCGGTCGAACCGATCGTTGCAGAGTTGCTCGAATGCCCGGAGCGAGAGTCCGTCGGGCTTCGCGCCACCGCCGATCACAGCGCCCACAGCGACGGAGTAGAGGTAGTCGAGCTGGCGCTGCGGTGAGGTGCTGCGCTCAAGACTCTCGAGGTGGGCCGTCACGGCATCGACGGCTATGTCACCCGCACCGTTGAGCCGAGGGCTGACTCTCCTAGTGATATCGAAGGTCATGACGAGGTCGTAGAACGGCACAAGCTCTCCTCGCCGGACCTTGTAGCCCTTCTGGCTGCGTTGACCCTTGTCGAGGATCGACACCTCCGCCTGGTGAAGGCCCGCATCCTCTACCGCGTCAAGAAGCGCACTCCAAACGGCGTCATCCGAGTTGTGAAAGACGACGGAGACGCGCCCGTTCTTGACGACGACACGCTTTGCCTCTCGGAAGGAGTCCGTGAGCAGCCGCTGATAGTCGCTGACCGTCTTGCCTCCGTCTTCGACGCGACGCGACTTGTTGACGACGATCTCTTGGTCGTTGTCGGTCGGATCTCCCAGCCACGACTCCCAAACGATGTTGCAGTCGGCGTAGTGGATGTTGTTGCCGAACGGCGGATCAGTGAACACGTAGTCGACGGAGTCGTCTGCGAGCCACCGCAGGTCTGTTGCCGATGCCTGGGTTACGTCGACGTCGCCGTCCGGGAGTACGTCGTACAGACGGCACACCTGGCGTACCTGGTGGCGGAATACCTCGAAGACGTTGGGTTCCGAGATCAGTTGCGGGATGAAGAGAGTGCCTGTGAGCGGACGCTGGCCTCCCTTCGCGTTGTAGCGTCGCATGCGGCTGGCGTGCCATGCCGTGTTGGTGAATGCGAACTGCAGCGCTTCGCGAACCGCCGCGTCGTCGACTCGGCCAATCCGATGCCACAGTCGCGACAGCGCTATGGCTGGCCGGCGAGCGAACATGTCGGCGACCGTCCGCACCCCGCGAAGATGCAGCGCCGACCGGATGTACATCTCGCGGGACGAGTCGATCGGCGCAGTCGGCATCCAATGCGTGATCCGCTGACCTCCGATCTTGTCGATCCGGCTGAGTGCTTCGACGGTGGGATCGCCGTGGACCAGCTTCCCGCCTGACTCTGGAGCGAGCGTGATCCAACGCGGCACGGATGTAATCGGCACACCACCCCGCCGGTCGAACCACCACCTGCAGCCGTCGCACCGAATGTCACGGGGCAGCGGCCGATCGGGCTCAGTCGCATCCCAAAGGACGATCTCCGCCGCGCAGGTCGGGCACTCATAGACCTCCGACCAGACGGTGTGGCGGGCCAGCCCGTGGACTACCCCGTCATCGGTGTCGACCGACGACCAATAGAGATCGCGCTCTGTGCGACGCATCCAGGAGTGGTCGAGCGTGGCGATCGCCTCGACCAGCATCTCGGGAGACACACGTCGTGTGTGGTTGCGAGCGAGGTGCACCGCTCCTGGCGACAGGTCAGATAGTGCCGCCCGTCGGCCCGTGAGCACTGCGGCAACTCCCGTCATGCCGGATCCACAGAACGGATCGGCGACCAATCCGCCTGGCACGGTCGACGCCTCTATGAAGGGCTTGATCGTCTCAGGCGGGACTTTGGTGGGATAGGTATGCGACGTGTACCAGGGCCCTCCCTTGGAGCCAGCCACACTTGGGGGCAGCGGCCGTTGAGCAGCCAACGACGGCCTGCCTACTTCCTGTTGACGGGCAGATTCCATGCGTTGCCTCTCCTCTCAAGAATCTCGCTACACAGAGACTCGACGGCGGCGAAGCTCCAGCCGGCGGGCGATGCGCCCTCGGCGAGCAAGTATCGCATCACCTGCGAGTGCAGCCAGGGGGTAGTGCGACGCGATGCAGGCTGGTGCGCGACGTACTCCCTTAGTTCCTTCTCGATCTCGGCTCGATCCACTTCGCGGCGCTGGGCATTTGGACTGGCTTGGGTTCCAGCGGCAAGGTGCATCACGAGGTCGAAGTTGGCGACCTTCTCACCCTTGTCCTCATGTCGGAGTCCCTTGAATGACGCCTGCCCCTTGTCCATCACGACGGCAGCTTCCACGCGCAGCCCCGCCGAATCGACAGCGTTCTGTATGGACGACCAGACCGCATCATCGGAGTTGTGGAACTGCAGTGACGCCCAAGCACCCGGCCGCATCACACGGCTGATTTCCCCCATCGCCCGGCTCATCGCCTTCTCATAATCGTCGAGCGTCGTTCGGCCCAACTCGGCCGTCAACCGCCTGTTGACCACAGTCTCAGCAGCAACATCGGTCTGCTCACCCAGCCACGCCTCCCACAGGAACGACGAGTCGCTGTAGTAGATGTTCGAGCCGAATGGCGGATCGGTGAACACATAATCGACGCTGCCATCCGCTACCCAGGCGATCTGCTCGGCGGCTCCGAGGTGTACTTCACACGATCCAGGCGCGTCCCAGGTCTGCCGGTACATGTCGGTGATGGTGGCGAGCTTGCGGCGGAAGAGGCTGAAGACGTTGAACTCGTAGTTCAGCGATGCCAGGTACATGGTGGACGACAGGACGTTGGTCGGTCGCCTCGGGTGCCACTGGTAGCGACGAGACGCACGGTTGACGCTCGCGGTGAACACGAAGCGAAGGCCGGCGCGAATCGAGTCTTCCTCAACCTGCCCGATCGCATTCCAGAGTGCCGACAGCGCGTACAGATTGCGCGCCGTGAAGAAATCCGCCGAGGTGACGATCCCTTGAACCTCGTGCTGGGCTCGCCACATCTCGCGCCATGATTCCCAGGGAACGCTCGGGTACCAGTGCGGGATGGTGGCCCGTTCGACTCGGCTTCCCTGTCCCGCTGCCTCGACCGGCCTCACGAGTCGAGCCGCTTGACTGTCGAGGCTGATGTTCTCTTGCACCGGCTGGGAACGCAGCCAGTGGAGATCCGTCTTCTTGAAGGGCCCATGGCCCACGGGACACGACAGCCTCTTTAGGACAGCCCCCGCCTCATGGTCCACAGCCGCGTCCCAGAACAAGATCTCATGCTCACACGTCAAGCACCGATACACGTCGGACCAGACCGTGTACTCGATCCGTCCTCCGGGCACCCCATAGAGATCCATCTCCAGTGGCCCGAATCCGCCAAGTAGCTCGGATGCGACCTGCTTGAAGCGATCAGGGTCGACTCGCGCGGTGTACCCGCGAGCGATGTGGACCGCGGCCGGCGACAGGTCGGACAGCACGGCGTGCCGCCCAGTCAGCACCGCGGCAACGCCTGTCTGACCAGACCCGCAGAACGGGTCAAGCACCACGTCCCCAGGATCGGTGTAGTACTCAATCAGCTGGATGAGCCCCTCCACCGGCACCTTCGTGTGGTACGAGTGCGCCCGGTAGAAGACGCTCCCCTTACCGCCCGCGATGTTGTCCGTCATCGGCTCACGAGACCGAGCCTCGTCCAGAGCCAACTGTCGATGATAGAGGTCAACCATGATCTGCCGCCTTCGTTCCGTAGAAGCAGACGGCGGACATCTCGCCAACACTACGTCGGTTCGACGAAGCCCTCCGAAGAACGGCCAAGAAAGGAGCGGCCCGGTGACGAGACATAGCCTGACAACCTACGGACCGGGTGTGACACTTTCCGAACGCATGTTCATATTCTGCCGGTCGCCGACCGTCGGGTGGATGCCCGAGGATCTGACGAGTGGTGAGATGCGAGCTACGCGAATGACTGATGCGGTGGGTCTCGCGCGGGGACCAGCGGGGTTTCGGTGCGGTGCTGTGAGAAGCGGATGCTAACCGGGCGGTAAACTACTGGTAGCCATAGGCCACCGCTCGGTTGTTGCGAAGGTGGTGTTGGCTCAGGCGGGTTGGTTTAGTTCGATCAGGTTGCCAGCTGGGTCGCTGAAGAAGGTTTGGCGGGCAGGCGTGCCCGGCAGGGGCTTGGGGTCGTCAACTTCCACCCCCTGATCTCGTAGCTCTGATACGGCGGCGTCGATGTCGTTCACCTTGAAGGCCCAGTGCTGGCCCTCGGGCGGCACCCAGCCCTCGACCTCGATCAGGTGCACCTCGCCGCCGCCGGGGCTCTGCAGCCAGCGGCCTTCGAAGCCGAAGTCGGGCCGGGGGAGCACGGTCATGCCCAGCACCTCGGTGTAGAACGGCGCCACGGCCTCCACATCGGCGACATTGATCGATACGTGGTGGACCGGCCCGAGTTCCATGGACGCCAACGCTAGCGGCGGCGGCTGTGGCCGCGTGGGGTGCTGCTGCCAGATGCTGGGGGCACTCGCTGCCTGCATCACGTTGGTCCGCTCGGATGCTGAGGCCGAGCGAATAGGCGAGCGATTCCGGCCCATACGGGCGAGGCCGCGGGCTGTGACGCTTGGGGTTTGGGCGGCCCGTGAGCGCAGCGAACATGAGCGGGAGTGGCCCCGCTGCGACGCGACCGGCTTTCACCTATTTGCGCGCCTGCTGAGCTTGGGAGCCTGCGCCGGGTGGTTGAGCTTGCTCGGAGAACCACCGGAGGTCTTGCCCGGCCACCGCGCCGACGATTATCACCGAGGGGGACGGCACGGCGTCGCGTCCGAGATCGCTGAGAGCTCCCCGCCATGTTTGCTGGTGCGCGTAGGTGGCCCAGTGGACCCAGGCGGTGGGGGTGTCGCCGGCCAGACCGGCGGCGAGGAGTCGATCCCGGATGCCGGCGGCGCGTCCCGCTCCCATCAAGATGCTGATAGTTCCGCCAAGCCTGGCGATGGCCTCCCAGTCGACGGTGTGCTCGCTGGAGGGGTCCTCGTGGCCGGTCACCACCGTGAAAGACAGCGCCCGCTGGCGCAGGGTCACCGGTATTCCCGCGTAGGAGGCCGCGGCGATGGCAGAGGTCACGCCGGGCACTATCTCGAAGTCCACACCCGCCGCCGACAACGCAGCCGCCTCCTCTCCGCCTCGGGCGAACACGCAGGGATCGCCGCCCTTCAGCCGGACAACAGTCAGCCCCGCCCGGCCCTTGGCGACTAGGAGCTCGTTGATCTCAGACTGGGTGAGCGTCGGTTGGCGAGGCAGCTTGGCTGCGCTGATGATCTCAGCGCCTCGGGGTGCGAGATCGAGCAGCTCGGTGGACACCAGACGGTCGTGCACGACCACGTCGGCCCGGCCCAGCACCCTGGCGCCCTTCACGGTGATGAGGCCCGGATCGCCCGGTCCCGCGCCCACCAGGTACACGGTCACTGCTGCACCCTCCTCGCCGGCCCGGAATGAGTCCCGGCGACCGCCACCCGCGGCCCCACCGCAAGCAGCCAGCTCAGCCACGGGCGGCTAGGGTACCGGGCCGCTGGGGGAACGTCGGTGAGAATCCGGGCCTGTCCCGCAGCTTTGGAGCCGAGGGTCCGCCCGAAGCCAAGCCAGAGCGCCAGCGGCCGGGGCTGAGGAGCCCGCCACAACCACGAGGATGGATCGACATGGACACCGCCGTCATCGCCCCCGCCGCGCCAGCCCCCGTGCGGGTGCCCGCCCTCGGCTGGGCGGCGGCCTTCGGCGCGGTTGTGCTGATGTACCTCTGCTTCAACGAGAACGGGGTATTGCTCGCCCAGTCCTGGGAAGTGCTCCACGAGTTCTTCCACGACGGCCGCCATGTCTTCGGCGTCCCCTGCCACTGATGCCGTAGCGTCAGCCGGACGCTTCCAAGGCGGTCCCCACCAGCAGGCAGACATCAGCTTCGGCACCATTCTGCGGCGAGCGGTGCTGGCCGGTCTGCTGGCGGGCGCCACAGCAGCCGTCTACGTGGGGCTGGTGGCCGAGGACTCGATCGACGCCGCCATCGCCATCGAGGAAGCCGCCGCGGCTGCCGATCACGACGCCGATCACGATGCCGGTCAGTCCGCCGACTCCGGCGGCGCAACCCAGCACCACGGCGACGAGGCCCTGTTCACACGCGGCCAGCAGGTTGTGGGGGGCCTCGTCGCCGCGGTGATCTTCGGTCTGGTCATCGGCGTGGTGTTCGCCACGGTCTACGCCGCCATCCGCCACAGGATCACCGTCGGCAGCGAGACGGGTCGGATGCTGCTGCTGGCCTCGGCGGCCTACCTGGTCACCGCGGTGCTGCCCGCTCTGAAGTATCCCGCCAACCCGCCCGCGGTCGGCGATCCCGACACCGTCAACGAGCGCACCCTGCTCTATTTCGGTTTCCTGGCTGTAGCCATAATCGGCGCCTTCGCGGTGGGCATGCTCTATGTGCGTCTCGCGGCCCGGCTCGATCGCTCTGCGGCCGTGGTCGTCGCCGGGGCCGCGGCGCTGGTCGGCACCGCAGTGCTGCTCACTGTGTGGCCCTCCGGTGGAGACTTGGTGGCCGATGACTTTCCGGCGCAGCTGCTGTGGGACTTCCGCCTCGAGTCGCTGGCCACGCTGACGATCATCTGGACGACGTTCGCATTGGCAATGGGGTGGATGAGCCGGACTCGCTCGGCTGTTCGCTCGGCCTCCTAGAGCGAGCGCCCATCGCGCCGCAGTGGGGCCATTCCCGCTCTTGTTCGCTGCGCTCACTAGCCGCCCGGGCCACGGCCTCGCAAGCTCGGCCTCCTAGCGGCGCTGGCAGATTGGGCACCAGGTGGTGCCGCGGGCGTCGATGATCTTGCGGCGCAATTCGGTGCCGCAGCGCTCGCAGGGTTCGCCGGCTTGTCCGTAGCAGTGCAGGTGGTGCTGGTTGGCTCCCCGCGACCCGTCGAGTGATGCGTAGTCGCGCAGGGTGGTGCCGCCGTGGTGCAGCCCCGACTCGAGCGCGGTGCGTATCGCTTCGGCCAGGCGGACGGCCCTCGGCTTCGACAGGTGGCGGACGGCCGGGTTGATCTGGGCCAGCCACAGCGCCTCGTCGGCGTAGATGTTGCCCACGCCCGCCACCGGCCGCTGCGACAGGAGCTGGGTCTTGATGCAGCGGCGGCTGGCTCGCAGCGCTTGCCAGAGACTCTCGCCGGTGAACTGGTCGCTGAGGGGCTCGGGGCCGAGGCGGTGGAGCGTGGCGATGGTCTGGTAGCGGCCCGCCTCCACCACATGGATGCGCCCGAACCGCCGCACGTCGTGGAAGGCGAGCACGTCGCCGTCATCGAGGCGCCACCAGGCCCGCAGGTGCGGGTGGTTGCGGTCGACTTCGGGGGAGATCGACAGTCGGCCGGTCATCCCGAGATGGACGATCAGCTCGCAGCCGTCGTCGAGGGCGAGGATCAGGTACTTGCCGCGCCGCCCGACATCGGTGATCGCGCCGCCGACCGCGTCGGTTGCCGGGGCGAACTTGGCCGAGGGATGGGCGGCCGCGTCGGTGATGGCCCGCCCGCACAGACGGGGGTCGAGCTGGGCTCGAATGGTCTCGACCTCGGGAAGCTCGGGCACCGGCCGCACCGTAACCGTTGAGGGCGCACAAACCGGTGAGAGCCAGTCGCGTCGCAGCGGGGTCATTCCCGCTCTTGTTCGCTGTGCTCACGGGCCGCCCAAACCACAGCGCACAGCCCACGGCCTCGCCCGTATGGGCCGGGATCGCTCACCTATTCGCTCGGCCTCTTGGCGGCGGATCAGGCTGCGGCGCGAGGACCCGGTCGCTGGCAATGTCAGGCGCCGCACCCGAGGCGGGTAGAGCGGCAGGCAAGTGGCGGGTCAGGCGGCGGCGGTTGCTCCGCTGGCGCCTCGCACGATCGTGTCGATGGCGTCTATGAGATCAGGTCGGCTCTTGACGTAGTCGGCCTGCTCGCCCGTCCATGGCTTCACCAGAGCCTCGGGGTCGAAACCGGCTCGCTGCCAGGCGGTGGCCACTATTCGCAGGGCCTGGTCCACCTCCGGCGCGGCGGCGGTGATGGCGGCTGCCGCCATGGCGTCCACGTCGACGGTCTCGCTGCTCACCAGGGGACGACGGATCGTGGAGATGCGAAACCGGATCGCCTCGGCTGCGATACGAGCGTGGTTCATCGGCAGATGTTCCCGGGGGTTGGCTGTATACAGCATCAAGAAAATACAGTTATCCACAGGGCGAATGGTGGATGGTCGGCTCATTGCGGCGGGCAGCATCGGATGTATCGGCCGACGAGCCTGGGGATGGATGCTCGGCTCAGCGAAGCGGGCAGCAGCCGGGCGGACACGCGTCCGGGCGCAGCCCGAGGCGGCCGAGGGCGCGCCGGGCGGTGCCGGGCACCAGTCGCTCGGCGATCAACTCCTGCCACATGGCCACAAAGCGGCGGTCGGGTTCCGTGCCGGGGGTCACGGCCCGGGCCAATCGCATTCCCAGGCCGTCCGCCGTTCGCGCCGCCACCACGTCTAGATCCCACATGACCTCCATGTGGTCGGTGACGAAGCCGATGGGGGCCAGCACCGCTGCCTCGACGCCGCGGAGTGACAGATCGGCGAGGCAGTCGTTCACGTCGGGTTCCAGCCACGGCACCGAGGGCGACCCGCTGCGGCTCTGCCAGGCCATGGTCCAGGCGTCGAAGCCGGCCCCGGCGGCCACCAGCCGCGCCGTCTCGTTCAGTTGGCGCTGGTAGTCGCAGCCCGCGGCCATGGCCTCGGGGATGGAATGGGCGGTGAACACGAGGTGAGCGTCGGCGCGCGCCTCGCGGGGGAGGCGCTCTCGGGCCGCCGCCACCGCGTCGACGAAGGGGGTCACGAAGCCGGGGTGGTCGTAGTAGGCCCGCAGCTTGTCGATGGCAGGTGCGCCCTCGCCGACCGTGGCCCGGGCCGACTCGATGTCGTCGAGGTACTGGCGGCAGCCCGAGTACGACGAGTACGCCGAAGTGACCACGGCCAGCGCCCGGTGATGACCGGCGGCGGCCATCTCCGCCACGGTGTCGGCCAGGTAGGGACTCCAGTTGCGGTTCCCCCAGTACACGGGCAGGCCGTGGCCCGCCGCCTCCAGGCTGTCGGCCAGCGCGGCGCGCAGGCGGCGGCACTGGGCGTTGATGGGGCTGACCCCGCCGAAGTGGAGGTATTGCTGGGCCACCGCGGCCAGGCGCTCGGCGGGAATGTCGCGTCCCGCGGTGACGTTGGCCAGGAAGGGCTCCACATCGGAGGGCCCCTCGGGGCCTCCGAACGAGACGATCACAACCGCGTCGTAGGAGAGAGTCATCCCCAACTTGTCCACAGTCTCTCGAGTCAAGTTGTCCACAGGATGGCCCATCCCGGTCTGAGTCCAGAACCCCGAGGCGCGCGGGTCGTCCAAATCGGCGTCGTTTGCTCTCAGTCCAAGGCTCCGAAGCTCGTGAGGTCGTCGTCGAGGGTCGACAGGATGTGGTCGATGGTCTGCTGGCGGGCGGTGCGGCGGGTCAGGCCGAACGCGGTCCGGCGCACATGGGCGGCCAGCGCAGACGCCCGCGCCAAAGCGATGTCGTGCAGATCGTCGGCCCCCACCACCTCGTCTAGGTAGCCGGCCTCGGCAGCCCCAGCGGGCGCGTAGGCGGTCGCCAGCGCGGTGGCCGCGGTGAAGTGCCGGGGGCTGAGCCGGTCGCGGGCCAACTCGATGGCGAAGATCGGCAGCGGCATGCCGATGGCCACCTCGGTGAGACCGATCTTGGCATCCACATCGGCACCGATGCGCACGTCGCTGGCCAGCAGCAGGATGGCTCCGAAGGCGAGGGCGTGGCCGTTGCAGGCGGCCACCACCGGGATCTGTGCGCCGTAGATCCGAGCCGCGGTCCGCGCCCCGGCGGCTACCAGCTCCCGAGCGGCGTCGGGATTCCCGCCGATGACGCTGAGATCGAAGCCGGCGCTGAAGCGGCCCTCCCGGCCGGTGATCATCAGCGCCCCGGCGGACTGTTCGGCATCGTCGAGGGCGGCGTCGACGGCCGCCAGCGTGTCGTGGCCGACCGCGTTGGCCTTGCCGTCGTCGAGGCGCAGCACCGCCACCTGTTCGGTGACTGCATAGGAGGTTTTCGATGTCATGGCCGCACCGTATCGCAGCCGTCTCGACCGCCCGCATGGGGCTTGTGGGTAGGCTCCGGGCCGTGACTGATACCGCCGTCGGTACCGGCGACGCAGAGGCCGCCGTCGAGGAGGTGCTGATCGTCACCGATGCGGCCCGTACGGCGGTGCTGGCCATCCGCGACCGCGAGGACGACGGAGAGAGCCTGGGGCTGCGGGTCGAGGTGACCGGCACCGCGGGCATCGACTACTCCTACGACCTGGCTCTCGACCCCGTAGCGGACGCAGCCGACGACGACCACCTCCACACCGTGGCCGGCTTGACGGTGATGGTTCCCGAGGCCAGCGTCAGCCGGCTGCGGGGCTCGACTTTGGACGTTCCGTCGATGCCGGGCCAGGGCGGGCTCGTGATCCGCAACCCCAACCGGCCCAACCCGCTGGGTGACATGGACCGCCTGGAGCTCACCGGCGGGATCGGCGACAAGGTGCAGCAGCTTCTTGAGGCGAGCATCAACCCGGCGCTGGCATCGCACGGCGGTTACGCCAGCCTGGTGGAGGTCCGCGACGAAGACACTGTGGTCGTCACCATGGGCGGCGGCTGCCAGGGGTGCGCCATGAGCCAGGCCACCCTGTCCGACGGCATCAAGCGGGCCATCATGGAGGCCATCCCCGAGGTGGCCGAGGTGATCGACGCCACCGACCACACCGCCGGGGAGAACCCCTACTTCAGCTAGCCCCCGCCGCCACAGCAGCCCTCGACGCGAGAGCAGTGGTGGCAGCCCCGCCGCAAGCGCGGTTCTCGGCCATCGTCGGTGCCCCCACCACAGCATGAGGAGAGCAGTGGTGGCAGCCCCGCCGCAAGCGGGGGTTCTCGGCGGATGTTACAGCCCCCGCGGCTAGAGCAGTTCGGCTTTGATGGTGGCGGCGATGCCGGCCGCGTCCAGGCCCAGGTCGGCCAGGATGGCGTCGGGCTTGCCGTGGGGGAGGTAGTCGAGCGGCACGCCCAGCACCCGGACCCGCGGCGCCGCCTCGGTCCGCTCCAACAGCGCGTCGCGCACCGCCGTGCCTGCCCCCCCGGTCCGCAGCCCGTCCTCGACGGTCACCACCACCTCGCAGCCGGCTGCGTCGGCGAGCATCCGCTCGCACAGCGGGCTCACCGCCCGGGGATCCCACACCGTGGCGTCCACCCCGTCGCCGGCCAGCATCTCGGCAGCCTGCTCGCACGCCTCCAGCATCTTGCCCACCCCGATGAGGCACAGCCGGCCGTCGCCGGCCCGCACCTGCCGGGCCCGCAGACCCGAGCCCACCTCGCTTGGCCCGACGCTTCGGGCCGCGGTCTTGGGCCAGCGGATGGCCACCGGGCCGCCGGTGACGTCCATGGCGTCGAGCATCATCCGCTCCAGTTCCTGCAGCGACGACGGGGCCAGCACCACCATCCCGGGAACCTTGGTGAGCAGCACCATGTCGAGCACGCCGTGGTGCGACGGACCGTCGTCACCGGTGATCCCGGCCCGGTCGATGCAGAACACCACCGGCACCCGGTGCAGCCCGCAGTCGAGGTTGACCTGGTCGAAGGCCCGGCTCAGGAACGTGCTGTACACCGCGAAGAACGGCCGCAGCCCACCCATGGCCATGCCCACTGCCGAGGTCACCGCGTGCTGCTCGGCGATGCCCACATCGATGCAGCGGTCGCCGAAATGCTCGCGGAACGGCAGCAGCCCGGTGGAGTCGGGCATGGCCGCGGTGATGGCCACCACCTCGGGATGCAGGCTCCCGAGCTTCACCATCACCTCGGAGAACATGCCGGTGTAGGTGCCCGCCTTCACCTTGCCCACGTCGTGCATGTGCTTGACGGTGTCTTGCTCGGCCGGGCCATAGCCCCGGCCCTTCTGGGTGAGCACGTGGACCACGACCGGCCCGTCGAACTGGGCAGCGTTGGACAGAGCCTCCTCCACCCCGGCGACGTCGTGGCCGTCGAAGGGGCCGAGGTAGCGCACGCCGAGGTTCTCGAAGAAGCCGGCCGAGTCCCACAGCTCGCGCAGGGCGGCCTGCGACATCTTCATGCCCCGCTGGACGGTCTCGCCCACCCAGGGGATGCGCTCGGCCATCTCCTCGAGGCGGTCGGAGCGGCGCATGATCTTGGGGTTGGAGCGGAACCGCACCAGGCTCTCGGAGAGCCGCGACACGGTGGGGGCGTAGCTGCGGCCGTTGTCGTTGAGCACGATGATCACGTTGCGGCCGCTGTGGCCGATGTTGTTGAGGCCCTCGAAGGCCATGCCGCCGGTCAGGGCGCCGTCGCCCACCACCGCCACCACCCGGCGCCGGGCGTCGGACGACTCGAAGGCGGTGGCCAGGCCGTGCGCGTACGACAGCACGGTGGAGGCGTGGCTGTTCTCGATCCAGTCGTGGGGGGACTCGGACCGCGACGGGTAGCCCGCCAGCCCCCCCGAGGTGCGCAGCGTGTCGAAGTCGGCGGCCCGGCCGGTGAGCATCTTGTGGACGTAGGCCTGGTGGCCGGTGTCCCACAGGATCACGTCGTGGGGGGAGCGGAACACCCGGTGCAGGGCCACGGTGAGCTCCACCGCGCCGAGGTTCGAGCCCAGATGGCCGCCGCGGGCGGTGACGGCCTCGATGATGCGGGCCCGGATCTGTGCGCAGAGATCGTCGATCTCTTCGGGGGAGCGCTCGCGCAGGTCGTCGGGCGAAACTATGGAATCAAGCTGCATGGCCGTGCTCCTGTCGTGCTTGTTGTGCGACGTAGGGGGGCTGCGGCGCCAGCCACCCGGGCAGCCACCGCGACAGCAGCACGCCGGCCGGATAGGCGACCGCCACCGCCAGCAGGCCTCCCACGGCGTCGAGCCAGTAGTGATTGGCGGTGACCATCACCGCGAACAGTGTAAGCCAGGGGTACGACAGCATCCCCAGACGGGCCCAGCGGCGGCGCAGCACCGGCAGTGCGGCCACCACGCACCACACCGACCAGGCGATGTGGAGGCTGGGCATGGCCGCGTACTGGTTGGAGATGTCCATCATGGCGCTCGAGTTGAACGACCAGAAGCCGCCAGGATCCACCAGGGTGTCGACATAGGAGTAGTTGGGGTCGCAGGCCCCGAAGGCGCTGCAGTCGTTGAGCAGCCGGGGCGGCATCAGCGGGTAGAGGGCGAAGCCCACCAGCGCCACCGCGGTGGTGAGCGCCAGCACGGTGCGCTGCACCCCGTAGCGGGCCGGATGGCGCACGAACAGCAGCACCATCACGCCGACGGTGACCGCGAAGTGGCAGAACCCGTAGAAGATGTTCCAGAACTGGATGAACAGGTCCCATTCGATGAAGAGGTCCTGGATGCCCTTCTCGCCGAAGAGGTGCACGGCCCGCTCCCAGGCGATCACGTCGTAGGCGTTGTCGATGGCGGTCTGCTTCACCGACGGCCCCAGATCCGACCCAAACTGGTTGCGGATGAGGGTGTACACCCCGTAGAAGGCGAAGATGATGACCAGCTCGCTCCACCAGTGCAGCGACCCGCCCCCGGATCGCCTGCCCGCGGAGCGCTTGCTGCGGGATCGTCGGCCCACGGAGCGCCCGGGGCGGGCTGTGGGGTCCTCAGCCTGTTGGGAATAGGCGCCCGCGACCTCCGAAGCCATCGCGTTACAGTAGTCGGCCATGCTCGAAGCCGACCTTGTGAATCGCACGCTGGCGGCCGCGATGCGCACGGGCGCGGACTTCGCCGAGATCTTCGCCGAGGACAAGCGCTCGTCCTCCGCAGTGCTCGACGACGGCCGGGTCGAGGAGGTCGTGTCGGGACGCGACCGGGGCGCGGGCATCCGGGTCGTGTCCGGCGACACCACCGGCTTCGCCCACACCGCCGACCTCAGCGCCCCCGGCCTGGCCGCGGCAGCCGACGCCGCCGCGGCCGCGGCCCGAGGCGGCGGCGGCGGAACCCGCACGGTGGCCGTGTCGGCCCTGCAAGCCCCCCCGCGCATCGAGGTGCGCATTCCGCCCGAGGAGGTGCCCAAGGACCGCAAGGTGGCCCTGCTCACCGCCGCCGACGCCGCGGCCCGCTCGGCCGGCGGGGCCATCACCCAGGTGTCGGCCCGCTACGGCGACGGTCGCCGCCGCATTCTGGTGGCCGACAGCGACGGGCTGTTCACCAGCGACGACCAGGTGCGCACCCTGTTCTCGGTGTCGTGCGTGGCCACCGGCGACACCGGCATGCAGACCGGCCGCGAGTCGGCGGGCCGCACCGCCGGATTCGAGCTGTTCGACCTCTACGACGTGGAGGACATGGCCCGCCGGGCCGCGCAGCGGGCCCTCACCAAGCTCACCGCCCAGCCCGCGCCCAGCGGCACCATGCCGGTGGTGGTCGGCCCCGGCGGCGGCGGAGTGCTGTTCCACGAGGCCTGCGGGCACGGCCTGGAGGCCGACCTGGTGGCCAAGTCGGCGTCGGTGTTCGCGGGGCGGGTCGGCGAGACGGTGGCCGCGCCGACGGTCACCCTGGTGGACGACGGCACCATGGCGGGGGAGTGGGGCCACTACGGCATCGACGACGAGGGCAGGCCCGCGGCCCGCAACGTGCTGATCTCCGACGGGGTCCTCACCGACTACATGTGGGATCGCCTGCGGGCACGAAAGCAGGGCCGGGCCAGCTCGGGCAACGGCCGGCGCCAGAGCTACCAGCACCTGCCCATGGTGCGCATGACCAACACCTTCATCGACAACGGCGACGCCAACCCCGACGACATCGTGGCCGACACCAGCCACGGCGTGTATGTGGCCCAACTCGGCGGCGGCCAGGTCAACACCGCCACCGGCGACTTCGTGTTCGGCATGACTGAGGCCTACCTGATCGAGAACGGCCGGATCACCGCCCCGATCCGGGAGGGCAACCTGATCGGCAACGGACCCGAGGTGCTCACCCGCATCGACGCCCTCGGCGACGACTTCGCCATGGGGTCGCCGGGCACCTGCGGCAAGGACGGCCAGGGCGTTCCGGTGGGCGACGGCACCCCCACGCTGAGGGTGACCGCCCTCACCGTCGGCGGCACCGCGGCGTGACCTCCGGCCAGCCCGATGGTCGGCGCTGTGGCGCGAGTTCAGGTGTGACCGATGGTCGGCGCAGTGGCGCGAGTTCAGGTGTGACCGATGGTCGGCGCTGTGGCGTGAACCCCGCTGTGACCGATGGTCGGCGCTGTGGCGTGAGTTCAGGTGTGAGGCTTCGTCGGGCGGGCGTCGAGGGCTGAGCGTGGCCGAGCCGAGCCTGCTGGACATCGCCGAGCGGGTCGTCGGCTGGTCCGGCGCGGGCGTCGACGCGGAGGCCTACGTCGCCCGGGAGCACGAGACCGAGGTGCGGGCCTATAAGGGCGAGGTCGAGTCGCTCACTGCGGCCACATCGGTGGGAATCGGGGTGCGGATCGTGCGCGACGGCCGGCAGGGCTTCGCCTACGCCGCCGCCCTCGACGGCGACACGCTGCGCGAGACCTTCGACGAGGCGCTCGACAACTCCCGCTTCGGCAGCGTCGACGAGTTCGCGGGGGTGGCCGAGCCCGACGGCGTGGCCCCCGCCTCGCTCGACCTCTACCGCCGCGAGCTGGCCGACTTCGCCACCGACGACAAGGTGGCGCTGGCGGTGGAGCTGGAGCGGGCCACCCTGGCCGCCGACCCGCGGGTGACCGGAGTGGAGTCGGCCGAGTACGCCGACTCGATCTACGAGGGGGCAGTGGCCACGTCTCGGGGCGTGGCCGCCGAGGCCCGCGAGACCGGCTGCTACCTGGCCGCCTACAGCCTGGCCGCCGACGATGGCGAGACCCAGACCGGATTCGGGTTCTCGGTAGGGCGCCGGCCCGACGAGCTGTCGGTGCAGAAGGCCGGCACCGACGCGGCCGACCGGGCCACCCGCCTACTGGGCGCGGCCCAGGCCCCCACCCGCCGGCTGACCGCCGTGCTCGACCCGTACGTGACCGCCCAGCTGCTCGGCATCGTGGGCGCCACGCTGAGCGGTGACGCCGTGCTCAAGGGCCGGTCGCTGTTCGCCGACCGGATGCACGACGCGGTGGGCGCGGCGGCGCTCACGCTGGTGGACGACGCCACCGACCCCGACGCCTTCACCGCGTCGCCCATCGACGCCGAGGGCCTGGCTACCCGCCGGGTGCCGCTGATCCGAGACGGCGTGCTGCAGGCCTTCCTCTACGACACCTACACCGCCCGGCGGGCCGGGGTCGCCTCCACCGGCTCGGCGGTGCGGGGCGGGTTCAAGGGCACCCCCGGCGTGGGCGCCCACGCCCTGAGGCTCGCGCCCGGCGCCCGCTCGCAGGCCGAGATCGTGGCCGACATCGACGACGGCCTGCTGGTGCAGGGCGTGACCGGCCTCCACAGCGGGGTCAACGCGGTGTCGGGCGACTTCTCGGTGGGCGCCGAGGGGCTGCGAATACGCGACGGCGAGACCGCCGAGCCGATCAGGGAGGTGACCATCGCCAGCACCATCCAGCGGCTGCTGATGGACGTGACCGAGGTCGGCTCGGATCTGGAGTGGCTCCCCATGAGCGCGGCCGGGGTGACGCTGGCGGTGGCCGACGTGACCATGTCGGGCTCCTAGCTTGCTCATGGCCTCGACAGCGGTTCTGGCGGAACTCGGCCTCTAGCCTCGACGGCGGTGCCGATCCTTCACGCCGTCGTGCTGGGCATCGTCCAGGGCCTCACCGAGTTCCTGCCGGTGTCCTCCAGCGGACATCTGATCCTGGTCCGCTGGCTGTTCGGCTGGGACGAGCTGACCGGCGACGCGGCCACCGCCTTCGATGTGGCCGTCCATGTGGGCACCCTGGTAGGAGCGACCGCCTATCTGCGCCGTGACGTCGCAACCTGCGCCACCGCCGCGCTGGCGCCGCTGCTGGGCCGCGGGCCGCTCGGGACCGACGGCCGGGTCGGCTGGTCGCTGGCGCTGTCGGCCGTGCCCGCCGGGATTGTCGGGGTGGCCGCGGGCGACGCCCTGCGGGGCTCCGACCGCATCGCGCTGGTGGCGGTGGCCCTGATCGTGTTCGGGCTGCTGCTGGGCGCCTCGGACCGGTGGGCCGAGCGGCGCGCCCAATCCGACTTCGGCCCGTGGCACGCGGTGCTCATGGGCGCGGGCCAGGCACTCGCCCTCCAACCCGGAGTGTCGCGCGCTGGTGTGACCATGACCGTGGCCCGCAGTCTCGGCTACAGCCGGGAGGCCGCGGTGCGGCTGGCCTTCCTGATGAGCCTGCCCGTGATCGCCGGTGCCGGCGTCTACGGGCTGCTCGGGCTGAGCGTCCCGGAGCCGCTGTGGCCCGCGCTGGCCGCCGGGGCCGGGTCTTCGCTGGTCACTGGCTGGGCAGCGGTGTGGGCAACCACCAAGATCGCGGCCCGCACCGGCATGGGGCCCTTCGTCGCCTACCGGGTGCTGGCCGGGGCCGCGGTCCTGGCCCTACTCGCCACCGGCCTGCGCTGACTGGGGCACCAGCACCAGCATCACTCCACCGGTGGCCAGGGCGTCGACGGTGGCGTCCACCTGCTCGTCGGGCACGGCCACCACCACCTCGCCGTCGGCAGCGTCGACGATCAGCGCGCCGCGCACCACCGCGGCACCGTCGAGCACGGCGTGGACGTCCACCCGGTCCTGGGTGGAGAACACTCCGCTGGTGACGGGAATCAGAACGCCGCGTGTGCCCGGCGGGAGCAGCCCGGCCGGCCCCGGCGGCGCAGTCACCGTCGGCGGGGGCGCCGGGTCGGTCGGTGACTCCCGCAATGTGATCACCACGGCCACCGCCGCGCCGCCCGCGGCGAGCCAGCGAACCCAGCGATGGCGGTACAGCATCGCCTGGATCCGCGCCATCGTGCTGCGGCCGTCTCGGGCGCTGGGTCTGGTGGGCGACATCGGGGCCTCCGGGTGGGCGCGGACGGCCCACGGTCGGGGCGGCGCCGCGTCGGATGCGGTGCCGGGCCGCGGCGGCGGCGAGTCAGCTAGTCGAAGACGACGACGCGCCGGCGTCGGCCTTCGACCGTCCCGAAGCCGAGTCGGCGCCCGACTTCGAACCCGAATCGGAAGACGACGACGAGGAGTCCTTCGACGAGGAACTCTTCGACTCTGAGGAGTCCTTCGACGACGAGTCCTTCGACTCCGAGGCGCCGTTGGACGATGCCTTCTCCTTGCGGCGATCCTGGGCGATGGATCCGTGGTCGTTCTTGTAGAAGCCGTCGCCCTTGAAGGCGATGGCCACTCCGCTGAACACCTTCTTGACGGGGCCCTCACCGGGCGAGACGCAGGAAGCCGGGCCACCCTGGGGCGGGCAGACCGAGAGCGTGTCGTCGCTGAACGACTGCCGCATCTCGAACTGCGAAGTGCAGCGCTCGCAGCGGTAGTCGTACACCGGCACGGCGGCGAAGGATAACGCCACCGCCCGCGGATCGGACTGCCCACCCGCTCGGCGTTCATGTCCGCTCTTGTTCGCTTCGCTCACGGGCCGCCCAAACCCCAGCGTCACAGCCCACGGCCTCGCTGCGCGTCTCGCGTGTGTCCGCGGATCGGCTGTTCACCCGCTCGGCCTCTAGTATCCGGGCGTGACGGTGTGGATGGGGGTGGCCTTCGTCGTCGCCTACGCCGCGGGCATGTTTCCCACCGCCGGGCTGGTGGGCCACAGGATCGGACGCGACCCCAGCCGCGAGGGCTCGGGCAACCCCGGCGCCAGCAACATCTACCGCTTGGGCGGGCGACTGGCGGGCGTGGCCGTGGCCTTGGGCGACATGGCCAAGGGCGCGGCGCCCGTCGGCGCGGCTCTGCTGCTGTGGGACCGGCCCGAGGCCCTGGCGGCATGGATCGGCGCGGTGGCGGGCCATGTGTGGCCGGTGCTGCGCAAGTTCCGGGGCGGCAAGGGCATGGCCACCGCGGGAGGCGGCGGCATCGTGCTCGACCCGATCATGGGCGCCATCTGCGTGGTGGTGTTCTTCGGCATGGTGCGCCTCACCAGGGTGGCCGCGCTGGGCTCGCTGAGCGTGGGCGTCACCTACCCGGTGCTGGCGCTGGTGTTCGGGTGGCCCGCGGCCGAGGTGATCGTGGCCGCGCTGGTGATGGGGGTGATGGCCATGCGCCACCACGGCAATATCGTGCGACTGTGGCGCGGCACCGAGCGCAAGCTCAAGACATGACCCCGACTACGAGGGCAAGCGCACCTGCGGGCGCGACCCCGAGTTCGGGTGAGCGGCGGGCCTCTCTTGTGAGCAAGGGCCGGGCTGCGGGTGCGACCCCGAGGCGGGGCCGGGCGTGATCTCGCTGGCGGAGGCCCGGGCCCATGTGCTGGAGCGGGTCGAGACGCTGCCCTCCCGCCGGTTCGGGCTGGCCGAGGCGCTGGGCTTGGTGCTGGCCGAGCCGGTGTCGTCCTCAGAGCCGATCCCCGGCTTCGCCAACACCGCCATGGACGGCTACGCCGTGCGGGCCGACGACACTGCGGCCGCGCCGGTCGAGCTGGACGTGGTGGGCACCATCGGCGCGGGCGACGACGGCTCGCTGCGGGTCGGGTCGGGCCAGGCGGCCCGCATCATGACCGGTGCGCCCATCCCCGACGGCGCCGACGCAGTGGTGAAGGTGGAGCTGACCCGCCGCCTCGACGGCGCCGACGACCGGGTGCTGGTGGAGGCCGCGGTCAAGCCCGGCAACCACATCCGCCATCCCGGCGAGGACGTGGCCGCGGGCGAGCGGGTGCTGGAGGCCGGAACGGTGGTGACGCCGGGCCGGATCGGCCTGCTGGCCGCGGTGGGCGCCTACGAGGTGGCCGCCTGCGGCCGCCCCCGGGTGGGGGTGCTCTCCACCGGCGACGAGTTGGCCGACACCGCCGAGCCGCTGCGCCGGGGCCAGATCCGCGACACCAACCGCCGCACGCTGCTGGGGCTGGTGGCCGAGGCTGGCTTCGAGGGGGTGGATCTGGGCATCGCCCGCGACGACCCCGAACACATCGAGCGGTCGTTCCGGGCCGGCGTGGCCGACTGCGACGCGGTGCTGTCGTCGGGCGGCGTGTCGATGGGCGACTTCGACTATGTGAAGGTGGTGCTCGACCGCATCGGCGACATGCGCTGGATGCAGATCGCCATCAAGCCGGCCAAGCCGTTCGCTTTCGGCATCGTCGACGGCACTCCCGTGTTCGGGCTGCCGGGCAACCCGGTGTCGTCGATGGTGAGCTTCGAGCTGCTGGCCAAGCCGGCGCTGCGGGCCATGGCCGGCTTCGCACCGCCCGAGCTCGGCCCACAGACGGTGCGAGCCGTCAGCGACGGCGATCTCGGCCACCGCCGCGACGGCAAGACCCACTACGTGCGGGTGGCGGCCACCCGAGACGAGCGGGGCGTGCTGCACGTCGCCCGCTCCGGCGGCCAGGGCTCGCACCAACTGGCCGCCATGACCCGGGCCGATGCGCTGGCGGTGGTGCCCGACGGCGCGGAGGTCACAGACGGCGATCCGGTCGACGTGATCCTGCTCTGACCCCAGTCAGGCCCGCGCCGCCAGCCGGCGCATCATCGCGCCCCCGCTGCGGATCGGCGCCTGCGACCAGACGTTCAGCGATCCTCGCGGCGGTAGGTGCCGGAGCGGCCGCCGGACTTCTCCCACAGGGCGATGTCGCCGATGGTCATCGACCGGTCCATCGACTTGCACATGTCGTAGACGGTGAGGGCGGCCACGCTGCAGGCGGTCAGCGCCTCCATCTCCACCCCGGTGCGGTCGACGGTCTCCACCTGCGCCTCGATGCCCACGCTGTCTTCGCCCACCTCGAAGTCCACCGCCACCGAGCTCAGCGCCAGGCCGTGGCACAGCGGGATGAGCTCCGAGGTCCGCTTGGCGGCCTGGATGCCGGCCACCCGGGCCACGGCCAGCACGTCGCCCTTGCCGATCTCGCCCGCCCCCAGGGCCCGAGCCACCTCGGGCGCCATCTGCACCCGGCCCCGGGCGACGGCTCGACGCTGGGTGGGCGCCTTCGAGGAGACGTCCACCATCCGAGCCCGGCCCTGCCCGTCGAGATGGTTGAAGCCCACGACGGACCTCTAGCCGCCGATCTGTGACATCGACCGGCGGGGCCGCACGAAGTGGACCCGGTTGATCTGGTGCCCGGCCCACTTGGACGCCACCGACTCGCCGACCGCGGCCGCGATCTCGTCGTCGCCCGCTCCGGATCGCAGCAGGGCCCGAACGTCGGTCTCGGTCACCGCGAACAGGCAGTTGCGGAACTGGCCGTCGGCGGTGAGCCGCACCCGGTCGCAGGTCGAGCAGAACGAGTCGCTGACCGAGGCCACGATCCCCACCGAGCCCGACCCGTCGGCGAACCGGTAGCGGGTGGCCGGGGCCGAAGTGCGCTCCACCGGCGCCACCGGACAGGCCCGGTTGACGCCAGCCAGGATCTCGTCCACCGGCACCACCAGGTCGTTGTTCCAGATCCCGTCGGCGTCGAGGGGCATGAACTCGATGAAGCGGACCTCCACCCCCCGGCTGCGGCCGAAGTCGACGAAGTCGGCTATCTCGTCGTCGTTCACGCCCCGCATCACCACGCAGTTGACCTTCACCGGATCGAAGCCCGCCGCGACCGCGGCGTCGATGCCTTCGAGCACCCTGGTGAGGCCGTCGCGCCGGGTGAGCTCGGCGAACCGCTCCGGGCGCAGCGAGTCGCACGACACGTTCACCCGCCGCAGGCCCGCGGCGTGCAGCTCGGCGGCCAGCAGCGGCAGCGACACCCCGTTGGTGGTCAGGGCGAGGTCGGTGCCAAGCTCCGACAGCATCTTCACCAGCACCGGCAGGTTGGCCCTCACCGTGGGCTCGCCGCCGGTGAGGCGGATGCCGTCGACGCCGTAGCGCTCGACCATGATGCGGGCCACCCGGGCGATCTCCTCGAAGGTCAGCAGATCGTGGCGGGGCACCCACTCCAGCCCCTCGGCGGGCATGCAGTAGGTGCAGCGGAAGTTGCACCGGTCGGTCACCGAGATGCGCAGGTCGCGGTGGACTCTCCCGAAGCTGTCAACCAGTGGGGCCGCCATCGCCCCGCAGGCTAGCGCCGCACTCGCGGGCCAGGCGAGGCCCGGTGTCCGAGACCGAGAGCGAGCGCAAGATGGTGCGCGGGGCGTAGCGCATGTTCTTGTAGGTGCGCGAGGGTCCACCACTGGGCCGGTCTCACATGTCATTCTGGTGGGGTCGTCGTGTGCATGTACGGGTCGTCAAAGCGGCGGTGCGGTGCGCCAGTGCGTGCCGTGAGCAGCGTCGGCGACCCGATTCGTGCGTACGAGGAGGAGGATCTACCAGTGACCCTGATCGTGTTGGTAGTGCTGGCCGCGGCTTGGCTGGGGTACTTCGCGCTGTGGTTCCGGGAGAAGCGGACGTCGGGGCTTCGGCGCAGCGACGGTTTGGTTGACGTGGGCCGGTCCTTCAGCGGATCCGCCGTGGCCGCCGGCCGGGATCGAGCCCCCCTGACAGGGTTCGGAGCCGTCGCAGGCCTCGGCGCGGGAGCAGGCTTCGGTGCCGGCGGCGGCTTGGGCCCATGGAGCCTCCAAGATCTGCTGGAGCCGCCCCGGAGCCGCCGGCAGGCCCTCCGCCGCCGCCGCCGTGTGGCCGCAGTGCTGCTGGCGGCGGCGCTTGTGTCGCTGCTGGCCGTGCCCGTGGTCGGCTCGGTCGCCCTGGCCGTGCATGTGATCGTCGACCTGGTGCTGGTGCTGTTCGCCTTCGGCTCGCTCAACCGCCAGCCGAACCCGGCGGCAACCCTGGCCGAGGTGCGGGTGCTTTATCCCGACCGGCCCGCTCCCAGCGAAGCGGCCGCCGTGCCCCTGCGACCGGTAGCCAACGGCTGACCCACCTGCAGGCGATCCAAGCCTCGCCTCCGGCACGCTCCCGCCGCCCCACGTTTTCGATGCGCCGCTAAACTCTCGGCTTCCCGCGGGGGTGTAGCTCAGTTGGCTAGAGCGCCTCGGTCGCATCGAGGAGGCCAGGGGTTCGAATCCCCTCACCTCCACCGCTGGCCAACGCGCCAAACCAGCCTCTGCACACGCGCAAACCGACAGCGGCGTTATGGGCCGAGGGCGGTGATTGGGACCACTGTCACGCCCTCGGGGTGCTCGTACCCGTATCCGCCGGCTGTCACCACCATCAGCCGCGAGGGTTTGCCCGTGCGGTCGGCATCGATTCGCTTGTGCAGCCGTTTGAGGCTGTCGACGGCGGCGTCGATGGCGGACTTGCCGCCCAGTTTGACCTCTACGGCGAGCCATCGGCCGTCGGCGCGGCGCACGATGGCGTCCACCTCCAGGCCGTCGCTGTCGCGGTAGTGGGAGATCTCGCAGCCTGAGGCCTGGCCGTACACTCGCAGGTCGCGCACCACCAGCGACTCGAAGAGCAGACCTGCGAACTTGAGGTCGGCCATGACCGCGTCGGGCGTGGCGGCGAGGGCCGCGGCGGCGAGAGACGGATCGGTGAAGTGCCGTTTGGGGGCATTGCGCAGCGCCGAGCGTGAAGTTATGTGGGGCCTCCATGCCGGAAGGTCCTCCACCACGAACAGGCGCGCCAGCGCGGCCATGTACGCCGACACGGTTCGACGGTCGATGCCGGGATCGTCTGCGGCGGTGTCGGCTGCGAGCGTGGCGAAGCTCGCCTCGGACGCGACGTTGCGGGCCACTGACTCCAGCAGCCGGCGAACCCCGGCGGGGTTGCGCGACACGCCGTCCACTCGGGAAACGTCGGTACGGCTGATCTCGTCGAGGTAGCCCCTCAGCACCGTCAGCGAGGCTGACGAGTCGGCGTCCCTCCGCACCAGGGCCGGCCATCCTCCCCGGCAGGCTGCCGACATGATCTCACCTAGGTGCCGGCCCGAGTCTGCGGCCGAGCGCCGTCCCGGCTCGAACAGCCCCGCCAGCGAGATGTCGCCGCTGGACTCGCCCGACTCGAACAGGCTCATGGGCCGCATGCGTATTCGGAGCACCCTTCCCGCACCGGAGTGGCGGGTGATGTCGTCGGGAGGATCGGCCGATCCGGTGAGGATGAACTGGCCGGGCAGCCCACGGTCGTCGCAGGCTCGCCGCATCGGATTCCAGATGTCGGGGGCGAACTGCCACTCGTCGAGCAGCAGCGGCGCGGGCCCGTCGAGCAGAACCTCTGGATCGAGGTTGGCCGCGAGCCGGGACCGAACGGTGGAGTCCAGCATCACCTCGCTCGCCGAGAAATGCCGCCCGGTCCATGTCTTCCCACAGGCCCGCGGACCCTCGACCAGCACAGCCGCGGAAGCCCGCAACGCCTCCTTCATCTCGGCGTCTACTACCCGCGGCAGGTATGCGCTCGGCGATGCGGATCCCTCAGACGCCGGTTCCGGATGCTTGGACGAGCGGCTGCTTCGCATGCCGCCAGGCTATCGCATGCCCATATATGGGCGTATCAATGATCCATATATGGGACATTGGACTGGCTGGCACGGCCGCAGGTGTAGGTGTCGCCCCTCATGCCGCACCCGGTCAGCAGGGTCGGTGATGCGCCAAACCGACATCGGGAGATGCGCCAAACCGACATTGCAACCTGCGCCAAACCGACATCGGGAGATGCGCCAAACCGACATTGCAACCTGCGCAAAATCGACATCGACTACTGCGTATGCGTAGTATGCGACGGTGGACCGGTACCTTGGCCGCCTAGTTGATCCTTGGATCACCGAGGTTCTTGCCTCTGCCCCGGCGGTGCTGGTCACCGGTGCACGAGCTTCGGGCAAGACCACCACCGCGCTGCGCCACGCCGCCAGCGTCGTGCGGCTAGACAACGAGCGCGAGGCCCTCCCCTTTGAGGCCGACCCCGACTCGGCGCTGCGCGACCGGCATGAGCCGGTGCTGCTCGACGAGTGGCAGGCGTGCCCCGCAGTGCTCGGTGCCGTCAAGCGGGCAGTGGACACCCAGCGGCGGGCGGGGCGGTTCATATTGACAGGTTCGGTCCGCTCCGACGCTGATCCAGCCTTGTGGCCCGGTACGGGCCGTCTCATCAGAATCGCGATGCACCCCCTGACCGTGCGCGAGCAACTCTCGACACCCCCGCGCCCGCTCCTGCCTGCCCTGCTGGCCGCTGAGCCGCTGTCTCTGCCGAGCGATCCTCCCGACTTGCGCGGCTATGTCGAGATCGCGCTGCGCGGTGGCTTCCCCGAGCCGGCCATCGAGTTGGCCGGCGGTGTCAGGGCGAGGTGGTTCGAGAGCTATGTCGATCAGCTGCTCATCCATGAGCGCGCCGCCGGCCGCAGCAACGGCGACCCCGTGCGGCTGGCCGAGTTCTTCCAGGCCTATGCGCTGAACTCGGCGGGCATCGTGAGCGATGCGACTCTGTACCAGGCCGCAGGCCTGGACAGGCGCACCGCGCTTGCGTACACGACCTTGCTCAGCGATCTCGGTGTGGTCGCCGAACTCCCGGCCTGGAGCAGCAATCGACTCAAGCGCCTGGCCCGCGGGCCGAAGCGGTATGTTGCCGACACCGGTCTGTGGGGCTCGGCCGTTGGCGCCGATGCTGACCTCGCGATGAGCGACGGCAATCTACTAGGCCGGCTGATCGACACGTTCGTGGCGAACCAGCTGCTCGCTGAGAGCGCCGTGGACCCAGTTCGTCCCCGGCTGTACCACCTGCGTGACCGCGACGGTCGCCACGAGGTCGACTTGATTGCGGATCTGGGAGCACGAGGCATCATCGGACTTGAGATCAAGGCGCACAGCGCGCCAAGACCCGCCCATGCCCGCCATCTGGCTTGGCTTCGCGACCAACTTGGCGAGAAGTTCAGAGTGGGAGCTGTGCTGCACACCGGCCCCGCCCAATTCCGGCTCGGCGATCGTCTGGAGGCGATCCCAATCTGCGCCCTATGGGGCTAGACGTGATCCACGCCTACGCCGTCACGGTGACGACATAGGAAGACCTCGCAGCCCTATGCCGTATGTGGGACATTGGGCTTGGGGCATCTTGATGCGGACTTGGCTGCTGGCGGGGGGGGGGGGGGTCTCGGCGCAGGTGGCGGAACGGAGTATGATTGCGGGGTGGGTTGGGCCTGGCTTGGCTCGGCTTGGCAGGCCTGACGTGAGGGACTGAGGCTGGGGGTCACTGATGACGGTGAGCGTTCTGAGGCGAGCGCTGCGCAGGCTGAGCTGCTCGTGTCGCGTGTCGGTGCGAATGCCGCCCCCCCCCCCCCTTCACCGAATGTCAGCTAGTAGGGCGGGGCTGGCTGCTGTTGGGCGGGTCGCCTAGTGCGGCGTCGGGTGGTGCGGCGTCTGGTCGTCTGTTTGGCGGCGATGCTGTTGGGGTCGCTGCTGTCGGTGGCGCCGGTGCCGTTGTTGTCGGATCCGGGGGGGTTGCTGGGTCCGGCTGAGGTTGGGGCGCAGCAGGTCGCCTCGCAGGCGGTCCTGCACCGCACCACGATTGTTGAGGGCCAGACGCGCGCCTTTCAGATCAGCAACGTCGCGACCCGGCCCGAGTACTACCTGCACGCCAGCGTCGCGGGCTCCTTCAGCGCCGAGGCCTCGGACGTGACCATCAGCACCAACAACCTGCTCGGCCAGGCGCTGAGCGTCACGCCCGACGCCGCCGGCCCGCGCGCCTACCCCGACAGCGTCTACAGCCGCATCCGCTTCGAGGTGACCGCGAACTCAGACTCAGACGGCGCCGGCGACGAGACGTTCGGGGTGCGGTTGTGCACCACCGCGGACTGCAGCGGCGGCACGGTTCTGGGCGAGTGGACGGTCACGATCACCGAGCCTCAGGCGGACACGACCCTCTCTGGCACGGGCGCGACGCTGACCGTCGCCGGCGGAAGCGCGCTCTTCGTCATGGAGGATTCCGCCAACGGCGACGGCCGCGACCGGCGGGGCACTTTCAGCATCGACGTGACCACCGCGCCCACGTCCGACATCGCCGTCGTCGCCTACACCGAAACCGGCGTGAGTACCGGCACGAGAATGGCTCCATTTGCCCGCATCAACAGTGCGCTCTCCCCCGACTACCCGCCCCACGGCGAAACGGGACACAACAACGTGCAGGCCGAGTATCTGGTTGGCTACTGGGCATCGGGCGCGACGGGCTCCCAGGATTTCACCGTCATCTCCACCGACAACGCGGTCGACAGCGCAGGCGGGACGATCGCGGGCAACCTCAAGTTCAAGCTCTATGTGGACAATGAGGCCTTCCGCACCACCTTGAGCGGCACAAGCTCGGACACGGCGCATGGCAATGCCACCGCCTACACGGCCATCGCCATCCCCGACCTGCCGGTCCATGTGACCGACGACGACGAGCCGACCCGGGTGCGGCTGCTGCCCACGAGTCCCGCCGACAACACCGCCACCGAGGGCAACACCGACAAGGCCGCGGTGCTGGTCAGGCTCGACCGGGCGCTGGCCGCGGGCGAGGAGGTCACGGCGCTGCTGACGTTCAGCGGCGCGTCGCTGGGCACCAACTTCTCGCTGGCCGCGCAAAGCGGGCAGACCGGCGTCAGCTACGCCGACTCCGCAGGCGGCGCGCAGGGCCTCGTCACGCTCGCCGGCGCCGGCGTGCAGGAGGGCGTCATCGAGGTCACCGCCCTCACCGACTCCGACTCCGACACGCAGACGCTGCAGATCGGGATGCCGCCTCATGACGACCCTTGGCGCGACAATTTCCTGCGCTCGAACCTCGACGGCGGGGTCTGCGCCGCGCACGGCTGCCCCGACCGCCCCCAGGGCGACCCCGGCCAGCGCTTCCAGTCGGTCACCCTCGCGGAGGCGGTGCCCGGCCTCACGATCATCGAGAACGAAGACCCCGAGTCGCGCGTGGTCACGGAGGGCAACGATTACAGCTACACCCTTCAGTTGAACACGGCGCCGTCGAACGCCGTCACCGTCGCCACCACGATCGCATCAGGCGGATCGGTGCAGGTCGGCGGCAC
>JAJEDD010000041.1 GCA_022821685.1 Acidimicrobiia bacterium
GGTCATTCCCGCTCTTGTTCGCTTCGCTCACGGGCCGCTCGGGCCACAGCCTCACAAGCTCGGCCTCAGGGTCATTCCCGCTCTTGTTCGCTTCGCTCACGGGCCGCTCGGGCCACAGCCTCGCCCGTATGCGCCAAGGTCTCCCCCTATTCGCTAGGCCTCAGGGTGAACATCAGGTTAGGTCTTCGATTGGGGCGGGTTCAGGGTGCGTTTCGGGGTGCCGTGCCTCACCGGTCGCCGCGCCGCCGCCGCGTCTTCGATTGGGGCGGGTTCAGGGTGCGTTTCGGGGGCTAGGGTCGGCTGGTGCGCATTCTTGTCACCAACGATGACGGCATCGACTCCATCGGACTGCATGTGCTGTCTCGGGCCATGGCCGAGCTCGGCGATGTGGTGGTGGTCGCCCCCGACAAGGAGTACTCCGGGTACGGCGCCGCCTTCGGTCCCCTGCATCTGATCCAGCCCGACGTGCACCGCGCCCGCATCGACGGGCTCGACGAAGTGTGGTCGGTCACCGGCCCTCCGGCGCTGTGTGTGATGTTCGGCCGTCTGAACCTGTTCGGGCACTACGACCTAGTGGTGGCCGGCATCAACCCCGGCGCCAATGTGGGCCGCTCGGTGTACCACTCGGGCACGGTCGGGGCCTGCCTGACCGCCCGCAACGGCGGCATGAGCGGCGTGGCCGTGAGCCAGACGGTGGAGTCGTTCGGGGTGGAGGGCCAGGGCTGGGAGGAGATGCTCGCCGATCAGCACTGGGACACCGCCGCGGCAGTGGGCGCAGCCGCGGTGGAGGGACTGGTGGCCGCGCTGCCGCCGGAGCCGGTGGTGCTCAACATCAACGTGCCGGACCGGGAGCTTCACGAGGTCAAGGGCTGGAAGCGCACCGAGGTGGGCATAGAGCCGCCCCGCTCCATGGCCACCGCACGCCTCGATCCCAGGCCGGGCCACACCGACGCCTTCCGGGTGAAGATGGACTGGGGCGAGGCCATCGAGCTGCCCGAGCACACCGACGGCGGCGCGGTGATGGCCGGATGGGTGTCGGTGGGCTGGCTGGGTCGCCTGGAGGCCACCGAACCGGGCTTCGCCGGGATCGCCGAGGCCGAGTCGCGCCTCAACCAGCTGCTGTCCTGACCGACGGCCTCTTGGCGTTGCACGGTGACTCTTGCCGCGTCGGGCCTGGCCAAGGCCTACGGCGCCCGCCGGCTCTTCGAGGGCGTGACCCTTCATCTGTCGCCGGGTCGGCGGGTTGCGCTGGTGGGCGGCAACGGAACCGGCAAGACGACGCTGCTGGAGATTCTGGCCGGCCGGGGCGAGCCCGACGCCGGCACCGTTGCCAAGCCCCGCGATACCCGGATCGGATACCTGCCCCAGGACCTGCGCGAGGTCTATGAGGGAACAGTCCGCGGCCATGTGATGGCCGGTGCCGGACACCTGTCGAAGCTGGCCGGAACCCTGCAAGAGCTGGAGCACCGGCTCAGCGCCAGCCCCGACTGTCAGGACGAGCTCGTGGCGCGGTACGGCGAGACTCAGGCCCAGTTCGAGCAACTCGGCGGCTACGCCCTAGAGGCTGAAGTGGCCAAGATCCTGGCCGGGCTCGGCTTCGCCCCATCCGACTCGCAGCGGCCGGTGGCCGAGCTGTCGGGCGGCTGGAGGATGAGGGCGGCGCTGGCCCGCCTGCTGGCGTCGGAACCCGACATCCTGCTGCTCGACGAGCCCACCAACCATCTCGACGTCGACTCCATGTCGTGGCTGGAGCGGCGCCTGGCTGCATGGCCCGGCTGCCTGCTGTTCGTAAGCCACGACCGCGACTTCATCGACGCGGTGGCGGACCGGATAGTCGAGCTGGCGGCGGGCACCACGACCGCCTACGACGGCGGGTTCGCCGAGTTCGTGGTGGCCCGCACCGAGCGCATCGAACGCGTCGAGGCAGCCGCAGCCCGCCAAGCCCGAGAGGTGGCCCGGGTCGAGCGCTTCGTGGAGCGCTTCCGCTACAAGGCCAGCAAAGCCCGTCAGGTTCAGAGCAGGGTCAAGACCCTCGAGAAGCTGGAGAGGGTCCAGATGCCCAGCCGCTCCGAGCTGGCCGCCCGCTTCGCCTTCCCGCCGCCGCCCCGCTCCAGCCGGGTGGTGGCCGAACTCACCGACGCCGCCGTTGGCTATCCCGACGGCGAGGGCCCGGTGGTGGCCGGTGCGACCCTGGCGGTGGAGCGGGGCCAGACGGTGGCTCTGGTGGGCCCCAACGGTGCGGGAAAGACCACTCTGCTGAAGCTGATACTGGGCGAGCTGTCTCCTACGGCCGGCCAGGTCCGGATCGGTGCCAGCGTGCGGGTGGCGGCCTTCGGCCAGCACCAGGCCGACGAGTTGGACGGCGCCAAGCGAGCGATCGAGGTGTTCTCGGCCGGCATCGATCCGGGTCGGCGCAACTTGCGGACGGTGCTCGGCGCCTTCGGCTTTCGGGGCGACGACGCCGACCGGCGGGTGGCGGAGCTCTCCGGCGGGGAGCGCACCCGGTTGGCTCTGGCTCGACTGATGGTGGAGCCGGCGAACCTGCTGGTGCTCGACGAGCCCACCAACCATCTCGACCTGCCCAGCTGCGACATCCTCGAGGACGCTCTCGGCGCCTATCCCGGCACCGTGCTGCTGGTGACCCACGACCGGCACCTCATCCGGGCGGTGGCCGACGCGCTGATCGAGGTCCGCCACGGCCGGGCCGTCTGGCATCTCGGCGCCGACGAGTCGGTGCTGTTCCCCCAGGCTCTGCCCGAGCAGCCAGCCCCAGATCCGCAGGCAGCGAGGACGCCGAGTCCAGTGCGGGCCGACCGGGCCGAGCGGCGCAGGGCCAGCGCTCAGGAGCGGGCGGCGACCAGCAAGCTCCGCCGGCGGGTGGCCGAACTTGAACGAGCATGGGCCGCCACCGATGCCGAGGTGACCGAGCTGCACCGCCGACTCAGCGATCCCGCGGTGTACGAACGGCCCGAGGAGGTCCACGCGCTGGCATCGGCCCACACCGAGGCCGCCGAGCGGGCCGCGGCCCTGCTGGCGGAGTGGGAGACGTCGCTGGCCGAACTCGAAGCGCTCGACTCACGCCCAGAAGGAGGATCAGCGGCAGAATGACCATCCCCCGCAGTCTGCCTAGGGGGTACGACACGCCACGGTCCGCGGCCTTCTACCCGGCTCAGCGGGATCTATAGGATCGGTGACCATGACCGCCAGAGCCCGCTTGATCCCCAGCGCCGCAGCCGAGACCATTTCGGCGCCGGGAACCTCGACCGTCACCGAGTCGGACGTGCGGCCGGTTACCGACGACGGCGACCACGACCGATTCGCTCATTACACCCGCCGGGCCGACGCCAGCCGGGCCTACGTCGAGGGCACGCCGGTGCGGGCCCTGTGCGGCAAGGTGTGGGTGCCGAGCCGGGATCCGTCCCGATACCCGATCTGCCCGGAATGCGCCAAGATACGGGAACGACTCCGCAAGAGGGCCTTCAACTGACGGCCGGGCTGGCGCCAGAGACCGCTATGCGCGCCCACCTGCAGGGGACGTTCCTGCTGATCGTGCTGCTGCTCGTGTTCTGGGGAATGCTGAACTGGGCCGTTCCGATCCTGGACGACGCCGTGTTCGGCGACGACGGCGCCATCGTGGCCCGAGCACCCCTGGAGGTGGACGAGCCGACCGAGCGCGGCTTGGAGGAGGATCGTCCACTCGCCGGCAACGAGGTGGCCGATTTGCAGGGCGCTCTCACCCAACTCGGCTACAGCCCCGGCCCGATCGACGGCATCCTGGGCGAGCTGACCCGCCAAGCGGTAGACGAGGCCAAAGCCGATGTCGGACTGGCCGAGCAGTCGGACCGCAAGCTGCTGGAGACCCTCACCGCCGCCCTCGAAGCGCTCGGCGACACCCCCGCACAGCCCTGAAATGCCCCCACGCAACGGGCGCCCGATCACGCCGCTGGTCGTTGCACTCTCGGCGGCGGCCCACGGGCAGCCCTGAAATGCCGCGCGCTGGCGAGACCGCACTGGCCGCGCCGGGCCGGGCGCCGGACCGTTCCACGGTCTTCCGACCCGGCTACGACCTCAACTTGAAGGTGACGTTGATGTGGGTGAAGACTTCACAGCGACGCACCGGCGTCGGGTGGTGGGCGACCGAGACGCCCGAGGGCTCGGCCTCGGTGGCCTTCCGGGCCGTCGGCGGTGAAGTCGTGGCCGACGCTTGGGGGCCGGGCGCCGAGTGGGCCATCGACCGGGTGCCGGCCCTGCTCGGAGGCCGCGACGATCCCAGCGGGTTCCGTCCCCTCGATCCGGTGGTGCGCGATCTCACCGCTCGGCTGGGCATGCCCCGGCTGGGGGCCACCGGCCGCTGGTTCGAGGCGATGGCCACCGCCGCGGTGTACCAGCGGGTGGTCAGCGCCGACGCCAGGGCCTCGGTGGCCCGGATGGGCCGGCTGCACGGGGCCGAGGTTCCCGGATCAGGGCCGCTGCCGCTGTTCCCCCGCCCCGAGGCAGTGCTGAAGGTGCCCGACCACGGATTCCATCGAGCCGGCGTCGACCGGGGGCGCGCCCGAGTGATCCGGATGGCAGCCAAGCACGCCCACCGCCTCGAGGATCTGGGCGACCGACCGGCGGACGAGGCCCGCCAATGGCTACAGCGCCTGCCCGGCGTCGGCCCCTGGACCGCGGCCCGAACAACGGGCGCGGCCGCGGGCGACCCCGACGCAGTGCCGGTGGGCGACCTGCACGTGCCGAGGCTGGTGACCTACGCCCTCAGCGGTTCCGACAACGGCGACGACGACTCGATGCTGGAACTGCTGGAGCCCTACGCCGGCCACCGGGGCCGGGTCGTTCGCTTGGTGAAGGCAGCCGGCATCGGCCCGCCCCGGCACTTCTGCGCCCCCACCCGCTTCGACATCAGCCGCGTCTAGCCGGCTCGGCCGCTTGGAGCCAGGGCGCACACGGCGCGAGCCCACGGCGCGGCCTACCCGCTCGGCCTCTTGGCGGCCTTCTGTGCTTGACGGGCTGCTCGGCGCGCCCGGTGGGCGAGGGTGCGCTCCACGTAGGGGGCCACCTCGGGGGTCTTGCAGCCGGTCTGGCCGTGGTCGACGCTCACCGGGCCGATGCGCTCGGTGGCGGCCAGCACCGCTCGATGCAGGCTGTCGTGGCGCAGGGCCATCACGATCATGGCGCCGTTCATCTCGTGGCGGACCCGGTTGGGCCGCCTGCCGATCTCGGCTTCGATCTGCTCCAGCAGGCCCCCGAGTTCCTCGAGCGTCCACACCGCCGGATTCTCGGCGGTGCAGGTGACGATGAACCAGCCGACCGACGCGGGCCACTCGCCCGGATCATCTCGCCAGGCATCGCTCAAGCGACGGGCGTGCGAGGTCTGGGCGCACAGCCCGCCCAAGCCCTCAGCCAGGATGTAGTTGTCGACGTCGCCCAGCCATCGGCGGGCCAGCGACTCGTCCAGCGCAGCGGAATCGGCCACCCGCAGCGCCAGCACCCGGGCATCGTGGTTGCCGCAGTCCCACAGCTGCCGGGCCAGCCCGTGGTCGATCTTGATCGACTTGGCGATCCGGCCCAACTCGGCGTAGCTGACCCCGAACACGGACTCGGCCGCGCCGTGGCGGGCATAGACCTTGCGGTTCTGGGCCGTCCCCGCGGCCTCGAGCGCCGCCATGACCTCCGGGAGCTGCGCCACCAGCGTGTCTACAGCACGACGACGGAGCGCAGCACCTCGCCGCGCTCCATCTTGTGGAAGGCCTCCTCCACGTCACCGAGGTTGATCGTCTCCGACACGAAGCCGTCGAGGTCGAGGCGGCCCTGGAGGTAGAGGTCGATCAGCATGGGGAAGTCGCGGCTCGGCAGGCAGTCGCCGTACCAGCTCGACTTGAGGGCCCCGCCCCGGCCGAACACCTCGATGAAGGGCAGCTCGATGGTCATGTCGGGGCGGGGCACGCCCACCAGCACGACCGTTCCGGCCAGGTCTCGGGCCTCGAAGGCCTGCCGGTAGGTCTGGGGCAGGCCCACCGCCTCGATGGCCACATCCACGCCGTTGCCGCCGGTGAGGGCCTGGATCTCGGCCACCGCGTCGGCCTCGGAGGAGTTGACGGTGTGGGTGGCGCCGAATCCCTTGGCCCATTCGAGCTTGCGGTCGTCGATGTCCACCGCGATGATGGTCGAGGCCCCGGCCAGCTTGGCGCCGGCGACGGCGGCGTCGCCCACTCCCCCGCAGCCGAACACCGCCACGCTGTCGCCCCGGCCCACGCCGCCGGTGTTGATCGCCGCACCGATTCCGGCCATCACGCCGCAGCCCAGCAGGCCCGCCGCGGTGGCCGGAGCGGCCGGATCGACCTTGGTGCACTGGCCCGACGCCACCAGCGTCTTCTCGACGAAGGCGCCGATGCCCAGCGCGGGCGACAGCTCGGTGCCGTCGGTCAGCGTCATCTTCTGTGAGGCGTTGTGGGTGCTGAAGCAGATGTGGGGACGGCCCCGCAGGCACGAGCGGCACTGGCCGCACACGGCCCGCCAGTTGAGGATCACGTAGTCGCCGGGCGCCACCTCGGTCACGCCGTCGCCGACGGACTCCACCACCCCGGCGGCCTCGTGGCCCAACAGGAAGGGAAACTCGTCGTTGATGCCGCCCTCGCGGTAGTGGAGGTCGGTGTGGCAGACGCCGCACGCCTGTATGGCCACCACTGCCTCGCCCGGGCCGGGATCGGGCACCACGACCTCGGTGATCGCAACGGGCTCGCCCACCGCCATCGACACCACTCCTTGCACGGTCTGTGACATTTCTCGGACCTCCTGTGCTCTCCGGGAACCTCGGCACACTACCGCTCAACGCTCGACCGGTCCATCTATCAGGAAGCTGGCCGCCCCTCGCCGAAGCTCGGGACTCCGCCGCAACGGGGACGTAGATTCAGAGTCCATGTGCCGAAACATCACGACCCTGCGGGGTCTGGCCCCACCAGCCTGAGGTTGCCGATGGCCTCGGCGGCGGACGGGCTGTCGGACCTCGCGGCCCAGGCCCGCCGCCACGGAGTGCGCGACGAGGCCGTCTTGGAGGCCATTGGCCGGGTGCCGCGCCAGGACTTCGTCCCCGCCGGTTCGCGGCAGCCGCCTTCGACGACGGCCCGCTGCCCATCGGCGAGGGCCAGACCATCAGCCAGCCCGCCATGGTGGCCATGATGGCCGAGGCGGCGCAGCTGAGCCCCGACGACCGGGTGCTGGAGGTGGGCGCGGGCTCGGGCTACGGCGCGCTGGTGCTGCGAACCCTGGCCGGGCGGGTGGTGACCATAGAGCGGCGGTCGGCGCTGGCCGAGAAGGCTCGGGCCGCCTTGGCCGCTTTGGCCGCCCAGGACTGCGGGGAGGTGGAGGTCGTAGTGGGCGACGGAACGCTGGGGTGGCCCGCCGAGGCGCCCTATGACGCCATCGTCGTGACCGCGGCCGGGCCGACGCCTCCGCCGCCGCTGCTGGAGCAGCTCGCGCCGGGCGGCCGTCTGGTGATCCCCATCGGCCCGCGGCACGGCAGCCAGCACCTCATGCGCTACACCCGCCGCCATCCAGCCGGCGAGGATCCGCCGCCCAGCGACGCCTATCGCGAAGAGCGGCTCACCCCGGTGCGTTTCGTGCCCCTAATCGGCACCCACGGCTACGCCTGAGAGCGAGCCCCGCGGCCTCACCGGCATAGGCCGTTCACCCAGACGTCTCACCCACTCGCTCGGCCTCTGGCTCGCGCATCGACCCGCAGCCTCACCGGCAGAGGCCGTTCACCCAGACGTGGCTGATGTCGTCGGCTGTGGCCAGGCGCACCAGTTTCTCGAAGGCGCGAGCCTCGTCGTCGATGTCGTCCCACAGGCGGATGGCGCCTCCCGGACGGTCGGCGCGCACCGCGATGGCGTCGAATTGGCGGCCCGGCTCGATCAGGCCCACCGGGAGGTCGAGAACGGCGGCGCCTCCCGCGGTGGCAAGCCAGAAGGCGGTCACGGTGTCGATGCGCGACTTCGGCACGCCGCGCTCGGACGGGCCGAGGGACGGGTCCACGCCGTCCTCGAGCATTCGAGAGACAGTCACCGCGTCCTGGCACACGCCGAGAAGCCCCGGACGGGCGCCGCCGGCAATGTCGCTGCCCAACCCGACGCCGACGCCCGCGCCCAGCGCCCGCCGCGCCCCGAACACTGCGTTGGCGAAATAGGCGTTGGACAGCGGGCAGTGGGCCACGCCGGCACCCCGGCCGGCCACCAGGGTCATCTCGTCCGCGGTCAGGTGGTCGCTGTGGGCCAGCACCGTGTGGGGGCGCATCAGGCCAAAGCGGTCGAGGACGGCAGGGTCGCCGGCGCCGAAGCGGTCGAGGGCATAGCCGCAGTGCCAGTCCGACTCGGCGCAGTGGGTCTGCACCCGCACGCTGGTGGCCGCGGCCAACTCGCCCAGTCCTTCGAGCAGGGCGCCGGTGCAGGCCGGGGTGAAGCGGGGCGTGATGATCGGCTCCACCAGCGGGCTGCCCAGTGCGGCCACCGCCTCGATGGACGCGGCTGACGCCTCCACGCCCTCGGTGGCGGTCGCGTCCCGGTACCACTCGGGCGTGCCCTCGGGGTGGTCCATGGCCACCCGTCCCACCAGCGCCCGCTGGCCGTGGCGGGCGCACGCTTGAGCCAGGGCGGTGGTGGCCTCCAGGTGATTGGACGAGTAGTAGACCGCGGTCGTGGTTCCCATCGACAGCAGCGACGGCACCAGGTCGTCCCACACAGTCGTAGCGAAGGCGGTGTCGACATAGCGGGCCTCGAGCGGGAACGTGTAGTCGAACAGCCAACGCTCCAGAGGCAGGTCCAAGCCCGTGCCGAGCTGGGGCCATTGGGGCGCATGAATGTGCAAGTCGACCAGGCCGGGCATCAGGAATGTGCCTGGATCCAAGTCCACCCGCTCGGTTGCGGCGTCCAGCGCATGTCGGCCCGCGACGCTGGCTCGGTCGTGCACCGCGGCGATGGTCCCGGCCCGGTCGACCTCGACCACCGCGTCGATCACAACCAGGCGGTCGGGTGCCGGCGTCTGCATCAAGGTTCCGGACACCGCCAGTGTCATGGCGCCACCGTACTCATTCGGAACCGGTCGGATCGCCGACCAGCCGTGGAGCGAGAATCAGCCCAGCAGGTAGGCGAATGCCTCGACAACCGCGTCGATGTCGGTGGCCGCGACGTCTAGGTGGGTGACCAGCCGGGACCGTGGGCCCTTCCAGTCGGTTAGGACGCCGCGGCCCGCTAGCGCTTCCGCCAGATCCGGGCAGTTGCCGACAATTTCGTCGCTGACGCGGATGAACACCATGTTGGTGGCGCACGAATCGATCTTCACGCCGTCGATGGCGGCCAACCCCTCGGCCAGGCGGGCCGCGTTGGCGTGGTCGTCGGCGAGGCGGTCGATGTGGTGCTCCAGCGCGTACAGGCCCGCGGCCGCGACGATGCCGGCCTGGCGAAGCCCGCCGCCCAGCATCTTGCGCCACTTGTGGGCCTCGTCGATGAGGTCAGCCGGTCCGGCCAGCAGCGAGCCCATGGGCGTGCCCAGACCCTTCGACAAGCACACCGACACCGAGTCGAACGGCGCGGCCGCCTCGGCCGGCGAGACGCCCAGCGCCACCGCCGCATTCCACAGCCTCGCCCCGTCGAGGTGGTGGGACAGACCGTGCCGGGTGGCGACCTCTGCCGAGTCCTCCATCTGGGCCATGGTGAGGACCCTGCCGTCGCTGGTGTTCTCCAGGCACAGCAGCCGGGTCCGGGCGTAATGGTGGTCGGGGGACTTGACGGCGGCGGCGACCGCAACCAGGTCGATCATCCCGTCGTCGCCGGTGGGCACCGGCTGGGGCTGGATCGACCCGAGCACCGCCGCGCCGCCGCCCTCGTACATGTAGGTGTGGGCACGGTCGCCGACGATGTACTCGTCACCGCGCCCGCAGTGGGCAAGCAGCCCGCAGAGGTTGCCCTGGGTGCCGCTGGTCACGAACAGCGCCGCCTCCTTGCCGAGCAGGGCGGCCACCGCGTCCTGGAGCTCGTTGACGGTCGGATCCTCGCCGTAGACGTCGTCGCCGACCGCGGCGGCCGCCATGGCGGCCCTCATCGCCGGGGTGGGCCTCGTGACAGTGTCGGAGCGAAGATCGATCACAACAACAGGGTAAGCGGCCGAGCGGATAGGCGAGTTTGATCCATGGGTGCCTCAGCTAGTTCATGCAAATTGCATGCTAGATTCATGCGATGGCGAACCTATAGGTAAGGAACGTGCCGGACGCCCTTCACGAACGACTCCGACAGCATGCTCGCAAGCAGAACTGCTCAATGAGCGCCGCCGTGCTCGAGGCTATTGAACACGAACTGGCCAGCTGGGAATGGCGCGAGCGGCTCGCCAGTCACCCCGAGACCGACCTCGGCATTGACGCGGCGGCCCTCATCGCGGAGGCTCGCCGAGAGCGAGAAGCAGAACTTGAGTGAGCGCGCAAATAGGTGAGAGCCAGTCGCGTCGCAGCGGGGCCATTCCCGCTCTTGTTCGCTGCGCTCACGGGCCGCTCGGGCCACGGCCTCGCCCGTATGGGCCGGAATTGCTCGCCTATTCGCTCGGCCTCTGAGTGAGCCCGTACGTGGTCGATGCATCGGTGGCAGTCGAGTACCTCCTGCGCACGCCTCTCGGGCTGTCGCTCGCCGAGACCATCGGTGATGCCGAACTTGCGGCTCCCGACCTCATTGACGCAGAGGTCATGTCGGGGCTGCGCCGTGCAGTTCGCGCAGGACGCATCACCGACGAGCGAGCTGTCACGGCGATCGGCGCCCTGGCGCAGTGGCCCATGAGGCGTGTCGCGAGCCGAGAGTTGGTGCCCGCAGCGTGGCAGCACCACCGAAACGTCACCGCGTACGACGCCTTCTATGTTGCAGCGGCACGAGCGCTGAGCGCCCCGCTGCTCACCGCGGACGGCCGCCTGTCGAGAGCGCCAGGACTCGGCATCACCATTCAGCACATCCGGATCTCCTGACTGCGGCGTGCCAGAGATCATCGAGGTTGAGGCCTACCGGCGGGCCATCTGCGCCGTTGAGGGTCGCAGGATCACCGCCGTGCACGCGCCCGACGAGTGGTTCGCCAAGGGCGGCACGACCACCGACGCGCTGCGCCTGGAATTGACCGGAGCCTGCATCGAGCGGGTGCGGCGGATAGGCAAGCTCGTGATTGTCGACACCGACGGGCCCCGGCTGGGGCTGCGATTCGGCATGACCGGCAAGATCGTGGTGGATGGAGCCATGCCCATCGACCACCTGCTCTACGACAGCCCCCGCCACGAGCCGGCCTGGGACCGATTCGGGCTGGAGTTCACCGGCGGGGGCGCCATGGTGCTGCGAGACCCGCGGCGACTCGGCGGCGTGCAGCTCGACCCCGACGAGGATGCGCTGGGACCCGACGCGCTGTCGCTGACTCTCGGACAGCTCCGGGCCGCCCTGGGCGGCTCGACTGTTGTGCTCAAGGCGCGGCTGCTCGACCAGCGTCGGGTGGCTGGGCTCGGCAACCTGCTGATCGACGAGGCGTTGTGGCGGGCCGGCCTGTCCCCCGTCCGGGAGGCCCGATCCCTGGACCCGAAGGAGACGGCCCGTCTGCATCGCCATATCCGGCGCACGCTGGCCCTGCTCAGCGAGCGGGGCGGCTCCCACACCGGCGACCTCCAGCCCGCCCGGGTCCGGGGCGGTTGCTGCCCCCGCACCGGGAAGCCGCTGCGCCGCGAGCAGGTCGGCGGCCGCACCACCTACTGGTGCCCCGAGCGCCAGGTGTAAGAGGCCGAGCCTCTTGGCCACTGTCCTCTAGGAGACGCACTCTCGTAGCCTGATCCGATGGCGGGACCGCTGGCGCTGCGCTTCGTGTCGTCGTATCCCGACGCACGGCAGATGCCCGACACCGCGGCCGAGATCGCTCTGGTGGGAAGGTCCAATGTGGGCAAGTCCTCGCTGCTGAACGCCCTGGCCCAGCGCAAGCAGTTGGCCCGCACCTCCAAGACCCCCGGCGCCACCCGGCTGATCAACGCCTTCGAGCTGGGGACGGAAGGCTCCGGCCGCTGGCTGGTGGACCTGCCCGGCTACGGCTACGCCAAGGCGTCGAAGGCCGAGCAGGCCCGCTGGAGCTCCATGGCCGAGGGATACCTGGCCCACCGGGCGCCGCTGCGGGGTGTGCTGCATCTAATCGACGGAGAGATCGGCCCCACCGGCGGCGACCTGCAGACCGTCGCCTGGCTCGACGGGCTGGACCTCCCCGTCACCTACGTAGCCACCAAGATCGACAAGGTGCGGCCGTCGCGCCGGGGCGCCCGCAAGGCCGAACTCGCCTCCAAGCTCGGCACCGACCGGGGTGCGGTCCAATGGACCAGCGCGGCCAAGGGCACCGGCATCGCCGAACTGCGGGCCCTAGTATCCGCCCTGCTCCACGCCTAGAGCGAGCGCAAATAGGTGAGAGTCTGTTGCGTCGCAAGGCTGTCTTTCCCGCTCTTGTTCGCTGCGCTCACGGGCCGCTCGGGCCACGGCCTCGCCCGTATGAACCGGATTCGCTCACCTATTCGCTCGGCCTCTAGGCGCTGCAGTTGCCGCCGCTGGGGTCGGCGCCTCAGGGCTCGCTTGATTGCGCGGTGGCAGCCAAAGACGCTACCGCGGCGGGCAGGCCGTCGCCGTGGGGCAGGCCCAGCACGGTCATGGCCGTCTCCAGGCCGCCCAGCGCGCCGAGTAGCATCGGCTCGTTGAGGTCGCCCAAGTGGCCGATGCGGAAGGCCCGGCCCTCCGTCTCGGTCAACATGGCCGACCCGACGCTCACGCTGAAGCGGTCCCGGGCCGCCGCGATCAGCGGATCAGCTTCAACCTCGCCGGTGCGCACGCAGGTGATGGCTGCGGTGCGGTGCTCAGGCTCGGTCATGTTGATCTCCCACGGCCCCGCCGATGACCAGCCGTCCACCGCGGCGTGCACCGCGGCGGCCCAGCGCCGGTGGCGGGCTATGGAGGCGTCGACCCCGCCGGTTTCGGCGATCATGTCGAGCGCGGCCCGCAGGGCGAACATGTGCTGGATGGGCGGGGTGCCGCCGAAGCGCTTGTAGATGTGGCCCTCCTCGAAGCGGGGGGCCCACGCCAGATGGAACCGGGGCGTGGCCGCAGCGCGGTTGCGCTCCACCGCCCGCTCGCTCAGCGCACAGAACGACAGGCCCGGGGGCATCATCAGGCCCTTCTGGGCGGCGGCCACCACCACGTCGATCCCCCAATCGCGCATCCGCAGCGGCTCGATGGCCAGCGAGCACACTCCGTCCACCACGAACAGCGCCGGATGGTCGGAGGCGTCGATGGCGGCCCGCATGGCGGGCAGATCGGTCACCGCGCCGGTGGAGGTCTCGGTGTGGACGATGCACACGCTGCGGATCTGGTGAGCGGTGTCGGCGGCCAGGATGTCGGCGACCTCGGCCGGATCGATGGGGGCTCGTATGTGCGGGGTGGTTGACACAACCTCGTAGCCGAGGTCGCGGGCCATCATCGCCCAGCGCCGCCCGAACATCCCGCAGTCGGGAATCAGCACCGTGTCGCCGGGATCGAGGGTGTTGGTCAACGCCGACTCCCAAGCGCCGTGACCCACCGCGGTCAACACCACGATCTCGTCAGCGCCGCCGAACACTGCGGGCAGCTCGGCCCAGATGCTGTCGGCCAGCGCCACAAACTCGGGATCGGCGAAGTCGATCGCCGGGCGGCGGAAGGCCTCCAGCACCCGGTCGGGAATGTTGGTCGGACCCGGATTCTGAACGAAGTAGCGCCCGCCCACGCTGCGAGGCCCCCCGGTCAAGGTCTCAGCACCGGCTGCCGCGGCATGCCCAGCAGGTCGGGTGTGTCGGTGATGCGGGTCCTCACGGCCGCGATCCTACTTCGCGCGAGTGGCCCGCCGAACCGGCGACAATCCCACACCATCCACGCAATCGCATGACATACTCGACGACATGGTTCCCGACCCGGTGATGGACCGACTCGAAGCCTCTTTCGAGCGTCGTCGCGCCAAGATGCTGCGGGAGCACGAAGGCGAGTGGGCTCTTCTGATCTACCGTCGCGTCACCGAGCCGACCGAGTTCTTCCCAACCTCGAACGACGCAGTAGGCGCCGGATATCGGAAGGCAGCTGGCCAGCGCTTCCTCGTGAAGCAGGTGCTCAAAGAAGACAGGGTGTACTACATTCCGCGACTTGTTCTGGCCGATCAACTCTGACAATCCGGGCTACGCGCTCATCAGGGGACGCATCGACCCCAAGGCAGGCGCCATTGTCGAGGTGAAGCTAGAGGCGACCACCGCCGAACTCGCCCTCCTGAACGCCCAGGGCAAAGTCGCTCCGTTGCCGCGTTACGGACAGGGCGTCATCGATACAGGCGCAGAAGTCTCATGTGTGAACGCCGGGATCGCGCAGGCGCTCGCCACTGAGCCGTCGGGCACCTACCGAGTGGTCACAGCAGCCGGCATCCATCGGCGCCACGTCTACCCGCTGAGCGTCACACTTGGACCGGATCTGAACCTGCGGCCCGATCCGATCGAAGTGGATGCCCCCGAAATGCGCATCGAACACGGCATCTTGCTTATCGGGCGCGACGTGCTTAGCCGCGGCGAACTGGTGGTCTATGGACCCGACGCCCGGTTTGAGCTGGTGTTGCCCCGGGGAGTCGACCAGTTCCGCTGACGGCAGAACTGGCAGGTTGAGGGCGAGCCCGGCGGAGGGTCAGCGCTGGGCCAGGGTGGCGTGGGGCAGGTTCTCGACCACGCCCTGGGGAGTGACCGCCACGAACTGGGCCAGCTCGGCGAACTCGGCCAGCGTGCGGGCGTTGGTGTAGCTCATGGCGCTGCGCAGGCCCGCCATGAGTTGCAGCACCAGCTTGGAGGCCTCGCCCTTGTAGGGCACCGTGCCCTCCACGCCCTCGGGCGCCCGGTACGACAGGTACTCCTCGTCGAGGTCCTCGCCCGAACGGTCGGCCCGGGCCATGACCGCCTCGAAGCTGGCCATGCCCCTGATGCGCTTCTGCAGGCCCTTCGCCCCCTGCTCGAGCTCGCCGGGGCTCTCCTTGGTGCCGGCCAGCATGCTGCCCACCATCACCGTGGACGCCCCCGCGGCGAGGGCCTTGGCGATGTCGCCGGAGGTGCGTATGCCGCCGTCGGCTATGACCGGCACGCCCACGGGGGCCACATCGGCGATGGCCGTCAACTGGGGGACGCCCACGCCGGCCACGGTGCGGGTGGTGCACACCCCGCCCGGCCCAACGCCCACCTTGACCGCGTCGGCGCCCGCCTCCACCAGGTCGGCGGCGCCGTCGAGGGTGGCCACATTGCCGGCCACCACGTCGGTGTCGGCGAAGTGGTCCTTGAGGGTGCGCACGCCGTCGATGGCGTGGTCGGAGTGGCCGTGGGCGATGTCGAGCACCAGCGCGTCGGCGCCGGCGGCCACCAGCGCCTTGGCCCGGTCGACCATGTCGCGGTCGGTGCCCACCGCCGCGCCCACCGCCAGGGAGGCGCCGGCATCCTTGACCCGGTAGATCTCGTCGGCCTGGGTGTCGATCGGCATGAAGCGATGCACGATGCCGACACCACCCAAACGGGCCATGGCGACGGCCATCTCGTGCTCGCAGACGGTGTCCATGTTGGCGGCCACCACCGGCAGGTCGAGGTCGACTCGGCGCGACAGCCGGGTGCGCACCGACACGTCCTGGCGGGATCTGATCGACGACCGCCGGGGGACGAGCAGCACATCGTCGAAGGTGAGCCCCGTGCGCAGTCCTTCCAAACCCATACTCACCGCCAAGCTACAGGGCGCGGCCGCGCCGGGCCAGGTATCCGTTGGAACTGACGGCGATCAGTCGATCAGTCGACGGAGATCTGGGCCATCAGCGAGGCCCGCTGCTCGTCGAAGGCCTCGAGGTCCATCTGCCCGTCGTCGTAGCGGCGGTGCAGCTCCTCGACCTTGGCCATGATCTCGTCATTGCTGAGGGACGGGCCCTGCGGGGCGGCCTCGGCATCGTCGTCGTCGTGCTGGCCATGCTCCAACTCGTACAGCTCGCCCCGCCCGAGGCGCTTCTGGCGCTTGGCCTCGGCTCGGGCCTTCTTGGCCATGTCACGCTGACGCTTTGCGAAGCTGGATCGTCCGGTTGCCACTGGGATCAGCCTCCGTGAAGGTTCGCTGGCCGCCTGCTCTGGCAGGGGCCGACGTAGCAGGCTAGGCCCAACATCGGACATTTCCATCCGAGGCGCAAGCTAGAGGACCGGCGCATCGGCGGGGCGGCGTCGCTCCCCCTTGCTCGCTTCGCTCATGGGCCGCTCAAGCCGCGCGGCACGGCCCACGGCCTCTTCGGGCGGAGGGCGCGACCGAGGACGACCGAGGTTCGATCCGTCGGTCTCAATCGGCGCAGGCGAGGCCTCCGCCCACCGGCAGCGTGGCGCCGGTCAGGTACGACCCGGCCCGCGCTGCCAGGTACACCGCCGCGGCGGCCAGGTCGTCGGGCTCGCCGATGCGGCCCAGCGGCACCCGGCCGGCCAGCTCGGCCCGGGCCTCGGGATCGTCGAGGATGAACGCCATCATCTTGGAATCGAACGGGCCGGGCGCGATGGCGTTGACGGTTATGTGCTCGGATGCCAGCCGCTTGGCCAGGTGGCGGGTGAGATGCACGAGCCCCGCCTTGGACGCCGAATACGAGTAGGTCTCCAGGTCGGGCACCCTCAGCCCATCGACGGAGGCGACGTTGATCACCCGGGCCGGATCGGCGGGGCTGGCCGCGGCCCGCAGCAGCTCCAGCAACCTCTGGGTGAGGAAGAACGGGCCGCTCAGGTTGATGTCGATGACCTTGTTCCAGCCGTGGGCCGGGAACTCGTCGAGTGCCGCCCCCCAGCTCGCTCCCGCATTGTTGACGAGTATGTCCAGCGAGTCCCATCGCTTGGCGACGGCTTCGGCCAACCCACCGCAGCCCTCGGGGGTGGACAGATCGGCCGGAATCGCCTCGCAGGGGCCGCGGGCCGCGAGCCGGTCGGCCGCGGCAGCTGCCTGCTCCGCCTTGCGAGCCGAGATGATCACCCGACAGCCCGCGTCGAGCAGCCCGCCCGCGATCATGTAGCCGATGCCCCGGCTGCCGCCGGTGACCACGGCCGACTTGCCGTCGAGCCCGAACAGATGGATCAAGCGTTCGGTGTTGATCGCCATGGCTGAGCATCCTCCGAGACTGGGATCTGCACGCCCTCGCTTAGGGGCGGCGGCGGGCTAGGTCGAAGCAGGCAACCGCGGCGGCGGCGGCCACGTTGAGCGAGCCGAGCGTGCCCCGCAGCGGGATGGAGGCCACGACGTCGCAGCGCTGGGCGACGAGCCGGGACAGTCCCCTGCCCTCGGAGCCGAGAACGAGCGCCACCGCCTCGCCCGCCAGGTCGAGTTCGTGAAGGGGTCGAGGCCCGGCCGCATCGAGGCCGACTGTCCACACATCGTGGCCGCTCAGCGTGCGCAGCGCGGCCGGGATGCCGGGCACGACCGCGAACGGCAGGTGCTCCACCGCGCCGGCGGCCGCCTTGGCCACGGTGGGGGTGATCCGGGCGGAGCGGTGGCGGGGCAGCACCACCCCGGTCACTCCGGCGCATTCGGCGGTGCGCAGCACGGCGCCGAAGTTGCCCGGATCGGTTATGCCGTCCAGCACCAGCAGAAAGGGGGCGGCAATTGGGCCGCGGTCTCGACCGGTGGAACTGGCCTGCAACGGCGACCCGGATGAGCGGGCTCCGTCAGGCAGGGGCACTCCGTCCGGGCGACGACCACCGACGGCTCCGGCCTGCGGGGTGGAAGCCAGTTCGGCCAGCTCGACCTCGGGCAGCGGATCGGCCCGGGCGACCACGCCCTGGGGCGCGTCGGTGCGGGCGGTGTTGTCGAGCTCGGCCCGGCTGACCTCGCGGATCGCGGCCCGCTGCTCGCGGGCCAGTTCGACGATGTGCTCGACGATGGGAGCGGGGTCTAGTCCCTTGGCGATCATCACGGTGCGGGTCCGCCGCCTGCCCGCCAGCAGCAGCTCCCGGACCGCCTGTCGGCCCTCGACCTGCTCTCCGCCCAAACCGCCGCGATCCCGTCCCGCTGGTCTCGGCGCCGACCGCCGGTTGCCGTACTCTCGCGAGCCCGCACGCGGAGGCGGTCCCGATCGCCGACGGCCAGACCGGCTAGGACGGCTCACCGGCAGCAGCCCCGTCGGGTTCTTCGGACCGCCGAGCCACGAGCGCCACCGCCATGGCGGCCACCCCCTCGCCGCGGCCCAGCGCGCCCACGCCCTCGGTGCTGCGACCGGTGACGGTCACGGGTGCTCCAGCCGCGGTGCTGAGACGCTGCTGCATGATGTGGCGGTGCGGTGCCAGCCTGGGCGCGTCGAGCACCGCGGTGCATGACACATTGACGGGATCCCAGCCCGCGGTCCGCACCGCGTCGGCGGCCCGTCGCAGCAGGTCGATGCTGTCGGCGCCGGCCCAGGCCGGATCGCGGTCGCTGAACATCTGGCCGATGTCGGACAGGCCCGCCGCGGCCAGCAGCGCGTCGATGCAGGCGTGGGCCACCGCGTCGGCGTCGGAGTGCCCGTCGAGACCGCGCTCGCCGTCGAAGCGCACCCCGCCCAGCACCAGCGTCCGCTGCGGGTCGTCGCTGTAGCGGTGAACGTCGAAGCCCTGCCCGACCCGCATTCCAGCCTCAGCCATGCCTGCCTCGCAACACTCTCGGAACGTCACTCATCAAGTTGCGCTCGCTCTTACCCATGCACAACTCCTTCGCTCGCCGGCATCTGGTCGGTCCTCAGCAACGCTTCGGCCGTCACCAGGTCGTGGGCCTCGGTGATCTTGAGGTTGCGGCTGTCGCCGTCGACCGTCGCCACCGTCGCTCCGGCAGCCTCCGCCAGCGCGGCGTCGTCGGTGGCGTCGGCCCCGGCGGAGTGGGCGGCCCTCAAGACATCGGCGCGGAAGGCCTGGGGGGTCTGCACCGCGGCGAGCCGGCTGCGGTCGACGGTGCCACCGTCGCGCCAGCGGATCGTGTCGGTCACACCGATCACCGGAACGGCCGCGTCGGCCCCGGCCCGCACCGCTTCGATGACCCGCTCGTACACGCCGTCGCCGGCCAGCGGGCGGGCGCCGTCATGCACCAGGACGATCTCGGCGTCGTCAGGGATCCGGCTGAGCCCGCAGCGCACCGAGTCGGACCGCAACACGCCGCCGGCCACCACAACCACCGGCCCGCAACAGTCGTCCAGCGATTCCGGCGGCCTCCAGGCGTGCTCGTCGGCGGGGGGCAGCACCACCACCACTCCCTCGCACCAGCGGGCCGCGCCCTGCACGGTCCAGTCGAGCACGCGGCGGTCCCCGAGAGGGCTGAACTGCTTGGCCCCCCCGAAACGGTTCCCCGCCCCGGCCGCGGCAACGATGGCCCAAACCCCCGCCTCGGCCCCGCCGAGATTCGCAAGATCACTCTCGCCCGCCGCCGCGGCTGCACCGGCGTGGGCTCCCCGAGAGCCGCCGAAATTCGCGCTTTCGCTCCCGCTCACCGCCACTAGTGTGCCGCTGGTATGGCCGACACCACCCCTGCCATCGGGACCACCCCCGAGGAACTGCGGGAGGCGCTGCGCTCCACGATCCTCTTCGCCGACCTCGATGACGTTCAGATCGACCACATCGCGGCCGCCGGGGCGGTGCGGTCGCTGCGGCGCAATCTGGTGCTGTTCGACGAGGGAGCCGAGCCCCACGAGTTCTACCTGGTGCTGGCGGGGCGCATCGCCATCGCCCAGGAATCCGAAGACGGTCGGGAGTCGCTGCTGGCCCTGATGGGCGCCGGCGACTTGTTCGGCGAGCTGGGATTCCTCGACGGCAAGGCCCGTTCAGCCCAGGCCCGGTCGCTGGAGGAGTCCGAGGTGCTGGTAGTGCCCTACGCCGAGTTGCGGCTCCTCTACGAGAACCACCCGACCGCGCTGTGGAGCGCAGTGCAGCTACTGGCCCGGAGGCTGCGGGCCACCGACCGGGCCCTGTCCGACACGGTCTTCCTCGACGTCATGGGCCGCACGGCCAAGCGACTGCTGGAGATGGCAGGCGACAGCGACGAGTTCGAGATGCCCCTAACCCAGGAGGAGCTGGCCTCGATGGTGGGCGCCAGCCGGGAGCGGGTCAACAAGGCGATCCACGCCTTCACAAAGCTGGGCTGGATCACCCACGACCACCGCCACTACAAGATCACCAACCGAAAGAACCTAACCCTCCGAGCCCGCTAACCAAGCCGGGTGCCACTCGCTTCGCGTCCACCCTCCCCCAGAGGCCCAGCGACTTGGCGCACGAATCCGGTCCAGACGGCGAGGCCGCGGCCCGAGTGACCCGCGAGTCCAGCGAACAGGAGCAGGAATGGCCCCTTGCGGGACGGTGGGCCTCTCACCTATTCTCCCTCGCCCGAACGTAACTGTCATCTGGTCCCTTTGAGCGGACGACGGCATGCGGAGTTCTGAATGCGCATCTTGCGATCTGTGATCCCCACCGACGAGCAGTTGAAGCTGATCGGCGATGTCAGGCCGGGGTTTCGCCTTATCCGAGGAGCAGCCGGAAGCGGCAAGACCACCACAGCTCTACTGCGCCTTCGGGAACAGGTACAAACACGACTGAACCGTCGCGCACGCCGTGGGGACGACGCCCCGGTGCGTGTGCTGGTCCTGACATTCAACCGGACCCTTGCGGGCTACATCGGTGAACTTGCGCGCGGTTCGGCATCGGACAACGAAGCACTGATCCTAGATGTCAGTACCTTCAGCAGATGGGCGCGCTCCTTGGTCGGCAAGGCCAGCATCGTCGGCCGCGACGAGGCCACCGAGATGCTCCAGCCCCACCTACGGTCCCTCGCCACTACCCATCCGCATGAATTCATGGCCGATGAGGTCCAGTACATCCTCGGCCGCTTCAACTACGACCCGGACAACTTCGAGCCCGAGAGCCTCTCTGGCTATCTGAAGGTCGTTCGAGAGGGCCGAGGCTCAGCGCCCCGCATCACTCGGACGACACGCGAGAGGTTGATCCGGGAAGTCATACCCGCCTACATGGAGGCCAAGCAACAGAGGAGCAAGATCGACTGGAGCGACCTCGCGCCGATGGCCGCCGATGCCGAACCGGACCTGATGTACGACGTAGTGATAGTCGATGAGGCGCAGGACTTCTCCGCCAATCAGGTTCGGGCGATCCTTCGTCATCTTCACGACGGTCATCAAACCACCTTCGTGCTCGATGCGATCCAGCGCATCTATCCGCAGTTCTTCAAGTGGTTCGAGGTTGGCATCGCTGCCCGACCCGAGATGATCTACCGGCTGAGGGAGAACTACCGCAACACCGCCGCGATCGCGGCCTTCGCCCGCCCGCTCGTGGACGGACTGCCGCCAGAGGACGACGGCACACTACCGGACTTCTCATCGTGCCGTCGCCCCGGCTCAAAGCCGAGGGTCATTGTCGGCAAGTACAGCTATCAGCTCAGGATCATGCTTGACCGACTCGACCGCAAGGCCGACCTCAGCAAGGAGTCGGCCGTCGTGTTGCAACCGCGCGGCGGTGGCTGGTTCTCAGAAGCCCGCAGGGTGCTGAGCCAGCGCGGGATCCCGTACTGCGAGCTGACCCGCGAGAACGAATGGCCTACTGGTCCCGAGATGGTCGCTCTGTGCACCATCCATTCCGCCAAGGGCCTGGAGTTCGACCACGTCCTGATCCCCGGCCTTAGCCGGCAGGTCACCCCACACGGCCCCGAAGCGGGCGACGCCGACCTCGAGCGCCTGCGCCGGATGCTCGCAATGGCTGTCGGCCGGGCCCGCAAGTCTGTGATGGTGGGCTACAAGCCGGGCGAGGAATCGGCTCTGATCGGACTGCTCGAACCCGCCACCTACAAGCTCATCACGGCATGAGCGCCACAGAGTGGGTCCCGGAGGCCGAGCCGCAGGCTCGCGGAGCTGCGCGCCTCGCGCCGCGATGTCCTGAGGTGGTGAGGGCTGCACAGCGACGGGGCATTAGCAGCATCGTCCACTTCACTCGCCGTGCAGGGCTGGTCGGCATCCTCGCAAGCTCGGCTGTCAAGAGCCGCCGAGACCTTCCGGAGGACAGTCGCGTGAGGCACGTCTACGAGGCCAACGCAGCCGATCGAAGGCTCGACCAACACTGGCACGACTACATCAACCTCTCGGTGACGAGCATCAACTTGCACATGTTTGAGTTCTCCCGACGCGAGCACCCCGGGGACGACTGGGTGATCCTGGAGTTCGGCCGCAAGATCCTCGGCGATTCAGGCGTGGTGTTCTGCACCACCAACAACATCTATCCAGCGGTGCGCCGCAGCAGGGGACTACCAGGCTTCGAACAGATGTTCGCAGACGAAGTTCCCGGGCGCTACGGAAAAGCTGTCACTCGCAGCGGCCGTTCGCGGCATCACACTACCGATCCGCAGGCCGAGGTGCTGTATCCGTTCGAGCTTTCTCTGGAACACCTTCACACGGTCACCGTGCCTGACGACCGCACCTACGAGGCCGTCGATGCTGCCCTCTTGAGCTTCGCTCCTGAGCCTAAGATCAAGCTAGACCCGGAGGCGTTCCGATGACCGACGCGAGCCAAAACGATCCTGAGTTGCCAAGCCTGTTCGGCAGCGCTGAGGACGCGCCAAGGAGACCGACTGAAGATGCGACCCATTCAGCAAGCCGCAATGTGGAGCCCCGCAAGATTGACGATGCCCGCGCAGAACGTGCGGCGCGGACACAGGGATCGATGCTCTGGGCGGCCTACGGGGATGCTCTCGGCTTCATCAGCGAACTCGTGGACCGCAAAGGACTTGAGCGGCGGACGCAGGGAGCGGCCCTCGATCACCTCATGATCTGGACGAGGCGGGTCGGGGGCAGGTTCGGGGTGGATGTGTCGCTTCCCGCTGGCTGCTGGTCTGACGACACCCAGCTTCGGATGGCGGTGAGCCGCTCAATCGACTCTCACTCCTTCGATGTGGAGACGTTCGCCCGGATCGAGCTCCCTGTGTGGCTGTCTTACGCCCTAGGCGGCGGTCGGGCCTCCAAGGCCGCCGCGAAGAACCTCGGAAAGCCGTCCAGTCTGTGGCACGCCAACACCTTCGCTGGCTGGGCGGACGCTGGTGGCAACGGAGCCGCGATGCGCATCCATCCCCACGTCTGGGCCTCGCGCGATCTCGACGGGGACTACATGCTTGACGTGATCGCGGACAGCGTCTGCACCCACGGGCACCCACGCGCCATCGTCGGCGCCTGCTTCCACGCAGCAACCCTTGCCCACTGCCTGCGCAGCGGCACCGTCCCGGACGCCGATACCTGCATGGACATCGCCGCCCGTGTGGACGACACAGTCCGTCTGATCAAGGACCACCCAACTCTGGGACCCACCTGGAGTGGCCTGTGGGAACAGGAAGTCGGAAGACCGCTCAACGAGGTGTGGCGTATCACCATCGACGAACTGCGTTGTGCCATCAGCAGCGCCTCAACTGGCGTGCGAATTGACGACAACGTCGATGCCGTCTACGCCGGGACAGTCGAGCGCCTCGGCCTTGGAGCCCGAGGCCAGCAGGGCAGCGGGATCCTCACAACCGTTGCCGCCGTGGTGCTAGCAGCAACCGCGTCCAAGGCCCACGAATGCGTTGTCGCCGCCGCGAATGCGATCGGGACAGACACCGACACCATAGCCAGCATGGCAGGAGCCTTAGTCGGTGCCTGCGATGCCACGGCCGACCCGCCCGAAGAACCCCTCGACAGCACCTACCTGAGATCGGAAGCCGACCGCCTCGTAGCCATCTCTCAAGGCGCACAAGCCGACCGCCACCCCTATCCCGACATCCTCACTTGGTCTGCACCCCACACTCAGGCCGACGCTTTGGTCATCGACAACGGCAGCCTGGCGGTAGAGGGCCTCGGGCAAGTGAGCCGGCTAGATGCCGACCCGATGTACACCCCCCGGAAGGACTTCGCTTGGGAGTGGGTGACCACCAAATTCGGTCAGACGCTGCTGATCAAGCGCCGCCCACGGATCAAGCCACGAGCAGTTGGCAACGACCTGGCTCCACCTGCCGAGCCCAGGAAGCAACGAACTCGCTCAGCGCGCCGACCCTCAGGCCACGCTACTGATGGAATTGCTCCCGCGCCGTTGGACCGAGGCGTCAACATCGATGCCGCAATCCAGTACGCCAGAGAGCAGATCGCGGACAATGCCGCACTCGGCTACACCGTCAGGCGAGTCGCTCGGGACGGCACAGTCTCGGATCTTGAAGAATTAGTCTCAGTTCTCCGCGAAGACCTGCGCCGCTGAAGCACTCTGGTGGCCGCGCCGGGCGCGGAATTCAACACGGCCGCCGGACGGAGCTACAACTCATTGTCGGGCAGGACCTCTACGATCTCGAGCGCCAGCGTCTGAGCGATGCAGTCCAAGAACTCGATGCTTGTGGAGAACCATTCGTTGCCGCCGCGCTTTCTCTCAGTCGAGCCTCGCTTGGGTCCAGCATGGCCCGCCGCATCGAGCAAGTCATGAAACTGCTGCTCAAGGTCTCGGTTCGGATGACTATTGCTTCTGGTCTGTAGATAGGCCCGCAAGATACGACGGTGCTCGGGGACTCCCGTTCCGCTGGTCTCTTGATTCACCCTCTCCAAGATGCCGTTGTCCGTGAATCCCACCTTCAGCAGCGTCCGATCCGGCATCTTTTCAAATTCATCCGAAGGGTGCGTCGGATAGCGCAAGTATTGAGGGTAAGTGAAGACGTAGATGCCAACGCGGCCCTTCAGCTTGTCCTCAACACTTCGCTCCGCCTTCTCAGCTTCCTCTTGCTCAGCCTCAAACGACTCAGCATCAGCTGCGATCGCCTGAAGCGCTACTACGTTGCGTTCTAGGACTGCTCGTGTTTCGGCTGAGAATTCATGACGGCTCATCACTGACTTCAACCGGGCGGCTATTTGTCGAGCCATCGAAATGCCTCTCGGAAAGATCCCGAATCTCATTGCATCCAGGTGTTGGCGCAGACCGACAGACGTACCGGGGCTGTCATGTCCGAAGTGATTCTGGAGAGCGCCCATGCGACTGTCGTCAGGAATGGCCTCCATGACTAGGAATCGATACGCCGTGCCCAGAGTGGTCTCTTCGTTAGATTCTCGCTCAAGAGCACGATCAATCTCTGCTCCTTGAGATTCATCTGGCAGGTCACCCAGCCGATAGCTGTTGCGTGATTGGAGCGCACGGTTCCGAAGTTCCGCGCGGGAGAGATGACCCGACTCCTGATCGCCTCCTGTCGCCCCTGCCGGACTCACGGCACTGCTCGTTTGGAGTTCGGCAGGACCATTGGATCCCGGCAACGAGGCCAACTCGCCGGTTTCGGTCTGATCATGGTCTGTCTGGAGGGCCACGGGTCAATCCTACCCAGGCGTGAGCTGCCGGAACTCAGCTCAGGGACTTGAAAGGAGTTGGTTGATGGCGGCTTCTGGGGTTAATTGGGCTTGCTGTACGGCTTGTTCCAACTCGGCTCGGCGGTCGGTTAGGCCGGGCTGTGATTCGAACTGCTCCAGCAGGCGGCGCTCCAGGAGCATCTGCATCCAGGCCAGGCGGCCCTGGGCCCTTCGACGGGCCAGGGCGCCGGAGGCTTCGAGGGTGCGGCGGTGGTCGGCTATGCGATCCCATAGCTCGTCCACTCCTGCTCCGGTTGCGGCTGAGACCGTCAGTACGGGGACGGGGCTTTCCTCGCTGGTCGGGGCCAGCAGCGGCAGGGCTCGGCGGAACTCGGCAGCGGCCAGCCGGGCGGCCTGCTCGTTGTCGCCGTCGGCCTTGTTGACCGCGAGCACGTCGGCCAGCTCTAGCAGACCCCGCTTGACGGCCTGCAGCTCGTCGCCCGCGCCGGCCAGGGCCAGCACGCAGAGGCAGTCGACCGACGCATGCACAGCCGCCTCGGACTGGCCGACACCCACCGTCTCGACCAGCACCACGTCGTAGCCGGCCGCCTCCAGGACCGTGATCGCGTTGGGGGTCGTGCTGGTGACGCCACCGAGCGTTCCCGCCGACGGCGACGGCCGGATGAACGCGTTCTCGTCGGCGGCCAGGCCGGCCATGCGGGTCTTGTCACCCAGGATCGATCCGCCGGTGATTGCGCTGGAGGGATCGACAGCCAGCACCCCGACCCGGTGGCCGGTGCCGGTGAGCCGGAGGCCGAGAGTGTCGATCAGCGTCGACTTGCCCGAACCGGGCACGCCGCTGATCCCCACCCGGTGGGCTCCCCCGGCGTGAGGCAGCAGTGCCGAGAGCAGCTCCTGGGCGTGACGGCGGTCGTCGGGCCGGGTCGACTCAACCAGGGTGATGGCGCGCCCCAAGGCCGTGCGGTCGCCCGCCAGCACGCCGGCGAACAGCTCGTCCATGCCTAGAGGTGCTCCAGCAGTTCGGCGGCCGCCTCGGCTATCACGGTCCCGGGCTGGTACACGGCAACCGCGCCCGACGCCAGCAATTCGTCGACGTCGGCATCGGGGACGACCCCGCCGACGACGATGGCGATGTCGCTGCGTCCGAGCCGCTCCAGCTCGTCGCGCAGCTCCGGCACGAGAGTCAGATGGCCTGCGGCCAGGGAGGACACCCCGACCACATGCACGTCGGCCTCGACGGCCTGGCGGGCCACCTCGGCCGGGGTGGCGAACAGCGGGCCCACGTCCACATCGAAGCCGAGGTCGGCGAAGGCGGTGGCAATCACCTTCTGGCCCCGGTCGTGGCCGTCCTGGCCGACCTTGGCCACCAGGATCCGGGGCCGGCGACCCCGGCGGGCCGCGAACTCGTCCACCCGGCTCCGGACATCATCGATCTCGCCGGCCCCGGCGTCGTCGCCCGAGCCCGGGCCGCGGGACTCCTGGCGGTACACGCCCTCCACCGCTCTGATCTCTGCCACATGACGACCGTAGACGGTTTCGAGCGCGTCGCTGATCTCCCCGACGGTCGCGTGGGCCCGGGCGGCGTCGATGGACAAGGCCAGCAGGTTCCCCTCGCCGGTTCTCGCAGCCGCCGTCAAGGCGTCGAGGGCAGCCCGGAGACGCTCGTTGTCCCGCTCCGCCCGCAGTCGCTCGAGGCGAGCTATCTGGCGGCGGCGGACCTCGGCGTTATCGATGCGGCGGACCTCCACCGGCGCGCCCGCGCCGCCGTCGACGCGGTAGCGGTTCACGCCGACCACGGCCTGGCGTCCCGAGTCGATGCGGGCCTGGGTGCGGGCCGCGGCCTCCTCGATGCGGAGCTTGGGAAGGCCGGCGGAGATGGCCTCGGCCATGCCGCCCAGCTCCTCCACCTCGCAGATGTGGGTCCAAGCCCGCTCGGCCAGCCGCTTGGTGAGCCGCTCGACGTGGTAGCTGCCGCCCCACGGGTCGACGGTGCGGGTGATGCCCGACTCGTGCTGCAAGAACAGCTGCGTATCGCGGGCGATGCCAGCGGAGAAGTCCGAAGGCAGGGCCAGTGCCTCGTCGAATGCGTTGGTGTGTAGCGACTGGGTGTGGCCGTGGGTGGCGGCCATGGCCTCGATGCAGGTGCGGACCACGTTGTTGTGGGGATCCTGGGCAGTGAGGCTCCAGCCGCTGGTCTGGCAGTGGGCCCGCAGGCACAGCGAGCGAGGGTCTTGGGGCTCGAACTGGCTCATGAGCCGGGTCCACAGCAGCCGGGCGGCTCGCAGCTTGGCCACCTCCATGAAGAAGTTCATGCCCACGCACCAGAAGAAGCTGAGCCGGGGGGCGAACTCGTCGATGTCCAACCCCGCGGCGAGCCCGGCCCGGGTGTACTCCACCCCGTTGGCGAGGGTGTAGGCCAGCTCGATGTCGAGGGTGGCTCCCGCCTCCTGCATGTGGTAGCCGGAGACCGAGATCGAGTTGAACCTGGGCATCCGCTCGGCGGTGAAGGCGATGATGTCGGCCACGATCCGCATCGACGGCGCCGGCGGGTAGATGAACGTGTTGCGGACCATGAACTCCTTGAGGATGTCGTTCTGGATGGTCCCGGCGAGCTGCTCCGGCTCCACGCCCTGCTCCTCGGCGGCCACCACGTAGAGGGCGAGGACCGGAAGCACCGCGCCGTTCATGGTCATCGACACCGTCATCTCGTCCAACGGGATGCTGTCGAACAGGATCCGCATGTCGAGGATCGAGTCGATGGCCACGCCGGCCATGCCGACGTCTCCGGCCACCCGGGGGTTGTCGGAGTCATAGCCCCGGTGGGTGGGGAGGTCGAAGGCGACCGACAGGCCCCGCTGGCCGGCGGCCAGGTTGCGGCGGTAGAAGGCGTTGGACTCCTCGGCGGTGGAGAACCCCGCATACTGGCGAATCGTCCAGGGCCGGGTGACGTACATGGTGGGATACGGCCCCCGCACGAACGGCGGCAGGCCCGGATAGCTGCCCACGAAGTCGGCGCCGTCGAGGTCGTCGGGGTCGGCCAGTGGCGGCAAGCCGATGCCCTCGGGCGTCGGGAACGCCGGGCCGCCGGTGGGAGCTGCACGCGGGCGGTCCGCCGCGTCGCCGTCGCGCAGCTCGACCCGCGAGAAGTCTGGGATCGCAGTCACGGCCCGGCCGAGTCTACCGGTCGTGCCGGAAGGGCCCGGATCAGCCGAGGAGGTCGTTGAGGTCGATCACCATCAACACGGCCAGCAGCACGATGATCCCCGCGTTGAGCGCAGTGATCGGCCATCGATAGCGGTGCCCGGTCCGCTGGAAGCGCCGGATGCTGAGCACGTTGAACACGATGGCGACGGCGCCGATGGCCAGCCCGAGGCCCGACCCCACCCCCGAGGCGATCCCGGCCGCGGGCAGCAGCCACGGAAACAGAACATAGGCCAGAAAGCAGCGCACCCCCGACACCACCACCGAAGTGCTGAACACCCGCTCGGCCGGTGTCTGCGTCAGGGTTTCGGAGGTCACAGGCCGGCGGTGACTATTCGGGCTGTCTCGGATATGGCTTCGTCGAGGGGGGTGGGTTCGATATGGCCCAGCAGCTCCTCCAGGCCCTCGGTTGACAGGGCGTGGGCGAAGGGCAGCGGCTCGGTGCCGACGGCCAGGTCGTGGAAGCCGGTGATGCGGCGGACCCGGTCGATGAAGTCGTCCACCGACGTCACATGGCCTCTGAGGTTCACCGCCGGGGCCGCCGGGGCGTCGAGCTCGACCCGGGCGGCGGCCATGAAGGCTCTCGCCACGTCGGGCGCGTAGTGGAAGTCGGTGACGCCCCCGTATCCCACCGTGTACGGCTCGCCCCGCACCGCGCTGTAGATGGCGGCGGTGGGCTGGGAGGTCACGCCCTGATCGCGGCCCGCTCCGTACACGGTGAAGGGGCGCAGCCCCACCGCGGTCAGCCCATGGTCGGCGGCGTACACCGCCGCGGTCAGCTCATTGGCCACCTTGTAGGCGCCGTAGAGCGTGGCTGGAGCAGGGAGCGCGTCCGGCCCCAGCACCGGCTCGGGATAAAGATCCACCGGCCCGAAGATGGCGGCGCTGGAGGCGTAGGCCACCGTGGAGATGCCGTGCGCCACCGCCGCCTCGAACACGTTCACCGTGCCCTGCACGTTCACCGCCGCGCCGCCGCTGGGATCGGCCTTGCAGAACGGCACCTGCAGCGCAGCCAGGTGGATCACCCGGTCGACGCCGGCCATGGCCTCGACCACCGCCGCCCGGTCGACGATGTCGCCTGTGACCCGGCGGAAGTCGAGGGCGGCGCCCTCGGCCACCAGCCGGTGCCGGCTGTTGTTGGCGGCCAGGTCGAAGGTGGTCACCTCGGCACCCTCATCGAGCAGCAGGCGCACCGTCCAGGCACCGATGCACCCGTCGGCCCCGGTCACAAGAAATCGCTCGGCCATCAGTAGGTCGCCCTTCCCCCGGAGATGTCGTAGCAGGCGCCGGTGCTGAACGAGCACTCTTCGGAGCACAGCCAACCCACCAGCGCGGCCACCTCGGATGTCTGGCCCAGCCGGCCCATCGGGATCTTCGCCAGCATGTACTCGAGGGTCTCGGGGGCGGTTTCGGTGTTCATGGGGGTGGCGATCACCGCCGGCGCGATGGAGTTGACTAGCACGCCGGTGGTGGCCAGCTCCTTGGCCACCGACTTGGTGAGGGCGATCACCGCTCCCTTGCTCGCCGAGTAGGAACTCAGGTTCGGGTTGCCCTCCTTGCCGGCGATGCTGGCGATGTTGACGACCCGGCCCCACCCCCGCTCCACCATGGCACCCACCGTGGCCTGCATAACGTTGAAGATCCCGGTGACGTTGACGTTGAGGGTTTGCTGCCAGCCGTCGAGCGGCGTCTCCAGCATGGGCACGTTGGGCCCGACGATGCCCGCGGACTGCACCAGGATGTCCATCCGGTCGATGCCGTCGATAGCCCGCACCGCGGCAGCGTCGGTGACATCGACTTCGTGGACGGCCTCCAGCTCGCGGGCTCGAGCGGCCATGTCGCCGGCGTGCAGGTCCACCGCGGTCACTCGGCAGCCTTGGGCCAACAGCCGGTCTGCGCACGCCGCGCCGATGCCCGATCCGGCCCCCGTCACCAGGGCCCTGCGTCTCTCACCAGTCATGAGCCGCAATGGTAGACACGGCCAACCGTTCGTTGGCACTTCGCACGGGCGGCCTGCAACTGGTCGAGTTCATCCAGATGTCCTGATCCGAACTCGATAATGCTTCCGCCGGCCTGATCGCGTCGCTACGCTGCGCGGCGTGACCGCCCGGAAGCGGCAGACCTGGAACTACACCCCCGATCTGCCGCTGCGGTCGGCGCCGTTCCTGCACTGGCCGCCACGTCCCGCGTCCGTCGCCCGCCATCTGGCCAAGACCTGGCAGCCGCTCACTTCGCGGGTGTTCATGCTGGCGGTGGCCTTCGCGGTGTGGCAGTGGGCCAGCCCGTCGCTGGCCGAGGCCGAGTCGCTGCGGGCGGGCTGGATCATCGAGATCTGGGTCCGGAACCTGGTCCTGCTGACGGTGGTGGCCGGCGGGCTGCACCTACTGCTGCAGCGCCACCGGGTGCAGGGCGACGGGCTGCGCTACGACGCCCGGCCGATGACCCGCAACAAGAGCCTGTTCCTGTTCAACGACCAGGTGAAGGACAACATGTTCCTGAGCCTCGTGCCGGCGATGGCGGTGGGCACCGTGTGGGAGTCGCTGGGCTGGTGGGCCTACGCCAACGGCGTCGCGCCACACTGGTCCTTCGACGACAACCCGGTGTGGTTCTTGGTGCTGCTGGGCCTCGTGCCCATCTGGTCGGTCCTCTACTTCGGGGCCGGCCACTGGCTGCTGCACCGCGGCCCGGTGTACCGCCGCGTCCACTCCTGGCATCACCGCAACATGAACATCGGCCCGTGGTCGGGCCTGTCGATGCACCCCGCTGAGCATGTGATCCTGTACAGCGACATCGTGCTGTTCCTGGTGCTGCCGTCGAGCCCGGTGCATATGCTGTTCGCGGTGATGCACCACACCCTCGGAGCGCCGATGAGCCACACCGGCTACGACGCCGTCCGGCTGCCACTGCGCCGCCGGTTCGAGCTGGGCGACTTTCACCACCAGCTCCACCACCGCTACATCGAATGCAACTACGGCGGGATCGAGTCGCCCCTCGACGAGCTGATCGGCGCGTTCCACGACGGCACTCCCGAGGGCGACCAGATGGTGGCCGACCGGCTCAGCCGACTGGCGGCACGGCGCTAGAGGTAGCGCGGCGGCGTGCTGCTCGGCGAGGCTCGTGCACGCCGGCGACAGCGGCGCTAGGTTCCTGCCGCCCATCACGCCCCAAGGAGGCATCAGTGACGATCCCGACTGCCCGGAAGTCTCTTCACGCGGTCGCCGCGCTGGCACTCATCGCCGCAACCGCGGCGCTGGCGGTGCCGGCCGGTGCGCAGCCGACGCCGGTGCCGATCAGCGCCGACACTTTCTCGCTCACCATCTTGCACAACAACGACGGCGAGTCGAAGCTGCTGCCCGATGAGGACTCCGGCTATCCGGGCGTGGCCCGCTTCGCCGCGCAGATGAAGCAGATGCAGGCCGCCGCGGCCGAATCGGGGTCGGGCGTGGTCACCCTCACCTCGGGCGACAACTTCCTGGCCTCGCAGGAGCTGAACGTCTCGCTGGCCCGAGACGGCGCCCTCTACGACTCCATCGCCCTCAGCGGCCTGTACGACGCCATGGCTCTCGGCAACCACGACTTCGACCTGGGTCCCGAGGTGGCGGCCCGCTTCATCGAGGGGTTCGACCCGGCCGTGCCGTTCCTGTCGGCCAACGCCGACTTCTCCGGCGAGCCGTCCCTGCAGGCGCTGGTCGACCGCGGCGTGCTGGCCGCCAGCACCGTGGTGGAGACCGGCGGGCAGCAAGTCGGTGTGATCGGGGCGGTCACTCCCCTGCTCCCCAACATCTCGTCGCCGCGCAATGTGGTGATCTCCGACGTGCTGGCCGCGGTGCAAGCCGAGGTCGAGTCGCTCGCCGCGGCCGGAGTCAACAAGGTCATTCTGGTCAGCCACCTTCAGGGGGTGTCCGAGGAGGTCGCGCTGGTGGCCGACCTCACCGGCGTGGACGTGGTGATCGCGGGCGGCGGCGACGACCTGCTGCGCAACGAGGGCGACACCTGCATGCCCGATGACGAGCCGGCCGGCCCCTACCCGATGCTGGTGGCCGACTCCAGCGGCACCGACGTGCCGGTGATCACCGCTCCCGGCGGCTACCGCTGCATCGGCGAGCTGACCGTCACCTTCGACGCCGACGGCAGCATCGTGAGCCACACGGGCCGCTCGGCCGGTGTCGGCTTCGACGTGGCGCCCGACGCCGGGGTCCAGTCGAGCGTGGTCGAGCCGCTGGCCGCGGCCGTGGCCGAGATCGATGCCGACGTGATCGGCACCAGCGAGGTCGCCCTCGACGGCCGCCGGGCCAGCGTGCGCACCGGCTCCAGCAACCAGGGCAACCTGCATTCCGACGCGCTGCGGGCTGCCGCCGCCAACCTGGCCGAGGGCTTCGGCCTTCCCGCGCCCGACGTGGCCATCCAGAATGGCGGCGGGATCCGCAACGATGCGGTGATCCCGGCCGGGCCTGTCACGGCAGGCGACACTTGGGACATCGCCCCGTTCCGCAACTTCGTGGTGGTGGGCGAGGTCTCCCGTGAGACGTTCCATGTGCTGCTGGAGCAGGCCGTGGACCGGATTCCCGGCGCTGGGGGCCAGTTCCCGCAGGTCTCGGGCTTCACCTTCGCCTACGACCCGTCGGCGCCGGCCCGTGAGACCGACCGGGCCGGCGACTGCTCGCTGGCCGGCGATCCCGGGTCGAGGATCCGCGACGTGACCCTCGACGACGGCACCGCGATCGTGAGCGACGGCGAGGTGGTGCCCGGCGACGCGCTGGTGCTGGTCACCCTCGACTTCCTGGCCAACGGCGGCGACTGCTACCCGCTGGCCGACATCGACTTCACGTCGCTGGGGGTCACCTACCAGCAGGCCCTGGCCACCTACATCTCAGCGGACCTGGGCGGCACCATCACCGCCGCCGACTACCCCGAGGGCGGCGACGACCGGATCACCGTCCAGATGGCGCCTGCGGAGCCGGAGACGGTGACGGTCAGAGTCCGGCGCGGCGACAGCCTCTGGCGGATCGCGGCCAAGCATCTCGGTTCGGGCCACCGCTGGCCGGAGATCTACGAGCTGAACGCAGGCCGGGCCCAGGCCGACGGCCGCAGCCTCCGCAATCCCGACCTGATCCTGATCGGCTGGATGCTGGAGGTGCCCGCCGGCTAATCCCGACCAGCTCGGCCCTCGGGCCGCACAGCTCGGCACAGCCGGATCTTTCCCGCTCTTGTTCGCTGCGCTCACGGGCCGCCCAAACCCCAGCGTCACAGCCCACGGCCCCGCAGGCTCGGCCTCAGGTGTAGTCCTGGTACTTCTCCAGGTGGCGGACGGGGCGGCTCAGGGCGTCCTTGCGGAACGGGTCGCCCAGTTCCCGGGTGCACATGGCCTCGATCACGGTGGTGCGGCCCCCGTTCATCTGGGCGTCGATGGCCGCTTCCAGCGCCGGGCCGACCTCATCTAGGCGGCGGACCCGCACACCGTCGGCGCCCATGGCCCGAGCCACCTCCGACCAGTCCTCGCCGCCGTCGAGCTCGCCGGCCACGAAGCGCCGCCCGTAGAAGTCGACCTGGTTCTTCTTCTCGGCGCCCCACTGGCGGTTGTGGAACACCACCGCGGTGACCCCGATGTTGTGGCGCACCGCGGTCATGGTCTCGACCATGCTCATGGCCCAGGCCCCGTCGCCGGCGTAGGCCACCGCGGGGCGACCGGGTGCGGCCTTCTTGGCCCCGATGATGGTGGGCAGGGCGTAGCCGCAGTTGCCCCAGCTCATGGCTGCGAAGAACGACCGGGGCTCGTCGAAGCGCAGGTAGCTGTTGGCCACCGAGTTGATGTTGCCGATGTCGGTCGACACCATCACCCTCGGCGGCATGGCCCGCTCGAGCTCGCGCAACACACCGCGGGGGTGCATCCAGTCGTCGGGCTCGGCCGCGGCCTGCTTGATCATGTCGACGCTGAAGTCGTCGGTCTCCTCGGTCCAGTCGTCGAGCTCGGCCTCCCACGCCGCCTTCTGGCTGGCGGTCTCGGCGGCTCGGGGGCCGCGGGTGGCGTCGCAGGCCAGGTCCCGGTCGGCCAGGCGGGCGACCAGCGCGGCCGCGGCCGCGGCCGCGTCGCCGCAGATCCCCACGTCGATGGGCTTGACCAGCCCCAGCATCTTGGAGTCGGCGTCCACCTGGATGACTTTGGCGTCGGTGGGCCAGTAGTCGAGCCCGTGTTGGGGCAGGGTGCCGAAGGGGCCCAGCCGGGTGCCGAGGGCCAGCACCACGTCGGCCTTGGAGATGAGCCGCATGGCCGCCTTCGAGCCCTGATAGCCGAGCGGACCGCACCACTGCGGGTGCGAGGCGGGGAACGAGTCGTTGTGGAGGTAGCTGTTCACCACCGGGCAGCCGAGGCGCTCGGCCAGCGCCACCGTCTCGGCCAGGGCGTCGCCCATCACCACGCCGCCGCCGGCGATCATCACCGGGAAGGCCGCTGCGGCCAGCAGCTCGGCGGCCTCGTCGAGGCTCCGGTCGCCGCCGGGGCCCCGGTCGAGGCGCTGGGGCGGCGGGATGCGGGTGTCGATGTCGCCGTAGAAGCGGTCGCGGGGGATGTTGAGCTGGGTGGGGCCCATCTCGGAGGTGGCCCGGTCGAAGCAGCGGGCGGTGAGCTCGGCCATGCGGTGCTCGTTGTTGACGTGGCCCTGATACTTGGTGAACTCCTCGAACATGGGCAGCTGGTTGGCCTCCTGGAAGCCGCCGAGCCCCATGCCCATGGTCCCGGCCTCGGGAGTGACGATCACCACCGGGCTGTGGGCCCAGAACGCCGCCGCGATTGCGGTCACGCAGTTGGAGACACCCGGACCGTTCTGGCCGATGACCACCCCGTGGCGACCCGACACCCGCGCGAACCCGTCGGCCATGTGGGCCGCGCCCTGCTCGTGCACCACCGGAACCAGCTCGATCCCAGCCGGCTCGAAGATGTCCATGGCGTCCATGAAGGCACTGCCCATGATCCCGAACACGGTGTCGACGCCATGAGCCACCAGCGTCTCAACAAACGCCTCACTAGGAGTCATACGAGTCATGGGTCTCGACACCTCCGTCATCCGGGACCAGCCTGCCACAAGCAGACCGCAGCGAGGTTAGGGCCTAACGACAGGCACGGAGGCCGCTCGGTCGCCAGCAAGCACCTCGGCCGTCACGTCACCGCCCAGACCACCTCGCCCTTTTCGTCGCAGCCGGCACTAGATGGTGAGGTGCGGGCCTATGTCGCGTAGGCGGGCTCGGCGTAGGCGATAGTCGGGAACAGCCTGGGCTACCACTGACCAGTATTCGGGCGTGTGGCCGCGGACACGCAGGTGCGCGAGTTCGTGGGCGACCACGTAGTCGAGCAGCGCAGGGGGCGCCATGACGGCTCGCCAGTTGAAGCGCAGCGTGCCGTCGGGGGCGCAACTCGCCCAGCGGCGGCGCTGGTCGCGGATCAGGACCGCCTTGGGCTGCACGCCGAGATGGCCCGCGATGCGCTTCACCCGTGGCGGGAGCTTGAGCGCGGCGCGGTCGCGGTACCACGCCTCGAAGGCGGCACGCACGTTCGAGAGCCGTTCCTCGCCTTGAAGAGAGCGGGGAACGTCAGCGTCGAACTCCCAGTGATGGAACCGGACAGCGACCCTGGCGTCGTCGGCGGGATGCACGGTGAGGCGCACCGCTCGGCCGAGATACGGAAGGGATTCACCGCTGACGAACCGGCGCGGCGGCACAGCCGCGGAGGCCGCCCCATCGTGTCGAACGATCCAGCCGGCGCGGCGACGCACAGTTTCCTCCACCTGCGCCGCGGACGCCTCGACCGGTGCCGCCACTCTGACCACACCGGGCGCGTCGACGGTCACCTCGATCGTCTTGTGTCGCCTCGGGCTGCGGACAACCTGGTACTTGATCTGGGCGTCGCCGAAGACGATCTCCCCGTGCTCGGTCATGTGAGCCTCTTGCGAGCCATCTCCATTACCTGGCGGGCCAACTCCTCGACCTCGCCCTCCTTGTAGCGGCCAGCGCCGCGCAGACGCCGCTTGATGTCGCGCCGCACCTCTCGCTGGCTCTCGAGATTCTCATGCCAGTCGATCAAGGAATCGAGTCTCTGAACGATCCCCTCTATGTCGAGGGCCATTTCCTTGATGCTGGCATCAAGTCCGGTTTCGTGGGAATGGGGTGCCGCGTGCCCCGCCTCGTGCAACCCTTCGGAACGAACGGCTGGCCCCTGGTCTTTGACCGCAAGCAGTCCGTAGACCGCGTACGACATGGGCGTGAGGCCCTGGTCCGCCGCGAGAGCCTCCTGCTGAGTGATCTGCTGCCGCAGCTCGACCATTCGCTGGCACCCTGCGGCCGCGTCGATAACCCTGGCCCGCAGCTCGCCGATGATGCGGGCGAGCGCCTCGGAGAGCCTCTCGTAGAGGGCCGGGTTGGCGGCGACCTGCTCGTTGATCTGGGCCCGCAACGCATGCTCCATCAGCGAGGCCCGGGCCTCGTCGTGGGGCAGGCTCTCGATCTTCTGCTCGAAGTCGCGGTCGAGGATGGACACGGGGGCCATCAGCTCGCGGATGCTGGCATCGATGCGCGAGTCGAGCAGACGCTTGACTTTCGCTCCGATGGCCGTCCAGTCGATGTCGGCCCGCTCCCGCAGGAACTGCGCTCGGGCATATGACCGGATGACGGTGAGCCGGCGCAGGCGGTCGAGGTAGGCGAGCGCCGCCGGGTCGGGCAGATAGCGGTCCATCAGTTTGGCGAAGTCGCCGTAGTCGCGGTCGAACCGTTCATAGGCGTCGGCCTTGTAGTTGCCCTCGGTGGCAGCGTCCGCTGCGAATCGGTCTACGCATGACCACGGGTCGTCGAGGTCGAGGCCCCGGAAGTGGGCTTCGGCGCTGGCGGCGGAGGACCCGATCACAGGCGCCGGGTCCTCCATTTCGGTGAGCGCCTGTTGGAGGTCGCCGCGGTCGAAGATGGCGAGAGCGCTCTCAAGCTGGCGCGACACGCCGTGATAGTCGACCACCAGCCCGTAGTGCTTCTCTGTCGTCGCGCCGTCTCGGGTGTGGGTGAAGCGGCGGTTGACTCGGGCGATGGCCTGCAGCAGCGTGTGCTCACGGATGGAGCGGTCGAGGTAGAGGACTTGCTCGACGGGCGCGTCGAAGCCGGTGATCAGCTTGTCTACCACCACCAGGAGCTGCGGCTCTCCGTCGGGGTCGATGAAGTCCTCGACGATTCTGTCTTGGTCCAGTTCCCTGGCTTGGTCGAACTCGGGGCCGTCATTGTGGACGGTGGTGATGATCGGGTAGGCGGGCACGCCGAAATCGTTGAGGCACTGCGAATACCGCAGCGCAGCGGCGCGGCTGGGCACCACGACCTGGGCCTTGAAGCCGTTGGGCTGGACCTTGCTGGTGAAGTGCTCGAAGATGTCGAGCGCGATCTGCTCGATGCGTTTGGCCGCCTCTGCGATGCGCTCCTTGCTGGCGTAGCGCCGCCGGATCTCGGTGCGGGTCGCTTCGGGCTCGTCGCCGAAGAGCACCTCGAAGAGCCGGTCGAGCGTTTCGGGGCCCTCGACGTGCAGGTCGGGAAGGCGGGCCTCGTAGTGGATGGGGACGGTGACACGGTCCTCGACAGACTGAGGGATGGTGTAGGAGTCGATCAGATCGCCGAACACTCCCAGCGTTGTGCGCTGGAAGCCCTTGTCGATGGGCGTGCCGGTGAAACCGACAAAGGTTGCCTGCGGCATGGCGGCTCGCATCTTCGCGGCGAGGCGGCCGTATTGCGTGCGGTGGGCCTCATCGACCATCACGATCACGTTGTCGGCGTCGTTGAGGCGGGCGTGGGTGCCGGCGGGTGCCTGGAGCACGTCCTCGAACTTCTGGATGGTGGTCATGATCGTGCGACCGCTGTTGGTCTGCAGCAACTCACGGAGACGCCGGGTGGTCTTGGCGCGCTCAGGTTCGTCGACTGCGCCCTGTTGGAAGGTTCGGGTGATCTGGCGGTCGAGCTGGGTGCGGTCGGTGACGATGACGATGGTGGGGTTCTCCAACGAGGGTGTGCGCCGCAGTTTGGTGGCGAGCCACAGCATCGTCAGCGACTTGCCTGAGCCCTGCGTGTGCCATACGACCCCTCCCCGCTCCGCCGGCGTGCGGCCCCGCACGATGCGCTCGACCGCGCGGCTCACGGCCCGGTACTGCTGGTAGCGCGGCAGCTTCTTGATGAGTCGCCCCTGCGCATGCTCGAAGACCACGAAGTCGCGCACGATGTCGAGCAGGACCGGCGGGTTGAGCAGGCCGGCGACGAGACGCGCCTGGCCCTCGGGAGCCGTACCCAGGCGACCCTCGAAGTCTCGCTCGTTGAACGGCTCAATCGACTGCCAACCGGTGTAGGCGTTCTGAGGCGCGCCGACAGCTCCGAAAGCGGCGTCGGCGCCGCAGTGGGCGACACACAGCAGGTTGGTGTCGAACAAGTCGGGGGCACCCGCGCCGTGCCACTGCGGGCCGGCCTCCTGGTAGCGGTGCAGCTGCTTGACAGCCTGGTCCTTCCAGATCTCCAGCAGGGTGGGGGCCTTCGCCTCCATCACGACGAGGGGGATGCCGTTCACGAACAGCACCAGATCGGGCATGACAACGCGCTCATCGCTCTCGCCGGTGCGTTCGATGCCGCGACGCACCCGGAACTGCGTGGTGACGACGTACTCGTTCAGACCCACACCCGGTTCGGGATGCTCGAAGTCGAAGAAGCGGACAGTGGGCGTTTCCTGACGACCGTCCAGGTCGATGGTGAGCGGCATGCCATGCGACAGGTACTCATGCACAGCCTGGTTGCGGCCCAGACCAGTGGCATCAATATGCTTCAGGTTGAAGACAACCCGTTGCGCATGGTCATCGGTCATCCAAGCATTCAGACGCTTCAGCGCCGCGGTGAGCCGCCCGACCAGCAGCACAGCCCGCTCGTCATCACGCTCCGCCGCCAGCACCTCACGCGGTACATACGTCCAGCCAAGGCGCTCCAACAGCTCCCGGGCCGGATTCTCGGCGAGCTCAAGCTCGTTCAGTATGGCAGCGGAGGCTATGGCTGCTCCCCTTCGACAGGTTCAGACATCGATGGCCTCACGTTCGACGTAAGGTCGCAATTCGGAGCGCAGAGTCTTCTCCGTCACGAGGTCGACGCTACGGCCCAGTAGATTCTCGAGGTAGATCTGCCAAGGAACATCCAGATAGGCATCCCGCACATTCATGGGAACATGCGATGCTGCCTCTCCGATGAGTAGAATATTGTGCAGTGTCGCATCATATGTCTGCTCATCTGACAGGAAGGCTTCAAGGTCCATCCCATCGGTGTAGACAAGAACCTTCTCGGCGAACTCCAGCATGTCCTGAACGTAGAAGCGCCATGCCCTGTGCTGATACGATCCATCACACATTGACGGCATCCCGCTCCACATAGGGTCGTATCTCATGCCGAACCTCTGCGATAGTCACCAGTTCGACAGATCGTCCAAGAAGCTCTTCAAGATATGCTTGAGCGCCGAAGAATCTCTTCCAATCCGGTGCTGATTCGAACTCGGCAAGAATGTCGACATCGCTTGTGTTCGTAGCCTGATCGCGGGCGAACGAGCCATAGAGAGCGAGGCTCGTCACCCCGAACCTTTCCGCAAGCACCCCGAGGTGTGCCCTCATCCTATGTAGGACTTCATCCCTTCCCAGCTGATCCATGGCCCTTCTTCTTTCGTTGATCCACTCGCACACGTCCTGTGAGCAGCGCGTCCGCCACGGAAGCAGCAGCAGAGGCGAGATCAGACCGCTCCTTCCGCGTCTGTTCGATGCTAGTATCGACACCATCGAGAATAGCAGCGATGGCCCGCTGCTCAGATGTGGGCGGGAGGGCTATCGGTAGGGACGAGTATTCAGTTGCATTGATGTTGGGCTGAGCACCCACGCGCAGCATCGAAGCGACCCACTTCCGGTAGAACGATCCACGAGTCCAAAGCTCTAGGAATCTTGGGTAAGCGACTTCGGGCATTGCTCGAAATCTGATCAAGTACCCCGCATAAACACAGGGACCATCCTCATATCGATATAGATATGACCTCCCAACGCTACCGCTTCTTGCAAACAAGAGATCTCCTGCTTCCAGTTCGTAGCCTTCGACTCTCTTGGGATCAGCTGAACGAACGTCATGTCGACGAAGATAGCCGTCATCAGTGATGTCAGTAATGCGCACATAGCGAGGGAGGCTCAAGTCGAATGGGCGAGCCGGCGCACTAGCGCCATACCGAGGTGCGTCACATACTTGGCCGAGGCGGACAGGTGTCCAGGTAGCGGGGATGGTTCCCAGGCCGGGTACTTCCCTATATTCGGAATGTTGGCCGGGGATGCCACGGGTCAGAAGTTCCTGGAGTAGAGCATCGCGCAGGCACTCTGTAGCTGCGATGACCTCATCAGTGCGCTCGATCGCCTCATCAATGGAGTCCAAGACCGCAGCAATGGCCCGCTGCTCAGACAACGGCGGAAGGAGAAAGCGGAAGCTCCGCAGATGGGTCCACGATGTTCGTGGCATCCTAGTGCCCGTCACACCACGCATAGCGTGGCTGTGTAGGCGGGCGCTACGGATCAAGTGGTTGAGAAAGCTACCTATCAGTTTGCCATTCGCGTGAATTGCGAGAATATCGGTTGAACACACGCCATCGAAGCTAGCGCGAGCGACTTTTCGCAAATTCGGACGAAGCTTACCATACAAAATGTCACCCTCAGAGAAGATAGTCTTGTTGCTGATTGACTCATCTGATGTGCCATGACCATTCAATACTCCACTCGAATTCATATTTTCAAGGCCAACAAACGGGCGCGTGTCGCCTTCGTTTGGCTTGATCTGCTTCTGCCGGATGCCCGAGACTTCACCAAGCCTCACAAGGCGCCAGGCAGCAGATATTGTGGGAGCACCTCTCAACACTGCCGACGACACAACATTCCTATCGGACCGCCAACGGCAACTTGAGGCTCCGCAAGGCGTTCGGAGATGCTACGGGATGGCACTTGCGAACTGTCATCGTGCTGAGACCGAAGCGAATCGAGGGGCACCGCTTGACTGGGTGGACTCGGAGGCGGGGACTTCGATCTCGACGAACTCGAATCTTGTCGCGACCGTGGGCGGCAAGTCGTAGAGTTCAAGCCACGGCTTTATAGTGTCGTCTGCAGTTTCTTCAACGTGATACGCAATCGCCTCGAGGATTGACATCTTGGGCTCCGGCAGTGGGTCGCCGTCCTCCAAGACGCCCTCAAGATGGAACGTAAGGGCTTCATCGATCATCTCAAGCATCTCCTCCCAGGTATCGCCCACGCTTACGCACCCCGGCACGTCTGGCACGTAAGCACCCCAACCGTTGACGTCCAAGATGAACACGACCGTGTACGTCAGGTTCACGGGACACGCCTCTCCTCATCCTCAAGACAGGCTCAGCCTGCCTGGACTGCTTCGAGGACCGCTGGCGAGGCCTCAGGGACGCTGATCTCGATCTCGACAGGTTCGAATCGTGTGGCGAGGGTGGGCGGGAAGTCGTAGGACTCACGCCACGGCTCCATGGAGTCGTCCGACATCGCTTCAAGGTGATATGCGATCGCCTCGTCGATTGACATCTTGGGCTCCGGCAGTGGGTCGCCGTCCTCTAGCGTGAGTTCGATGTGGCCGGTCAGAGCCTCCCGGATCATCACGAGCATCTCCTCCCAAGTGTCGCCGACGCTCACGCACCCGAGTACGTCCGGCGTGTACGCGGCCCAGTTGTTGGGCGTCCTCTCGAAGACGGCCACATAAGTCAGCTTCATGGGATGACGCTCCTCGTGTCGCTCCTACTTCAAGCCTGCCTGCCGAAGAATACTCTGCCAGGTTGACTCGGGAAGATCCTTGCCAAGCTTGCCCGGGATCGTCACCTTCCCAGGCTTCGTTGGATGGAGGGAAATGACGGTGGCTGCCCTTCGTCCGCACGCGATACCAGCCGTCGCGCTCGACGACTTTGATCGCCTCTCTAGCCGTCGGGGGCATAGCCCAACCCTGCCAGCAGTTCGTTCATATGGGCAGCAGCTTCATCCCGCTTGCGCTCGGCCTCGCGGAGTTGTGTGAGCGCGTCCTCGACGCTCATGACCTCGACCGGCTCGGTGGTGTCTACGTAGCGGCTGATGTTCAGGTTGTGATCGTTGGCCTCGACCTCATCCAGATCGGCCACATGCGCGAAGCGCTCGGCCTCCTCGTATGAGCGGAACGCCTCAACGATGCTCGCTACGTGAGCGGGATCGAGGAAGTTCTGCGCCTTGCCGGAACGGAAGTAGTCGGGCTGGGCGGCATCAATGAACAGCACCTTGCCGCGGCGCTCGGCCGGCTTGGCCTTGTTGAACACGCAGATCGCCACCGGGATGCTGGCCCCGTAGAAGAGGTTGGGGGCCAGCCCGATCACCGCCTCGAACAGGTCGGCCTCCAATATCCCCTTGCGGATCGTCCCCTCTGCCCCGCCACGGAACAAGACGCCGTCGAGCCGGGGTGCATTGGCCTCCTCGATCTCGGCGCTGGCACGGTTGAGGACCTCTCCAAGGTTCATCGACTGGCGGATGATCTCGCTCCAGCGGGCCTCGGGCGGAACGAAGAACTCGTGCTCGTCATGGTCTTGTTCGGCCACCCCGCGGTCGAGGCCGTCACGGACGGCGCTGTCCACCTCCTCGTCGAAGCGGTCTGAGAGCCGCTTCAGGAACAGCACCGAGAAGATGAAGTTCTTGTAGTCGCTGGAGTCGATCTGGCCGCGCAGGATGTCGGCGGCGCCCCACAGCTTCGACTCCAACTCGGTGATGGTGAGAGGCACAGTTAGCTCCTTCCGCGACGTGCCGCCGCGATATCGGCAATGACCGACTCCGGCAACGACATCATGCCTGGCGCTGCTTCAAGAACTCCAAGACGGTCCAACCCTACGTGCGTAGGTTGCTGGCTGGTCAGGATCTCAGGGAGCGGAAGGTTCTTAGGCGGAGGCTGTTGGTTACTACGAACAGCGATGAGGCGCCCATGGCGGCCGCGGCGGCCATGGGGTTGAGGATTCCGGTGGCGGCCAACGGGATGGCGGCCACGTTGTAGGCGAAGGCCCAGAACAGGTTGACCTTGATGGTGGCCAGGGTGCGGCGAGACAGCGCGATGGCGTCGGGGACGGCTCGCAGGTCGCCGCCGACGATGGTGAGGTCGGAGGCCTCCATGGCCACGTCGGTGCCGGTGCCGACCGCGATGCCGAGATCGGCCTGGGCCAGCGCGGGGGCGTCGTTGATGCCGTCGCCCACCATCGCCACCCGCTTGCCCGCCTCCTGGAGCCTCGCCACCGCATCGGCCTTGTCGCCGGGAAGCACTTCGGCGGTGACGTCGCCAACGCCGATGGCGTCGCCCACCGCGGCCGCGGTGCGGCGGTTGTCGCCAGTTATCAGCGACACCTCCAGGCCCATGGCCCGCAGCTCCTCCACCGCCTGCCGGGAGGTTCCCTTGACCGTGTCGGCCAGTGCGATCACCGCCTCGGCTGCCGGGCCTCGGCCCGCCAGCACCGCGGTGTGGCCGCGGGCCTCGGCGGCGGCTATGGCCTCGTCGAGCTCGGCGGGCACCGAGTCGAACAGCGGACGCCTGCCGACCCGCACTTCGGCGCCGTCCACCCTGCCGGTTACGCCCAGGCCGGGGCGGTTCCAGAAGTCGGTGACGGTGCGAGACGACGACCAGCGCCGAGCGATGGCCGCACCCACCGGATGCTCCGAGCGCGACTCCAAAGCCCCGGCCAGCAGACCCATGGCCGCGGCGTCCATACCGGGCGCAGCCGCGGCGTCCACCACCTCTAGGCGGCCCTCGGTGACGGTGCCGGTCTTGTCGAGCACCACCGCATCGACGCGGCGGGTGTCCTCGAGCACCTCCGCGCCCTTGATTATCACCCCGAGTTGAGCGCTTCGGCCGGTGCCCACCATCACCGCCAGCGGGGTGGCCAGCCCCAGCGCGCACGGGCACGAGATGATCAACACCGCCACTGCGGCGGTGAACGCATCCGAGGCGGCGCCCCCGGCCAGCAACCACACGCCCAGGGTGGCCGCGGCCACCACGATCACCGCGGGCACGAACACCGCAGCCACCCGGTCGGCCAGGCGCTGCACCGCGGCCCGACCCCCCTGGGCCTCGTCGACCAGGCGCACGATCTGGGCCAGCGCGGTGTCGGCCCCGACCCGTGTGGCTTCCACCTCCAGCGTGCCGTCGGCGTTGACGGTGGCGCCGATCACCTCGTCGCCCGCGGCCACCTCCACCGGGACCGGCTCGCCGGTCACCATCGACATGTCCACCGCGGAGGCGCCGCTCACCACCACGCCGTCGGTGGCGATCCGCTCGCCGGGCCGCACGATGAACCTCATTCCCACAGCCAGGTCGCCGGCGGGGATCTCGGTGCCGTCGGCCAGCCGGGCGGTGGCGGCGCCCAGGCGGGCCAGCGCTCGCACCGCCTCGCCCGAGCGGCGGGTGGCCCGGGCCTCCAGCCACTTGCCCAGCACCACCAGAGCCACGATCACGGTGCCCGTCTCGAAGTAGACGTGTCCGCCGTCGACTCCGGCTGCCAGCACCACCGCCGACCACACCCAGGCCGCGCCGGTGCCCAGCGACACCAGGGTGTCCATGGTGGCGGCCCGGTGGCGCAGATTGCGGGCCGCGGCCCGATGGAACCCCCAGCCCGAGCCGAATATCACCACGGCGGACGCGACCAACGCAGCCCAGCGCCAGCCGTCGAAGCGCAGCGGCGGCACCATCGACACGGCCACAACCGGCAGTCCGGCCACAACCGCGACGGCCAGCCGGCGGCGCAGACCCTTGATGCGGCGACGTTCGGCCTCGTCGTCGTCGGCGGCGTCCTCCGGCGCCGAGTAGCCGGCCCGCTCCACCGCCAGACGCAGGGCGGCGTCGTCGATCGTGCCGTCGTGCAGGACCGTCGCCCGACTCGATGCGAAGTTGACGCGGGCGTCGAGCACGCCGCCGGCTGCTCCGAGCGCGGACTCCACCCGAGCGGCGCACGCGCCACAGGTCATGCCCTCCACCCGGATATCGGTCCGAACCTTCACGGACGACCCAGCGCCCACATCCACAGGCTACGTCGCGGGGCCGGGAACTGGAGCCTTGCTCATCTTCAATCCACAGGCTTGCCCGCATGGGCCGGATTCTCTTGGCTATTCGCTCGGCCTGTCGGTGGTGTGGTCAGCGACAATCAGGGTCTTCAGGTCGCTGTGGAAATCCAGGGCGTGGTTTCCGCCCTCTCGGCCTATTCCGGAGAGGCCGCAGCCGCCGAAGGGGGCGGCCAGGTCGCGCACCAGGAAGGTGTTGGTCCACACGATCCCGGCCTGTACCGCTCGGCCCACCCGCTCGGCTCGCGCCGCCGATCCTGTGTAGACGATGGCCGACAGGCCGTAGCGGGTGGAGTTGGCCAACTCGACCGCCGCGGCCTCGGAGGTGAACGCCTGGATGGTGAGCACCGGGCCAAAAACCTCGCACTGGACGATCTCGGAGTGGTTGGACGCGGGCTCGATCAGGGTGGGCTCATAGTGGAGGGAGCCCCGGCGGCGCCGGCCGCCCCACACCACCGTGTCGCCCGCGGCTCGGGCCCGATCCACGAAACCCTCGACTCGGGCCAGATGGTCGGGGTGGACCATCGGGGCGACGGTGGTGGCGTCGTCGCGGCTGTCGCCCAGCACATGGGCCTCGGTGCGAACCCGCAGGGCATCGGTGAACTCGGTGCGGATCTCTGACTCCACCAGCAGGCGAGTGCCGGCCAGGCACACCTGGCCCGAGTCCTCGTACTGGGCCGCGGCCTGATCGGCGGCGGCTTCGAGGTCGCAGTCGGCGAACACGATGAGCGGACCCTTGCCGCCCAACTCCGCGGTGAACGGCACGATGTTGGCCGCCGCAGCCGCGCCGATGACCCGGGCCGTCTCCGGTGAGCCGGTGAAGCTGATGCGCCGCACCCGCGGGTCGGCGGTGAGGGCCGCCCCGACCTCGGCGCCGATGCCCTGAACCAGGTTGAAGGCGCCGGGGGGCAGTCCGGCCTCCACCGTGAGATCGGCCAGCAGCGATGCCGACAACGGCGACCACTCGGCCGGCTTGAGCACCACGCTGTTGCCCGCGGCCAGCGCGGGAGCCACCTTCCAGGTGGCCAGCATGAACGGTGCGTTCCACGGCGTGATCACCACCGCGGGGCCGGCCGGCATGCGCTGCACGGTGTGGGCGGTGCCCCGGGCCGGCCATCGGGGCTCGTCATGGGCCTCGGCCATGTCCGCATAGAAGCGGAAGTTGAGCGCGCCCCTGGCCACCAGCCGCTCACGCATGGAGCGATGCAGGAAGCCCATGTCGAGGGTCTCGACTAGGGCGATATCGTCGTTGCGAGCCTCGATCAGATCGGCTACCCGGCGCAGCGCAGCAGCCCGCTCGCCCACCGGCATCCCGCCCCACTGGCGGAAACCGTCGACGGCCGCCTCCACCGCCCGCTCAGCGGTGGCCGCGTCGCCGCGGGCCACATCGGCCAGCTTGTGTTGCCAGTCCAGCGGCGAACGGCACTCGAAACTGCCCGGCGAAGAGACCCGCCGACCACCGATCAGGTGGTCAACACTGACCCCAACCCCGCCAACATCAACCCGGTCCGACTCAGTCATCGCCGCCCTCAACTGGCCCGAGCAACCCGTGAGCAGCGAACAAGAGCGGGAATGACCCAACTGCGCCGCGACGGACTCTCGCCAATGTTGCGTTCGCTCTTCGACGGTGACCCGCCGCGTGGCCTCACTCGTCGTCCTTGTCCAGGGTTGACTGGTAGTGGCGGGCGCCGGGGCCTCTGGGGGCTCGCTTGCCTCGGTGCTCCCAGTCGCCGCCCATGGCGGTGGACACGACCTCCTCGCTGTCCGACGGCTGGGCGCCGACGTCGGAGCGCACCGGCTCGGGCCCGGCCACGATGGTGTTGGTGAGGGCACCCAGACCCTCCACCTCGACCGTCACCACATCGCCGGGCGCCACCGGCCGGGATCCGGCCGGAGTGCCCGACAGCACCAGGTCGCCGGGCACCAGGGTGATGGTGCGAGCCAGGTCGGCCACCAGGTAGTGCATGTCCCACTCCATCTCGTCGGTGCTGCCGTCTTGGCGGACCTCGCCGTTGACCAGGGTGCGTATCTGCTTGCCGGCGAAGTCCCAGCCGGTCACCAGCGCCGGTCCGACTGGGCACAGGGTGTCGCTGCCCTTGACCCGCAGCATCGAGCCCGCGTCGGTGTCTCGGAAGTCGTGCAGGCCGTAGTCGTTGGCCACCGTGTAGCCCGCGATGTAGTGGCCCGCGTCGGCGGGCGCCACGTTGCGGCAGGTGCGACCAATGACGATGCCGATCTCGCCCTCATAGTTCAGCCACCGGCACGGCTCGGGCCGCACCACGTCGGCGCCGTGGGTGCTCAGCGCGGTGATCGGCTTGTGGAAGTAGGTCGGGGCGGGCGGCAGCCTGGTCATGAACTCGGCCACCCGGCTGGCGTAGTTGAGGTGGACGCAGATGATCTTGGTCGGCTCGCACGGCGGCAGGTGCACCGCATCAGCCGCGGCCACCCGCCGCCCGTCTCGGGCCACCAACTCGTCGCCGTCGCGACGGGTCAGCACCGGATACCCGTCCAGCAGAATGCGCCGATACTCGGTCACGGCTGTTGCGGGCTCCCGGAGGCCGAGCGAATAGGCGCTGGATCCAGCCGACACGGGCGAGGCCGTGGGCTGTGCTGTCGGGGTTTGGGCGGCCCGTGAGCGCAGCGAACAAGAGCGAGCATGACACCGCTGCGACCCGACTGGCCCCGCACCTATCTGCGCTCGCTCTGGGAGTCTCGGGCTGCTCCCACGAAGGTGTCGAAGAGGTCGTCGCGCCCGAGCAGGTCTGAGGCGGCGCCCTCGGCTGCGATCTCGCCGGTCCTCAGCACGTAGGCGCGGTCGGCCACCTCCAGCAGCCGGGTGGCGTTCTGCTCCACCACCAGCATGGTGCGCCCCTCAGCCCGCAGCCGGCCCACCAGTTCGAACACGAAGTCGACCAGCACCGGCGCCAGACCCAGCGACGGCTCGTCCATCAATAGGATGCGAGGATTGCTCATGAGGGCCCGGGCGATGGCGAGCTGCTGGGCCTCGCCTCCCGACAGCAGGCCGGCCGCGGTGGACCACTTGTCCTTGAGCACGGGGAACAGCTCCACCATCTCGTCGAGACGCTCGGCCCGCTCGTCGGCCGGAACGGTTACGCCCCCCACCCGCAGATTCTCGACCACCGTCATCTCGGCGAACAGCCTGCGCCGCTCCGGCACGAGAGACAGTCCCGCCTTGAGTATCCGATCGGGGCTGTGGCCGGTCACGGGCCTGCCTTCGAGGCGCACCTCCCCCTCGGCGGGGCGCAACAGCCCCGCCACGGTGTTGAGCAGGGTTGTCTTGCCCGCGCCGTTGGGTCCGATGAGCCCGACGATCTCGTTCGCCCCGACGTGCAAGCTCACCCGGCGCACAGCCGAGATCGATCCGTAGCGGGTGGTGATCCCGGACACCTCAAGCATCGCGGCACCCTACCCCAGCCTCCCGCAGGACAGGCTGCTGGCACGACGGTCTAGCCTGCGGTCGGTTCGGTAGCGAACGAATCGAGATAACGGCAATGAACCACCAGGCCGACCCGAGTGACAACGCCGCACCAAGAGACGCTCGGGAGCGATCCGCGCCTGCTCCCCGCCTGCTCGACGCCGAGCGCCTCATCGAGGAACGCCTCGGCGATCGGCCGCTCGACTTCGACTCGATGCTGGCCGTGTCGAACATCTACCGGGCCGCGACCGCGGTGCGCCGCCGGGCCGAGCAGGGCGTGCTGTCGGAACTCGGCCTCTCCTGGGGCGGCTTCACCACGCTGTGGGTGCTGTGGGTGTGGGGGCAGATGCAGACCGCGGACCTGGCCGACGAGTGCGACCTGTCCAAGGGAACCCTCACCGGCGTGGTCAAGACGCTGGAGAAGCGAGGCTTCGTGGAGCGCCGCCCGGTGGAGGCCGACCGCCGGCGGGTGACCGTGGCCCTCACCGACGCGGGCGTCGCAACCATCGAGAAGCTCTTTCCCCGCTTCAACCGCTACGAGGGTCAGATGGTGAGCGCACTCACAACCGCCGAGAAGCAGGAGCTGGCCGAGTTGTTGCGCCGGGTGATCGTCACCGCGGCCAAGAGGCCGAGCGAATAGGCGGACAGCGGCTTGACGGTTGATCGTTCGGGGCCAAACGAATAGGGTCTCGGCGTGGTTGAGCTTCAGGGGTTCATGTATCCGAGGACGCCGACCGGGTCCGCGGGCATCGTGCCGCCGCCGCCGTGGCACTACTCCGGCGACATGCTCACGGTGGAGTACCGCACCGATCCCGACCGGGTGGCCGAGCTGCTGCCCGAGCCCCTCGAGCCCGCCGACGACGATCCCGGCGCGGTGGCCATGGTCTGGGCCGAGTGGCAGAGCTGCGGCGACGACTTCGAGGAGCTGCTCGATCCGGTGCGGGCCCAGTACCGGGAGGTGTTCGCGGTGGTGCGCTGCCAGTTCCGGGGCTCCACCTACAGCCGGGCGGCCTACATCTGGGTGGACAAGGACTTCGCCATGGCCAGGGGCCACTTCCAGGGCTACCCCAAGAAGCTGGGCGAGATCGCCATGACCAGGCCGGTGACGGTGGGGCGGGCCGGGCCGCGCCTGGAGGCGGGGGGCCGCTTCGGCGCCACCCTCAGCACTTGGGGGCGGCGCATCGCCGAGGCCCGGTTCACCATCGGTGGCACCGCGGAGTCGCCCGGATTCGTCAACAGCCATCCGATGCTGCACAGCCGGCAGATGCCGGCCATGGAGGCCGACGGCCGCGACGCGCTCGACGAACTGGTCACCATGCGGGGCTACGACGCCGACCTCGGCCCGGTGTACGCCGGCGACGTTGAGCTGGTGCTGCCCGAGTGCCCCACCGAGGAGCTGCACCGCCTGCAGCCGGTGGAGATGATCGGCGGCTACTACCGCCAGGTCGGCATATCAATGGCCGCCGGCACCACTCTGTGGGCCGCCCCCAACCCGAGGGCCGCACCAGCATGAACCCTGCCATCTTCGTCGGCGACAACGACGACCACAGGGACGACTCGTGAGCACGGCCACCTGCGTCGACGACCACGGCGACCACCCGTGAACACCGCCAGCTACGTCGACGACTACCTGGCCGACCACGGCGACGGCGACGCCGACCTGGCGTCGCACGACTCGTTCACCTCCGGGGTGCCCCACGCCACCTTCACCCGGCTTCGCCGCCACGACCCGGTGCACTGGACCCCCGAGGCCGACGGCGCCGGATTCTGGTCGATCACCCGCTACCACGACGCCCTGGCCGTGAGCCGCGACGTGGACACGTTCACCTCCACCAAGGGCATACGCCTCGAGGAGATGGACGACGACGAGCTCGAGGCCCGCCGCACCATGATGGAGCTCGACCCGCCCGAGCACACCCGGCTGCGGCGCCTGGTGAACCGGGGCTTCACCCGCCGCACCGTCGAGTCCTACGAGGACTCCATCCGGGCCCTGGCCGCCGAGGTGCTCGACGAGGCCCTCGCCGCCGACGCCTTCGACTTCGTGACCGAGGTGGCGGCCAAGCTGCCCATGCGGATGCTGGGCCGGCTGCTGGGCACCAGCGACGCTGACGGCCACCAACTGGTCGAGTGGGGCGACGCCTTCCTGGGCAACAGCGATCCCGAGTTCACCACCCACGTCATCGACACGGCCGACACCGAGGAGTTCCGGCTGATGCCGTTCCGCAGCCCCGCCGCGGCCGAGGTGTTCGAGTACGCCGAGCAGCAGGCCGCAGAGCGCCGGGCCTGCCCCCGCCACGACGTGATCACCCAGCTGCTGGCCCCCACCCGCGACGGCGAGCCCCTCAGCGACCTGGAGTTCAAGAACTTCTTCCTGCTGCTCATCGCGGCCGGCAACGACACCACCCGCTACACGATGACCCACGGGCTGCGCACCATGATGCAGCATCCCGGGCTGTGGCGGGCCTGGCGGGCCGACCCGACCCTCACCGCCACCGCGGTGGAGGAGATACTGCGCACCAGCGCGGTGACCATGCACTTCCGCCGCACCGCGGCCCGGCCCGCCACCGTCGGCGGCAAGCGCATCGCCGCGGGCGACAAGGTGGTGATCTGGTTCTGCTCGGCCAACCACGACGATGCCGGGTTCCCCCAGCCCTGGCGCTTCGACCTGGCCCGAGACCCCAACGACCACATGGCCTTCGGGCGCAACGGACCGCACCTGTGCCTGGGCGCCTGGCTGGCCCGCATGGAGGCCCGGCTGGTGTTCGAGGAGCTGATGAAGCGGGTCGACCGGCTGGAGCCCGACGGCGAGCCCGACTACCTGCGCTCCAACTTCATCGCCGGCATCAAGCACCTGCCCGTGCGGGTGGTGGCGTGATGCGCGGAATCGGGCCGGAGGGCTGCCGATGGGTTCGATAGTGGGGGCGGCGGTGGTGTCGCACGTTCCGCCGCTGGTGATGCCCGAACAGGAGCGCCGAGCCCTCAACGGCGGCGAGGACACCACCCTGTTCGCGGGCCTGCACGCGCTGCGGGCCGAGCGGCTGGACCCCGCCGAGGCCGACACCGTGGTGGTGGTCGACACCCACTGGTTCACCACCGTCGAGCATGTCGTGACCGCCCATGAGCGCCGCCGGGGCCTGTTCACCTCCGACGAGCTGCCCCGGGGCATGTGCGCTGTGCCCTACGACATGCCCGGCGACCCCGAGCTGGCCCAAGCCTTCCAAGCCGCAGCCGCGGGCCGCAGCGACACCTGGGTCACCGCCACCGACGACCCGCACCTGCCGGTGCACTACCCCACCGTCAACCTGCTCGGCTTCCTGCAGGGCGACGAGCGCTGGGTGTCGATGGGCGTGTGCCAGACGGCCGAGCCCGCCGACTTCCTGCTGGCCGGCGAGTTGCTGGCCACCGCCGTGGCCGGCATCGACCGGCGGGTGGTGATCCTGGCCAGCGGCGGTCTCAGCCACCGGTTCTGGCCGCTGCGCCAGTTCCGCCACCACGAGGGCGCCGACCCCGACCTGCACATCCGCACCCCCGAGGCCGCCGCCGCCGACCGCCGGGTGCTGGCCTGGATGGCCGCCGGCGACCACGCCGCCATCATCGACTTCCTGCCTGAGTACTCCCGCCACGCCCCCGAGGGCTACTTCGGCCACTACCTGACCATGGTGGGGGCGCTGGGCGGCCCGTCCTGCACGGCTCGGGGCACCCAGTTCGGCCAGTACGAGTCGGTGTCGGGCACCGGCCAGGCCCACGTATGGTTCGACCTGTGAGCCGAGTGCCTGTGCGGACGACTCGAGTCCCTCCACCCGTGCGGGGATCGAGGCCTGAGACGGTGCACACCCTGTGAACACTGGCCAGCCCCGAGCCCTCGTGATTGCCCATGAGCCCCTGGGAGGAGGCGCGCTGGTGCACACGCTTCTCGCCGAGCGGGGCTACGACGTGCACGAGCATCAGGTCACCGCCGACTTCGACCGCCCCAACGACGCCGCGGCCTTCCCCGACCTGGCCGGCTATGACGTGGTGGTGCCGATGGGCTCGGTCCGCTCGCTCACAGCCACCGACGAGATCGACAGCTGGATCTTCGAGGAGATCGACATTGTGCGCGCTGCCCATGAGCGCGGCACTCCGATTCTCGGAATCTGCTTCGGCGCCCAACTGCTGGCCACCGCCCTCGGCGGGTCGGTGGAGCGCGCTCCGGTGACCGAGATCGGCTGGTACGAGATCTTCGAGCACGACGGATCAGTCAACCCGGTGGGGCCGGGGCCGTGGTTCCAATGGCACCACGACCGCTTCAAGGTGGCTGCGGATGCGCAGGTGCTGGCCGTCAACGACAACGCGGTACAGCTGTTCCGCAGTGAGCGCAGCGTGGGAACCCAGTTCCATCCCGAGGTGACCTACGAGCACCTGGAGGGGTTCCTGGCTGGAGCGAGCGAAGACTACGTCAACGAACACGGCATCGACCCGGCTCGACTCCTCGCGCAGATGCGCAGCAACGAGGAACGCAACGCCCGACAGTGCGCCGCCCTAGTGGACTGGTTCCTCGACGAGGTGGCCGGCTCCTAGAGCGAGCCGCCACAGATGCAAGCCCGTCGAGTCGCCGCGGCGTTCAGTGGTAGGGCAGGTACTGCTTGAGCTCCCACTGCGTCAGGGGCTCGGTGCCATCGATGGCGTCCCAGTCGTCCACAGCCTCGTCGCCCGCCTCGGCGATGTAGCGGTCCCACTCGGCCCGCTTGTTGAACACGAAGTTGGCGCACAGCTCTGAGCCGACGGCCTCGCACAGGGCCTCGTCGGCCTCCATGTCGTCGAGGGCCGCGCTCAGGCTGTGGGCGCAATGGACGTCGGTGTCGACCTCCTCGAAGCCGTCGCCGGTCAGGGGCTCGGGGCACTCCAGCCCGCCCACGAAGCCGAGGCGGGCCGCCTGCAGCACGGTGGCCACCAGGGTGTGGAGGTTGGCCGCACCGTCGCCGATGCGGCTCTCGATGCGCATATGGGCTCCGGCGCCCCGTGGCACGCGGTTGCCGACGCAGCGGTGCTCCACCCCCCAGTTGGCCCAGTACCCGTTCAGATCGCCCGGGCGCAGGCGCCGGTAGGCGTTCACGGTGGGCGCGGCCAGCGCAGTCATGCCCCGGTGGTGATGCAGGAGCCCTCCCATGCAACCTCGGGCCAGATCAGACATGCCCGCCGCGCCGGCCTCGTCGGACATGGCGTTGTTGCCCTCGGCGTCGGCCAGCGAGAGGTTGACGTGCACGCCGGTGCCGGAGACGCCACCGAACGGCTTGCCTAAGAAAGTCAGATCCAGATCCAGGGGACGGCCGGAGGCGTCGGTGGAGGTCAGCACCGTCTCGCGGGCCAGCAGGCGGAACAGGAAGGCATTGTCGACGGCCCACATGGCGTCGCCGTATTCGAGGGTGAGCTCGAACTGGCCCTCGTCGAACTCGGCGTTGACCGACTCCACCGCGATGCCCGACGCCTCCGCCCGGCGCACCAGCTTGGTGATCACACCGTGAGGATCGGAGCCGACCCCGGTGCCGTACACCATGGAGCGCGGCGTCTCGTAGGGGCGGGGATCATCGAGGCCGCCGCTGAACACGTAGGCCTCCAGCTCTATGCCGACCTTGGGGGTGTAGCCGAGGGCCTCCCAGTCGGCCACCGCCCGGCGCAGTGCCTCGCGGGGCGACACCGGCAGCGCCTCGCCGTGCATCCGCAGATCTCCGATGACCACGCCGGTGGATTCGTCGTCCCAGCCCTGCTGCACGGTGTCGGGGTCGAAGCTGACCTGGGTGTCGGGCAGCCCTTCCAGCAGGTAGGCGCCGGGCGCGGGCAGGAGGCTGCGGTCATAGCCCAGCGCGAACACGCACACGCAGTGGCCGGTGCCCCGATGGGCCAGCCGGGCCGGCAGGTACTTGCCGCGGGCCAGCCCCAGGTGATCGGGCCACAGCACCCGTATCCGGTCCCAGTCGCTCATGGCAGCTCCCGCGGTGAACGTTCGGCCCCGAAAGGTAGCCCGCGCCGAGCCCGCAATCACACCGGCACGACAGGCCGAGCTGATCTCCGCTCGTTGGCTGCGCTCACCGGCCGCTCGGGCCAAGGTCTCGCAGACTCGCTCAGACTAGGCCGGGGCTTCGTCCTGGTCGGGGTAGAGCCCGGTGCGGCCCAGGCGCTCCAGGCACACCTCTACGCTCCAGGGCAGCATGGCGGCCCCGCAGCGAGCGTCGCGGTAGGCCTGCTCCAGGTAGGAGGGCCGCAGCATGCTGCGTCCGCCGCACACCCGCAGCGCCAGCGACGCCACCGCGGGGGCGCCCTCCATCACCGTGACCACCGACGACCACGCCCGCCTCACCTGATCGGGGCTCGGATCGACGCCGCACTCGGCCAGCACCCGGTGGGTGAGCGCCTGGGCCCGGTCGTAGGTCAGGTTCATCTGGGCCCAGCCCTGCTGCTTGATGGGATGGTCCCGACGGGCGCCTCCGTCTCGCAGGTAGGCAGCGGTGGCGTCGAGAACGCCCCGCATGAGACCGAGATAGGCGAACGACAGCGTCATGTAGAAGTAGGGCCAGCGGATGGCGGCCTGATCGAAGGCGCCGGGCGGCAGCCACTCGTTGCCCTCGGGCACGGCCGCCTCGTCGAGCACCAGCGTGCGGGAGTCGGTGCCCCGCATCCCCAGCGGATCCCATCGCCCCTCGATGGTGGCGCCGGGCGCGTCGGCGGGCACGCCCATGAAGCGGATCCGGTCGTCGCCGGGCACCAGGCAGACCACGTTGTGGATGTGCGCCGCGCCCGACAGCGAGGCGAAGATCTTGCGGCCCGTCACCCGGTAGCCGCCGACGGCGGGAACGGCCCGGGTGGAGTAGCCCGCGGTGGCGCCCGCCGCCGCGCCCTCCGAGAAGGGCTGGCTGTGGATGGCGCCGTCGCGGACGATGCCTCGCCGCAGCTCGGCCCGGCGCTCGGCCAGCAGCGTCCGCTCGGCTGCGTCGAGGTCGAGGTCGTCGGCGATCTGGCCCACGAGGAGGGTGGTGGCGGTATGCATGTTGAAGGTCAGCGCGGTGGTGGCACAGTGCCGTCCCAGCTCCTCGGCCACGAGGGCGTAGGCCACGAAGTCGCCGCCGAGGCCCCCGTCGGCGACGGGGATGCACAGGCCGAGCAGGCCGGCTTCGCGTAACTCGACCCAATTCTGGGTGGGAAACGCAGCGTCGCGGTCGTGGGCCTCGGCCCGAGCCGCGAAGCCGGGACCCAGCGCCGCCATACGCTCCACCAGCTCGAGCCGCTGCGGCGTGTAGATGGGCGCGGTCACGGCCTGCGAGCCTAACGGTGGCTCTCCGGGCCGTGGCATGGTGCTCCCGGCCAGCGGGTCCCCAGCTTGGCGCTCTGGCCGGCGGGTCCTGTCACGGGCGCGCCCAGGCGGCACGAGCGCCGCCATTGCTTGCCCCCGTGCCAACCCCCGGCCTCACCGGTCGCCCCCCGGCCCTGTCCAGAGCGATTCAGGTCGCTTGAGAGCGAGCGAAAATAGGTGAGAGCTGGTCGCGTCGCAGGGGGGTCATTCCCGCTCATGTTCGCTGCGCTCACGGGCCGCTCGGGCCACGGCCTCGCCCGTATGGGCCGGACTCGCTCACCTATTCGCTCGGCCTCTGAGGAAAGCGCGTGTCAGATGATTGACAGCATCGGCAGCCTCTGAGACAGCTAGATGGCCTATGCCGTCTAGGACTACGAGTTCCGCGTTCTTCAGCCCGTCGACAAGGATGCGGGCGTAGGCCACGGGGGTCTCTGCATCCAGCTCTCCGGCGATCACCAGGGCGGGAGCCTCGATCTCGGCCAAGCGGTCAACGACGTTGTGGTCAGGCAGACACTCGACCGCGGCCCGCAGGCCCGCGGTCGGGATGCGGGCGAAGCCGGCCGCCCGCATGGCCAGCATGTCGGCACTGAGGCCGGGGCCAGCGATTGAAGTGAGGACACCCTCGGCGATGTCGGCCGGCGTCAGGCCCGCGTCCAGGGGCGCCAGCCGGGCGGCTCGCCAGGCGTCGGGGTCGGTGCCGTCGAGCCCGAACGCTGCGCTGGTGTTGGCCAGCACCAGCCGGTCGACCCGATCGGGGTGACGCAGGGCGGCGTGCAGAGCGTGCATGCCGCCGAACGACTCCCCCACCAGATGGGCCCGCTCCACCCCGGCCGCGTCGAGCAGCCGGGCCACCGCATCGGCGATGGCGGCGAGGGTCAAGGGCGTCACCGGTGCCGAGGCGCCGTAACCGGGCATGTCCCATGCGATGCATCGGAACGTGCCGCTCAAGCCTTCAAGCTGCGGCGCCCATGAGGTGCGCGAGCCTCCGAGGCCGTGAAGGAACACCACCGCGTCACCCTGACCCTGCTCGCGCCAAGCCAGAGGCCCGTCCACATCGACGGCGGCGCCTTGGCCCTGACCCCCACCGGCCAAGGGCCCGTTCACATCCACAGCATCGCCTTGACCCTGCTTGCCACCGGCCTGCGGGCGGTCCGCATCAACGGCGACGTGGGCCCGGCGGTCCATGTCGGTGTCACGCTCGGGCTGTCGGCCCCTGCGGCTGTTGGACATGCTCGGAACGTACACTCTCGGCTGTGGCGACGGCACCGCTGATCGGCATCTCGGGGAGAACCCGCACCGCAGGCGAGATCGACCTGAAGCCCCGCTCGCTTCAAGCCTGCGATGTGGACCTGTACTTCTGCGACTACGCCCGCGCGGTGCTGGCGGCGGGCGGACTGCCGGTGTACCTGCCCACCAGCGCCGACCCGGCCGACTACGCCGAGCGTTTGGACGGGCTGGTGCTCACCGGCGGCGCCGACATCGAGCCCCAGCGCTACGGGCAGGTGGCCAATGCCGAGCTGTACACCCCGGAGCCGGCCCGCGACGCCTTCGAGATGGCCCTGTTGGACGGAGCGGCCCGATCGGGAGCGCCGGTGCTGGGCATCTGCCGGGGCATCCAGGTGTTCAACGTCCACGGCGGCGGAACCCTCCACCAACACGTCGCCGCCCACGCCGGCTTCGACCGGCCCAGCACCCGCCTCCACAGTGTCAAACTCGCCGAGGGCTCGCTGGCCGAGTCGTTGTACGGGCCGTCGATTGAGGTCAATTCGCTGCACCACCAGACCATCGACCAACTCGCCGACGGCTACGAGATCACCGGCCGCAGCGACGACGGCGCCATAGAGGCCATCGAAGCCCACGACCGGCCCTGGATCGGCCTCCAGTGGCACCCCGAGCTGCTCGACTCCCGAGACACCGACCCCGCCTTCACCTGGCTAGTAGCGGCCTCCCGTCCCTAACCACACCCCAACTCGGTTCAGCGAGGAGAGCATGAACGCCGTCACTTCCCGCCAACAGATACGGGATCTGATTTCGGCCCGGGAGTTGGGCGAGCTGTTCCGGGGGCACCTGGGATGGGACAATCCCCGCCAAGAACCGCTGCCTTTCGGCTCAGACTCGTCGATGGCGGCTCATCCGGTGGCTTCAAAGAAGGCGGTGGATGTATGGCGTGTGCCGTGTCCGACTGTTCCGGCCGCTGTGGAGCGACACAAGATCATCCGCCGGATTCGCAGGCTCTACAGCTTGGAAACGCTGGTCGTCTTTGATGGCGATGATGGCGACATGCTGTGGCTTTGGCCGGAGCAACGCCCAGCGGGGGACAGCTACCGGGCGGTTGGCCATCGATGCGATCGAGACGCTGTCGGAGAAGAGATGCTTGATCGGTTGGCGGGTGTGGCCTTCACGCTCGACGAGGAGGACGACCTCGCGGTGTCCGATGTGTTGTCGCGGGTGCGGCAATCGCTCGGGGTGGACATCGCGGATCTGGACAGAGAAGTCGAGAGGGCAGTTCTAGATATCGCGGTGCCCCTGTCAGGCGATGCGGGCTGCTCGGCGAAGATCGGCGAGGTCTTGTCCCAGGAGGGTGGCGAACAGTCCAACCGGATGGCCGCGGCGATCATGTTCAACGCTGTCGTGTTCCAACATCACATCGCTTCTCATCATCCGGGCATTGTGCGCTCCCTTGAAGAGGTCCGCTCCGCCGGTGCTACCAGGGCTCTTGTCGCCGCTGAGTGGGACGCTATCCTCGCCATCAACTACTGGCCGATCTTCGGGATCGCCCGGAAGTTGCTCAACGCGATCGGCGACGATGATGTCGCCGCTGCGGTGTTGGGAGACTTGTACGGGAGTGCTTCTGACAAGGTCGCCCATCGGGCTACGCAGGGTCTGGTGGGGGAGCTCTTCGGGCGGCTCATAGTCGACCGGAAGTTCCTGGCCACCTACTACACGCGTCCGCAGTCGGCTTCGTTCCTGGCTGAGATGGCCGTGAACCGCCTTGATGTGGACTGGGCCGATCCCGAAGCGGTGACATCGCTGCGCGTGGCGGATTTGGCTTGCGGCACGGGAGCGCTGCTAACAGCCTCGTACCGCCGCATTGCAGCCCGCCACGAAGACGCAGGCGGCGATCCCGCCGAGCTGCACCAGAAGATGATGGAGGAAGTCCTCACCGGATGCGACATCATGCCCGCGGCCGTGCATCTGACCGCTTCGGTGCTGTCGGGCGAGCACACCCATATCGGGTACAAGGGCACCAAGACCTGGGTCATGCCTTTCGGCGTGCATAATTTCGGCGCCGGTCCGCAGACCTGTCTTGGTTCGCTGGACTTGCTGTATAGCGGTCAACGGCGGGCACTGTTCGGTGACGGCTCGACCGCGGTCGAGGCGAAGGACACGGCGGTCCCCAGCGAAGCCAAGGTCCCCGACGGGAAGTTCGACTTGGTGATCATGAACCCGCCCTTCACGCGGCCCACCAACCATGAGAACAAGCAGCGCGGCCTGGAGGAAGGGGTGGTTGTGCCGAACCCGGCGTTCGCCGGCCTGGACAACGACGAAGTCGCCCAGGAGCTGATGAGCTACGCCCTAGAAGAGGCCTACGACGCGGGAGGGATCAAGCCCGCAGACCGGGCTGGCCACGGCAACGCCGGACTCCCCACGAACTTCGTGGACCTCGCCCACCGTAAGCTCCGAGCCGGTGGTGTGCTGGCCCTGATCGTCCCCGCTGCAGCCGTCACCGGAAGAAGCTGGGAGAAGACCAGACAGCTGCTCGTCAAGCACTACGAGGACATCGCGGTCGTCACCATGGCGTCAGCGGAGAGCAGCACTGCCCGCGCTTTCTCCAACGACACCAACATGGCAGAAGCGATCATCGTCGCCACGAGACGGAAGCAGTCCGCAACGCTCACCGAAACCAAGGAATGTCTTGCCCGGTACATTTGCCTGCGGAGCCGGCCGGCGACCAACCCTGAGGGTGTCGACATAGCCCGCGCAGCATCGCCCGGCGGGGACTTCGACAAACCCGGCGGGTCGCACGCCGGCTTCGCTGTTCCGGTTCTGTTCACGGCCGACGGCGGCGGGCATCCCTCCGGTGTCATGAGCGCCGAGCTGTGCGGCATCGCCGCGAACCTCACTGTTGGGCATCTGCGCCTTCCCGGCCTGGCGGACTTGATCGATGTCCCGACGGTTCCGCTCCGAGACCTCGGCTCCCGAGGGCCCGTGGATCGCGACATCAACGAAGGCGGCGGCCGAGGCCCCTATGAGGTGACACCCCCTGAGCGGCGGTGGTCCGAAGACACTCTTTGGAAGGACAAGGAGCAGGTGCGGCAGTCGCACGTGGACTCCGAGCGGCCGGTGCTATGGAGCCACGACGCGGACATGGAGACTCGCATGGTCGTCCTACCATGCTCGACCGGTGTAGTCCGCCCCGGCATGGACGACCGGGCACAAGAGCTCTGGGACGGTTACACCAACAAGAAGAAGGAGCAGATCGCTGGCGCCACCCGCCTACACATCAACCGCGACTTCCGAGTGAATTCCCAGCCGCTCGGTGCGTGCCTGACCCCCGAAGCTGCGCTGGGTGGATCAGCGTGGCCCTCCTTCGCGCCTACCCCCCCCCCCGGCTGGAATGGGCGACCGCGAGACGTGGGAGAAAGCGCTGTGCGTGTGGCTGAACTCCACACTCGGCTTGGTGGGACGGTGGTGGGTGTCATCGCGGCAGCAAAACGGCAGAGCAAGATTGAGCGTCACCACCATCGGGAGCGTTCCGGCTCTGGACTTGCGCAGCGCCACTCCGGCGATGATCCGCGCCGCTGCGGCCATATACGACCAATTCGAACACCGGCAGTTCCTCCCCGCCAACGAGGCCTACCGAGACCCGGCGCGCCACGACCTGGATGAGACGCTAGCGAAGCGGGTGCTGCACCTGCCAAGAGAGGCGCTTGCCGGACTGGCCCGACTGCGCGACATGTGGTGCCGCGAGCCGTCGGTGCACGGCAACAAGAAGACCCGCCCAGACGGTTCCTGACCGACTCGTCACCTGTTGCATGCCACGAATCATCGACAACATCGAGATCGGTCTCGCTGAGGACCTGCGCGCCGAGATAGCACGCGGTGCTGTGCGGCTCGACGCTGCCATCGGGTACTTCAATCTGCGGGGCTGGCGAGAACTGGCCGACGCCGTGGACGCCATGCCTCACACCGAGGACGCTCCCAAGGCGAGAATTCTCATCGGGATGGCCCGCGATCCCCATGACGAACTCCGTAGGGAGCTGACGGGGCGAGGCGACAGCACCCTTGACAACGCCACCCGCAACACCATGCGCCAGCAGACCCGCAAGGTGCTGCGCGAGCAGCTGACCATCGGCCTGCCCACCGCAGCCGACGAGAAGGCCCTGCGACAGCTGCGGGCACAGATGGACTGCGGCGACGTGGCCATCAAGCTGCACTTGGCTCATCGTCTCCATGCAAAGCTCTACATATGCCACCGCGCCGATGACCGGTACCCGAACCTCGGATATGTCGGGTCGTCCAACTTGACATTCGCCGGCCTCGGCGGGCAGGGCGAGTTGAACGTTGACGTGCCCGACACCGACGCTTCCGAGAAGCTCGCCGCATGGTTCGAGGCGCGCTGGGAGGACCCTGCTTCGGTTGATGTGACCAGCGATCTGCTGGACCTTCTCGACGAATGCTGGGCCCGGCCTCACCCGCCTGAGCCATATCTGGTGTATCTGAAGATGGCCTACCACCTGTCCCAGGAGGCCCGGGACGGGTTGATCGCCTATGGTCTGCCCGCCGACTTGCGGGCCACGCTGCTGGAGCACCAGGCGGTCGCAGCGCAGTTCGCGGCCGGAGCGCTTGACCGGCTCGGCGGGGTGATGGTCGGAGACGTGGTCGGCTTGGGCAAGACCCTCGTCGCGGTGGCTGTCGCCAGGCTGCGCCAGGACGCGCACGGCGGCCGTGTGCTCGTCGTGTGCCCCAAGAACCTCAGACCCATGTGGCAGGGCTACTGCGACACCTACGACCTCCGCCACGAAGTCGTCGAACTGTCGATGGCGACCAAGCGGCTGTCAGAACTGCGAGGCCGTTACAGCACGGTCGTCGTTGACGAGTCCCACAACCTCCGCAACCGCACCCGCAAGGACTACCAGGAGATCAAGGGCTTCATCGATGACAACGACTCCAAAGTGATGCTGTTGACGGCCACCCCCTACAACCTCGACTTCACCGACGTCGCGAACCAGTTGGCCCTCTTCGTGGGTGAGGAGGACCCGCTGGGTGTTACCCCCGAGGCCGCCATTGCCGAGCATGGCGTCGAGCAGGTCACCCGCCGCCTCGACTGCGGCCCTGACAGCCTCGCGGCGTTCCGACGCAGCGAGTACCCCGAGGACTGGGAACGGCTCATGGACCGCTACATGGTGCGTCGCACCCGCCGCTCGGTGGAGCGCAGCTACGGCGTTGCCGGCATTCAGGTGATCTCCCCTGACGGCGAGTCGGCAACGTATCCCGCCGACGGCTGCGAGGTGCTTATCGACGGCGCCGCCAAGCGAGGATGGGATCGCGTGCGCATCGAGAGCCAAGGCGCGCGTGTGCGAGTCGGCGGTGACGAGTCGTTCATTGCTGGAGCGCAAGTGCAAGTCGCCATCAACGGCAGCCTGGCCAGCCTGCCGGCGGGCAGCAGCGCAGCCGTGAGGCGCTGTCTGCGAGTCGGTGACTCCCTGCATCTCATTCCCCGCCGCCGCGCTGTCAGCGTGACATACCAGCCCGGCCCCGACGCAGCCATCGCGTCCGATGAGACCCTCGACGACATCAACGCGTTGGATCTGCCCCGCTATCGCCTGATCGACTACCTGGCGAAAGATGCCGACAAGCGAGACGACCTGACCGGCGATGAATCCGCGGCGATCAAGTCCTGGCGGGAACAGCCCCAGCGCAACTTGAACCTGATCGGATTCGCCCGGACACTGATCTACAAGCGGCTCGGATCGTCGGGGCCCGCGCTCATCGCCACACTGCGCCGCCACCGCCTCCGCAACGACATCCTCCTGCTCGCCATAGACCGGGGATGGGACCTGCCAACGATGAGCAGCTCCATCGCCGTCGAGCCGTCACCCACCGACATCGACGACGGAGCAGGCGACGAAGAACTCCCGGTCGATGCCGACAGCAGGATCGCCGATGCCGAAGCCGCGTACGCCAAGCTCGTCGATTCCGGCAAAGTCAAACACCTGCGGCCGTTGCTGTTCACCGATGCGCTGGGAGATGCGCTGCGCTCGGACAATCGGCTCATCGGCGGGATCCTCGACCGCATCGGCGACTGGGACCAAGGACACGACACCAAGCTCGACGCCCTCGCGGGGCTTGCCTGCGGCGACCACCGCTCCGAGAAGGTGGTCGTGTTCACCGAGTACGCCGACACCGCCTCCTACGTCGCGGCTGCCTTGACCGAGCGCGGCATCGACAGCGTCGAGGCGGTCACCGGCTCCGATGCCAACCCCACACTGGCCGCCCGCCGATTCTCGCCGCTTTCCAACGAATCGCTGGGCGGGATGCCCCGACGCGAACAGCCGATACGGGTGCTGGTATCCACCGACGTCCTATCAGAAGGCCAGAACCTCCAAGACGCCCGCGTCGTGGTGAACTACGACCTGCCGTGGGCGGTAGTGCGGATAGTGCAGCGCGCCGGGCGCGTGGACCGCATCGGCCAAACCGCCGACGAGGTGGTCGTCGCCTCCATGCTCCCACCCGGCGGCGTCGAAGAAGTGATCGGCAACCACCGGCGCATCCGCGAGCGGCTAGAAGCCAACGCCGTCGTGTTCGGCGGAGGGGAACGATTCTTCGGCACCGACGAAGAAGAAGCCGCCCTGCGAGACGCGATCTACAACGAGGACCCGCCCGACGACTCAGACGACGAAGTCGACGTGGTGTCTATGGCCTACGAGATATGGCGAGCCGCACAACGAGACCACCCCGAGAAGGCCGAGGCGGCCGAGGCTCTGCCCAACGTGATCTACTCCACTCTCGCCCGAGCCGGCGATGCCGACGAGCTGGGCGTGCTCGTGCACATCCAGACCGACGACGAGATCAACGCGTTCGCCCTCTCACCCGCGTCAGGCAGCCCGCCGAACGCCGTCGCCGCCCGTGAGGCGCTGCGCCTAGCCGCCTGCGAACCCGACACACCAGCCGCCGACACACTCCAACAGCACCACGAACTGTTGGCCGCAGCATTCAACGGGCCCCTGCGCTTCCCCGCAGCAGCCGCCCAAGGCCAACTATCAGGGGTCCGCAGCCGATGCTGGAACAGGCTGCGCGGCTTCCTCAACAGCGCCACCCACCAAACCCAGGGCAATCTGCTGTGGGACCCAACAACCCTCAATGCCGCACTGGACGCTCTGTATCAACGCCCCCTGCTGCGCGACGCCCGCGAGAAGATCGCCACAGCCCTACAAGAGCACAGCGACGACAACCTCGCGGCCCTCGTAGCGGACCTCCACTCCCGCAACGAACTATGCGTTCCACAAGCAGCCGACGTCGCCCCGCCCCACATCATCTGCTCCATGGGCCTGACCCGCTGAGTCCAACCGATCGCGCGACACCGAACTCGGCGAGGTGCCCGCTGTAGGTGACGAGTGAATGTCAGGTGAATTCGACGCGCCGCTTTAGGCGGTTGCCCACGTTGTACTGCAGCTTGCCCTCGTATTGGAGCCTTCCGACCACGATGCCAGCAGCGACCTCGTGTTCGTCGGCGAAGCGCTGAATGTCGGCAAGTGTCCGAAGGCCGAATAGACGCTCCTCAAGTCGCTCGGGAATCAAGGTGGTTGCAGCAAACCGGTCGGCCTCGGATTCTCTCACAAGGTCTTCGGCCACATACGGCTGTGCGCCACTCTCGTTCTTGCCAATCGCCGCATCGATGAAGCGCTCGCGGCGAGGGTGGAGCAGGATGTGGCCCACTTCGTGAAACAACGAGAACCAGAACTGGTCGTCGCGGCGGTAGCGCAAACTCAAGGCGATGACGGGGTTCCCGGCCAGCCAGTAGGCCGCTCCACTGACGCGAGCGCCCTTGATCTCCGGCTCGAACACCACTGCAACTCCGGCGGCGCCACATACCGACTGGAGCCACTCTCCGACTGTCTCGGGCGGATCCGCGGTCGCAGAGCGGATCTTCAGCAGCAGCTTGCGGAACCTTGACGGATCGTAGATGCCACGATCAACTTCCGCCGCCTTGATCTCTGTGATCCTCACCCAGGACGCAAGCGCTCCCTGATCCACTTCGTACGCACTGGCGCGGCGGAAGGACGCGGCCGGTTGACTCCACACTGAGTGCCATGCGGCCACTGAGGCAACTCCGAAGAAGCGCTTCGCCTCCGCGATTAGGGTCGCCTTATCGTCGCTTTGAGGTAGGTAGCCCCGCTTGCGCAACTCGCGCCAGGGCAGCAGCTTCAGCCACTCCAAGTCCTCCGCGGTCGCCTGACGCTCAGCGAGCCGGGTCAGTCGTGCCTGATAGTTGGCCTCCCGGGCGTTCCAGAACTGCGACGGGATCCCGAGCACCCGTTCCAGCTTCACCGCGACGGCCGGAGTCAGGGTCGCGTGGCCCTTTGCGAGCCGGTTGACATGCTTGGGGCTCAATTCGGCGCGGCGGGCTAGCTCGGCCTGAGTCAGGCCAGCCTCTTCCAGCGCCTCCAGCAACGTCTCGCCTGGAGGCACGGCATAATCGGGTTCATAAGTGATCAGTTCGTTGGCCATGCTCTTACTCACCCCCTTATCGCTCTCTGCTGTCGCTTAGGGCCGCCGCCAGGCTCAGCACCCTCCGACTCCTGCTAGTCATGGGTGTCGGCAATCTCGACGACTACCACCCCTGTCACAAGTTTCCAGTCGATACTGCCTTCGGAGCGCCGAACCCGGTCAGGATCAGCTGGCTCGACAATGAGACGCCTGGGGTGATCCAAATCGCCGCTCATCTGGCCTCTCCGGTCGGCACGAAGCGGGTGCCACCTTCCAGGAAGGCTCAAGAGTTCGCTCGCGTCGGCGACCGCCTCCAAGTCGGCCAAACGCTGCTTCAGCCGTCGGGCTCCTTTCGATCCGAGCCTTCGCGTCATCAACCGCTCCTGCGCGCAGAGCGCTGCGAGCCGTCGATCTCGAAACTGGATCAGCACCGTTGAACTTTACCATGTAGGTAAAGATATCACGGTGGTCTGACAATGTCTAGCCGAGACCCGATCAGGGAGAGGTTCGGTCCACTTGGCCTCGCAGCCGGTGGTCGCTGAAGTGCTGGCGACGGAGTCCGGGGGTGAAGGCGAACGGTATCAACTTCTCGTCCCGACGGTCTTCGCGTGGTCAGCTGATGGGGCTGGCTGGAACGGTCGCTTGGGCGACGGAGGCCTCCACTACTGGTATCTCGTGGCGCTCGAGGGGGCGCATCCACTCCTTTCGGGCCAGGGCCTTGTCGATGTAGGGCGCCAGGTCGTCGGCCTTGGCCGCCTCGCGCTCGGCCCGGCCGGCGGTGAACTCGCCCAGCACGTCCGACCCGAACAGGCGCAGGCTGTCGCAGATGTCGGAGTGGCGGTTCTTGCCGCCCTGCTGCAGGAAGATCACATGGTCGATGCCGGCCGCCTCGGCCTTCTTGAGCCAGCGGACCGCGTCGGCGGGGGTGCCGATGGTGTCGGCGTAGTCGTTGCCCGCCTGGCGGGCCGCAGCCACCGCGTCTTCGAGGGCCGAGCCCCGCTGGGCCTCGTAGCGGTCCCAGATGTCGCTGTGACCGGGGATGGTGTGATGCACCACCAGCTGGCGCAGGGCGTAGGCGAAGAAGTGGAATCCGTCGAAGCCCCGCCGGATGGCCTCGGCCCGCTCGGGGTGCAGCGAGAAGCCGGTGACCACCGCGATGTTGGCGTTGACGCTGTGACCGAGGGGCACGCACTCGTCGCTGCGGATGATGTCGTAGTACACCTCGGCCCAGTAGCGGGCCTCGGCCGGGTCGACGAAGGCGAAGGCCAGCGCGCCCAGGCCGCAGCGGGCGGCCAGTTCGATGGTGGTGCGGTTGGTGCAGGCGATCCACATCGGCGGGTGGGGCTTCTGCACCGGCTTGGGGATCACGTCGCGGCACGGCATCGAGAAGAACTCGCCCTCGAAGCCCGGGTAGGGCGACATGGCCATCATGTTGGCGATCTGCTCGCCCGCCTCGAGGCTCATGGCCCGCTTCTGCTTGGCGGGGATGCCGAACCCGCCCAGTTCCAGGCGGGTGGCGCCCTCGCCGATGCCCAGCTCGACCCGGCCCCCCGAGATCAGGTCGAGGGTGGCGACGCACTCGGCGGTGCGGGCCGGGTGGTTGTAGGCCGGTGGCGCCTGACGGATGCCGTGGCCCAGCCGGATGCGGCTGGTGCGGGCCGCGCAGGCCGACAGGAACACCTCGGGGGCCGAGCAGTGCGAATACTCCTCCAGGAAGTGGTGCTCGACCGCCCAGGCCACGTCGATGCCGACCTCGTCGGCCACCTCGACCTGCTCGATGGCCTCGCCCAACAGCCGCTGCTCGGAGTCCATTGCCCACGGCCGGGGCATCTGAAGCTCGTAGAACACACCGAACCGCACGGCCAGTCAACCTAGCTGGATGCGGTGCCAGGTCGAGAACCGGGATTCAGGGCTCGCAGGTGAGCACACCGGTCCAACGGGCATCTGAGCCGTCGCGAGCGGGCGCTACCGTGGCGACATGGCCGGGTCCATCGCAGAGCTGGTGGCCACCAAGGGATACCTGGTGGCCGACGGGGCGATGGGCACCCAGCTCTTCGCGGCGGGCCTCACCGCTGGCGATGCGCCCGAGGCCTGGAACGTCCACCACGCCGAACAGGTGCGAGCCGTCCATCGGGCCTACTTGCGGGCCGGAGCCGACTTGGTGGTGACCAACAGCTTCGGAGGAAACCGTTTCCGCCTGGCTCTGCACGACCTCGATGACAGGGTAGTTGAACTCAACGAGGCCGCGGCCCGCAACGCCCGCATTGAGGCCGACGCAGAAACCGAGCGGACCGGCCGGCCAACGCTGGCGGCGGGATCGATGGGGCCGACCGGCTCTCTGCTGGCGCCGCTGGGCGACATGTCGGCCGCCGAGTGCGAGGCCGCCTTCGCCGAACAGGCCACAGGCCTGGCCGAGGGCGGCGCCGATCTGCTGTGGGTCGAGACGATGAGCGACCTCGACGAGCTGGAGGCGGCGGTGCGGGGGGCCCGCTCGGCCTGCGACCTTCCCGTGGCCGCCACCATGAGCTTCGACACCGCGGGCCGAACCATGATGGGCGTCACCGGCGCAGACCTGGCCGAGCGGCTCGGCGGGCTGGGCCTGGCCGCGGTGGGCGCCAACTGCGGCAACAACATCGCCGACACCGAGGCCGCCGCGGTGGCGATTGCGGCCGCATGTGCGGATACCCCGGTGGTCTCCAAGCCCAACGCGGGAATCCCGGTGTGGAGCGATGACGCGCTGGTCTACGACGGCACCCCCGACGTGCTGGCCGCCCACGCCCACCGGGCTCGAGCCGCGGGCGCAGCCGTGATCGGCAGCTGCTGCGGCAGCACCCCGGCCCACACCGCCAAGATGGCGGCCGTGCTAAGAGGCGACGAGCCCCCGCCCGAGTCGACGCCTCGGACCGCGACGGCGCTCACCGAGGACCGCTCGACCCGCCGCCGAAACCGCCGCCGCCGCTGAACCCGCCCCTATCCCCGACAGATGCGAGCCTGTACGATCGCGCCATGACCCACCGTCAGCTGGGCCCATGATCCACGCTGGGAACAATGTGAGGGCCAATCTCGTCCGGGTCATCGTCCGGCTCGGCTTGGCGGGTCCATGATCCACGCCCGAAGCGGTGCGAGGACCGGGTTGTTGAGCTTGATCGACGAACTCGTCCTGGCCCTCCTCAACGAGGAGAGCGGCTACTTTCGCCAAGTACCCGGCTGGAATCTGAACTGCGCCGTCGTCGGCGCGGCACTGGCCGAGCTGTCGCTCATGTCGCGCATCGACACCGACATGGACTCCCTGATCCTTCTGGATGCGACCGCGACCGGCGACCGGGCGCTCGATCCCGCCCTCGAAGAGATCGCGGCCGAGCCCGTTCAGCACAACGCCCAGTACTGGATCGAGCGGCTCGCTCCCCAGGCGGAATCGATCATCGACATGACGCTCGACCGGCTGGTCGACCTGAGGATCCTCCACCATCACGACGGCGACTTCTGGTCGCTGGCCGGAGCCGCCTGGAGGATGGAACTCCACCAGGGATCCGAGGAGGGCACGGCCGTCGAGCACGTCAAGACCCGCATCAGCAGAGCCATCTTCAACAACGAGATCCCCGATCCGAGAGACATAATCATCATCTGTTTGATCGACACCTGCGACGTGCTGCGCCTCATCTTCGAACTCGACGAGGAGGCCGAAGAACGCGTCCGGGCCATCCTCAAGATGGACTTGATCGGTCGAGCCATCGCCGCGGCGGTGGCACAGAACATTGCGGGGCGGTTGTTCGGGCCGACCGCTCTGGCCAAGCCGATTCCCGTCGTCCCGCTGCGGAGGCTGCTGCGCAGCAAACAGATCCGGTCCGGCAACCTGCCCGCATTCTTCGCCGAACTGCACCAAGAGTTCGGCCCGGTGTTCGAGATACGGCCGCCGGTGGCTCAGAACATGATCTGCCTCGCTGGTCCGGACACGAACCAGTGGGTGCACCGTCAAGGCCGCATGCACCTGAGAGCCAGGGACTATCTGGAGGACTTCGAGAAGGTCTACGGCGGGGTGGGGCTGCTGCCCGCCCTCGACGGCGCCGACCACTTCCGGTATCGAAAGTTCATTCAGCCCGCGTATTCGCGCACCAGGGTGGAGGACCGGCTGGACGAGTTCCTCAGCCGCGCCCGCCACGACATGGCGGCCTGGAGTGTCGGGGAGACGCGCCATGCGGTGGGGATGTGCCGCAAGCTGGTCAACGCCGCCATGTCGCCGCTGTTTGTCGGCATCGACTCCCAAGACATCGTCGACGACATGCACAAGTTCAAGGACCGGGCCCTCAAGACGCACGTCGGCCGAACCCTGCCCAAGTTCATGCTGAAGACCCCGGCCATGAGGCGCCGAGCGAAACAGATCGACGAGGTGATGGACCGGGTGCTCAACGTCCATACCCCCGCCCAGCGGGTCGGCTGTCCCCGGGATCTGGCCGACGAGCTGCTGACCATGCACAACAACGATCAGCAGTTCCTGCCGGAGTCGAATCTTCGGTTCGTGCTGTCGGCGCCGCTGATCGCCAGCATGTACGTGGGCGACCAGCTCAGCTTCGCCGCATTCGCCATGGTGTCGCAGCCCGAGTTCTACGACAGGATCCGGGCCGAGGCCGACTCGGTGTTCGCGGCCGGCGACCCGGACGGCGAGACGCTCACCGGGCCGTCCACAGACGTGACTCGCCGGTTCATCATGGAGTGTCTGCGCCTCTACCCGATCGTCCCGCTGTCGGTCCGCAACGTGATGAACGCCTGCGAGGTGGAGGGCTACCAGCTGCCCGAGGGCAGGCGCGTCTTCATTGCACAGACGGCAACGCACTACATGGCCGACCTCTTTCCCGACCCGTTCAGATTCGACATCGACCGCTATGCGGAGCCCCGCAAAGAGCATGTCGGCACCGGATACTCGCCCTACGGATTGGGCACCCACACCTGCCTCGGCGCCCGATTGACGGAAATGTACCTGGCCACCAACCTGCTGTTGATGGCGCACTACTTCATGTTCGAGATCGCCCCCAAGAACTACAAGCTGAGGATCAGCCCGTTCCCGTCGATGTCGCCGAACAAGAAGCTGAAGTTCCGCATCTCCGAGCGCAGGCGCGACCTACCCGCCTGACCCGCGCCGGTCCCGGTGCTCGGCTACCACGTCGAGGTCGTCCCAGAGCCTCTGCACTGTGGAGCGCAAGCGCATGTTCTCGTAGGCGCCCCACACGGTCATCGCGGGCGGCACCACCAGGATGGACACGAGCAGCGAGTAGGCGATGGCGACCGCCGCGGTGACGCCGAACTGCTGGGTCCCCGCCAGCGGCGAGAACACCAGCACCCCGAACCCGAGCGCGGTCGTGAGGGCGGAGCCCAGCAGGGCCGAGCCGGTGGTGGCGAGCGTGCGTACCGCGGCCTGCTCGGGATTGCGGACCCGGGCGAACTCCTCTCGGTAGCGGTGGATCACATGGATGGTGTAGTCCACGCCGATCCCGATCGAGAGCGCTGTGATGATCGAGGTGATCAGCCCGTAGGGAATGCCCAGCAGGGCCATGGTGCCGAGGATCCAGATGAGAACCAGCACGATGGGCCCGACCGCGATCACCCCCAGCATCGGCCGGCGCAGCGTCACCCAGAAGAAGAGGATCAGGATGCCCAGAGCGACGGCCACGGTGGAGGTGATCGCCTCGGTCTGGCGCGACGTGATCTGTTCGGTGACGGTGACCGACAGGATGCTCATCGAAGTGGCGGTGATGGCGTCGTCGTCGCCGGCCCAGAGCGCCTCGATCTCGTCCTGCAGCACGGCGGTGGCGCCGGGATCGTCGGTGTAGGTCGGGAACTGCAGCAAGATGGCATCGATGCCTCCGGGATCGTTGACCAGAACGTTGGCCGTGGCCGGATCGGTGGCTTCGAGCCGGTCCAGGAACTCCTGCATCCCGGCCGGATCGAGCTGCACCCCGGCGGAGGCCTCGGCGAACAGTGCCGCCAGCGCGGGGTCGTACTTGTCGCCGGGCTCGCCGCTGTCGTGGGTCCAGTCGTGCGCCAGCGACACGTACGACGCTTCCAGCGGCCCCGCCGCAGCCCGCGGCCGGCGCTGCTCATCGGCGAAGGCGGCGGCCAAGTCCTGAATGTTCAGCAGCGTGCGGGCCTCGGTGGCCTCGGCTCTCACCAGCACGCTGGCCAGCTCAGTCGACCCTCCGACGGCGGTGTCGAGGGACTCCAAGTCGTTCATCACGCTGCCGTCGCGGGGCAAGATGTCTCGGATGCTGAACTCCGAGTGGAGCCCGGTGGCCGCGAATCCGAGCGCGACAGTCACGCCGAGCACCACAATGAGGTACGGGGCCGGCCGGCGGGCCACGCTGGCGCCGAGAGCCCTGGCCACCGGCTCGATTCCGGGCAGCGAGCTCGACACCGAGCGGGGCGGACGCAGCTTGCCTCGCGCCTCCCGCCGCCGGTCGACGATGGTCCGGCCGGCCGGGACCAGCGTCAGCATGACGATCAGGCTCAACCCCACCCCCAGCCCGGCCACGATTCCGAAATCGCCGATCACGTCTATCGGCGAGAACAGGGTGGCCAGGAAGCTGGCGATGGTGGTGGCGGCCGCCAGTGTCAGCGGGCTGGCGACTTTGCGCAGGCCGTTGCGGACCGCCTCCAGGACCGGCTCGCCGTCTGCCCGCTGCTCGCGGTAGTGCGACACGGCCTGGATCGCATAGTCCACCGTGAGGCTGATCACGATGATCGGCACCATCGTGGTGAGCGAGCTGGGCGGACCGATCCAGCCGAGCCCGTCGGGTCCGAGCCAGCCCTCCGCCCCGACGATCCAGACCAGCGAGAAGACCAGGCCGGTGAGCGTGAGCAGCAGATCCGACAGCGTTCGCAGGAACACCACGATCAGCGCCGCGATCAGCAGCAGGGCCAGGCCGACCAGCGGCGCCATGCCGGTCTCGATGGCCTCGGTGTACTCGTCCTCGATCACGATGGGCGACAGGCTGCTCACTTGCAGCACGCCCGCCGAGGCATCGGCCAGGTCGCTGATCGTCCGCTCCGCCACCGCGGTGTCGTCCGTGTTCTTCAGGCGGACGGTGGCGATCGCCACCGGTGTGCCGTCGGCGTCGGTCCCCGACATGGCGTCGAGCGCCCCGCCGATCTCACCGACGCTGCGGACCTCGTCGATCTCTGCCTGGGTGATCGAGCCGATGTCGACACCGGTCGCGACCCCGATCAGTGACGAGGGCGAGATGATCGGATCGGCCGGCGCCAGCAGCGGAATCACGCTCGGATCGCTGGCAATGGCGCCGATGAGGGCGTCCATCTGCTGGAGTCCGCCGGGAGTGAATGCGTCGCCGCGGAAGACGAGTGTGACGACATTGACATCGCTGGACTCGCCGAAGAACTCGTCGAGTTCGGAGACCGCGGCGGCGATGGCGCTGCCCGGCGGCAAGAACGCCACCGAGGCCCCTTCGATCGGCGGCACGCGCCGGGTCGCCCCCGCGGCCAGAACAACGGTGACGACGAGCAGAACGAGGATCGTGACGTACGGGCGAACCGTGATGAACCGACTGAACCTGCCGAGGACGCGGTTCATGGAGCGCCACCGTAGCAGCGCCCCTCTCGGCCTCGGCCCGCGGAGTCCCACCGGTAGGGTGCCGCCAATGAGCAAGCTGTCACGAGTCTTCGCCGGGCTGCGGGCCGCGGACCGGGTCGGCGGTGGAGTCGACCGTCGGATGCGGCGCTTCGACGACTGGCTCGACCGGGCTTCGGTGCGCAACGGCGGCGCGACGGACTACGACCACACCGAGACCGTCCGGGAGTACTACGAGATTTGCAACGATCTGATGGTGTGGGGTTGGGGCGAGTCGCTGCACTTCGCGCCGCTGTTGCCCGGCGAGAGCGTGAACGACTCCAAGATCCGCCACCAGCGACTGATGATCGACAAGCTGGAACTGCGCTCCGACATGACGGTGGTGGACGTCGGCTGCGGGATCGGCGGACCGATGCGCCGGGTCGTCTCGGAGACCGGCGTGAGGGTGGTCGGAGTCAACATCAATGAGGTGCAGATGGACCTGACCAGGTCGTTGAACGCCGAGGCGGGGCTCGACCACATGGTCGACTGCCTGGTGTGCAGCTTCATGGACATGGCCGACGTTGCGGACGACACCTTCGACCGCGGCTACGCAATCGAATCAACCATCCATGCGCCCGACAAGGCGGGTGCATTCGCCGAGATCTACCGGGTGCTCAAGCCCGGAGCCCTCTTCTGGGGTCAAGAGTTCTGCATGACGGAACGGTTCGATCCCGGCAACGACCAGCATCTGGCCATGAAGCGAGACTTGATGCACGGCATCGCTCTGCACGACATCGCCACCACCGGCGAAGTGGACCGGGCGCTCGCAGCGGCGGGATTCGAGGTCATCGAGGGGGTGGATCGAGGCGCCGCCGGCAACGGTGCGGCCACGCCCTGGTATCAGCCTCTGGAGACCTGGAAGCCGAGGTTGGGCAATTCGCTGATCGGGGTGCCGCTCGGCCGCAAGGCGGCCATCGCCGGATCCAGGCTGGCCGAGTTGCTGCGAATCTTCCCGAAGGGCTCCGCCGACGTGGTCAAGATGCTGGATCAGACCGCCAGCGCCTACGTCGCCGGAGGCAAGTCACAGATCTTCACCCCGCTGTACTGCTTCCTGGCCCGCAAACCCCTCTAGAGCGCATAGACCGCTCGCCGCCGGTCAGTGGCGGAATTGGCGCTCGCCGGTGAACAGCATGGCGATGTTGTGTTCGTCGGCGGCGGCAATGACCTCGGCATCGTTGACTGAGCCGCCGGGCTGGACGACCACCGCGGCGCCGGCTTCGGCCGCGGCCGCGATGCCGTCGGCGAACGGGTAGAAGCCGTCGCTGGCGCAGGCGCCGCCCGCGGCCCGGCCCGCCGCCTTGGCCGCAGCGATCCGGCCCGCCTCGACCCGGTTCTGCTGGCCCGCGCCGATGCCCCAGGCGGTGCCGTCGCGAGCCAGCACCACCGCGTTGGAACTGGTGTGGGCGCACACCCGCCAGGCGAACACCGAGTCGGCCCGCTCCGCTGGGGTGGGCTGTCGAGCGGTGACCACCTGCCAGTCGGCCGGGTCGGCCTGGTGCCCGCGCCGAGACTGCACCAGGAAGTCGCCGGGGCTGTCGAGGGTCCTTAGGGCGAGACCCCAGCCGACTCCTCCGGAGCCAGCCCTGGGTACTTCCAGCAGGCGGGTGTTGGCCCGGCGGGCGGCCAGTCGCTCGATCACGCCGCTGGCGTAACCGGGGGCGATCACCACGTCGGCCTGAGCCGCGGCCGCCATGGCAGCGGCGGTGGCCTCGTCGATCACCGTGTTGACGGCCACCACGCCGCCGAAGGCGCTGCGCGGGTCGCAGTCGAAGGCTCGGGAGTAGGCGGTGGACAGGTCATCGGCGAAGGCCGCTCCGCACGGGTTGGCGTGCTTGACGATCACCGCCGCGGGCCGGTCGCCCAGGTCGTGGGCCAGGCGCCACGCGGCGGCGGCGTCCATCAGGTTCAGATAGCTCGGCACCGGGCCGCCGCGCTGGACGACGCCGTCGAAGAACCCGGCGGTTCCGCGGACCCGGTAGCGGGCGCCCTGCTGATGGGGGTTCTCGCCGTAGCGCAGCACCTCGGCCCGCTCAAGGTCCAAGCGGATCACCGGCGGCAAGCCCGCCCCGACCGACTCGTCGCCAGCATCGGAGCCAGCGCCAACCGGCACGCCTCCACTATGCAGGCCAGACCCGTCGTCGGCATCCGGGGCGGGCTCGTCGGATAGCTCTCGACCACGCACACCGGACTCGTCCCGCGCGTCGAACCAGTCGGCGATGGCGGCCTCGTACGCCGCGCTGTGGGCGAACGCCTTGCGGGCCAGCCGCAGGCGGGTGGACGCCGCAAGGTCCGCCTCCGAGCGGAGCTCGTGCAGGACCGGCCGGTAGTCGGCCGGATCCACCACCACGGCCACATGGGCGTGGTTCTTGGCCGCGGCCCGCACCATGGTCGGCCCGCCAATGTCGATCGTCTCAATACCGGGCGACGCCCCGAACGGGTAGAGGTTCACCACCACCAGATCGATCGGGTCGATGCCGTTGGCCTCCAGATCGGCCCGGTGGGCAGGATCGTCGCGGTCGGCCAGGATCCCGCCGTGGATGCGGGGATGCAAGGTCACCACCCGGTGCCCCAACATCGGTGGCGAACCGGTGTAGTCGGCTGCATCGGCAACAGGCAGGCCCGCGGCCGCGATCAGCCGGGCCGAGCCCGCACTGGCGATCAGCTCCCACCCCAACTCGACGAGACCCGCCGCCAACTCGACCACGCCCGCCTTGTCGTAGACGGAGATCAGCGCCCGCCTCGGCTCATTCATCGAGGCCATCCTTACAGCGAAGCGACGATCTCCACCATCAATTGGCCGGCCTCGGTGGGATTCTGGCCCACCCTGGCTCCCGCCTCAGTCAGCGCCTCCATCTTGGCTGCGGCGGTGCCCTTGCCGCCCGACACGATGGCGCCGGCGTGGCCCATCTTCTTGCCCGGCGGCGCGGTGACCCCGGCCACGTAGGCGGCCACCGGCTTGGTCATGTGGTCGGCTATGAACTCCGCGGCCTCCTCCTCGGCCGATCCGCCGATCTCGCCGATCATCATCACCGCCCGCGTCTCAGGGTCGGCCTCGAAGGCGGCCAGGCAGTCGACGAAGGTGGTGCCGGGCACCGGGTCGCCGCCGATGCCGACGCAGGTGGTGACGCCGATCTGCTGCTGCTTGAGCTCGTAGAGCGCCTGATAGGTGAGCGTGCCCGAGCGGCTGACGATCCCCACCGGCCCGCCGGGCAGGGCGATGTGCCCAGCGGTGATGCCGATGTTGCACTTGCCGGGGCTGATGATGCCGGGACAATTGGGGCCGAGAAGGCGCACGCCGGGATGGTCGCGCCTCAGCTTGTTGAACACGAGGGCCTCGTCGTGGGCGGGCACCCCCTCGGTGATGACCACCACCAGCTCCATCTGAGCCTCAGCCGCCTCCAATATCGCCTCGGGCACTCCCGGCGCGGGGATGAACACACAGCTCACGGTGGCGCCGGTGGCCGCCGAGGCCTCGGCGACGGTGGCGAAGACGGGCACGCCGTCCACGTCGGTGCCGGCCTTGCGGGGATTGGTGCCGGCCACCACCTGGGTGCCGTAGTCGCGGTTGAGCAGGCCGTAGTAGCGGCCCTGCGAGCCGGTGAGCCCCTGGTACACCACCCGGGTGCGCTCGTCCACGAAGATGCTCACGGCTATATCCCGCGCTCGCCGGTGCCGTTGCCAGCCAGATCCACCGCCCGGCGGACGAAGTCGAGCGGCACAGATCTCACGACCGCCCCGCCCCATCGCCGGCGCCGGCCAGATCCACCGCCCGGCGGGCGGCGTCGAGCATGGTGGGCTCCATCATCAACGCATCGCTCAGGTGGGGCTCAAGCAGCTCGCGGCCCTCGGCTGCGTTGGTGCCGTCGAGGCGGATCACGATGGGCGAGTCGATGTCGACGCGCCCGGTGGCCTCGACGATGCCGACCGCGATCTCCTCGCCCCGGGTGATGCCCCCGAAGATGTTGATCAGGATGGCCCGCACCGCGGGATCGTTGTTGATCACCTCCAGCGCGCCGGCCATGACCTCGGCGTTGGCGCCGCCGCCGATGTCGAGGAAGTTGGCGGGACGGCCCCCCACCTGGTTGACCACGTCGACGGTGCTCATGGCCAGGCCCGCGCCGTTGGCGATCACCCCCACCGAGCCGTCGAGTCCCACGTATTGCAGCCCTTTGGCGTGGGCGGCCTGCTCACGCTCGTCGCGGGTCTGGGTGGCGTCGTAGGCGGCGTAATCGTGGTGGCGGAACGTGCTGTTGGCGTCGAGGGTGACCTTGGAGTCGAGCAGCACCACCTCGCCGCCGGAAGTCACGATAAGCGGGTTGACCTCCACCAGGTCTGCGTCGGCGTCCACGTAGACGCGGTACAGCGCCGCCAGCACGTCGGCCACCGAGTCGGCGGCGGCACCGGGGATGCGGGCGGCCCGCACCCAATGGCGGCACTGCTCGGCCGACAGCCCGTCTACCGGGTCGATGTGGATGCGGGCAATGGCCTCGGGGGCGCGGGCGGCCACCGCCTCGATCTCCACGCCGCCCTCGGCCGACAGCATCCCCAGGTGCTGGCGGGCCGACCGGTCGAGGGTGAAGCTGGCGTAGTACTCCTCGGCGATGTCGGACGCCTGCTCGATCCACAGGCGGCGCACGGTGTGGCCCGAGATGTCGAGCCCCAGGATGCCTTCGGCGTGTCGGCGCACCTCGTCGATGTCGGCGGCGAGCTTCACTCCCCCGGCCTTGCCCCGTCCGCCGGTGTGGACCTGGGCCTTCACCACCACCGGCAGCCCGAGCCGCTGGGCCGCGGCCACGGCCTCGTCAGCCGAGAAGGCGGCTTCGCCCACCGGCACCGGCAGCCCGTACCGGGCGAACAGCTCCTTGCCCTGATGCTCGAACAGATCCACGAGCGGCGATACTAGGCCGCGATGCCCGCCACCGGTTCGCCCGCGCTGCGATCTCAGCCCTGCCCGAGTCGGACAGAGTGAGTCGATAGCGCGATGCCCGTCTCCCGTGGCTCCCGACCCGACCTGCGCACCGTGGTGGTGGTGGGCCTGGCCGGGGTGGCGGTGGCGCTGGGACTGGTGCTGGGGGTGCTGCTGCTCACCCGGGGCGGCACCGATGTGGAACTCCGCCTCGGCGACCGCGACTTCCGCGACATGGAAACGGGCCGGATAAGCGCCGAGATCGCCGACCGGGGGCCGATCCTGTTCGGCGACGTAGCCGACGGCGAGCTCGACATCATCCTTCAGCACCTCGGCGACGACCCCGAATCGGGGTGGCTGGCCTTCGAGGCCCGCCGATCCGGCCAGAGTCGGGACTGCTTCTTCCAGTGGCTCCCCGAGCGGGCCGAGTTCGTCAACACCTGCGACCCCGAAGACATCGTGGACGCGGCCGGCACCGGCCTGCGCCACTTCGACGTGGCCGTAGTAGACGGCGACGTCCGGGTAGACATCAACCCGTCGTAACGCTCACACGGAAGAGCGCTCACAATGGAGGACCGTATGGCTGACGTGAAACCCACCGACCGGATTTTCCTGCGCGACGCCCAGTGCCGGGCCTTCACCGCAACCGTCGTCGCGGTCGACGGCGACCGGGTGGCCCTCGACGCCACCGCCTTCTACGCCACCAGCGGAGGCCAGCCCCACGACACCGGCACGCTCAGCTTCGCCAGCGGCGAGGCGGCGGTCACCGATGTGCGGGGCCACGACGTGGTGTGGCACACCCTCGACGGCGAGGCCCCGCCAGCCGGCACGCCGGTGCGGGGGGAGCTCGACTGGGAGCGCCGCCTCGCCCTGATGCGCACCCACACCGCGCTGCACATCCTGTGCGGGGTGATCTACAACACCTGGGGCGTGTCGGTGACCGGCGGCAACATGGCCCCGCTGTCGGCCCGCATGGACTTCGAGTTCGACCCCCTGCCGGAGGGCTTCGCCAAGCAGGTCACCGAGCTGGTCAACGCCGAGATCGCCGCCGACCGCCCCATCGAGATCTCGTTTCTGCCCCGGGCCGAGGCCCTGGCCGACGAGGATCTGATTCGCACCAAGGTCAACCTCATCCCCGAGTCGGTGCAAGAGATCCGGGTGGTGGACATCGTCGGGCTCGACAAGCAGGCCGACGGGGGCACCCACCTGCGGTCCACCGGCGGGGTGGGCCGCTTCGAGGTGGTCAAGACCGAGTCGAAGGGCAAGGCCAACAAGCGCCTGCGGATCGCCCTCCACGACGCCTGATCCGGCCAGTCGGCCTCTTGGCCTCTGGCCTCAGATCTTCTCCAGGGGGGCCCACGAGAGCAGCAGCTGCTTCTGGCCGACGCCGGGGAAGCGCACCGAGGCCTGAGCGTCGTCGCCGCTGCCCTCGATGTTGAGGATCACGCCCTCGCCCCACTGGGTGTGGCGCACATCGTCGCCCACTCGCAGTCCCAGGCGATCAGCGCCGGACGGCGCGGGAGCGGGGCGCCGGCCGGCGTCGATGGCCCGCTCCACGATCTCGTCGCGGTGGGACGACCGCCGGTCGAGACTGTGCTCGCGCCGGGCGCGGCTCCAGTGGCGGCTGCGCACCGCCCGGGCGCCGTCGGCGGCCTGCACCAGCTCGGCGGGGATCTCCTTGATGAACCGGCTCGGCGGGTTGTACTGCCGGCTGCCGTACAGCAGGCGGCTCCAGGCGTGGGTGAGGGTGAGCTGGCGCATGGCCCGGGTGATCCCGACGTAGGCCAGGCGGCGCTCCTCCTCCAGTTCGTGGGGCTCGCCCAGGGCCCGAATGTGGGGGAACACCCCGTCCTCCATGCCGATCATGTACACGTCGGGATACTCCAGGCCCTTGGCCGAGTGCAGGGTCATGAGCGTGACCGCGGAGTCGTCGGCGTCGGCCAGATCGTCGGTGTCGGCCACCAGCGCCACCGCCTCCAGGAACTCGTCGACGGTGTCGTGCTCGCCGGCCGCTCCCACCAGCTCGGCCAGGTTCTCGAGCCGGCCGTCGGCCTCGACCGACTTCTCCGCGCGCAGCTCGTCCAGATAGCCGGAGCGCTCCAAGAGCTCCTGCAGCACAGCGGCCGGCGTAGCCCGCAGCGAGGCCACGTCGTCGATGAGGGCACGGAACTGTCCGACCCCGGCCGCGGCCCGCCCGGTGACGCCGGCGGAGGCGCAGCGGCCGAGGGCCTCGTAGAAGGTGAGGCCGTGCCGCGCCGCGCTGGCGTCGATCTTGGCCACCGAGGTGGCGCCCACCCCCCGCTTGGGCACGCCCAGCGCTCGCTTCACGCTCACCTCGTCGCCGGGATTGGCGACCGCCTTGACGTAGGCCATGGCGTCGCGCACCTCGCGGCGGTCGTAGAAGCGGGTGCCGCCCACCAGCCGGTAGGGGATCTCCGCCTTCACCAGCTGCTCCTCTACCGCCCGGGACTGGGCGTTGGTGCGGTAGAAGACAGCCATCTCGGACAGGCGCATGTGCTCGGACTCGCGGCGGCGCACGATCTCGCTGACCACGTAGCGGGCCTCGTCGGACTCGTCGTCGGCGTGGTAGCGGACGATGCCGGGTCCCGATCCCCGGTCGGTCCACAGGTCCTTGGGCTTGCGGCCGGCGTTGTTGACGATGACGGCGTTGGCGGCGTCGAGGATGTTCTGGGTGCTGCGATAGTTCTGCTCCAGCACCACGATGCGGACGTCGTCGAAGGCCCGCTCGAACTCGAGGATGTTGCGGATGTCGGCGCCGCGGAAGGCGTAGATCGACTGGTCGGCGTCGCCCACCGCGGTCACCTGGCGGCTCTCGGCGCCCAGGCGGATCACCAGTTCGTTCTGCACCGGGTTGGTGTCCTGATACTCGTCCACCAGCACATGAGCGAAGCGCTGCCGCCAACGGTCCAGCACCTCCGGGCAGCTCCGGAACAGCTCTACGGTGCGCAGCAGCAGATCATCGAAGTCCATGGCCGCGGCCGAGGCCAGCCGGCGCTGGTAGCGGTCGAACACCTCAGCGATGCGCCGCTCGTAGACGTTGGAGGCCCGCTCGGCGTAGTCGGCCGCGCCGATGTTGTCGTTCTTGGCGGCCGAGATGACGGCGTGGATCGAGCGGGGCGGGAACCGCTTGGGGTCGAGGTTCAGGTCACGCAGCACGTAGCCGCACAGTCGCACCGCATCGCCCTGGTCATAGATGGAGAAGCGGCTGGGGTAATCGATGTAGGCGGCGTCGCGGCGCAGGATGCGCACACAGGCGGCATGGAACGTCGACACCCACATGCTCTCGGCCACCGGGCCCACCAGGCCGCCGACGCGGTGGCGCATCTCACCGGCGGCCTTGTTGGTGAAGGTGATGGCCAGGATCTCGAACGGCGACACGCCGTGCTCCCCAATCAGGTGCGCGATGCGGTGGGTGAGCACCCGGGTCTTGCCCGATCCCGCCCCGGCCACCACCAGAAGCGGCCCGCCGACATGGGTGACCGCCTCAAACTGGGCCGGGTTCAGCCCCTCCAGAATCGCCGACTCCGCCATCGCCGCTCACCCTACTGCCGCCACCCGACACCACCGGAGAGCCCTGCCGCCGACTCCTATGCGCCCTATGCGATCCCCGCATCATCGGCGAGGACGTCCAAGAACGGAGAATAGCGGTAGACGCGATTGCGTCGGCGACCCGTGACCTCGTCGACGACGCCCAACGAGACCAGCTCCTCGAGCAGGCGCCCGACCGTCGAAGGCGTCGAAGCGAGCCGCGCCGTGGCGTACTTGATGGTGACGACAGGCTGCTGAGCCAACAAGTCGATCAGCGGCCAGCCGTAACGCCCCAGGTTCTGGTCGGTTGCGATGCGGCGGTGATCGTCCGTGAGCAACGTCAACTCGGCGGCCACCCGGACAGCGTCATTGGCCGTGGCCTTCACACCGGTAAGGAAGAACCGGAGCCAGCTCTCCCAGTCGCCCCGGGTGCGGATGGCATCGAGGCGGTCGTAGTACTCGCTGCGGTTCTGTTTCAGGAACAGGCTCAAGTACAGCAGCGGGCGGGCCAGCACCCGCCGTTGCACCAGCAGCAAAGCGATGAGGAGTCGTCCCACCCGGCCGTTGCCGTCCAGGAACGGGTGTATGGTCTCGAACTGGGCGTGGGCCAGGGCTGCGAGCACCAGCGGAGGGTCGCCGCTGTCGTTGAGGTAGACCTCGAGGGCTCGGATCGCGGCGGGAAGGTCTTCCGGCGTCGGCGGCACGAACGTCGCAGACTCCAGGGTGCAACCCGCTGGGCCGATCCAATTCTGGGTCCTGCGGAACTCGCCCGGATCACGCTCCTGGCCGCGCACACCCTCCATCAGCTCGCCGTGAACCCTGCGGATCAGGCGGCCCGACAGCGGCAACTCGTCGAGAAGGCGCAGTCCCAGGCCCATGGCCCGCACATAGTTGACCGTCTCGGCGAGATCGTCAGGCGGCGGAGCCACTCTGGCCTCCACCTCGTGGGCCAGCACATCGTCAAGGCTCGACTGGGTGCCCTCGATCTGGGAGCTGAGCACCGCCTCGCGGCGAACATACGATGCCACAAACAGATCGGGGTTCGGCAGGGTCCCCGCCATCCCATCCAGTCGGCCCACCGCGGCGGTGGCATCCGACAGCAGCCCAAGCAGATCAGTGTCCCACCGCAGCGGTGGATCGGGGGGCAGCGGCTTGGGCACGAACGCCTCGTACCCGGTCAACTGCCGCCGGAACTGCCCGGCTCGCATGCTGGCCATTTGTGCCTCCTTGTTTCGATCGCTGGAATATCGAGCCCGATTCCGACAATTATTCTAATAAACAGCAGAATACTAAAACAACAGTGCAGTCGTGGTGCGCTTCTTTTGGACAGCCAAAATAGCGGCAGCCGGATCCAAATCTTATTCTGACAGATAACTGATTGCTAAAATAAGCGCCCAGAACCCGCGCTGGTATTTTGGCCGCTCAAATAACGGCACCAATAGCGGCAGCTTGTTCCACTGAAGGCTAGTTGACTAGAATAACGCGCAGTTCTGGGAACCCGGCTTAGCCGGGGATAGCGTGCGGCTGATGTCTGCCATTGCTGGTGCGGCGCGGTCGTGAGCCGCCCGTTTCGCTTCGGTTTCAGTCTCGACGGCCTCAACGATCCCGACGAGATCGCGCGGCGGGTCCGCTGGGCCGAGGACGCCGGGTACTCGTCGGTAGTGATGACCGACCATTTCGATGCCCGACACGGACCGCTGGTGGCTCTCACCGCGGCGGCGCTGGCCACCGAGTCGCTGAAGGTGGGCACTCTGGTGCTGGCCAACGACTACCGCCACCCGGCCGTGCTGGCCAAAGAGCTCGCCTCGCTCGACGTGATCTCGGGCGGACGGCTTGAGTTCGGCATCGGCGCGGGATGGATGGCCTCCGACTACGAGCAGGCCGGGATCGACTTCGACCGCCCCGGCGTGCGCATCGAGCGCCTCAACGAGGCGATCTCGGTGCTGGAGGGCTGCTTCGCCGACGGTCCCTTCGACTTCAAGGGCCGCCACTACCGCATCCGGGGGCTCGAATCCTGGCCGAAGCCCGTCCAGCAGCCCCGTCCTCGGCTGCTGGTGGCCGGCGGCGGCCATCGGATGCTGGCGCTGGCCGGACGGCGGGCCGACATCGTGGGGATCAATCCCAGCCTGCACTCGGGCGCGGTCGACGAGCACGCCGGCCCCACCGCCACCGCGGCGGCCACCGACGCCAAGCTGGCCGCGGTGCGAGAGGCCGCCGGGGACCGCTTCGACGCCATCGAACTGCAGACCCGGGTGCATCTGGCCATGATCACCGACGACGCCCACGGCCTGGCCTCAGCCGCCGCGCCGGCCTTCGGGATCACCGCCGAGCAGGCCCTGAACTCACCCCACGCCTTGGTGGGAACGGTGAACGAGTGCGTGGACAGGATCGAGGACTGGAGGGACCGCTGGGGAATCTCGTACATCTCCCTCATGGGCAGCTCCGCAGAGGAGATGGCCCCCGTAGTCGACCGCCTCACCGGCCGCTAACCGTGTCATTCCCATTCGATGGTGGCGGGGGGCTTGGACGTTATGTCGTAGGCCACCCGGTTCACTCCGTCGACCTCGGCGATGACCCGGCTGCTCATGGCCTCGAGAACCTCGTGGGGCAGGCGGGCCCAATCGGCGGTCATGGCGTCGGAGCTGGTGACGGCCCGGATCACCACCGGACGCCCGTAGGTGCGCTCGTCACCCATCACCCCCACAGTGCGGATGTCGGGCAGCACCGCGAACGACTGCCAGATCTCCTGCTCCAGGCCGGCGCGGCGCAACTCCTCCCGCACGATGGCATCGGCGTGGCGAAGGGTGCGGGCCGCCTCCGGGGTCACCTCCCCGATGATGCGAACGGCCAGGCCCGGCCCGGGGAAGGGCTGGCGGTTCACGATCTCCGGCGGCAGGCCCAGCTCGGCGCCCACTGACCGCACCTCGTCCTTGAACAGCGACCGCAGCGGCTCGACCAGCTCGAAGTCGAGGTTCTCAGGCAGGCCGCCCACGTTGTGATGGCTCTTGATGGTGGACGAATGGGTGGTGGCGCCCGACTCGATCACGTCGGGATACAGCGTCCCCTGCACGAGGAATCCGGCGTCGGGGATCCGGCTGCGGGCCCGCTCGAAGGCCCGGATGAACTGCTCGCCCACCGCCTTGCGCTTGGCCTCGGGCTCGGTGACGCCCTCCAGCGCGGCGAAGAACTCGTTGGCTGCGTCGATGCGGACGAGGTCTGCGCCGAAGTGGCGACCGAAGGCCTCCTCCACCTCGTCGGCCTCTCGGTGGCGCAGCAGGCCGGTGTCGACCAGCACGCAGGTGAGCCGGTCGCCGACGGCGGTGTGCACCAGCGCGGCGGCCACCGCCGAGTCCACCCCGCCCGAGAGTCCGCAGATGGCCCGGCCATCACCGATCTGGTCGCGAACGGAGGCCACCGCCGACTCGATGATCGAGTGCATCGACCAACTCAGTTCGGCACCGCAGGCCCGGCGCAGGAAGCGCTCCATCATCTCGCGTCCCTGCGGGGTGTGCTCCACCTCGGGATGGAACTGCACCCCGTAGAGGCCACGGTCGGGGTTCTCGAAGGCGGCCACCGGCGACGCGGCAGTGGCCGCAGTCACGATCGCCCCCGGCGGCGGCTCGGCGATAGCGTCGAAGTGGCTCATCCACACCGGCAGCGGCGACGGCAGGCCCGCCAACAGCACCCCGCCGTCGCCGGTGGCCGTCATCTCGGCCCGGCCGTACTCGCCCCGCCGGTTGGGGCCGACGGAGCCGCCCAGCTGCTCGGCGATGAGCTGGGCCCCGTAGCAGATGCCGAGGATCGGCACGCCCAGGCTGTAGACGGCGGGGTCGAGGCCGGGTGCGCCCTCGACGTGCACCGAGGCCGGGCCGCCGCTGAGAATCACCCCGGCGGGCCGGCGGGACGCGATCTCGGCCGCGGTGACCGTGGCGGGCACGATCTCGCTGTACACCTGGCACTCGCGCACCCGCCGGGCGATCAGCTGCGAGTATTGCGCTCCGAAGTCGACGACCAGAACGGTGTCGAAGGCACCTGTCACCGCGGGCCGCTCATCTCACCGCTCCGGCGCCTCACCGCTGACTCGCAGCAGGCCGCCGGTTCGCCGTCCGACGAGCCGCCCGCCGCGGCAGGGCTGCCCGCCGGACTTCACGGCGCGACGGCGACGACGGCGGCCCTTTGGAAGTCCTTCACGTCGGTGTAGCCGCACTTGGCCATGGAGGTCCGCAGCCCGCCCATCAGGTTGGTGGTGCCGTCGGGGCCGAGGGCGGGGCCGTGGAGGATCTCCGCGAGGGTGCCCCGCGGCTCCACCTCGGTGACGCGCCCCCGGGGCAGGGTCGGATGGCCGGCGGAGAGATCCCAGTGCCGGCCCGGGCACGGCGAGTCGGAGGCGGAGGCCAGCGGCAGGCCGACCATGGCCGAGTCGGCGCCGCACACGATGGCCTTGGCGATGTCGCCCGCGGTGCGCATCGTCCCGTCGGCGATCACATGGCAGTACACGCCGGTCTCGTCGAGGTGGCGCATGCGGGCGGCCCGGGCGTCGGCGATGGCGGTGGCCTGGGGCGCGTCGAGCCCGAGCACATGGCGGGTGGTGCCCACGTGTCCCGAGCCGGCGCCGACCAGCACGCCGGCCGCGCCGGTGCGCATCAAGTGCAGGGCGGCCTGATAGCTCACGCAGCCGCCGACCACCACCGGCGTCTGCATGCGCCGGATGAACGTCTTGAGGTTGAGCGGGTCGCCCGCGGAGGAAACGTGCTCGGCCGACACGATCGTGCCCGAGATGAACAGCAGGTTGATGTCGGCGGCGATGGCATGGGGAGCGAGCTCCTCTGCCCGCTGGGGCCGGACCCGGCCGGCGGTGCGCACCCCGGCGGCCGCGATCTCCGAGATGCGGGCGGCCACCAGCTCGGGCTGCACCGGCCGGGCGTACATCTCCCGCAGGCGGGCCGCGGCCGCGGCCAGCGGCGCGGCGGCCAGCTCGGCCAACTCGGCGGCAGGGTCGGCGCAGCGGGTCCAGATGCCCTCGAGGTCGAGCACCCCCAGCCCGCCGAGCTCTCCCATCCGCACCGCGGTGGCGGGGCTGGTCACGCTGTCGGTTGAGGCGGCCAGCACCGGGATGTCGAACCGGTAGGCGTCTATCTGCCAGGAGATGTCCACGTCGGTGAGGTCGCGGGTGCGCCGGCTGGGAACGATGGCGATCTCGTCGAGCCGGTAGGCGCGCCGACCGGACTTGCCCAGCCCAATCTCGATCTCAGCCACCGCTCTGCAACATCCGTACAGGTTCGCTCATGAGTCTCAAGACCAACAGTTCAGGGCGCCGGAAGCCGGGCACCGCACGAGCCTACCCGGCGCCAACTCCCGCAGTGGCGACCGCCAGCAGCCGTCGCAGCACGGCGGCCGTGGCACCCCACACGGTGTCGCCCGGCAACTCGAAGAAGGTTATGGCGCGCTCGCCTCCGAGGGCCTCGTCCCGCGGCCAGATCTCCTCGCGCCAGGCTTCGGGGTCGGTCAGATGGGCCAGCGCCACATCGAGGATCTGCTCGACCTCGGACGGGTCGGGCACCAGCTCGGGGCGCGCCTCGACGGTGGCGACGTAGGGGCACACCAGCGAACCGGAACCGACGGTCACGAAGCTGTCGAGCCGACCGATCGGCGACACGCTGTGGGGATCCAGCCCGATCTCCTCGGCCGCCTCCCGCAGCGCGGTGGCCCACAGGTCGGCGTCGCCCGGTTCGCGCCGTCCGCCCGGAAACGAGACCTCGCCCGCATGGTGGCGGAGGTGCCCGGCGCGGCGGGTGAGTACCACCCAGGGCTCGCCGCGGTGCTCGTACAGCAGCACCAGCACTGCGGACGGAGCGGACTCCGGCGAGTCGACGAGGGTGGGAACGGTGGCAGCGACCGCCTGCACCACCCGCTCCAGGCTGGGGCGGCGCCGGGCATCAGCAAGCACGGCCCACGGCGCCGGCGCTCCCAGCCGGGCATTCGCGGGGCGGGGAATGTGCTGGGATCCGCCCCTTCCGGTCGGGGCCGACAGCGCCGCGGTCGGTGCGGTCAGGTCGGTCAGGGCTCTTCGGCAGCGGCGGCCAAGCCTTGGAGGAGATCCCGCAGGCCACCGGTCTTGAGGTCGCTCATCACCCGGCCCGGCGGGGTGTCGCCCCGCTCCCACTCCTCCCAGTGGTCCAGCAGCTTGCGAGGGTCCGGGGCGGGCCGATCCATCCGCTGAGGCTACCGGCGCCGGACGCGTAGGAGCCCGAGCTCATCGCTCGGGCTCCTTGGGGGGTTCGCGGGGGGCGAACGGCTACATCATGCCGCCCATGCCTCCCATGCCGTCCATTCCGCCGCCGGGGGGACCGGGCGGGGGCTTCTCTTCGGGCTTGTCGGCCACGAGCACCTCGGTGGTGAGCATCAGGCCGGCGATTGATGCCGCGTTCTGCAGCGCAGCCCGGGTCACCTTCACCGGGTCGATCACGCCGGCGCCGATGAGATCGACGACCTGGCCCGCCGCCGCGTCGAAGCCGTCGGAGCCGGAGGCCGCCTCGACCTCGCGCACCACAATGGCGCCCTCATGGCCGGCGTTCTCGGCGATTAGCCGCGTCGGCGCCGACAGGGCCTCGCCGATGATGCGGGCACCGGTGGCCTCGTCGCCGTCAAGGTCGGCCGCAACCGCGGCCACCGCGGCCCGGCTGCGCAGCAGCGCGGTGCCTCCGCCGGCGACGATGCCCTCGTCGATGGCAGCCCGGGTGGCCGAGATGGCGTCCTCGATGCGGTGCTTGGTCTCCTTGAGCTCCACCTCGGTGGCCGCCCCGACCTGCACCACGGCCACGCCGCCGGCCAGCTTGGCCAGCCGCTCCTGCAGCTTCTCGCGGTCCCAGTCCGAGTCGGTGTTCTCGATCTCGGCCTTGATCTGGTTGACGCGGCCCTCCACGTCGGCGGAGTCGCCGGCGCCCTCCACGATGGTGGTGTCGTCCTTGGTGATGACCACCTTGCGGGCCGAGCCCATCAGCGACAGATCCACCGAGTCGAGCTTCAGGCCGACCTCCTCGGCCACGACCTGGCCGCCGGTGAGTATGGCCATGTCCTGCAGCATCGCCTTGCGGCGCTCGCCGAAGCCGGGGGCCTTCACGGCCGCAGAGTTGAACGTGCCTCGGATCTTGTTGACCACCAGCGTGGCCAGCGCCTCGCCCTCGACGTCCTCGGCGATGATCAGCAGCGGCTTGCCCGTCTGCATGACCTTCTCGAGCACCGGCAGCAGGTCCGACACGGCGCTGATCTTGCCCTGGTTGAGCAGCACGTAGGGCTCCTCGAGCACGGCTTCCTGGCGCTCGGGGTCGGTCACGAAGTACGGCGACAGGTAGCCCTTGTCGAACTGCATGCCCTCGACGAAGTCGAGGTCCATGCCGAACGTGTTGCTCTCCTCGACAGTGATCACGCCGTCCTTGCCGACCTTGTCGAAGGCCTCGGCCAGCGTCTCGCCCACCGCGCTGTCGGCGGCGGAGATGGAGGCCACCGACTGCACCTTCTCCTTGTCGGTCGAAACCGGTACGGCCTGCTCGGCCAGCGAGTCCACTGCAGCGGCCACTGCCGCCTCCATGCCCCGCTTGAGGCCCATCGGGTTGGCGCCGGCCGCGACGTTGCGCAGCCCCTCACGGATCAGGGCCTGGGCCAGCACGGTGGCGGTGGTGGTGCCGTCGCCGGCGATGTCGTTGGTCTTGGTGGCGACTTCCTTCACGAGCTGGGCGCCCATGTTCTCGAACTGGTCGTCGAGCTCCACCTCGCGGGCGATCGACACGCCGTCGTTGGTGATGGTGGGCGCGCCGAACTTCTTGTCGAGGACCACGTTGCGGCCCTTGGGGCCGAGGGTGACCTTGACCGCGTCGGCGAGCTTGTTCACGCCCGTCTCGAGGCCCCGGCGGGCCTCTTCGTCAAACTTGAGGATCTTGGGCATCAGCGACCTCAGCCGACCTTGGCCAGCACGTCGCGGGCGTTGAGGATGAGCAGGTCTTCGCCTTCGACGGTGATCTCGGTGCCGCCGTACTTGGAATACACGACGGTGTCGCCCACCCCGACGTCCATGGGGATGAGCTCGCCGCTGTCGTCGGACCGGCGACCGGGGCCGACCGCCAGCACCTCGCCCTGCTGGGGCTTCTCTTTGGCGGTGTCGGGAATGACGAGACCACTGGCGGTGGTCTCCTCGGCGTCGCCGGGCCGCACAACGATGCGGTCGTCAAGTGGCTGCAGGTTCATGTGTCCTCCCGGACTCCTTGGAATGGTTGGATTGTTCCTTGCGGCCGTTTGCGCTCGGCCGCGACACGGGTGTTGGCACTCTCCCGTGACGAGTGCCAACGATAGGGGCCGCCGCCGGGCGCAACAACGCGCGAGCCGGCCTGTTTCGGGCGGCCCCGGCTGCGCCCGGCTCAGCTCTCCGGCAGGCTGAGCGAGGGGTCCGCCCCCACAGTGAGCGGGGAGGGCCCATCGGCCTGCAATCGCCACCAGCCCGCCGCGGCCACCATGGCCGCGTTGTCGGTGCACATGGCCCGGCTCGGCAGGTAGGCGGCCAGCCCGTCGGCGGTGCAGGCGTCGAGGGTCATCTCCCGCAGCCGGCTGTTGGCCGCCACCCCGCCGGCCAGGCACAGGCCCCTGGCATGGTGGGCGGCCGCGGCCCGGCGGGCCTTGGCCACCAGCACGTCGGCCACGGCCTCCTGGAATGAAGCGGCCACATCCTCGGCGGTGGAGTCTGGGTTGCGCCTGAGATGGTTGATGACCGAGGTCTTGAGGCCGCTGAAGGAGAAGTTCCAGCCGTCGTGCAGCATGGCCCGGGGGAAGGCGATGGCGTCGGGGGCACCCTGCACGCTCAGCCGGTCGATCACCGGGCCGCCCGGATAGCCGAGGCCCATGTAGCGGGCCACCTTGTCGAAGGCCTCGCCCGCGGCGTCGTCGACGGTTGCCCCCAGCACCCGGTAGCGCAGGCGGTCCTCCATCAGCACCAGCATGGTGTGGCCGCCCGACACCAGGATCACCACCACCGGCAGCTCCAGGCTCGGCTCGTCGAGGAAGGCCGCGTGGAGGTGGGCCTCGAGGTGGTTGACGGCCACGAAGGGCACGTCCCACACCAGGGCCAGGGCCTTGGCCGCCGACACTCCCACCAGCAGCGCCCCCACCAGGCCGGGGCCGACGGTGGCCGCCACCGCGGCGATGTCGGAGTCGTCCAGAGCCGACTCCACCAGAGCCTGCGACACCACCGGCACCATCCGCACGACATGGGCCCGCCCGGCCACCTCGGGGACGACACCGCCGTAGCGAGCATGCAGATCGACCTGGCTCGACACCACCGACGACAACACCTGCTGTCCGCCGGCCACCACCGCCGCCGCGGTCTCGTCGCAGGAGGTCTCGATGCCCAAGATGGCGGTGGTGGCCGAGGCCGGCCCAAGAGCAGGCGCGGATTGCTCCCAAGCGTCTCGCAGCGCGGCGTTGTCACTCCCGCTCTTGTTCGCTGCGCTCACGGGCCGCTCGGGCCACGGCCTCGCTATGCGCTCTGCGGGAACCCCAAGGGGGACGGATCTATCCGCTCGGCCTCTAAACCCGGTCACGGCGCGCCCTCCCGCGGGTTGGGCTCGGCATCGGGGCGGCGCAGGTAGAGCGGCTCGACCGCTTCGGGGCGCACGAACTCCTCGCGCAGAGCTTGGGCGTGGGCGAGCAGCACCAGAGACTCGGCCGACGGATGGGCGAAGCCCCGGTCAGCCACACAGGCCTCCCGCAGCGGATCGAACCTCTCGCGGTAGCGGACCGCGCCGTCGCCCACGACCAGAGTCTCGCCGCCCTCGGCCATGATCTGCGACACGACGTGGTCGGGGCTGCCGACCGCGGGCTCGCTGATTCGCTGCACCCCGCCGGGCACGCAGCGGTAGCGGGCATGGAAGACCTCGCCGCGGCGGGCGTCGATGACGACCGCAACGGCGCGGCCGCAGTGCCGCAGGCGGTGGGCCACAAGGTCGAGGCTGGCGGCGGGCACCATCGGGACGCTGAGCGCATGGGCGATGGTGACGGCGGTGGCCACCCCCACCCGCAGCCCGGTGTACAAGCCGGGACCGACATCCACTGCGACCGCGGCCAGATCCCGCAGCGAGATCCCCGCGTTGTCGCAGACGACCTGAATCTGGGGGGCGAGCAACTCGGCGTGGCGCCGCTCCCGGGTGGCCTGCACTGACGCCAGGACGCCGTCGTGGCCTCCGACCGCGCAGCCGACACGGCCGGTGGCCGACTCGATGCCGAGAATCAGCATGGGCTTGGTCTGCGGGCGGGTGACCGCCCCTCGGGGGAGGTTGCGGCAAACGCTGACGCAGCCATCAGCCTCGAGGCCAGCCTTCGAGCGCAGCCCGCAGGCTCGGGCTGCGCCTGAGCCAGGACTCGCCTACGCACTCGACATCGAGGCGCCGGTCGTCTGGGCCGTCGCCAAAGGAGATCGTCACCGACAACCGGTCAGCGGGCAGGTCCGCGGTGATCGTGTCGCCCCACTCGACCAGGGTCACCCCATCGTCGAGCAGTTCGGGCAGGGCCAGATCGGCCACCTCGTCGGGACCGTCGAAGCGGTAGACGTCGAGGTGGTTGACCACCAGGCGGCCCTGGTAGCGGTTGGCCAGCGTGAAGGTGGGGCTGGTGACGGCGGCGGTCACGCCCAAGGCGGCCGCGAAGCCCTGCACGAAGGCGGTCTTGCCCGCGCCGAGATCCCCGACGAGCACCACCACGTCGCCGGTTGCTGCCACCGCCGCCACGGCCCCGCCGACGGCTCTCGTCTCGTCGACGTCACCCGTGCTGCAAGCGATCATGGCGACGGCCGGCGGGGTGGTCTCACCCCTGAATCGTAGGTCGCGGTGGCGCTGCCCACGGCCTCGGCCACTGCGGCTACGGCCAGGAGCCTCACATCATCGGCGTCGGCGGGAACCTCGCCGGTGGCCGCGGCCACCACCGCATCGCCGTCGCTGCGGGTGTGGGCTGGAACCAGAGTGCGGGCCAGTCCGTCGTGGCCGCCCTGGGCCACCCAGAAGCAATCGAGCTTGGTCAGCTCGGCGTTGGTGACGACGGCGCACAGGGTCGTGTTGGTGAACAAGCTCTTCCGGCCCTCCCAACTCTGGAAGGCTCCGGCCGCGACCTGTTCGAGTATCTGCTGCGACTCGGGCGGGGGGCTGCCCGCCGCGTTGAGGGCCACCACCGCGCTGACGACCAACTCACCGCGGCGCACCGCGGCGATGCCCAGTCCGCCCGGCTCGGCGCGCTGCGAGCCGAGCCACTTGGACACGGTGGCACCGGCGCCGGCGCCGACCGCGCCCGTCTCAGACGCTGCAGTGCGGTTGGCGGCAGCGTGCCGCCCGGCGGCGGCACCGGGGCGGACGGCCGAGTCGCCGACACCGAGGTCGTAGAGAGCCATGGCCACCACGATGGGCACCGGGCCATGGGGCGTGTCGAACCCCCGTCCCTCGGCCTCGAGAACTTCCATGACCCCGTCGGCTGAGGCCAAGCCGAAGGCGGAACCTCCGGTGAGCACGATGGCGTCCACGCAGTCGACCAGCCGCTCCGGTGCCAGAAGCGCGAAGTCGCGGGTGGCCGGGGCACCGCCTCGCACCTCGCCCGAGGCAGTGGTGCCCGGCGGCAGCACGATCACCGTGCAGCCGGTGCGGGCCACGGGGTCGGTCCAATGCCCGATCTCAACCCCGCGGACCTGCAGATCAACTTGCACAGTCGGAACCTATACGAGACTTGATCTATGGCGACACGGCGACGTTCATGGTGGGGTGGGCAGCCCAACGGCGGACTAGACCGAAACTCGGGGCACTCGGGCCGAGATCGACGTGACGATCTCGTAGGCGATGGTGCCGAGCCGTTCGGCGATCTCAGTCGCGGTGATGTGCTCCGGGCCCTGGCGGCCGATGAGCACTACTTCGTCTCCCACTGCCGCCTCTTCGGCGACCGGGGGGGCGAGGGCGACCATGAGCTGGTCCATGGTCACGGTGCCCACGATGGGGCACCGCCGGCCTCGCACCAGCACCTCGACTCCGGCTGAGCCGCTGTCGCGGCGGATGCCGTCGGCGTAGCCGATGGCGACGGTGGCGATCCGGGTGGGCTCGTCGGCCCACCAACGCCGGCCGTACGACACGCTCTCGCCGGGGGCCACCGTCCGAAGCGCGGTGATGCGAGACACCAGTTCAAGGGCCGGTTGGAGCGGCACAATGTCGGCCAGCTCCGGCGCGGGCGGCACGCCGTAGATGGCGATGCCGGCCCGGATCAGGTCCCGGTGCGAGTCGGGGTGGGCCAGCAGTCCGGCCGAGTTGGCTACATGCACAAGCAACGGGCTCAGGCCGTTTGCTCGCAGGCGGGCGACAGCAGAATCGAAGCGGGCCAACTGCTCGGCTGTGAACGAATCGTTCGGGACATCGGCCACCGCGAGATGGGTCCAAACGCCTTCGAGGCTGAGCCGGTCTCCGGCCGCTCGCAGGGCTGAGGTAGCCGCATCGAGTTCGGAGGGAAGCACGCCCATCCGGTGCATGCCGGTGTCCACCTTGAGATGGACGGCGCGGACGGGTCCCGGCGCGGCGGCCAGCGCCTCGATCCCCGCGGTCGACGACACCGTGAACCGGACCTGCTCGCCACAGCGCAGCGATGCGTCGGCCACCAGTGTGGGCGCGACCTCCGACAATACGAGCACCGGCGCGTCGCTGCCGACGCTCTCGGCGGCCTCGGCCGCTTCGAGGGCTTCGGGGATCGTGGCCACGCCCAGCCAAGACGCGCCCCCCGCCAGCGCGGCACGGGCCGCGGTGACGGCACCGTGGCCATAGCCGTCGGCCTTGACCACCGCGCACACCGCCGCGCCGCCGGCCCGCTCGGCCAGGCACCGAACGTTGGCCTCGATGGCCGCGCTGCGAACCCTGACCAGGCGCGCCGTCAGCTTTGGGACGCTCACGGCAGACCACCACCAGAGGGACCGGCCAGGAAGCGGCGGCCCGCACTGCCGGACAGCCCCGTCGTGGGGCGGCTCAGGCTGCGAACCGGGCCGGCCCCCATAACCGCCGCCCCGCTAGACGCCGCCGACTTGTTCATGGTGTGACGGTGGGCAGGGCGGCGAGCAGGTCGCTGGCCACTAGGCGGGGGCCGCGGATTGCTGATGCGGCCCGGCCGTGAAGGTGGGCGGTCTCGGCCACCCGGTCGATCAGGCGTTCGGGGCCGAAGGCGGCCATCCGGCCGGCGATCATGCCGGTGAGAACATCACCGGTGCCCGCGGTGGCCAGACGAGCATCACCGCTGGAGACGATCCGGATCCGTCCATCGGCGTCGGCCACCATGGTGGGCCCGCCCTTGAGCAGAACCACCGCGTCGAATCGGGCCGCGGCATGCTTGGCCGCGGCAATTCGGTCGGGGCCGGGCCGGGCCGACATCAGGGCTTCGAACTCGCCGTCGTGCGGCGTCAACACCAGCGGTGACGAACTGCCGCGGCGCCGGCCGATGACCGCAGCCACTGCAGGGTCGCGCAGCAGACGCAGACCGTCGGCATCCACCACCGTCGGCAAGTTCAAGGCCAGCGCAGCGGCGAGGCGGGCCGCAGCCTGATCGTCGGTGCCCAGCCCCGGCCCGGCCGCGCACACCTTGAAGCGGTCGGCGTCCACCGCCAGAGGCGGCTCGGATCGAACCACCTCCACCGGCCAAGCCGTCCCGGCCGCGGCCGGCGAGCAGAGGTGGACCATGCGAGCCCCGCTGCGCAGCGCCGCGGAGCAGGCCAACGACGCGGCCCCGCCCATGCCGGGAGAGCCGGCCACCACCAGCGCGGCCCCATCCCACTTGTGGGTGGCGCCCGTGCCTGCGGGCAGCGCCTCGACATCGGCGTCGGTGAACAGCGCGCAGGCGTCTCCATCGGCATCACCGACGGCAAGGCCGATGTCGGCGACGGTGGTGGCGCCACAGACGGCGGGGCCCTTGCCGAACAGCAGGCCCGGCTTGAGCGCCGCGAACGTGACCGTGCGCTGCGCCGCCCACACCGGTTCGCCCAGCACCTCGCCAGTGAGCCCGTCGAGTCCGCTGGGTATGTCGACGGCCAGCACCGGCGCGTCGAGGCGACCGCGCTGGGGCGGAGCATGGGGCCGAGAAAGCCCGGTGCCGAAGGCCGCGTCGATGTAGAGATCTGCCGGAGGCAGGGTCTCGGGAGCGTCGGCGACGGAGACCACCCGCACCCTCACCCCGTCGCGGCGGAGCCGGCGGGCCGCGGCCCGGCCGTCGGCGCCGTTGTTGCCGGGGCCGGCCAGCACCACAACCCGGCGCCCATACCGCCCACCCATCATCTCGACCGCAGCCCGAGCCACCGCCGCTGCGGCCCGCTCGATCAACACATCAACCGGTTCGGGAGCGGCCGCATCAATCTCAGCCATCCGAACCGGGGTAACGACCGGAATCATCGCTCAACTGAGTGCCGAGGCCTAGGGAGCCATCCTCGGGGTGCTCGAAGCTCGATGCCAGTGGGAGTCACGACAGGATCCGGAAGCCGGCTCAACCGGATGACGGGGCCAGCGAGATGGGTGGCCGCGTCAGCGGCCCGCCGGAGTTGGGCCGAGCGGCGATGTGGCGGGAAGGCCACCATCACCCGCTTGTCACCGAATCTGCGGCGGACGGCCTCAATTGGCGCAACAAGATCGCTGTCGGCTGAGACCACGATGGCCAGATCGAAGCGGTCGTCGTAGGCGTCTTCGAGGATGCGAACCGCCATGTTCACGTCCGTTCGCTTCTCCTCGTACTTCTTCTTCACGAACCCGCACTTGCGACACTCGACGCTAGTCGTCAGGAAGTGGCCGAACTCGATCTCGACGCCTCCCCGAGCCATCAGCGCATCCAAGTAGACCGCTTGGTCCACCCCTGCCTCGAAGTCGTCGCGCACTCGAGCCGTGAAGTAGCGCACTAGGCCGAGACGTTGGTGGGGTCTCGGCAAAGCCGCGCACATCGCTCGCAAGTCAAGCCACCGGGCATTGTGTAGCCGGGCATCGAGCATCCCGTAGTAGAGATTGAAGCTGTCAATGTAAGAGGGCGCGCAAATAGGTGAGAACCCGTCGCGTCGCAGCGGTGTCTTTCCCGCTCTTGTTCGCTGCGCTCACGGGCCGCTCGGGCCACGGCCTCGCCCCGTATGGGCCGAAATCGCTCGCCTATCCGCTCGGCCTCTAAGCAAATACACGCTCATAATTCATAGTTCAGGACTGTACCTGTTGCATGAACATGTGCATCGTGATATTCTGCTCGTACCACCCCTTGGTGAGTAGCCTTGGGTAACGGCCCCGGCTCCCGGTCGGGGCCGTTTTCGCGTCTTAGAGCGAGCGCGGATAGGCACGAGCCCGTCGCGTCGCAGCGGTGTCTTTCCCGCTCTTGTTCGCTGCGCTCACGGGCCGCTCGGGCCACGGCCTCGCCCCGTATGGGCCGAAATCGCTCGCCTATCCGCTCGGCCTCTTAGCGAGCGAGTGCTACGACGGTGGCTTGGGCTAGAGCGTCGGTGTGCGACAGCGAGACGAGCCAGCGGCCGATGCCGTGGTCCGCGGCGGTGGAGCGGGCGTCGCCGTGCAGCACGAGTTCGGGGCGGCCGTCGTCGTCTCGGACCACCTCGATTTCGGCCATGCGCATCCCGCCCAGGCCATAGCCAAGAGCCTTGAGGGCTGCCTCCTTGGCAGCGAACCGTGCTGCCAGCCGGGCAGCCGGATCAAACGCCCGCTCGGCGTAGGTCCGCTCACCGGCGGTGAACAGCCGGTCGGCCACCGAGGGACGCCGCTGGAGCACGGTGCGGAACCGGTCGACGTCAACCAGGTCGGTGCCGATCCCCACCACCCCGGCATCGGACAAGCCCCTGATGCCCTCGGTCACTCGCCCAACGATACCGATGCGCCCAGTGTGATCTCGCCCTTCCGGATTGACGGCAGCGCGTGCCGCGCCCGTGGTTCAGGTGCGCCAGTGGTCGGCCAGGTCTCCGATGGGGGCTGTGAGCAAGTCGACCACCGCTATCTCGGCCAAGCGGGCCTCGTCGAAGGCGGGCTCGGTCTCGGTGACCGCGTCGCGCAGTTCCGAGTAGCGGTTGCGGTACCCCTGCATCACGCTGCGAGCCGCCGCCGCCGGCAGGGAGTCCTCGAAGCGGACGTGCAGCAGGGTGATCCCCACCGCGGCGCCGGCGGCAACCTCGGGAACGAACACGACCGTGCGCCCGTCGTGGCGGCCCCGAGCGGCCAGCACCCGGCGCTCCACCGCCACCCGGCGCTTGCTGCCGGTCAACGAAGGGGCCGACGCCGTGCGCGAGGCGATGCCGGTGGCGATTCCGCCCTGGTCGACCACGGCGATCTCCTCGGACCCGTCGAGTCGGTAGCGGGTGTGACCCTGCACCTCGGCCACCGCCCCGCTGAGATCGGCCAGGGCCCGCACGGTGGAGTAGGAGAGGCTGTCGCGGGGCGCGCCCGCGGCGAGCACGGCCCGGATAAGCGGCGCCTCCAGCAGCGTCTGGTCGGAGCGGGAGATGCCGACGGTGACCGTCTTGGCCTGGTGGCGGATCGCGTCCACCGGACGGGTCAGCTCGTCGATCCCGACGCTCAGCGCGGCCTCTAGGTCGTCGATCACCGCGGCGGGAGTGCCGACCCGGCCCAGCTCCAGTTCGTATCCGTCCAGCGGGGCCAGCCCGGTGGCGTAGCGCATCAGCGTGGCGATGCGCACCGCGGTGGACGCCTCCAGATGCCCGTTGTAGTCGCCTCGCTCCAGACCGGCCTTGAAGGCGGCGCCGGCCTGCTGCAACGCGGGCCCCGCCAAGTGAAGGACATCCTCGGCGGTGGCGTCGGTGCGGGCGGCAGCCGCCTCGATGGCGGCCCGGGCCTCTCGCAGCGGCTGTGCCCCGGCATCGATGGCCAGCGCGGCCTCGTAGCCGAAGAGGTGGCCCACCATGGTGGCGGGCAGGAAGGCCAGCCGGGGGTCCACCCGCGGCACGCACAGCACCGCCGACGCGCCCTCGAAGCGGGTGTCGCCGTCGTCGGCCACCACCACCGGGGCGGCCCTGTGGGCGCCGAAGATGGCCACCTCCTTGGCCACATCGTCGGCCACCGAGCCCGACAGGCCCGCCGCGCACACCAGCACCAGGGGCTCGGCCGACAGGTCGATGTGCTTCTTGTCCTCGGTGGCGTCGCTGGAGATCGACATGTAGCACAGCTCTGAGAGCTTGATGCGCACCTCGCGGGCCGCCACCTGGTTGGGTCCGTTGCCGACGACGGCCCAGTGGCGCCGGCCCGGCGCAAGGCTGCGGGCCGCCTCAGCAATGCCGTCGCGCCGCTCAAGCACCGTCTGCAGCACCTCAGGCATGGCCCGCAGCGATTCGAGGAGGCTGCGGCGCGACTCAGCGCCCCGGTCTCCTGCTGCCGCGCCCGCACCGACTGAGCACGGTGCTGGGACGACATCGCCCGCCACCTCGCTCGCGAAGGCCACGGCCAGAAGGCAGCCCGCGGCCACCTGGGAGTAGAACGCCTTGGTGGAGGCGACGCTCATCTCCACGTCTCGGCCGTCGGAGGTGTAGAGCACGCCGTCGGCCCGGTCGGTGAGGTCGCTGTTGCGGCGGTTGACGACGGCCACCACCGCGGCACCTCTGGCCCGCACCAGGTCGACGGTGCGGTTGGTGTCGGTGGTGGTGCCCGACTGCGAGATGGCCACCACCAGCGTGTCGGACATGTCCGTTTTCAGGTGGAAGGCCGACAGCTCGGTGGCGGGCAGTGCCGCCACGTCGAGGGATCCGGCCCGGCCTGCGTCGGCCAGCAACGTTCGCAGACAGCGGGCGAAGCTCTCCCCCGCCACCGCCGCGGTGCCCTGGCCGATGGCCAGCACCGTCGTCACCGACCCGTCGCGCAGCCCGGCCCTCACCGCGGAGGGCAGCGTCTCGGGGCCGATGGACAGGCCGGGGCCGTCGGCGGTGTCGACGATCCGACCCCGCAGCGTCTTGCGGAACGACGCGGGCGCCTCGCCGATCTCCTTGAGCAGGTAGTGGCGATGGTCGCCGCGGTCGATGTCGCGGGTGGTGATGCATGCGGTCGAGATCTCGCCGGGGGCCACCGGCAGAGGAGCCCCGTCGTAGGAGTGCCGGGTCAGGCCCTCGATCAGGCCGGCCCGGCTGCCGTCGAGTTCGACGATCTGGCCTCTGGCGCCGGCCGCGCCGACGGCGTTCTCGCCGTCCATGCGCAGGTAGCGGGGCGTCTCCTCCACCACGCCGTAGGGCTCGCTGGCCACGATGAACGTGTCGTCGGCGAGCCCGACGTAGAGGGCCTGGCCGCTGCCCCGCAGCGCCAGCTGCAGGCGGTCGGGCGAGCCTGCGGTGCAGACGGCCACCGCCACCGAGCCCTCGCACTCGGCCACGGTTCGCCGGAACGCCTCAGCAGGCGGCAGGCCGGCGGCCAGGCGGCGGCCCATCAGCGCGGGCACGGTCTTGGAGTCGGTGGTGATGGCGGGCGGCACCCGGATCCCGGCCGAGGCGAGCAGCTCGGCGTAGTTGTCCACGTCGCCGTTGACAGCGCCGACCACGTAGGGCGGATCCTCGCCGAGCACATCGCTGTTGAGCGGATGGGCGTTCGCCTCGGAGATGATGCCGACAGAGGCCCAACGGGTGTGGGCCAGCACCAGCACGCGGGCGTCAGGGGAGGCGAGCGCCGCGGCCAGCAGCCGGTCGGAGGCGACCGCGGCCCGCAACGCGGCGGTGTTGTCGCCCAGCTCGCCTATCTCGGCCGCCGTCTTGTACACGATGCTGAGAACGCCATCCACGAGGCGCACCGAGCCGGCGCCGAACGACGGGTCGTGGCCGCGTCTGTCGATGGCCGCGGCCACTGCGGGATCGTCGCGGTCGAGTCCGTGGCCGCTGATCAGCAGATGCAGCCCGGCGGAATCGCGTCCGCGCACCTCGAGCCGGTCCAAGGCACCGACGGCCTGATGGATGGACAGGTAGGCCTCCACCGCGGCCGGCGCCGAGTCGGCGGTCAGCCGAGCCTCGGCCAAGAACTTCGAGACGGCGCGAGCCGCGCCCAGCCGGTCGCGTCCGAGCGCCCACAAGCCGTCGCGGATTCGCACCAACGGCTCGTTGAGGTGCTCCAGTTCGGCCGGGTCGAGCGATGGATCGGCGTCAAGTCGGGCGTCGAGGGCGGCCACCGAGGCCGTTGCCTCGTCGATGAGGGTCGCGAGCGTGTCGGCCGTCTCGGGCGAACCGAGCAGGAGTCGCAGCCCGGCGACCCCTCCCAGCAGCTCGTTGGCGGCCTGAAGCTGCTCGGCTGCGGTCGAGAGTTCGGGGGCGGAAGCGGCCGGTCCGGCGAGGGCGACAGAGGCCGCCTCAACCATGCCGACGACCGCGGCAGCATCGGGGATCGGCCGCGTCGAGGGGCGGCGCACGATGGCGACTATCCCGCACATCAGGCCAGAACCCTCACCGCATGCCCCTCCCGAGACTTCATCGCCACGACACCCCTTCGGCAACCTGGGCGCATGCCCAAGCACCGCGTCGGGCCCCAACAGGAGACTTCATCGCGACAACATCGCTTCGCCGACGCGAGCTGCGACCTGCTCGGCTTCGGCTCTGGCCGTGTTGTGGTCGGTTGCCTCCACCATCACCCGCACCAGCGGCTCGGTGCCCGACGGGCGCACCAGCACCCGGCCCGAGTCGCCGAGGCGGGCCGCGGCGTCGGCCGCGATCGGGCCGAGGGCTGCGTCGAGGTCAGCGGACCGGGCGCCGGCCGGCAGCGGCACCCCCACCAGAATCTGGGGCATGCGAGTCATCGCCGCGGCGGTGAGGTCGAGCAGGCTCTGCCCGGAGCGCTTGACCGCATCCAGCAACTGCACCGCGGTGAGCAGCCCATCGCCGGTGGTGGCCAGGTCGCGGAAGATCAGATGGCCGGACTGCTCGCCGCCGAGCACCAAGCCCTGCTCCTCCAGCTCAACGAGCACATGCCGGTCGCCCACCGGTGTCTCAACCACCCCAATGCCGCGGCCGGCCATGGCCCGGCGCAGCCCGAGGTTGGCCATGACGGTGACCACCACCGCGTCCCCGCTGAGCCGGCCCCGCGAAGCGCGGTCGATGGCGCACACCGCGAGGATCTGGTCGCCGTCCACCAAGTCGCCGCAGCCGTCGACGGCCAGCACCCGGTCGGCGTCACCGTCGAAGGCGAGACCGGCGTCGGCGCCGGAGGCCACCACCGCGGCTTGCAGGCTCTCGGGGTGCAGCGACCCGCAGCCATCGTTGATGTTGTGGCCGTCGGGATCGGCGTGGATCGCCTCAACGTCGGCACCCAGGCCGCGCAGGCACTCGGGCGCGCCGCGGCACGCCGCGCCGTTGGCCGCGTCGACCACGATGTGCAGCCCAGCCAGGCCGCGTCCCTCAATGCTCGCGGCCACCGCTTGGACATGGCGACGGTGTGCCAGTTCCCCCGCCTCGACGTCTGCCGCAGCCGAGCTGAGCCGGAAGCGGTGATTCTGGTCCCCAGCCGCAACCGTCGGGCCGCTTCCAGGGGCGCGTCCCGCGTCGCAGCCTCCGGGCTCGGCCAGGTCGAGAGCGTCTCTCGCGCCGACTGCCGCGCCGCTGGGCAGGCCTTCGAGCAGCTCGCGATAGCGCCGCTCCACTGCGTGCTGGACCTCGTCGCTCAGCTTGCGGCCCCCGGGCGCGAACAGCTTCACGCCATTGTCGTGCCATGGGTTGTGCGATGCCGATACCACCGCCCCGGCAACCTGCTCGTCCTGGCACCAGCGGGCCACCGCCGGAGTGGGAACCACCCCCAAGTCGACCGCCGACCCTCCGGCCCGCTCCACCCCCCGGCTCAGAGCCTCCACCAGACGTGGCCCGGAGACCCTGGTGTCGCGCCCGACCGCGAACCGCTCGGCACCCAAGACATCGCCCGCGGCCTCGCCCAGCGCGGCTACCAAATGCTCGGTCAGCGGCCCGCGGGTGTCGCCGCGCACCCCGTCGGTGCCGAAGGCCAGGGTCATGCTTTGCCCGCAGTCCGCGCGCCTGCCGAGCCTGCCGCCGGATGCGCCGTCGGGGGCGCTGCGGTCAGCGCTTGCTGTACTGCGGCGCCTTGCGTGCCTTCTTGAGGCCGTACTTCTTCGCTTCCTTCTTGCGGGGGTCGCGAGTGAGGTACCCGCCCTTCTTGAGCGTGTCGCGCAGCTCGGGCTCCACTTCGACCAACCCTCGGGAGATGCCCAGGCGCAGCGCTCCGGCCTGCCCGCTGGGGCCACCGCCGTGGATGGTGGCCTCCACGTCGTAGCGGCCCTCGGTGGCGGTGGCGGTGAGGGGCTCGATGATCTGCGTCTGGTGGGCCCGCGACGGAAAGTACTCCTCGGCGGTGCGGCCGTTGATGGTGACGACTCCGGCGCCGGTCCGCAGCCGAACCCGGGCCACGGACCGCTTGCGGCGTCCGGTTGCTTGCACGAGCGGAGCAGTCATTGTGACCTCACCTCGATCATCGGAAGGCGGCTCATCGGGCCCGGGCGTGCTCGACGGCGTAGGGCTGGGGCTTCTGGGCGGCATGGGGGTGGGTGGGACCGGCGTAGACCTTCAGCTTGCTGATCTGGGCCCGACCCAGCCTCGTCTTGGGCAGCATGCTCCGGATGGTGTCGCGCAGGGCCTCGTCGGGGCGGCGGGCCAGCTTGGCGCCGTAGGTCTCGGTGCGCAGGCCGCCGGGGTAGCCGGAGTGGCGGTAGACCCGCTTCGAGTCGGCCTTGCCCGCGGTGAGCACCACCTTGTCGGCGTTGACGATCACCACATGGTCGCCGGTGTCGATATGGGGAGCGAAGGTGGGCTTGTGCTTGCCCCGCAGCAGGGTCGCGACCTCGGTGGCGAGCCTCCCGAGCACCATGCCCTCGGCGTCGACGAGGTGCCAGCTGCGCTCGATCTCAGAGGCCTTGGGGCTGTAGGTCGCCACATTCGCTCCCGTCGGTTCGTGGTCGGACTGAAGACAGCCCCACGGGTCCAAGCGACCGCCCAGACCGGCCCCTCAGGCTAGGCCCACCCCCAACAAACAACAATCCACCGACACACCCCCCGTCCTGTTGCCCAGATCCTCCCCAAAGTGTCATACGAAATCCCCTCAAAGTGTCATATGGAGAGCACGCGGCCGACGCTGCGCGAAGGGGCTGCTGGCTATTCGTAGAGGGCGGTCCATAGGACCAGGCCTTGGGGTGGGGCTGGGCTGGGGGCTGCGCTGCGATCTCGGGCTGCGATGATCTTGCCCACGTCCGACGGCTTGTGGCGGCCCCGGCCCACCGACACCAGCAGGGCCACCAGCGAGCGCACCATCTGGTGGCAGAACGAGCTGGCCTCGATCTCGAACACCGTCACATCCCCCTCGATCCACCACACCGCCCGCCGCACGGTTCGCACCATCGACTGGTCGGGATGCGACGGATTGCGGCGGCAGAACGAGCTGAAGTCGTGGTCGCCCAGCAGCCGGTCGGCCGCGGTGCGCATGGCCCGCAGATCCAGCGGGTGCTCCACATGCCAGCACAGGCCGCCCGCCAGCGGATTGGGTACGGGCGAGTTCAGGATCCGATACCGGTACACCCGGCCGGTACACGAGTGCCGAGCGTCGAAATCGGCGGCGGCCACGCTGGCCCTCGAGGCTGCAATGTGGGGGCCGCACATGCGGTTGACGGCCCGCACCAGCCGGACCGGGTCGGCCCGCTCCACGTCGGCGTCGAAGGAGACCACCTGGGCCCGGGCGTGCACGCCCCGGTCGGTGCGGCCCGCGCACACCAGATCAACCGGATGGCCCAGCACCCGGCCGAGGGCGTCGCCCAGGGCCCCGGCCACGGTGGGCACCCCCTCGTTGCGGGCGAAGCCGTGATAGTGCGAGCCGTCGTAGGCCACGGTCATCCGCATGCGGACCACCCCGACCAGCTCGCCGCTACCGGACAATCAGAGGCTCCCCATACATGCCGGACCCCCTGTGGTGAAGTGTCTCAGACGAGTTCTATTCGGGCCATGGGGGCGTTGTCACCTTGGCGGGGGCCGAGCTTGACGATGCGGGTGTAGCCGCCGGGGCGGTCGACGTAGCGGGGGCCGATGTCGTCGAAGAGCTTGGACGCCATCTCCCGGTCGCCCAGGAACCGCACCACCTGCCGGTGGTTGTGAACGCCGCCGCGGCGGGCCTTGGTGATCATCTTCTCGGCGATGGGGCGCACCGCCTTGGCCTTGGCCTCGGTGGTGGTGATGCCCTCGGCCGCGATCAGCGACGCCACCAGGTTGGCCATCATCAGCTTCTGATGGCGGCTGCTGCCCCCGAAGCGGGCACCCTTGCGGGGACGGGCGGGCATGTCAGCCTCCACCCCGCAGGGGCCGCGCCAGCGAGCCGCGGCCCCTGGACAGGTCGGTGAGGCCTCGGGCCGGCACTAGTCCGCCGCTCCCCGCAGCGAAAGGCCCAACTCGTCGAGCTTGGCCACTACCTCGTCGAGGCTCTTGTCGCCGAAGTTGGTGATGGCCATCAGATCGTCGCGGGTCTTGTCCAGCAACTCGTTGACCGTGTTGATCTGGGCCCGCTTGAGGCAGTTGCGGGGGCGCTCGGTGAGCTCGAGGTCGTCCACCATGAGCTCGGCCTCGGCGTCGGCCTGGGTCAACGACATGATCTCGCCCAGCTCCAGGCCCCGGGGCTCGTCGCTCATCTCCTCGATCATCTGGATCAGGCTGCGCAGCGTGGCCCCGGCCGAGGCCACCGCGTCGGTCGGGGAGATCGAACCGTCGGTCTCCACGTCGAGCATGAGCTGGTCGTAGTCGGTGGACTGCTCCACCCGGGTGTCCTCCACGCTGAAGGCGACCCGGCGCACCGGCGAATAGATCGAATCGACGGGAATCACGCCGATGGCCGCGGCCAGCTCCTTGTTCTCCTCGGCCGACACATAGCCGCGGCCCCGGGCCACGGTGATGTCGAGGGACAGCCGGCCGGACTTGTTCAGCGTGGCGATCGGCGCCTCCGGGTTGAGGATCTCCACATCGGAATGGCGTCCGATATCGCCGGCGGTGACGTCGGCGGGGCCGCGTGCGTCGAGCCGCAGCGTGACCGGCTCCTCGCTCTTCACCACCAGCACCAGATCCTTGAGGTTCAAGATGATGTCGGTGACGTCCTCGGCCACGCCCGCAATAGTGGCGAACTCGTGCAGGGCGCCGTCGAAGCGGACCTGGGTGACGGCCGCGCCCGGAATGGACGACAGCAGCGTGCGCCGCAGCGAGTTGCCGAGCGTATGGCCGAAGCCGGGCTCGAGCGGACCGATCGCGAACCGCTGCCGATTGCCATCGGCCGGCTCGAGCACTTCGACGGTCGGACGCTGCATGACAAGCATGGGGACTCCTCGACTCTGTTGCGTCAATAGGTTTCGACGACTCGATGCCGCCGGGGGACGGGCTACTTGGAGTACAGCTCGACGATGAGCTGCTCACGGATCGGCACGTCGATCTGCTCCCGCATGGGCAGCTCGCGCACCGTGGAGGTGAAGCTGTCGGCGCCGGGATCGATCCACGCGGGCGGGGTGCGGTCGAGCACGTCGACGTTCCACTGGAGGGTGGCCGAGTTGCGGATCTTGTCTCGCAATTCGACCACGTCGCCCTTGCGCAGCCGGTAGCTGGGGATCGTCACCCGGGACCCGTTCACGTTGAGGTGGCCGTGGTTGACCAACTGGCGGGCCTGGGGACGGGTGGCGCCCCAGCCCATGCGGTAGACGAAGTTGTCGAGGCGCAGCTCCAGGAACCGCAGCATGTTCTCGCCGGTCACGCCCTGGCGGCGGCTGGCCTCGGCGAACAGGTTGCGGAACTGGCGCTCGGTCAGCCCGTAGGTGTGGCGGGCCTTCTGCTTCTCCTGCATCTGCACCAGGAACTCCGACGCGGTGCTGCGCCGCCGCGACCGGCCCCGGTCACCGGGCGGGTAGGGCCGACGGTCGAGGGCGAGCGCCTCGCCCTTGGTGCCCCAGATGTTGGTGTTGAGCCGGCGCGACACCCGCGCCTTCGGCCCCGTGTAACGCGACACTTCAGCCTCCCGTAGCCTTCGGCCCCGTATAGCGCGACACTTCAGACCCTTCTGCGCTTGGGCTGGCGACAGCCGTTGTGGGGAACCGGCGTGACGTCGGTGATGCCGGTCACGTCGATGCCGATGTTCTGGATCGACCGGATGGCGGTCTCGCGGCCCGACCCGGGCCCCTTGACCTGCACGTCGACCTTGCGCAGGCCGTGCTCCATCGCCTTGCGGGCAGCCTGCTCGGCCGCCATCTGGGCCGCGAACGGGGTGGACTTGCGCGAGCCCTTGAAGCCGACGTTGCCCGCCGAGGCCCACGAGACCACGTTGCCCTGGAGGTCGGTGATGGTGATGACCGTGTTGTTGAACGAGCTCTTGATGTGGGCCACGCCGTGGGTCACGTTCTTGCGCTCGCGCTTGCGGGTGCGCCGCTTGTCCGAGGATGGTTTCGCCATTGCCTACTTCTCCGCCTTCACTGCCTCGCCCGCCGACCTACTTCTTGACCTTCTTCTTGCCGGCCACGGTGCGCTTGGGGCCTTTGCGGGTGCGGGCGTTGGTGTGGGTCCTCTGACCCCGAACGGGCAGGCCGCGGCGGTGGCGCAAGCCCTGGTAGCAGCCGATCTCCATCTTGCGCTTGATGTCTTGGGACACCTCGCGCCGCAGGTCGCCCTCCACCCGCACGTTGCTGTCGATGAAGCCCCGCAGCCTGGCCACCTCGTCGTCGGTGAGGTTGCGGACCCTGGTGTTGGGGTTGATCTCGGAGGCCTCGCAGATCTGCTGGGCGGTGCTGCGCCCGATCCCGAATATGTAGGTGAGCGACACCTCCACCCGCTTCTCGCGGGGAATGTCGACGCCGGAGATGCGGGCCATCAGCGCTGGCCCTCGAATGAGAGGACGACGATCGTGCCGACCATCTCAGCGGTGCCTCTCGAATGCGGGACGAGGACCATCTCAGCCCTGCCTTTGCTTGTGGCGAGCGTTGTCACAGATCACCATGACGCGCCCGCGCCGACGGATGACCTTGCAGCGGTCGCAGATCTTCTTGACGCTGGGTCGGACCTTCATCGGCAGTTGATGCTCACTTGTAGCGATAGGTGATTCGGCCCCGCTGGAGGTCGTACGGCGTCACCTCGACCTGGACGCGATCCCCGGGCAGTATCCGGATGTAGTGCATCCGCATTTTTCCCGAGATGTGGGCCAACACGAAGTGCCCGTTCTCGAGCTCCACGCGGAACATGGCGTTGGGGAGGGACTCCGTGACGGTTCCCTCCAATACGATCGCATCCTCTTTCGGTTTCGGCAGTGTTTGTCCTCCTGCGGGATGAGCCCCGGTCGGCGCGCGTCAGCACCGGCCCAAGGCCAAACGGCAACGCTACCCGCACCCGAGAGGCCATCCAACCCGCCACATCGGACGCAGTGGGCAGATCAGCCACGGGTGTGCTCGATGGCGGCCACCACCCGCTCGAAGACCTCGTCGGGCGAGCCGACGCCGTCTACGGCAGCCAGCAGCCCGCGCCCCTCGAACCAGTCGAGCAGCGGCGCGGTCTGCTCCTCGTAGAGCTCCAAGCGGCGCCCGATGGCCTCGGCGGTGTCGTCGGAGCGGCCCCGCCCCAGCATCCGGGCCGTGACCTCGGCGATGGGAACGTCGATGTTCAAGGCCACATCGAGGCGGTGGCCCAGCTCGCCCAGCACTGCCTCCAGCGCGTCGGCCTGATCGGCAGTGCGGGGGTAGCCGTCGAGCAGCACCCCCGACTCGGCAACGTCGTCGCGGCCGAGGCGATCCCGCACGATCCCGTTCATGATGTCGTCGCCCACCAGCCGGCCCGAGTCCATGATGGATTTGGCCTGCCGGCCCAGCTCGGTGCCCGCTGCCACCGCGGCCCGCAGGGCGTCGCCGGTGGAAAGGTGCACGCACCCGAACCGGGCGGTGAGGCGCTCCGACTGGGTTCCCTTCCCCGAGCCCTGCCGGCCCAGGATCACCATGCGCAAAGCAGCCATCGAGAATTACTTCAGGAAGCCTTCGTAGTTTCTCATCATGAGCTGGCTGTCGATCTGCTTCATGGTCTCGAGGGCCACGCCGGTGGCGATCAGCAGCGAGATGCCCCCGTACAGCAGCCCGCTGGCCCCGCCGCCGAGGCCCGCGCTCAGGTCGCTGTCGAGGAACACCACATAGAGGATGGACGGAACCAGCGCCACCGCGGCAATGAACAGCGAGCCCGGAAGGGTGATGCGCGACAGGATCTTGGCCAGGTAGCGCTCGGTCTGGATTCCGGGGCGGATCCCCGGAATGAAGCCGCCCTGCTTGCGGATGGTGTCGGCCTGCTTCACCGGGTCGAAGGTGATGGCGGTGTAGAAGTAGGCGAACCCGATGATCATCAAGCCGAAGGTGACCAGGTACACCGGGCTGGTCGGGTAGGTGAGGTGATCGTTGACGAAGTCCCGGATCGCCCCGCCGATGCCGCCGTCGGGCATGGCCGCGCCGATCAGCGTGGGCAGGTACAGCACAGAGCTGGCGAAGATGATCGGGATCACGCCCGACTGGTTGACCTTGAGCGGGATGTAGGTGCTCTGGCCGCCGTACATGCGCCGTCCCACCACCCGCTTGGCGAACTGCACCGGAATGCGGCGCTGGCCCTGCTCCACGAACACGATGCACACCAGCAGGGTCACCGCCACCACGATGAAGCCGATCAGGGCGTCCACCCCGTTGTTGGCGTGGACCGCGGTGAGCTGGGCCGGCAGGGTCGACACCACGCTGGTGAAGATCAGCAGCGACATGCCGTTGCCGATGCCACGCTGGGTGATCAGCTCCCCCATCCACATCAGCAGGGCGGTGCCGGTGGTGAGCGTCAACACCACCACGAACACGGCCCACACCGTGAAGTTGGGCAGCAGGTCGATCCCGCCCACCAGCGCGCCGCTGTGGAACAAGAAGGCGAAGCTGGTCGACTGCAGCAGGGCGATGCCGACGGTGAGATAGCGGGTCCACTGGGTGATCTTGCGCTGGCCCACCGCGCCCTGCTGCTGCCACTGCTCGATGCGAGGGATCACCACCCCCAGGATCTGCATGATGATCGAGGCGGTGATGTAGGGCATGATCCCCAGCGCGAAGATGGCGAACTGGGTGAGCGCGCCGCCCGAGAACAGCTGCACGAACCCGAGGATCCCGCCCGAGGTGTTGGCCTGGTCGCGCAGCAGCTGCACCGCGTCGGTGTCCACGTAGGGGGCGGGGATGAAGGCGCCGAGCCGGTAGATGCCCAGGATGAACAGCGTGAAGAGGATCTTGTTGCGCAGATCCGGGATGCGGAACATGTTGAGCACGCGGTTCAGCATGCTGGCCTCCCGGATTTCGGCAACGGCGCGGCGATCCTCATGGGGCGGCCTCTAGCGGTTGGTGTGCTGGTTGTAGCTGCCGTGGGGCGGCCGGCGGTCGCCCCATGGCTTGGGGATGATCTCGACGCTGCCGCCCGCGGCGGCGATGGCCTCGGCCGCGGCGGCCGACACGGCGTGGGCCTTCACCTGCACCGCCCGGTTGAGCTCGCCTCGGCCCAGCACCTTCACCAGCGCCTTCTTGGAGACGAGGCCCCGCTCGCGCAGCGTGTCGGGCGACACCTCGTCGAGGCCGGTCTCGGAGATGGTGTCGAGGTTGATGGGCTGGTACTCCACCCGGAACGGGTTGGTGAACCCCCGCCACTTGGGGACGCGGCGCAGCAGCGGCATCTGGCCGCCCTCGAAGCCGACGGGCACCTTGCTGCGGGCCTTCTGACCCTTCATGCCGCGGCCCGCGGTCTTGCCGCCGCGGCCGGCGATGCCCCGGGCCACCCGCTTGCGCCGCCGGCGCGACCCCGGCGCGGACCGCAGATCGTGGAGCTTCGTCTGCTCGGTCATCGGTCCATCTCCTCAACCGAAACCAGGTGCGGAACCCGTTGGATCATGCCGCGGATCTCGGGGCGGTCGGGCAGGGTGTTGCTGCGGCCGATCCGTCCCAAGCCGAGGGCCCGAAGCGTACCCCGCTGCTTGGGCTTGGTCCCGATGGCGGAGCGGACCTGGGTCACCCTGATCGACGCAGCCATCACTCGTCCTCCGCCTCGGCCACCCGCTGGGCCGCCGCGGCCCGGTCGATGCGGGTGGTCTGGTATGCGTCCCACAGACCCTTGGGCAGGAAGTCGTCGGGGGGAAGGCCCCGCAGACGGGCCACCTCGTCGGGGCGGCGCAGCCCCTGCAGCCCGCTGATGGTGGCTCGGGCGACGTTGATGTGGTTGGGCGAGCCCAGCGACTTGCACAGCACGTCGCCGATGCCGGCCTCCTCAAGAATGGCCCGGGCCGCGCCGCCGGCGATCACGCCGGTGCCGGGAGCGGCCGGCTTGAGCAGCACCCGCCCCGCGCCGGTGGTGCCGATCACCGGGTGCATGATGGTGCTGCCCGCCATCGGCACCTCGAAGACGTTGCGCCTGGCCTCCTCGGTGCCCTTCTGGATGGCCAGGGGCACCTCCTTGGCCTTGCCGTAGCCGAGACCGACCCGGCCCGCGCCGTCGCCGATCACCACCAGGGCGGTGAACGAGAACCGGCGCCCGCCCTTGACCACCTTGGCCACCCGGTTGATGTTGATCACCCGCGACTCCCGCAGCGGCGGACCACTCGTGCGCTCGTCACTCATTGCAGCACCAATCCTGCCACTGAGAGCTTCCCACTCATCCTCAGAACTCCAATCCAGCCGCGCGAGCGGCGTTGGCCAGCTCGGCCACCCTGCCGTGGTACTTGTAGCCGCCCCGGTCGAACACCGCGGCGGTGATCCCCGCATCGAGGGCCCGCTGCGCGATCAGCGCGCCCACGGCTCGGGCCGCGGCCACGTTGCCTCCCGGCGCCGAGCGCAGGTCCGCCTCCAGGGTCGAGGCCGACGCCACGGTGACGCCGCCGAGGTCGTCGATGAGCTGGACCGAGATGTGGCGGCTCGAGCGGAACACCGACAGCCGCGGCCGCTGGGCCGTCCCCTGCACCTTCTTGCGGACGCGCCGGTGGCGGCGGATGCGTCCCTCCCGGCGCTTGCGGGCCTGATCGACCATGACTACCAACCGTCGCTTTCGGTCATCGCTGCGGAACCTGAACTGCCTGGACCACTACTTCGCGGCCTTGCCGGCCTTGCGCTTGACCCGCTCGTCGGCGTAGCGGATCCCCTTGCCCTTGTAAGGCTCGGGCGGGCGCCACTTCCTGATGTCGGCCGCCACCTGGCCCACGAGCTGCTTGTCGATGCCCTTGACGAGGATCTGGGTGCGCTGGGGCACCTCGAACTCCACGCCGTCGGGCGCCGTGATCTGCACGGTGTGGCTGAAGCCCAGCGCCAGCTCCAGCGACGTCGGGGTGGACTCGGCCACCCGGTAGCCCACGCCCTGGATGCGCAGCTCCTTGCTGAAGCCCTCGCTCACCCCGGTCACCATGTTCTGCACCAGGCTCCGGGTGAGTCCGTGCAGCGACCGGCTCTGAGCGCTGTCGTCGCCGCGCTCGACGAGCAGAACGCCGTCGTCGGCCCGCACGCTGATGTCGCCGGGCAGGTCCCGGCGCAGCGTGCCCCTGGCGCCGGTCACCACCACGGTGCGGCCCTCCACGGCCACGTCCACGCCACTGGGCACGGCGATCGGAGAGTTCCCTACGCGACTCATGTCACCACACGTAGCAGAGGATCTCGCCGCCCATGCGGTTTCTCCTCGCCTCTCGGTCGCTCATCAGACCCTTGTTGGTGGACACCACCGCCACCCCGAGCCCGCCCTGCACCCGGGGAATCTGGTCGCGCTTGCGGTAGATGCGCAGGCCCGGCTTGGAGATGCGCCGCAGCCCCCGGATGACGCGGTCGCGCTCGGGCGAGTACTTCATCTCGATGGTGAGGGTCTTGCCCGGCCGGGGCGCGTTGTCGCTCTCGGCGAAGGACGCGATGTAGCCCTCCCGCTGAAGCACCTCGGCCAGGGCCAGCTTGCGCTTCGACGACGGCATCGAGACCTCGTCGTGCATGGCCACGTTGGCGTTGCGGATGCGGGTCAGCATGTCTGCGATCGGATCGGTCATCGTCATTGCTGTGTCACCTCGTCACCAGCTCGCCTTCTTCACGCCGGGAAGCTCCCCGGCGTGGGCCAGGTCGCGCAGGCAGATGCGACACAGGCTGAACTTCCTGTACACCGAGCGGGGACGGCCGCACACGCGGCACCGCGTGTAGGCCCGCACCTTGAACTTGGGGGTGCGCTGCTGCTTCTCCCTCAGAGCCTTCTTGGCCATCGCTCTATTGCCCCTCTCGGCGGAACGGAAACCCGAACGCCTCTAGTAGCGCCCGGCCCTCGGTGTCCGACTTGGCTGTGGTGACGATCGTGATGTCCATCCCCCGGGTGGCGTCGACCGAGTCGTAGTCGATCTCCGGGAAGATGAGCTGCTCGGTGATTCCGAACGTGTAGTTGCCGCTGCCGTCGAAGGACCGCAACGGCAGCCCGCGGAAGTCGCGGATGCGGGGGATGGCCAGCGTGATGAGCCGGTCGAAGAACTCGTACATGCGGTCGCCGCGCAGGGTGACCTTGCACCCGATGGCCATGCCGGCCCGCAGCTTGAAGCTGGCCAGCGAGCGCTTGGCCCGGGTGATGACCGGCTTCTGGCCCGAGATCACCGCTAGGTCGGCCAGTGCGCCCTCCAGCAGCTTGGCCGAGGTGATGGCCCCGCCGACGCCCATGTTGACCACGATCTTGGTGAGCTTGGGCGCCATCATCACGTTGGACAGCTCCAGCTGCTCGACCAGCGCGGGCTTGATCTCGGTCTCGAACGCGGTGCGCAGCCGGGGCCGGTAGTCGGTTGCGGTGCTCACAGGTCGGCCCCCGTGCGGCGGCAGATGCGGACCTTGGCGCCGTCGGGCGTGAACCGGTAGCCAGCCCGGGTCGGCTTGCCGTCGGTCGGGCTGATCAGGGCGACGTTGGAGGCGTCGATGGGCATGGCCTTGTCGATGATGCCCCCCTGCTGGACGTTGCGGGTGGGGGCCTGGTGCCGCTTGGCCATGTTGACGCCCTCCACGATCACCTTGCCCGACGCGGGAATGATCCGCTCCACGGTGCCCTCGACCCCGGCGTCCTTGCCCGACAGCACCACCACCCGGTCGCCCTTGATGATCTTGGAGCGGCGGTTGCCCTTGGCGCGTCCGGCCATCACAGCACCTCCGGCGCCAGCGAGACGATGCGCATGAACTGCTTGTCGCGCAGCTCTCGGCCCACCGGACCGAAGATGCGGGTGCCCCGGGGCTGGTCCTGCTCGTTGATCAGGACCGCGGCGTTCTCATCGAAGCGGATATAGCTGCCGTCGCCGCGCCGCTTCTCCTTGCGGGTGCGCACCACCACGCAGCGGACCAGGTCGCCCTTGCGGACCTGAGCGCCGGGGATGGCGTCCTTGACGGTGGCCACGAACACGTCGCCCACCGAGGCATAGCGGCGCCGGGAGCCGCCGAGCACCTTGATGCACAGCACCTCTTTGGCGCCGGAGTTGTCGGCCACCCGCAGCCGGGACTCCTGCTGGATCATCGGCGGCGCTCCAAAGAAGACGTTCTCGGCTGGATCACTTGGCCCGCTCCACGATCTCCACCAGGCGCCAGCGCTTGGTCTTCGACCGCGGCCTGGTCTCGGCCACCCGCACGAGGTCGCCCACGCCGAGTTCGTTGTCGGCGTCGTGGACGGCCAGGCGGGTGGCGCGCTGCACCGTCTTGTCGTAGCGGGGGTGGCGGACCCTCTCGGTGGCCTCGACGATGGCGGTCTTGTCCATGCGGTCGGAGACCACCACGCCCTCGCGCACCTTGCGGCGGTTGCTCCGCGGCTCTGAGCCCTCAGACATCGTCATCTCCCCTCGGATAAGAGCAAGCCCGAATGGACGCAAGCCCATCGCGTCGCAGCGGTGCCATTCCCGCTCTTGTTCGCTGCGCTCACGGGCCGCCCAAACCACAGCGTCACAGCCCACGGCCTCGCTCCGCGCCTCGTGATGATGCTCATCGATTGCTCCCTATCCGCTCGGCCTCTGGGGCCGGCTCCGCCTCCGCGGCCGCTATCTCGCGGGCCCGCAGCTCGGTGAGCAGGCGGGCAATGTCGCGGCGCACCTGCCTGAGGCGGGCCGGGTTGTCGAGCTGGCCGGTGGCGAACTGGAAGCGCAGGTTGAACAGCTCCTCTTTCGCCTCCGACACGCGCTCAACCAAATCGGTGTCGCCGAGATCGACCAGAGCCTTGGCGCGGGCCACTAGAACCCCTCCTCGCGGGCCACGAAGCGGGCCTTCATCGGAAGCTTCTGGATGGCCCGGTCGATGGCGCCGCGGGCGATGGTCTCGTCGTGGTACGACAGCTCGAACAGCACGCGGCCCGGTCGGACCACCGCCACCCAGTGCTCGGGGTTGCCCTTGCCCGAGCCCATCCGGGTCTCGGCCGGCTTCTGGGTGACCGGCTTGTCGGGGAAGACGTTGATCCACACCTTGCCGCCCCGCTTGATGTGGCGAGTCATGGCCACCCGGGCCGCCTCGATCTGGCGCGACGTGAGCCAGCCCGGCTCCAGGGCCTGGATGCCGAAATCGCCGTGGGCGACCTCGGTGCGGCCCTTGGCCACACCCTTGGTGCGTCCCCGGTGGTGCTTGCGATGGGCAACCTTGCGCGGCATCAACATGACTCGATCTCGCTCTCTGCCTCAGTCGTCGCCGGGGCGGAAGTGCGGCGTCTCGTGGTGCTCGCGGGTGGAGGCCTCGATGGCGGCCTCCTCGTCGAGCAGCTTCTCGAACTCGGGGTCGGCCTCGCCGATCAGCGGAGCGGGCTCCTCGTCGACCATCTCGTCGCTGAACTCGCGGCGCCGGGCCGCGGAGGACGACACGATCTTGCGGGGCGTGGCCCCGGGCCCGGAGGTCTCGCCCGCGGCCATGGCCGCCTCCTTGGAGGCCTTGTCCTCCGAGAGCGTCTTGTAGGGCAGGATGTCGCCCTTGTAGAGCCACACCTTCACGCCGATGCGGCCGTAGGTGGTGCGAGCCTCGCGGAAGCCGTAGTCCACGTCGGCCCGCAGGGTGTGCAGCGGCACCCGCCCCTCGCGGTACCACTCGGTGCGGGCCATCTCCGAGCCGCCGAGCCGACCCGAGCACTGCACCCGGATTCCCAGCGCGCCGGCCCGCTGGGCGTTCTGCACCGCCCGCTTCATGGCCCGGCGGAAGGCGACCCGGCCGGTGAGCTGGTCGGCCACGCCCTGGGCGATGAGGGCGGCGTCGAGCTCGGGCTGCTTGATCTCCTGGATGTTGAGCTGCACCCGGGGGTTGCCGCTGATGTCGGTGAGGCCGGCCCGCAGCCGGTCGGCCTCGGCGCCCCGCCGGCCGATCACGATGCCGGGACGGGCCGTGTGCACGTCGACCCGCAGACGGTCGCGGGTGCGCTCCACCTCCACCCGGCTGATGGCGGCGTGGGGCAGCTCGGTCATCAGGAAGTCGCGGATCTTCCAGTCCTCGATGACGTTGTCGGCGTACTCCTTGCGGTCGGCGAACCAGCGGCTCTTCCACTCGGTGGTAACTCCCAGGCGGAACCCGTAGGGGTTGACCTTCTGACCCATCAGCCGCTCCCGTCAGCCTTGTCGGACTCTTCAGCCTCGCCGGACCCTTCGGCCGCGAGCTGTTCACCTTCGTCTGTGTCGTCAGCACTGGACTCTGCGGCCTCACCGGACCCTTCGGCCACAGTCTCATCAGCGCCGCCCGCTTCGTCGGCGTCGGACTCTGTGGCCATGGCGGCCTCTGTGGCCTCGACCACGGCGGCAGCCTGGGCCGCTACATCGGCTTCCGCATCGGCCTCGGCTGACTCGGCCGGCTCGTCGGTTGCCGCCTCCGGCTGGGCTGTGGCCCGCGACCGCGCCACCCGCCGGCGGCGGGCCTCGGCCGCGGCCATGCCGCGCTGCGACTGCCGGGCTCGCACCTGCTCGAGCATCTCGGGGTCGTAGCGGCTGACGATCACGGTGATGTGGCAGGTGCGCTTGCGTATGCGGGTGGCCCGGCCCCGGGCGCGGGGTCGCCAGCGCTTGAGCGTGGGACCCTCATCCGCGTAACAGGCCGACACGTACAACTCGTCGATGTCGAGGCCGTCGTTGTGCTCGGCGTTGGCGATGGCGGAGTCGAGAACCTTGCCGATGGGCCGGGCCGCACCGCGCTCGGAGAAGGCCAGGATGTCCTGCGCCTCGCCGCAGCTCTTGCCCCGGATGAGGTCGAGAACTTCGCGGGCCTTGTAGGCCGAGCTGCGCACATAGGAGGCTCGGGCCCGGGTTCCGGGACGCTCATTGGTCTTGACCGAGGCCATCAGCGGCGCGCCCCCCGCTCCTGGCCGGCATGGAACCGGAACGTGCGAGTGGGTGCGAACTCGCCCAGCTTGTGGCCCACCATCGACTCGGTGATGTACACCGGCACATGCTTGCGGCCGTCGTGGACGGCCAGGGTGTGGCCCACCATGTCGGGGATGATGGTGGAGCGGCGCGACCACGTCTTCACCACCCGCTTCTCGTTGCGCTCGTTGAGCTCGTCGATCTTGCGCAGCAGGTGGTCGTCCACGAAGGGACCCTTCTTGAGGCTGCGGGGCATGGCTCTTACCTCCGGGTGCCGCGCCGGCGGCGGCGGCGAACGATCAGTTTGTCGGAGTCCTTGCGCCGGGGCCGGGTCCGACCCTCGGGCTTGCCCCAGGGCGACACCGGATGGCGCCCGCCCGAGGACTTGCCCTCCCCGCCGCCGAGGGGATGGTCCACCGGGTTCATGGCCACGCCCCGGGTCTGGGGGCGCACGCCCTTCCAGCGGTTGCGGCCGGCCTTGCCGATCTTGGTGAGCTCGTGCTCGGAGTTGCCGACCTCGCCGACGGTGGCCCGGCAGTCGATCGGCACCCGCCTCATTTCGGTGCTGGGCAGGCGCAGGGTGGCGAACCGGCCCTCCTTGGCCACCAGCTGCACGCTGGTGCCGGCGCTGCGGCCCAGACGGCCGCCCCCGCCGGGCTTCAGTTCGACGCTGTGCACCACAGTGCCCACCGGGATGTAGCGCAGCGCCAGCGCGTTGCCGGGGCGGACCTCCGACCGGGGCCCCGACATCAGCCGGTCGCCCACCTCCAGGCCCCTGGGGGCCAGGATGTAGCGCTTCTCGCCGTCGTGGTAGTGCAGCAGGGCGATGCGGCAGGTGCGATTCGGGTCGTACTCGATGGCGGCCACGGTGGCCGGCACGTTGTCCTTGGTGCGAATGAAGTCGATCTTGCGGTAGCGCTGCTTGTGGCCGCCGCCGCGGTGGCGGGCCGTCATGCGCCCGAGGTTGTTGCGCCCGCCGGTGCTCGACTGCTTCACCAGCAGGCTGCGCTCGGGCTTCGAGCGGGTGATCTCCGAGAAGTCCGACGCGGTCTGGAAGCGGCGGCCGGGACTGGAGGGCTTGCGTTTGCGGATCGCCATGATCAGGCCTCGAACAGATCTATCGAGTCGCCCGCGGCCAGAGTGACCAGGGCGCGCTTGGTGTCGGGCCGCCGACCCCAGGTGTTGTTGCGGCGGTTGTGGCGGCGCTTGCCCTTGCGGCGCAGGGTGTTGACCTTCACCACGTCGACATCGAAGATCGCTTCTATCGCGGCCCGGATCTCGGGCTTGGTGGCCTCGGGGGCCACGACGAAGGTGTACACGTTGTCGGCGAGCAGCGAGTAGCTCTTCTCCGACACCACGGGCCGCAGGATCACGTCGCGATGATCACGCATCGCCATCACCGGCCCGAACCGCACTGTCGGTGGGCAGGGTGTCGGAGGTGAACACCACCACATCGCTGTTGAGCACGTCGTAGGTGTTCAGCTCGCGGTAGTGCAGGCAGTGCACCACCGGCAGGTTGCGGAAGCTCTTCTGGGCGTCGGAGTCGTCGTCGCCCAGCACCACCAGCACCTTTCCCGTCGCTCCGATGGCGTCGAGGGCCTGGGCCGCGTCGCGGGTGCGGGGCCCGTCGAAGCGCCAGCGGTCCACCACGATCACGCTGTCGGATCGGGCCCGGTCCGACAGGGCCGAGGCGAGGGCCAGGCGCTTCATCTTCTTGGGGGTGCGCTGGCGGTAGTCGCGGGGCTTGGGTCCGTGGGCCGCCCCGCCGCCGCGCCATTGCGGTGACCTGATCGACCCGTGGCGGGCCCGGCCGGTGCCCTTCTGGCGCCAGGGCTTGGCGCCGCCGCCGGCCACCTCGGCCCGGCCCTTGGTGCTGTGGGTGCCGGCTCGGCGGGCCGCGAGCTGGGCGGTCACCACCTGGTGCATCACGCCGATGTGGGGCTCCACTCCGAAGATCGAGTCGTCGAGGTCCACCTCGCCGACCTTGCGGCCCTCGGGCGACACCACCTGCACCGGCCCCACCGCTCAGCCGCTCTTGACCGCGTTGCGCACGACCACGGTTCCGCCCTTGGGGCCGGGCACCGCCCCCTTGACCAGCAGCACCTCGGCGTCGGCATCGGCCTTGACTACTTCGAGGTTGAGTGTGGTCACCTTGGTCGCTCCGGACCGTCCCGGAAGCTTCTTGCCCTTGAACACCCTCGAGGGAGTGGCGCACTGGCCGACCGCTCCCGGCTTGCGGTGCACCTTGTGGGCGCCGTGGCCGGCGGGTTGGCCCTTGAAGCCGTGGCGCTTCATGACGCCGGTGAAACCCTTGCCTTTGGAGACCGCGGTCACGTCTACCTTCTCGCCGGAGCCGAGCACGTCGACGCCGATCTCCTGGCCGACGGAGTAGTCGCTCACATCGTCGAGGCGCAGCTCGAGCAGGGTCGGGCCGGGGGCCACGCCAGCCCGCTGGAAGTGCCCAGCCTCGGGCTGGGTGAGCCGGGCCGGGTCGACCATTCCGCAGGTGACCTGTATGGCGCTGTAGCCGTCGTGCTCGCTGGTCTTGACCTGCACCACACGGCAGGGCGAGACGCGCAGAACGGTGACACCGACGACTTGGTTGTTGTCGTCCCACACCTGGGTCATGCCGACCTTGGTGCCGACGATCGCCTTGGTGGCCATGGCCTCGTCCTGATGTGTCGGGGCGCGAGCGCCGCTCACGCGAACGCTCCGCTCGGGCTTGCCCGGCGGAGCGGCGACTCGGTTGTGCCGCACGGTTCCCCGCGATCCCACGGTGTCCCGCGATCCCGCAAGGGCCTGTGCGGACGTCGATTCGTACTCGCCCCGGAAGCCCCGAGGCGAAGCCCAGAGTGTAACCACCCACATCCGGCCCCCCCAACCCTCACCGGCGGCTGAGTGAACTATCGCCTCACCCGCCGGGACTGGACGCGCTCAACTGTGAGGCCGGCCTCGCCCGGTAGGGTCACGATGGTGGATGACGGCGCGACGACGATGCCGACATGGGTGAAGCGGGCCATCGTCTGGTTCTGGCTCGGCGGGCTGGCGACCTTCTATCTGGTGGGCGTGATACGGGCTCTGGGGACGCTGCTGGTGGTGCTGGTCGTGTCGCTGTTCCTCGCCTTCGCCCTGGAGCCGGCCGTGAACATCATGGCGAGGCGGGGCATTCGCCGGGGCGTCGCCACGGCCATCACGTTCGCGGCGGTGGCGCTGCTCGCCGCGGGCTTCTCGGCGCTGGTCGGCTCAGCACTCGCCACCGAGACCACCTACCTGATCGACACCGCGCCCGGCTACATCGACGATGTGGAGGACTGGCTAGACGACACCTTCGACATCAAGGTGGAGTTCGACGCGCTCCGAGACGAGTTCCTAACCGGTGGCGGGGCCCAGGATCTGGCCAGCCGCTTCGCCGACGATGTGCTCAACGCCGGCGCCACGCTGCTCGGGCTGCTATTCCAGCTGTTCACGGTGGCCCTGTTCACCTTCTATCTGGTGGCTGAGGGTCCCAAGCTCCGCCAGATGATCTCGTCGCAGCTGAGCGAGCGCCCGGCCGCGGTGGTGACCGAGATCTGGGATCTGGCCATGAACAAGACCGGCGGCTACATGTATTCGCGCTCGATCCTGGCCCTGATCTCCGCGGTGGTGCACTGGACCGCCTTCGTGCTGCTCGACGTTCCCTCACCGGTTGCGCTGGCCATATGGGTGGGCGTGGTGTCGCAGTTCATCCCGGCAATCGGCGCCTACATCGCCGGGGTGCTGCCGGTGTTGGTGGCGCTGCTGCATGATCCGCGCACCGGCCTGTTCGTGCTGCTGGTGATCGTCGCCTACCAGCAACTGGAGAACTACCTCCTGTCGCCCCGCATCACGGCCCACACCATGGAGATCCATGTCGCTTTGGCCTTCGGCTCCGTCATCGCGGGCACCGCGCTGCTGGGCATAGTCGGGGCCTTCCTGGCCCTCCCCGCGGCGGCCACCGCCCAAGCGTTCATCTCAAGCTGGCTGGCCCAACACCCCAGAAACACCAACCCCGCGGAACCAGCCACGCCGAAGGAGCCTCCACCAGCCGGAGCGGGCAAGGACTAACGGCACTCGGTACCGGGACCGAGTGAATCTTCGACGATGCGGTGAAGGGCTGTACGTCACGATAGGCACTTCGTGTGATCTAGGCGACAACAGACTCGAAGACATGTCGCGTATCGGTGTACTGTCGGCTCATGTGCGTCAGTACTGAAGCGCGCGACGAATCTCACTCCACTCTGTGCCTTCGGCCTCCCCGTCATCCATGATCATCGCAGGCCTCCAACGGGAGGGAGCGCAACACGACACTGACTCAGGATGGGACCGAACGAATCACATTGACACCGAGAGCCGATTGCAAGAACTGTTGCGCGGTAAGCGTCTCGTGGGGGAACTCGATCTCTCGCCAGGCGGGCGCGCGCTTGAGATGGCGGAGTGGGTGTTCAACGGGGTGACGAGGACAGGCGACTATGGACGGCTGAAGCAATATCCGGCTGCCACGGCTGTGTTTCTGGCAGCTGAGGGCGGCCGCTGCTACGACGATGGCACCTTCTGGCCCAACATCGAGAGCCTCAAGGACGCCAGCCCTCAGGAACAGTCCGTCGTCGGCAAAGCGTTCGAGGCAGCTGTCCGTCAGCTCAGGCTTGAGGACTTTGGCGACGCTCCCGAGGCGGGCAGGTGGCTGCGGTTCGTCACGCCGATCCTTCTTCATGGAGGAATTCCCGCGAGTTGCGCCCCCGACGCTGCGCAACTCATCTTGGCAGACATGCGACAGGGGGTGCAGGACGGGGCTGAGCTCATTGACGGCGTATTGCGCTCCACAGCACGCAAAGCACAGCTCGATCGGCCACTACAGCGGTTCTTCTCATACGGAGGCGAATTTGCCCTGGACCTTGTCGAGCGCATGATGGCGGCGGTCCTCGACATCAACGCAATCGGTCTCGACGACGCCCGGCAACTGGCATCTGAGCTAGCCGAGGAACTCGGTCTGCCCGAATACCTGCTACAAGCTCTGATCGACGGCGGGTCGATCGGCGGAGGTGTACGTCACCGTAGGCCCCCACGCCCACTCGTTCGGATCGACCGATACTCCTGCAGCGGCCCGCATGTTGCACTTCCACCGGTAGAGGGCGGAGGAGAGTGGCTCCTCTCAGGGAGTTCGGCGAGCCGTCACACAGCACTACAACGTGAAGCACACGAAGTACCTCTGACCCCGTCCCGGGGAGGATGGACGGTAACTCTCCGATCGAGCGCCGTCGAAACGGGGGCGCAGTTTAAGGGCCATCCAGACGTTGCGGCGTACATCTTTGAGCCGGGCGGCAGAATGGCCCGAGAACAACGGCGGATCCGGGGCGATGTGACGCTGCTATTGGTCGCCAAGGACATAGAAGTCCTCTGCCGCAATGAAACATCAGCCCGTCTGGCTGAAGAGCTGCCAGCGCGGGGCGAACCATGGAACGGCTGGAAGCTGCTCAGCCTTGATCTCTCCGGCACGGACGCTCTCGTTCTGCGTAGCAAGAACGCTGGCTTGGAAGCACCCGTCCTGCTGCCGGTGTCGCGGCCGCCGCAGGGCCCGGCGATCACATCTCACCCGGTCGTCGCCGTGAGTGGACCGATGGGATGCGCGGTTTACGCCGAAGCGCCCTGCGTAGCAGAACCAGACGGTACGACACCTGCAACGTGGCGGGTGCGGTGGCGCAGCGATGACGACACCAACCCGCCAGCGACAGCCGTGCTTTACGACCTGCCATGTGGGCCTCATGGACGCTCTCTAGCGCCAAGACTCCCCACCGAGGACTCCTGCTGCGGCACTCTGGAAATCGTCGGCCCGCTGGGGAGTGACCTACGGGAGCGCATTGCTGTGGTACGGGGACTCCGAGTGACAATGCCTGATCGCGTCATCGGCCCTGATGAGACGGTCGAGGTGACGGTCGACGCCGACTGTGTCTTGACTGACTCCAACGGCTCCAGCGGCCGTTCCGTGAGGATCCAGTTCGAACCAGGCTCCGAGAGCACCGAGCTATTGGCGGACGGTGTGCCCTTGACTGTCACAATCCCGCGGCTGTCGTGGGCCACTAGCTACCGCGACATGCCCGCGGCTGCCCTGGGCCGAGACCGCCAGCAGATCGGGTTGGACCAGATCGAGTCTGGAGAGGCGGAATCCTTGCTCGTGCGTTGCGGCCGACCAACCAGCATCGCAGTGGAGTTGCACGGACACGAATTGCTCCAAAGAACCGAAGCGTCGCAAGCCGTTGGCGAGCAGGGCCGATGGGCCTTTCCTCTATCGCTGTTTCGCGACACTGCCTCCGCTTCTGGGCTCGCAAAGATGAGTCTGAGGCTTCACGCCGAGGGTGCCCAAGCCGATGCTGCTGTCGTCGTCGCCCGCCATGAGGTCTCAAGGCTCTATGTCGATGTTGCTGATGCCGAAGCAGGCGAGGTCTTGATCGACGTGGCCTGGCACGAGAACAGACGCTTTCGAAACCGCCAAGTGCGGTTGTGGCCGCAGCACCGGATCTGGGCGCAACCAGTCTGCGAAGACATCCCAGACGACGTGGATGGATCTTTCGATTGTGTGGTGGAAGCACCCCCAGGCCCCTACTTGGCAGAGATCGCACTTCGCGACGACTGGACTACGCCTCAACGCCCCTCACGCGGTGCCGCATCCGTTGAAGTTAGCGTCGGGTCTCCGCAAGAAGCAGACCGCCGTCTTCGGACCCTAGGTCTCACCGTCGCGACGGAAGCCCTCGAACTTGCCGTCTCGGGCCATCCGCGCAGTCGTCAGATCGACGGGCATGTCATCACCGCGGCGCGTCATGAACTCCGACAGGCCCTTGCTGCGTCCTGTGGCCCCGCCGTGCCGTTTGATGCCCTGACACGCCTCGTTCATCTCGCTCTGTCTGCTGATGGCGTGTTGGAAGAGATGCTGGCGCAGGAGTTGGTGGGAGTCCTGCCCAGCCTGCACATGTTGAGGCTCACGCTCGCGATGATGACAGTACCGGCCCGCTGCCCAGCAAGTTCCGAGACCATGGAGACACTCTGGGAGTCCGAGCCACTGGCCGCCGCTGTGCTTGACTGCGAGCTTGATGACCACAGCACCGCACGATGGGAGTGCTTCGCGGGCTGGGTGCCCGCCCTCGATAATGGCGGTCCCGAGCAACCGGCGGAGCCAATCAGCAAACCGCTCGACGAGCTCTCGCCGGACAGGCTCACAGCGCTAGCCGACGCTCTGCCGCCGATGGGGTCGCTTCCGTTGCAGTTCGGCGGATACACGCTCGCTGCGCTTGAAATGCTCCAGAAGACCTGGCCGGATCGCACTCAGTTGAACAGCTGGATGGCCACCCACACCCGGGTAACCACCTACACGCAGCGGCTGGACCCGGCCCAACACCAACAGATCGACGCCCTAATGCCCGCCTCCGGAGCTGCAGGCTGGCAGAGGTTCCCAGCGAGACTTCAGGCAGCAGCGTTCCAACTCGCTGATGACATCGCCAGCCAGGCCGAGCGTGACGCAGCCGCGCAGGCGCTCCTAGACGCGGCCGAAATGGCTCCCCTGCTGACAAAGCGCAGTTTGTTCACGGCAGCGGCGCTGCGCGCTGCATCCTTAGCGTAAGGGTCGTACACAAATGCAGCAACGCCTAAACGCAGACGTACGACAGGTGCTTGAGCCCATCGAGGCTTCCCAGGCTATTGGCCAGTCATACATCCGCTATCTCAAGGCGCGGTACGCACCCGCTGACGATGACTTGAGGGCAGAGCTACATGACGCGCTGGACAACCGCTTCCTAAGCACCCGAGGGCCGTTCTTGCAAGCCGCGTCCGCGTACCAGAAGGGCGGATCACTCGAGACGCTCATCTCAGACGGGCTTATGCATGACCGTCTGCGGGAACTGGACCCCGAAGTTCTGCCGCCGGACCGGCCGCTGTACCGACATCAGGAAACGGCCCTGCGCAAGGCAGCCGAGGGCCGCAACCTGGTGATAGCGACGGGGACCGGCTCCGGGAAGACGGAGTGCTACCTGTTGCCGATCATCGATCATCTGCTGCGAGAAGCGGACTCGGGCACCTTGGGCGAGCCTGGGGTGCGAGCGATGCTGCTGTATCCGATGAACGCTTTGGCAAACGACCAGATGATGCGCATCCGCGGCCTTATGCGGCCCTTCCCTCACATCATGTTCGGGCGCTATACCGGTGCCACGCTGGAGCGGCACCGAGACGGCGCGCAGCAGTACCGCACGGACTTCAGCCGAGATCCCGACCCCGGAGAACTCGTGTCCCGGGAACAGATGCGCGCCACGCCGCCGCACATTCTTCTCACCAACTACGCGATGCTCGAATACCTTCTGTTGCGTCCCGCAGACACGGCCTTCTTTGACGGGCCCACCGGGCAGCACTGGCGCTTCGTGGTCCTCGATGAGATGCACATCTACAACGGCGCCCGAGGCGCTGAGATTGCCATGCTCCTGAGACGGGTGCGGGACCGAGTGACAAAGAGCAGGCGGGGTCAGCTGCGCATGGTCGGCACATCCGCGACTCTGGGAAGCGGAAGCGACGCCCCGAAGCGGATCGCGGAGTACGCGGCCGACCTTTTTGGCGAACGAGTCGAACACCACAGCCACGACGAACTACGCCAAGACATCGTCATGCCCGCCGTGGAGCCACCGCCTGCCCCTCCGAACCCATGGAAAGCCCCAAAAGGGTCCTTCCACGCGTTCAGACAGGCATTGACCTCCGACAATGCGACCCGCGAAGTGTTGGATCTGGTGCCCGAAGATGTCCTGCAGCGCACTGATACCGGAATTGGAGAGCTCACGAACGCTCTTCGGTCGGAGCAGCATGTTGTCAGGCTCGCCAGACTGCTTCACGACGACCCTCTCGACGTTGCCGAGCAGCGCGACAAGGTATTCTCAGACTCCAGCCGCGCCGAGGAACTCTCTGCGCTGCTGGCGGTATGCACCAACTCCTATGCCGACGCCCCGCCTCTGGTGCCGGCGCGCTATCACTACCTGCTCAGAGCTCTCGAGGGGGCCTTCTTGTGCAAGTCCCCCAGGCATCCCACCGGCGCTCCGCGATTGCGTCTCGAGCGGCATCTCACATGCCCCGAGTGCGAAGCAAGCGGCATTCACTCGCAGATGTTCGAATTCGGGGTCTGCAATCGCTGTTCAGCAGAGTTCCTGATCGGCAACGCGGCAACGCCGGATGAAGACGGGCACCTCGCCGTCACACAGGCACCTCCGCAACGCCGGAATCTCATGTATCTGCTCCTCAGAGACCAGATCGAGAACGACGACGAAGACGAAGCTGCTGTCATCGATGACTCCGAAGTGGAAGCCGAGGTCGACCGTCGTCGCCTGTGCACCGATTGCGGCAAGCTCTGCGAGTCAACTAACGAGCCCTGTGGCTGCGGCGCTCGAGACGCTTCGCTGGTCGTCACCTACGCGAAACCAAAGCGAGGGCAGCCGCTGCGACGCTGCCCGGCATGCTCTGGCCGCACCAACACGGACATCGTGTTGAGGTTCTTCACCGGACATGACGCTCCCGTCTCTGTGGTCGCCACATCCCTGTACCAGTGCTTGCCTCCAGAAGAACCCTCAGATGGCCAAATCACAGAAATCGGAGAGGGCCGCAAACTGCTGACCTTCTCAGACAGCCGCCAAGACGCTGCTTTCTTTGCGCCCTATCTGGATCGGACATACGCGCGTGCCGTCCAGCGCCGCCTGATCTGGGATGCGCTCGACCGGCATCGCGGCGAAGACCTCCGCTTCGAGGACATCGTTCCTCTGGTTCAGAGGCTCGCCGCGGACAGACTCGTGATCGACCCCGACGACAGCAGCGCCTCCAAGAAGCGCCAGGTGCGGCGCTGGCTGATGGCGGAGGTCCTCGCCACAGACCGCAGGCAGAGCCTCGACGGCGTCGGCCTCGCCGAAATCACCGTCGCAGTGCCACGCAACGTCACCGTGCCGCCCGCCATCCAGCGGCTCGGGTTCAGCGATCAGGAAGCCCTCGATATCGCCGCTGCTCTGCTCGACACGCTGCGCCGCCAGGCCGCAGTGCATCTCCCAGAAGGAGTGGAAATCTCAGACCAAGCCTTCGCTCCGCGGAACATCGTCACGTCAGTTCGCGCTGAACATCCAGCCAACAAAGTGATGGCCTGGCTGCCCGCTCGCGGCCGCAACAGTCGACTCGACTACCTGACCAAGGTCTTCGCTCAACGAGGCATCACGGCAGATCCTCTCGAAGCGCTCAATGGGATCTGGGGCTGGCTGACCGACGGCGACAGCGCCTGGCGAAAGGTGCTAGTCCCCACAAATGACCGCCACCACGGCACTGTTTTCAAGCTGGATCCCGAGTGGATCAAGATGATCCCAGCATCGGACAACCACCAACCCTATGAATGCTCCAAGTGCCATCAGATTGTGTGGCGCAGCGTGAGCGACGTCTGTCCGGCATGGTGCTGCGACGGCAAGCTGATGCCCGCTCGCGTGGAGGGCCGCCCGACCGCAGCGCACTATCGGCACCTCTACACCACACTGACACCTTCGGGGATGCGAGTTGAAGAACACACGGGCCAACTGGAGACAGAACGCGCTAGACGGTTCCAACAGGATTTCCTTGACGGGAAGCTCAACGCACTGAGCTGCACGACCACTTTCGAACTCGGTGTGGATCTGGGAGACGTCAAGGCAGTGTTGATGCGCAACGTTCCGCCCTCACCCGCGAACTATGTACAGCGCGCCGGTCGCGCCGGCCGGCGCGCCTCCACCCCGGCGCTCGTCGTCACCTTCGCCCGGCGCCGCAGCCACGACCTCTATCACTTCCAGGAACCCATGCGCCTCATCGAAGGCAACGTCGGTGTGCCGATCCTGTCGCTTCGCAACACCCTGATCGCACGCCGTCATATCCACGCGGTCGCCTTCGCCGCCTATGAACGCTGCCACGTAGGCAACGGCGGCGCCCCCCACCACAACGTCGCTTCGTTCTTCGTCGCCAGAGACGGCACCCCGGCACCGGTTGATGATTTCATCGAATGGCTCCAGAGCCACCCCAGAGACCTTGCCGAGGCCGTCGGGCGGATCACGCCCGAAGACATCGCAGAGGAACTGGGAGTCCACAGCTGGCAATGGGTCCAGGACCTCATAGACGACTCCGGTGGAACAGGCCGGGAGCATTTTGGGTGGCTGCGAAGGGCAACCGACGAAATCCGGTCTGACCTAGACGAATTCGACACCGAGATAGCCAAGACGGAACAGCGAATCCAAGAGATGAAGGCCGAGAACCGCAGCAACAAGGCCGAAGCTCAGTCTCGGCGTCTCGCCGCTCTCTACAAGGTCAAGGGCACTCTCGAAGACAAACGCCTCATCGACTATCTGGCCTCCCGAGTGGTCCTGCCCAAGTACGGATTCCCGGTCGACGTGGTGACCCTGGACGTATGGCTTGACCCCACCAAGGAGGCATCGGAACTTGATCTCTCGCGAGACCTCACCATGGGCATCACCGAATATGCCCCGGGCTCCAAAGTCGTAGCGAACAAGACCATCTGGGAGTCCACCGGGCTCCGGATATTGCCCGGCAAGGCCTTGATCGACCGCCGTTACTCCGAGTGCCCCAAGTGTGGCGCGTTCCGCACCCGCATTGATGCAAGCGGCGACGCAGGTGATCTCGTCGAGCTGTGCGAGGGATGTGGCACAGCGATCACCGAGCACAAGTTCCTCATCCCCCAGTTCGGATTCATCGGTCGACGCAGCAGCGAACAACCCGGAGAAGCGCAACCTCCCAAAGCCGGGCGCTCCCAGTCCTACTTCAGCGACTACGACGGGGATCCCCCTAGCATCGATGAGATCCCGATCGGCCGCTCGGTGGTACAAGCCCAATTCAGCAGACAAGGTCGCATCACGGTGATCAACGCTGGCCCCGCCGAGCGTGGATTCCACGTCTGCTTGTCCTGCGGCCACACCGAGCCCACAATCGCGAAGAGCACATCGAAGAGCACCGCGCCGGCCCCGCACGACCGCCCTGGAACAGGCCGCGAATGCACTGGGCTGCTCACCCCGCGTCACCTCGGCCACCACTACCTGACAGACGTGGTCGAACTCGACCTCATGATGCAGATGACTCACACTCAAGCCCGCAGCGCTCTGTACGCGTTGCTCGCAGCGACTCCAGCCTTGGGTATCCCCACCGAGGACGTAGACGGAGTTCTCGGGCCGATCAGAACGAACGACCGGCAACCGTTGGTCATATTCGACACGGTGCCCGGCGGCGCGGGCCACGTCACTTGCATACGAGACAACCTCAACAGGCTGCTAAGGGCAGCACACCAGATCGCTCAGGGATGCCAGTGCGCCCTCAGCACCAGCTGCTACGGGTGTCTCCGCACATACCGAAACCAACAGTTCCATGACCAACTGTCACGGGGCGAGGCCACGACAGCCCTCGGGAGACTCGTGGCCCCTGGGGCCTAGATCGCACCCGCTCCGACCCAGGTCGTGGCACACCTGTTAGCTATCAAGCGTCATCCACCCGCAGGTGATGTCTCGCGCCTACGGTGCTTGTCACACCATCAATATAGGGTGCATAGTTGCCATAAGCAGCTAAAGGGCATGAAATGACTGATCACGATCGAACCGCGACAGCGACAGACATGCTGACCGACTACATCACCGGCGTGCCAGTGAGGGACACGCCCGAAGAGCGCGAAGCGGTCCAGATCATGCTCAGACGCCTGGTCGACGACTTCAACTACCCGAAGAGCCACATCCAGAGCCACCCACAGCACCGCGTCCGCAAGTCGCCTTCCGACGCTTCGGGATCCTATCCGGTGGACATCGCCGTGTTCAGCTCGCCGTCCAAGCAGGAGAGCGAACTCCAGATGATCGTCGAGTGCAAGCGGCCCGACCGATCCGACGGCCTCGCACAACTCCAGATCTACATGGAGATGTCAGCCGCCCACATCGGTGTCTGGTTCAACGGTCTGGATCATGTCTACCTGCGCAAGATCGTGTCGCAAGACGGCACACGAGCGTTCGAGGAGATCCCCAACATCCCACGCTTCGGCCAGAGCATCAAGGAGATCGGCAGACACCTGCGCCGCGACCTACAGCCGAGCCGGAATCTCAAGGCGATATTCGCCGACCTGCGCAATCATCTGGCCGGCAACGTCGCTGGAATCACGAGGGATGTCGCGCTCGCTGAGCAGGTGCTCAACATCGTGTTCTGCAAGCTCTATGACGAACTCAACACGGCACCGAGCGAAGTGGTGTCATTCAGGGCCGCTGCCGGCGAGACCGAACAGGAGGTGTCGACACGCGTCCGCGGGCTCTTCAACCAAGTCGTGGCCAAGTACAGCGATGTCTTCGACAGCCGCACCAGCCTCGATGTCGACGCAGCGAGCCTGGCCCATATCGTGGGCGAGCTACAGAACTACTCGCTGATGGACTCCGACCGCGATGCTGTCGCAGAGGCCTTCGAAGTATTCGTCGGGCCCACGCTGAGGGGTGCAGAGGGCCAGTTCTTCACTCCGCGCAATGTGGTAAAGATGGTCACAGACATGCTCGCCCCGCAGCCGGGGGAGACGATCATCGACCCGGCCTGCGGCTCGGGCGGGTTCCTGATCAGAGCCCTCGAAGCCGTCTGGGCCGCCTTGGATGCACGAGGGGCCGCAAAAGGGTGGTCCGACGCGGTGCTCGAACGAGAACGTCGGGAGGTCGCCACACGGTGTCTGCGGGGCATCGACAAAGACACCTTCCTTGCGAAGGTCACCAAGGCGTACATGGCGATCATGGGCGACGGCCGAGGCGGAGTCTTCTGCGCCAACTCGCTGGAGCCGCCTCAGCAATGGGGCGAGCGGCACCGCGAGAGCATCAAGCTCGGCACCTTCGACGTTGTAGTGACCAATCCGCCGTTCGGGAGCAAGATCAAGATCAGCGACAAGCACACAATCGAGCAATTTGAACTCGGTCACAAATGGGCCAGCGGACGGACCGGCGAGCCCCGGATCACCGACGATCTCCACGCCGATAGACCACCGCAGATCCTCTTCCTCGAGCGGTGCGTCGAGCTTCTGCGACCCGGTGGCCGTCTCGGAATCATCTTGCCCGAGAGCATGGTCGGCAATCCTTCGTATCGGCCCGTCAGGCAATGGCTAGCCGACCGGATGGCAATACGTGCCGTTGTCGCCCTGCCCGAGTCGCTGTTCAAGACGAGTGGCAAAGGCGGCACCCATACGAAGGTCTGCGCTGTCGTTGCCATCAAGAAGGGGGGTGAGGAGACCCACCCTGGGGAGGAGGAGAGACTGTTCCTGTCGGACGTCCGCTGGTGCGGCCACGACTCCCGCGGGAACCCGACAATCAGAATTGCCGACGGCGAGGCCCGTGTCCTCGACGAGGTTCCCTCGGTCGCGCCCCTGTTTCTTCGGCACGCGCAGGGCGAAGCGCTACCGCCAAGCAGACTCGCCCACCAACTTGGCCGCAGCCGGATCCGCTCCCAGATCTACGTGCCGAAGTACTACGATCCCAGACTCCGGTCGGCTGCGACTCGGCTTAGCTCCACGCACGAACTGCTTCGGATCGGAGATCTAGCCGAATCGGGCTTGCTGGATGTCGGCACCGGGGTCGAGCCCGGCAAGATGGCCTACGGCACGGGGCCGATCCCCTTCATCAGGACCTCCGACATCTCGAACTGGGAGATCAAGGCCGACCCCAAACACTGCGTCAGCCAGTCGGTATACCGACAGCACCAACCAAAATGCGAGGTACATCCCGGTGACATCTTGATGGTTCGAGATGGGACCTACCTCGTTGGAACCTCGGCTCTCATCACCGAGCACGACGGGCCAATGCTGTTCCAGAGCCACATATTTCGGCTCCGGCTCAACGACACTTCAACAATCGACCCGTACCTGCTCTTCGCCGCCCTCAACTCAGAGTTCGTCATGCAGCAGGTCCGCGCCCTCCAGTTCACCCAAGACATCATCGACACCCTCGGCAACAGGGTCAACGAGATCGAGATCGCTCTACCGCAGGATCCGACCGACCGTGCCTGCCTCACTCAGACGATCAAGGAGATCGTCGACGAGCGCGCCCGGCTTCGATCGCTAACGGCTGGCCTGGCCGCGACGATCGCAGCCGGATACGACGAGGCATCCGATGACCGCACGTCCATACGCTGATCAACCGGCGGCGCGCGCCAGCCACAGTTCATGCTGGCCAGACTTACGCAAGATCACCCCCGGAGGAGCTGTGGAGCCCAGTCCTATCGCAATCCTCTAACCAGCAAGCACTGGTTCGTGTTGCCAGAGCTGGCGCAACGCCGTAACCGGGTCTTGCGCCGTGATCAGCGCTTCGCCGATCAGCGCTGCGTCGTACCCAGCGTCTTCGACAGCGTGCAATGGCGTCCCGCCAACCACTCCGATGCCAGAGGCCGCGACCTTGACTATTTTCGGATCCATTTGACCGAACATGCGGCTCATCTCAACGGCCTTGCCGTAGTCGACCGTGAACCTGAGAGCCTTCGGATCGTTGCGCTGATTGACCGCGATCATGTAGGCGCCCTGCTCGACGGCAACTTCGAGTTCTTGTTCTGTGCGCACTTCCGTGAGCACATCGATCCCGAGCGTGAGGGCGAGATCCTGAAGAGGTCTGATCGCTTCGGCACCGACATCCGCCAGAATCAGCAGCAGAGCATCCGCGCCCATCGCGTGCGTCTCGTGAACATCCTGCGCCGTGCACAGAAAGTCCTTGCGGAGCACGGGAATGTCAGCTGCGGATCGTGCCTCCCGTAGATCCTGAGCCGATCCGCCGAAACGTCGCCCATCAGTGAGCACGGAAATGCAAGCAGCGCCTCCGGCCTCATAGGCCCGAGCGAACGACGCTGGATCGGCGTCCACGCGCAAAGCGCCCTTGGACGGAGAACGCCGCTTGATCTCTGCGATGATCGAGATGCCATCAGCCGTGAGCGCGTCCCGGAACCGATGGCCGACGCTGACAGGCTGATGCCACGAGGCGCGGGACATAGTTACTCGAATCTCATACCTACGGAGCGTGCGAAGTGCAGGAGAAAGTAGACCCGAATGGGCCAGAACGCAACTTCACGCTAAATGACACCATGAGAAGTTAAATTACGCCACTGTAGGCCGAGTATCCGTTGGATGGAGGGGGATGATGCATGACGAATCTCTCCTGGGCCTACGGGCCTGTCGCGTTATGAGCGGTGGGACTGTCGCTCTGTGCTCAACAATCATCGCACGTAGATGCGCGGAAATCGCGCATCCGGACTCTAGTGGTCGAGGCCCGGAAGCCAAACGCTGACGAGCGGCTTAGGCCTGCTGGACCTTGAACTCTATGTCGATGTCAGCGGGGGCTTCGAGTCGCTGGAGGGTGTCCACGGTCTTCTTGGGCGGCTCGAGGATGTCGAGCCGCCGCTTGTGGGATGTGCATCTCGAAGTGATCGCGCGAGTCCTTCGCCAGAACCTCGCAGCTACTCGATGATCTTGATGACCGAGCCGGCGCCGACATCAGTTCCGCGGCTACGGCAGCGGCGCCATTTATGCGGACTTTGGGCGTTTATGTATGGATCGGACATAAAGGCAGAAACTCCGCATAAATCGGACTAGGCTCGCTGTATGGATCCGGTGCTGAACCCGTACAGCCCTGGCGCTGGGAACACCCCTCGCTACCTCGTCGGCCGAGACACCGATCTGCGGGCGTTCGAGATCGCCGTTCGACGGATCGCGTTGGGTCGCCACGACCGCAGCGTCATCGTCACAGGGCTGCGCGGCGTCGGAAAGACCGTGCTGCTGCGCGAGTACGGGCGCATCGCCCAAGGCGAGGGATGGATCCACGAGCATGTCGAGGCTAGAGAGGGCACGGACTTTGTTCGAGTGGCCGCCGAGATGGTGCGCCGCACCGTGTTGCGGCTCTCGATGACGAAGCGCCTCGCTGCTCAAGCCGGTCGAGTAGCCGGAGTGCTGAAGGCGTTCCAGGTGCGGTGGAACCTCCCCGACGGCGGAGACATGACCGTCGGCGTGGACCCGTTGCTGGGAACTGCTGATTCCGGGCTCCTCGACCGCGATCTGGCAAGTCTGTTCAATGAGACAGGGCAACTCGCACAGAACCACGGAGGTGGCGTGCTGCTGACCGTGGACGAAATGCAGTTCCTGCCCAGGGACCACTTCACTGCGCTGATCATGGGACTGCACGAGGTGTCGCAGCTGAACCTGCCGGTCGTGGTGGCGGGCGCCGGCCTGCCCTCTCTGCTGTCGCTGGCCGGCGATGCCCGATCGTACGCCGAGCGGTTGCTCGACTTCAGGACCGTCGGACGCCTCAGCCCCGAGGGAAGCGCCGCCGCACTCGTCGGGCCCGCCGATGCGGAGGGCGTGCAGTGGACGGTCGAGGCCCTGGATCGCATCGTCGAACTGACCGACGGATACCCCTACTTCCTGCAGGAGTTCGGCAAGCAAGCCTGGACGGTGGCCGAAGGGCCCGACGAGATCACCGAGGACGACGTGGATATGGCCGTCCCTCTGGCAACAGAGGAACTTGACCGCGGCTTCTTCCGGGTGCGATTCGACCGCACCACCGACACCGAGCGTGCGTACCTGGAGGCGATGGCCCGGGCCGGGGGAAGCGAGTGCGCCTCAGGCGCCGTGGCCCGAGCGCTGGGCAAGACGACCACGGGGGCCGCCCAGACGCGCGACGCACTCATCCGTCGAGGATTGTGCTTCTCGCCGCGGCATGGAGTGATCGCCTTCACCGTGCCGATGTTCGACCAGTACCTGCGTCGGCGCTCCGAGCTCCGGCGGGGCTAAGAGGCCGAGCGAATAGGCGAGCGATTCCGGCCCATACGGGCGAGGCCGTGGGCTGTGTTGTCGGGGTTTGGGCGGCCCGTGAGCGCAACGAACAAGAGCGGGAAATACCCCGTCGCGGTGCGAAGGGCTCTCAACTATTTGCGCGCCCTCTAAAGCTGACCGCGGCGGGTCGGCCGTCCACAGAACTGCCGTCCCGCAGGGAACCTAGGCCTGCTGGACTTTCAGCTCTATGTCTACGCCGGCAGGGACTTCTAGGCGCTGGAGGGTGTCCACCGTCTTCTTGGACGGCTCGAGGATGTCGAGCAGCCGCTTGTGGATGTGCATCTCGAAGTGCTCGCGGGAGTCCTTGTCCTTGAACGGCGACCGCACGACCGTGTAGCGATGCTTCTCGGTGGGCAGCGGCACCGGTCCGCTGAAGTCGGCCTGGGTCCGCTTGACCGTCTCGACGATCTTCTTGGTGGACTGGTCGAGGATCTCGTGATCGTAGGCCTTGAGCCTGATCCGGACCTTGTGCTTGGCCGCCACCGCGAGACCCCCGTGCCGCTACTTGATGATCTTGATGACCGAGCCCGCGCCCACGGTGCGCCCGCCCTCGCGGATGGCGAAGCGCAGGCCCTCGTCCATGGCAATGGGGCTGATCAGATCGACGTGCATCACGGTGTTGTCGCCGGGCATGCACATCTCGATGCCCTCGGGCAGGGTGATGGTGCCGGTCACGTCGGTGGTGCGGAAGTAGAACTGGGGCCGGTAGTTGGAGAAGAACGGCTTGTGGCGGCCGCCCTCCTCCTTGCTCAGCACATACACCTGGGCCTCGAACTCGGTGTGGGGGGTGATGCTCTTGGGCGCGGCCAGCACCTGGCCCCGCTGCACCTCGTTCTTGTCGATGCCGCGCAGCAAGGCGCCGATGTTGTCGCCGGCCTCGCCCCGGTCGAGGATCTTGCGGAACATCTCCACCCCGGTGCAGGTCGTCTCCTGGGTGGCTCGCAGGCCGACGATCTCGACCTTGTTGCCGGTCTCGACCACGCCCTGCTCGACCCGCCCGGTCACCACCGTGCCGCGGCCGGTGATGGAGAACACGTCCTCGATCGGCATCAGGAAGGGCTTGTCGACGTCGCGCTCGGGGGTGGGCACGTAGTCGTCCACGGCCGCCATCAGCTCGATCACCTTCTCGGCGGCCTCCTCGTCGCCGTCGAGGGCCTTGAGGGCCGACACCCCGATCACGGGCGTGTCGTCGCCGGGGAACTCGTACTCGTCGAGCAGCTCACGCACCTCGAGCTCGACCAGCTCGAGGATCTCCTCGTCGTCGACCATGTCCACCTTGTTGAGGGCCACGACGATCTTGGGCACGCCCACCTGGCGGGCCAGCAGCACATGCTCGCGGGTCTGGGGCATGGGGCCGTCGGCGGCCGACACCACCAGGATGGCGCCGTCCACCTGGGCCGCCCCGGTGATCATGTTCTTGATGTAGTCGGCGTGGCCCGGCATGTCGACGTGGGCGTAGTGCCGGTTGTCCGTCTCGTACTCGACGTGGGCGACGTTGATCGTGATGCCGCGCTCTCGCTCCTCGGGGGCGTTGTCGATCTTGTCGAACTCGGTGAACTGGGTCCCCTCGACGCGGTCGGCCAGCACCTTGGTGATGGCGGCGGTCAGCGTGGTCTTGCCATGATCGATATGACCCATCGTCCCCACGTTGACGTGGGGCTTGGTCCGCTCGAACTGCTCCTTGGCCATGGGTGTTTCCTCTTGTGGTCGGGTGGTTGAGGACTTCGGATCACTCGCCGCGTACGCGGGCGACGATCTCTGTCTGGACGCCCGCGGGGGTGGGCTGGTACGAGTCGAACTGCATCGTGTACGTCGCTCGCCCCTGCGTGCGTGATCGAAGGTCGGTACTGTATCCGAACATCTCCGCAAGCGGCACCTGCGCGCCGATCACCTGGTTGGCGCCCCGCCGCTCGGTGCCCCGCACCTGGCCGCGGCGCGCGTTGAGGTCGCCGACCACATCGCCGAGGTAGTCGTCGGGGGTGACTATCTCCACCGACATCACCGGCTCAAGCAGCACCGGCTTGGCCCGCGGCGCCACCTCGCGGAACCAGCCGCCGCCCGCGATCTTGAACGCCATCTCCGAGGAATCCACGTCGTGGGTGCGCCCGTCGGTGAGGGTGACCTTCACGTCCACCGTGGGGAAACCGGCCAGCACTCCGTTGCTCATGGCCTCGCGGATGCCCTCGTCGACCGGCTTGATGAACTCGCGGGGAATGGCCCCGGCCCGGATGGTGCTCTCGAAGGCGTACTGGCCGCCCGGATTGGGCTCGATGGTGGCGGTGACCACCGCGAACTGGCCCGAGCCGCCCGTCTGCTTCTTGTGGACGAAGGTGTGGCCGGTCACCGCCGCGGCCAGCGTCTCGCGGTAGGCGACCTGGGGCTTGCCCACGTTGGCCTGCACGTTGAACTCCCGCATCATGCGGTCCACCAGCACCTCGAGGTGGAGCTCGCCCATGCCGGCGATGATGGTCTGGGCGGTGTCGGCGTCGGTGCGCACCCTGAAGGTCGGATCCTCCTCCGACAGGGCGGTCAGGGCCTTGGACATCTTGTCCTGATCGGCCTTCGACCTCGGCTCCACCGCCACGTCGATCACCGGATCGGGAAAGTCGAGATCCTCCAGGGCGATGGGGTGGGCGGGATCGCACAGCGTGTCGCCGGTGCGGCAGTCCTTGAGCCCGATGGCGGCGGCGATGTCGCCCGCTGCTGCCGAGTCGAGGTCGACGCGGTCGTTGGCGTGCATCTCGAGGATGCGGCCGATCCGCTCGGTGCGCCCGGTGCGGGAGTTGAGCACCTGGGCGCCCTTGGCCAGCGTGCCGCTGTAGACGCGGAAGTAGGTGAGCTTGCCCACATGGGGGTCGGTGGCAATCTTGAAGGCCAGCGCGGCCAGCGGCTCGGAGTCGTCGGCCGACCGGGAGGCCTCGGCTCCCGAGCGGGGCTCGACGCCGGTCACCGCGGCCACGTCGCTGGGCGCCGGCAGGTAGTCGACCACCGCGTCGAGCAGGGCCTGCACGCCCTTGTTCTTGAAGGCCGAGCCGTTGAGCACCGGCACCAGGCCGCCGCTGATGGTTCCGGCCCGGATGGCGGCAGAGATCTCGGCGGGGCTGATTTCTTCGTCCTCGAGGAACTTCTCGAGCAGGGTCTCGTCGTAGTCGGAAAGGGTCTCGAGCAGGTCGTGGCGGTAGAGCTCGGCCTCCTCGGCCATGTCGTCGGGAACGTCGGTCTCGGTCCAAGTCACCCCGAGGTCCTCGCCGGACCAGATGCGGGCCCTCATGCGCACCAGGTCGACGATGCCCCGGTAGTCGGACTCGGCGCCGATGGGGAGCTGCACCACCGCCAGCCGCTCGGTCAGGCGCTCGGATATCGAGTCGAGCACGGTGTGGAAGTCGGCTCCGGTGCGGTCCATCTTGTTGACGAAGCAGAGCCTGGGAACGCCGTAGCGGTCGGCCTGGCGCCACACCGTCTCGGTCTGGGGCTCCACCCCGGCCACGCCGTCGAACACGGCCACCGCGCCGTCGAGCACCCGCAGCGAGCGCTCCACCTCCACCGTGAAGTCCACATGGCCCGGCGTGTCGATGATGTTGATGCGGTGGTCTCGCCAGATGCAGTGGGTGGCCGCCGAGGTGATGGTGATGCCCCGCTCCTGCTCCTGGGCCATCCAGTCCATGGTGGCCGCGCCGTCGTGGACCTCGCCGATCTTGTAGTTGCGGCCCGTGTAGTAGAGGATCCGCTCGGTGGTGGTGGTCTTGCCCGCGTCGATGTGGGCCATGATCCCGATGTTCCGGGTCGCAGACAGGGGGTGTCGTTCTGCGGGCATTGCGGGCTTCCTGCGGTGATTCGGGACCGGCGTGGGGGCGGGTCGGCCTGTTGCGGGCTGCGGCGTCGACGTGATCCGAGTCGCCTCACGAGCGCCAACAAACCGGAACCGGGCCCCAAGGCCCGGCCACCCAACATTCTACGCACCCGCGACGCCATTCGCGCGCCACCCATTCTCGCCATATTCACGGTTCCAGCGTGTTCAGGGTCCTAGCGCCGCCACCGGCACTATGGCGATGCCCTCGTCCTCACGAGCGATGCGCAGCCCATGAACTCGGGCGCCTCGGCTAGCCGACGGGGGCCGACTCGCAGGACTCCGGTGGCGATGGACGGGTCGCACAGGAAGCGTTTGGGCCGAGAGCGCATGGCCTGCTTAGCGGCGGGCTGGAACCCCCAAGGCCAGCAGTCCTCACACAGCAACACTCGCTCGAACGCATGAAGGAACGCTGGCAGCGTCTTGCGATCGAGCGGGGAGGCCTGCTCTCCCGCGGCGGTGTCGCGAGCCAGTGCGCTCACCGACGCCGAGGTCCCGATGTTGCGGGCGAATGACCGCAGCACCAGCCGAGCGGTGTCGACGCTGCGATACGGCGCGGTGTCGGCACCCAATATATTGGGGGGCGAGCACCAGATCTGTGTTCAGCCGGAAGCGCTGCTCAACGTTTCGGCCATCGGATCGGTGACCGCGCAATCGTCATCGCGAACCGCGCTGACTTGCAAGACGAGACCCTCGTGACGTAGTAGGCAGGCGATGACCTCAAGCAGGTCACTGGCACGCGAATCGCCGTCTGGACCGAACATATGAGTCACGCTCTCCGCCGACCTGCCCGTCATGACGCCGAGCTTCTCGAATCCGACGGTAACGATGACGTAGTCGCGCAGTGACCTCTTGGCGACCCCGACCTCCCCAGCAAGCAGGTGCTCCAACCCACCGGTCAGGAGATACCCCCGAAATTCAGGATCGCGGCGGGCCCGGGCATGCACAGTCTCCTTATGGTCAAGGGTCAGCGCCATGTCAGACCTCCTCGCGCTTGCGGCGCCTGTAGTCGCGCCAGAGTTCACGGGCCCTCTCGATGTCCTGCTGCTGACGAGCCTTCGAGCCCCGCCCCTGGCAGGTCCGGTTGTGGGGGGTTACCAGCGGTAGTGGGCGAAGGCTTTGTTTGACTCGGCCATCTTTTGGAGGTCTTCGCGGCGCTTCACTGAGGCGCCTACTCCGTTGCCGGCGTCTAGCAATTCGTTGGCCAGCCGTTCGGCCATGGTGTGCTCGCGGCGGCCGCGGGCGTAGGAGACGATCCAGCGCACCGCGAGGGTGGTGGCCCGGCGGGGCCTTACCTCCACCGGCACCTGGTAGGTGGCGCCGCCCACCCGCCGGCTGCGCACCTCGAGTTGGGGCCGCACGTTGTCGACGGCCCGCTTGAGGGTGGACACGGGCTCGGAGCCGGTCTTGTCCTCCACTATCGACATGGCGTCGTAGACGATGCGCTCGGCCAGGGTGCGCTTGCCCCGCTGCAGCACCTTGTTGATCACCTGCGTCACCAGCAGCGACCGGTAGATCGGGTCGGGCTGGAGCTCGCGGCGCGCCGCCGGTCCCTTGCGCGGCATGTCAGGCGGCCCTGCTCACGCGGCACCGGCCGGAATGCTCGCGCGCCGCGTCAAGGCTTCCGCTTGCCGCCCCAGAACTTCCGCTTGCCGCGTCAAGGCTCCCGCTTGTCACGTCAGGATTCCTTCTTGACGCCGTAGCGGCTGCGGGCCTTCTTGCGCTCGCGCACGCCGGCGGTGTCGAGAGTTCCCCGCACCACCTTGTAGCGCACGCCGGGCAGGTCCCTCACCCTTCCGCCCCGCACCAGCACGATGGAGTGCTCCTGGAGGTTGTGGCCCTCGCCGGGAATGTAAGCGGTGATCTCCACCCCGGTGGTGAGGCGGACCCGGGCCACCTTGCGAAGGGCCGAGTTCGGCTTCTTGGGGGTGGCGGTGTAGACCCGAGTGCACACGCCCCGCCGCTGCGGCGCCCCCTGCAGGGCGGGCGTCGACTCCTTGCGGCGCTTCGACTGGCGGCCCTTGCGGACCAGCTGCTGGATCGTGGGCATTACTGGCGGTGCTCCAGGGTGCGGGGCGTGTTCAGGGGACGGGGCAGTCTAGGGGTGACGCGCCGGGATCGGTCACCCGGCCTCGGTTACCGGATCGAGCGGATAGTCGAGCACCTCGGCGCCCGCCATCTCGTGGCTGCGCTGAGCCAGCAGGTCGGCGATGTCGTCCTCGGAGCTGTAGAAGTCCATCGGCGTGTGGTCCGGGGCGTGGGTCCGGAAGGTCTCGCGGTAGCGGGCCATGCCGGTGCCGGCCGGGATGAGCTTGCCGATGATGATGTTCTCCTTGAGACCCACCAGCGTGTCGCGCTTGGACTCGATGGCGGCCTCGGTGAGCACCCTCGTGGTCTCCTGGAAGGAGGCCGCCGACAGCCACGACTCGGTGGCCAGCGAGGCCTTGGTGATCCCCATCACCTCGCGCCGCCCCGACGCCGGGCGGCCGCCGTCCCGCACAACCTCCCGGTTGGTCTGCTCGAACACGGCCTTGTCGACCCGCTCGTCGGGCAGGAAGTGGGTGTCGCCGGGCTCGCCGATGGCGACCCGCTTGGTCATCTGCCGCACGATCAGCTCGATGTGCTTGTCGTGGATCGACACGCCCTGGTCGCGGTAGACCTTCTGCACCTCGGCCACCAGATAGCGCTGGGTGGCGTCGATGCCGCGGATCTCCAGCAGCTCCTTGGGGTCGCGCGGGCCCTCCACCAGCGCGTCGCCGGGCTCCACCTCGTCGCCGTCGCGGACCTCGAGGCGGTACTCGCTGCCGATGCGGCAGTCGTGCTCGGTGCCGTCGTTCTCCACGATCACCACGGCGCGGTCGCCGCTGCCCTCGTCGCGGATGCGGACCACGCCAGCCACCCGGGCCAGGATCGCCTTGCCCTTGGGGGTGCGGGCCTCGAACAACTCCACCACCCTGGGCAGGCCGCCCGCGATGTCCTGGGCGCCGGCCACGCCGCCGGTGTGGAACGTGCGCATGGTGAGCTGGGTGCCGGGCTCGCCGATGGACTGGGCCGCGATCACACCGACCGCCTCGCCCTGCTCGATCTGCTTGCCGGTGGCCAGCGACATGCCGTAGGAGGCGGCGGTGATGCCCGACGACGAGTCGTCGCTGAGCGGCGACAGCACCCGCACCCGGGTGACGGCGGGATCGTCGCGCAGCGACTCCAGCTCGCCGTCGCCGACCATGGTGCCGGCCAGGATCACCGTGCCGTCGCTGAGCGCCACGTCATCGGCCAGCACCCGCCCGAACAGCCGGGTCTCCAGATAGGTGCGCTTGTGGGGCGAGTCACCTGCGATGTCGTCGAGCCAGATGCCCTTCACATGGGCGCCGGACTCGAACGGATTCTCGCTGTTGATGATCACCTCCTGGGCCACGTCCACCAGGCGGCGGGTGAGGTAGCCGGAGTCGGCGGTGCGCAGCGCGGTGTCGACCAGGCCCTTGCGGGCGCCGGGGGTGGCGATGAAGTACTCGAGAACCCTAAGGCCCTCGCGGAAGTTGCTCTTGATCGGCCGGGGGATCATGTCGCCGCGGGGGTTGGCCACCAGGCCCCGCATGCCCGCTATCTGGCGGATCTGCATCATGTTGCCCCGGGCGCCCGAGCCGACCATCATGTTGACCGGGTTGAACGCGTCGGACTCGAGCTCGTCCTTCATCCGGCCCGTGACCTCCTCGGTAGCCTCAGACCAGACCTCCACCTCGAGTTGGCGGCGCTCGCCGTCGGTGATGATCCCCCGCCGGAACTGGCGCTCGATCTTGTCGGCCTGCTTCTCGTAGCGGTCGAGGATCTCGGTCTTTTGCTTGGGGGTGCGCACATCGTCGATCGAGATGGTGAGGCCCGAGCGGGAGGCGTACTCGAAGCAGATGTCCTTCACCTCGTCGAGGCTGCGGGCCACCTCGGCCACGTTGAAGCCGCGGGCCAGCCGGTCGACGATCTCGCCCATCTGGCGCTGGCCGACGGGGTAGTTGACATAGCCGAAGCCGGCCGGCAGGGCGTGGTTGAAGAACACCCGCCCGGCGGTGGTGGCCTCGTAGCGGGCCGCGTCGCCGTTGGCCGGGGCCTCCAGCAGGTCGGGCGCGCCGCGGAACTCGATCGGCGCGTGCAGCGAGAGATCGCCGTTCTCGTAGGCGAAGCGGACCTCGTCGATGGTGCGGAAGGCCCGCCGGTTGCCAGTCGGCGCCTCCACCATCTCGGTGAGGTAGTGCGCGCCGATGATCATGTCCTGGGTGGGCGTCACCAAAGGCCGGCCGTGGGCGGGGCTCAGCACGTTGTTGGCCGACAGCATCAGCACCCTGGCCTCGGCCTGGGCCTCGGCCGACAGCGGCAGATGCACCGCCATCTGGTCGCCGTCGAAGTCGGCGTTGAAGGCGGCGCACACCAGCGGATGGATCTGGATGGCCTTGCCCTCCACCAGCACCGGCTCGAAGGCCTGGATGCCCAGCCGGTGCAGCGTGGGGGCCCGGTTCAGCAGCACCGGATGCTCGCGGATCACGTCCTCGAGCACGTCCCACACCTGCGGCTTGCGGCGCTCCACCATGCGCTTGGCCGACTTGATGTTGGGGGCCAGCTCCACGTCCACCAGCTTCTTCATCACGAAGGGCTTGAACAGCTCCAGGGCCATGATCTTGGGCAGGCCGCACTGATGGAAGCGCAGCGTCGGCCCGGCCACGATCACCGAGCGGCCCGAGTAGTCCACCCGCTTGCCCAGCAGGTTCTGGCGGAAGCGCCCCTGCTTGCCCTTGAGCATGTCCGACAGCGACTTCAGGGCCCGATTGCCCGGACCGGTCACCGGGCGGCCCCGGCGGCCGTTGTCGAACAGGGCGTCGACCGCCTCCTGCAGCATCCGCTTCTCGTTGTTGACGATGATGTCGGGCGCGGCCAGATCGAGGAGGCGCTTGAGGCGGTTGTTGCGATTGATCACCCGCCGGTACAGGTCGTTGAGATCCGAGGTGGCGAACCGGCCGCCGTCGAGCTGCACCATGGGACGCAGCTCCGGCGGAATGACCGGAACCACGTCGAGGATCATCGCCCTCGGGTCGTTGATGCGCCGGCCGTAGTTGTCGCGGCGGTTGAACGCAGCCAAGATCCGCAGCCGCTTGATGGCCTTCTGCTTGCGCTGGGCCGACAGCGGACGCTGCCCCTCGGGGGGATTGATCTGGGCCCGCAGCGTCTCCTCTTCGGCGTCGAAGTCGAGCGCGGCGATCAGGCGGGCGATGGCATCCGCGCCCTGGCCGCCCTCGAAGTAGTCGCCCCAGCGGTCGATCAGCTCCCGCCAGAGCTCCTCGTCCTCGATGATCTGGCGGCCGAACAGGTCGGCGAAGACCTCCCAGGCCCGCTCGACCCGCTCACGCTCGACCTCGAAGCGCTCGGAGATCTCCTCGAAGTCCTTGTCGGCCTGGCGCTGCAGGGCCCGCAGCTCCGACTCCTTGGCCTCGGCCGCCTCGGCTTCGGCCAGCTCGGCCTCCAACCGCTCGCTGCGCTGGCTGAGGGCTAGGCGCCCGTCGTTCTCGATGGCCTCAAGCTCGCGGCGGATCTCCAGCTCGAGCTCGCTCATGTCGGCGTGGCGGCGGTCCTCGTCGACGCTGACCACCAGGTTGGCCCCGAAGTAGATCACCTTCTCGAGCTGCTTGGCCTTGAGCTCCTCCTTGGGCTGGGTGCCCATCAGCAGGTAGGCCAGCCACGACCGCGTGCCCCGCAGATACCAGATGTGCACCGCCGGGGCGGCCAGCTCGATGTGGCCCATGCGCTCGCGCCGCACCTTCGAGCGGGTCACCTCCACATTGCAGCGCTCGCAGATGATGCCCTTGAAGCGAACCCGCTTGTACTTGCCGCAGGAGCACTCCCAGTCGCGGGTGGGGCCGAAGATCTTCTCGCAGAACAGGCCGTCCTTCTCGGGCTTGAGCGTGCGGTAGTTGATCGTCTCGGGCTTCTTGACCTCGCCGTTCGACCAGGTGCGGATCGAGTCGGCGCTGGCCAGGCCGATCTTCAAGTCGCTGAAATCGTTGACGTCGAGCATGCCGTCTCCAATCGTGCGTCAGTGCTGCAATGCGTGGGTTGTGGTGCGTGGATGGGTGGGTTGTGGTGCGTGGTCGGCTGTGGCCGGGTGCGGCTCAGTGGCGGGCGGCTCGGGCCAGGTCGTCCTCGTCGGTGCCCCGCTCGGGCCGCTGCAGGTCGATGCCGAGAGCCTCCACCGTTCGCAGGCTCTCCTCGTCGAGCTCGCGCATCTCGATGTGCTCGCCCGCGGCCGACAGCACCTCGACGTTGATGCACAGCGACTGCATCTCCTTGATGAGCACCTTGAAGCTCTCGGGGATGCCGGGGTCGGGGACGTTCTCGCCCTTGACGATGGCCTCATAGGCCTTGGCCCGGCCGAGCACATCGTCGGACTTCACAGTGAGCAGCTCCTGCAGGCAGAAGGCGGCGCCGTAGGCCTCCAGCGCCCACACCTCCATCTCGCCGAAGCGCTGGCCGCCGAACTGGGCCTTGCCGCCTAGGGGCTGCTGGGTGATCATCGAGTACGGCCCGGTGGAGCGGGCGTGGATCTTGTCGTCCACGAGGTGGGCCAGCTTCAGCATGTAGACGTAGCCGGTGGTCACCGGGTTGTCGTAGGGCTCGCCGGTGCGCCCGTTGTAGAGCGTCTGCTTGCCGTCGACGTTGATCAGCCGGCGGCCCTCGGGGGTCTCGGGGTTGAGGTTGCCGAGGATGTCGACGATGGTCGGCTTGTCCTGGGCCAGATCCCGCTCGTCCCAGGTGGCGCCGTCGAACACCGGGGTGGCCACATGCACCGACGGCTCGGTGACCGGGCGGGTCTTGCGCTCGCTTCGGCGATCAGGCTCGGCGCCGACCCGATCGCCGTTGATCTGCCAGCCGTACCGGGCGCAGTAGCCGAGATGGGCCTCCAGCACCTGGCCGACGTTCATGCGCGACGGCACGCCCAGGGGATTCAAGATGATGTCCACCGGGGTGCCGTCGGCAGTGAACGGCATGTCCTCGATGGGGAGGATCCGCGCGATCACGCCCTTGTTGCCGTGGCGTCCGGCCAGCTTGTCGCCCACGCTGATCTTGCGGTTCTGGGCCACATACACCCGCACCAGCTGGTTGACGCCGGGCGGGAGCTCGCCCGCCTCGGGGTCGTCGCGGTCGAAGACCTTGACGTCGATCACCTTGCCCGCCTCGCCGTGGGGGACCTTGAGCGAGGTGTCGCGCACCTCGCGGGCCTTCTCTCCGAAGATGGCCCGCAGCAGCCGCTCCTCGGGGGTCAGCTCGGTCTCGCCCTTGGGCGTGACCTTGCCCACCAGCACGTCGCCCGGCCCGACCTCGGCGCCGACGCGGATGATGCCGCGGGGATCGAGGTCGGCGAGGATGTCGTCGGAGAGGTTGGGGATGTCGCGGGTGATCTCCTCGGAGCCCAGCTTGGTGTCGCGGGCATCGATCTCGTGCTCGTGGATGTGGATCGAGGTGAGCACGTCGTCGCGCGCCAGCCGCTCCGACAAGATGATGGCGTCCTCGAAGTTGTAGCCCTCCCACGACATGAAGGCCACCAGCAGATTCTTGCCCAGCGCCAGCTCGCCGTGATCGGTGGACGGGCCGTCGGCCAGCACGTCGCCGGCGGAGATCTTGTCGCCCCGGCGCACGAGCGGCTTCTGGCTGATGCAGGTGTCCTGGTTGGACCGCTCGAACTTCCGCAACCGGATGCCGGTCGGGCCGGAGCCGGAGTAGTCCACCAGGATCTCGTCGCCGTCCACCTCGACCACCGTGCCGCTCTCGGAGGCGACCACCATGTCGGCCGCGTCGCGCGCCGCACGGCCCTCAACCCCGGTGCCTATGTAGGGAGCCTCGGTCCGGACCAGCGGCACGGCCTGACGCTGCATGTTGGCACCCATGAGGGCCCGGTTGGCGTCGTCGTGCTCCAGGAAGGGGATGAGAGCGGTGGCCACCGAGACGATCTGCTTGGGCGAGATGTCCATCATCTGCACCTCGTCGGGCGGCACGAAGGAGATCTCGGTGGTGGCGCCGAAGAACACCTCCTGCTCGAGCTGGAGGCGCAGGTCCTGCAACGAGGCCGCCTGCGGGGAGCGCCGCACCAGCACGCGCGGGTTGATGAACCGGCCCTCGGAGTCGATGGGCGCATTGGCCTGCGCCACGACGTACTCCTCCTCCTCGTCCGCGGCGAGGTAGACGATCTCGTCGGTGACGCGCCCGTCCTTGACGACCCGGTAGGGCGACTCGATGAAGCCGAACTCGTTGACCCGGGCGAAGGAGGCCAGACCCCCGATGAGCCCGATGTTGGGACCTTCGGGGGTCTCGATCGGGCACATGCGCCCGTAGTGGGAGAAGTGGACGTCACGCACCTCGAAACCGGCCCGTTCCCGGCTGAGCCCGCCGGGACCGAGAGCCGAGAGCCGCCGCCGGTGGGTGAGGCCCGACAACGAGTTCACCTGGTCCATGAACTGCGATAGCTGCGACGTGCCGAAGAACTCCTTGATGGAGGCGACCACCGGACGGATGTTGATCAGCGTCTGGGGTGTGATCGCCTCGACGTCCTGGGTGGTCATGCGTTCCCGCACCTGCCGCTCCATGCGCGACAGGCCGATGCGGACCTGGTTCTGGATCAACTCGCCGACGCTGCGGATGCGGCGGTTGGCGAAGTGGTCCTGGTCGTCGAGGCGGTAGCCCGGCTCGCCCTTGGCCAGGTTGAGCAGGTAAGTGGCCGCGGCCAGCATCTCGCAGGGTGACAGCAGGGACTGGTCGGGATCGGGTCGCTCGATCTCCAGTCCGAGCGTCTCGGTGAGAAAGTCGAACTCGGGGCCGAGCTTGCGGTTGAGCTTGTGCCGGCCCACCCGGGACAGGTCGTAGCGACGGCCGCTGAAGAAGGAGTTCTCGAAGTAGGAGCGGGCTGTCTCTGCGGTGGCCGGGTCGCCGGGACGCACCCGCTTGTAGATCTCGATGAGCGACTCGTCGCGGGTGGGGGCCAGATGGCCCTGCTTCTCCCACTGCTCGGCCAGGAAGTCGAAGTGCTCCACGAAGCGCTCAAGGAACCCGGGGTGGTTCTCCTCGTCGTAGCCGAGCGCCCGGAGCAGGGTGAACAGCGGGAGGCGGCGCTTGCGGGCCACCCTCACTCCCGCGGTGATCTCCTTGCGGGGCTTCTGCTCCACGTCGAACTCGATCCACTCGCCGCGGTAGGGGTGGATCGTGCCCGTCACGAGCTGATACTTGGCCAGGTTGCGCAGGCGGTAGCGCTCGCCGGGCTGGAAGATCACGCCGGGTGAGCGCACGAGCTGGGAGACGACCACTCGCTCGGTGCCGTTGATGATGAAGGTGCCCTTGGAGGTCATCATGGGGAAGTCGCCCATGAAGACGATCTGCTCCTTGATCTCACCCGTGCCCGCGTTGAGGAAGCGCGCCCGCACGAAGATCGGCGCGGAGTAGGTCATGTCCTTCTCCTTGCAGTCATCCACCGTGAACTTGGGCGGCGGATGGAGCTCCTCGTCGTCGGGGTCGAACTCGAGCTCGAGACGCAGTGTCTCGCTGTAGTCGGAGATGGGCGAGATGTCCCTGAAGGTGCGGGCCAGGCCTTCGTTCATCAGCCAGGAGAAGCTCTCCCGCTGGATGGCGATGAGGTCGGGAAGTTCGAGGATCTCCTCGAGATTTCCGAACGAGTAGCGTTCGCGTGAAGCGGCGCGTGCGGTCACGTGATACTCCCGAGGGCCGGCCGATGAGATGTCACGCGGGCGTGCGCGCGCGTGACGAAAGAAGGATTAGTCACGGGAGCCGCCTCCCAGCGCGCACAGACGACCACGGTGGCCGGGATGCTAGCGCGCGACAATACGGGCCGCAACCACCCCGGTGATTCGCCTCAAACACAAACGCTAGTGCAGTCACGCTGGGCCGATCAAGGCGGCTCTCCGTCGAACTAGTGCAGTCACACTCGGGCGATCAAGGCAGTTCTGCCGCCGGTGAGGCACCGGTCGTGGCAACGCTCGACGCTGCTGCAGTCAGGCTGGGGCGATCAAGGCCGTTCTGGCCGCCTCCAGTTCCGAGTCGCTCATGCCCGCGGCGCCCAGGTAGCCGGCCGCTGAGCCCCAGCGCTGGTGAAGCTGGGCCAGCGTGGCCTCCATCACCGCGGGCCGGGACTCCCACAACGGGGTGAACCGGGTCGGGTCGAGGCCCTGGTTCTCGAGCAGGGGGCGCAGGGACTTGGCCTCGGTGTGGTCGTGCTGTTGGCTGGGCCGACGCTGCGCCGACAGGGCGTAGTCGGCCACCACGTGCTCGGTGGCCACCCCGGCCAGGTCAAGCAGCAGCATGGCGGCCACCCCGGTGCGGTCCTTGCCAGCGGTGCAGTGGATCACAACCGGCTCGCCCAGCGCCACCTGGCGCACCACGCGGGCGAACGACGGGCCGAAATTCTTGAGAATGCGCAGGTAGCCCGCCACCATCTCGGGCTCGCCGTAGGCCTCGATCTCGCCATCGATGATGCGCTCGTAGATCGTGCGCGACTGGAACGTCTCGTCGCTGGTCATGGGCAGCCGGACATAGGATGCCCCCGCGGGCAGTCGGTCGGGGAAGTCGGCCGCCTCCTGGTCGGAGCGCAGGTCGAAGATGTGGCCGATGCCGTAGGCCTCGAGGCGGCGCAGATCGGCGTCACTGAGCGTGCAGAGCCGGTCGGCCCGATACACCAAGCCGAACCGGATCGAGCCGCCAGCGGAGGCAGGCAGGCCGCCGAGGTCGCGGAAGTTGCCGGGACCGTCGAGGTCCACCTGTCGCTGCATCGCCCTCAGAGGCCCTGCGGGCGGCTTGCGGTCGGCGTCAATTTCCCGCTCATGTTCGCTGCGCTCACGGGCCGCCCAAACCCCGGCCCCGCAGCCCACGGCCTCGCAAGCTCGGCCTCAGGCCAGCTCCACCTCGGCGCCCACTGCCTCCAGCGCGGCCTTGGCCTTGTCGGCATCGTCCTTGTTGAGGCCTTCCAGCACGGGCTTGGGGGCGTTGTCGACGAGCTCCTTGGCCTCCTTGAGGCCGAGCGAGGTGAGGCTGCGCACCTCCTTGATCACCTGGATCTTCTTGTCGCCGACGCCGGCCAGCACCACGTCGAAGGAGTCCTTGGCCTCCTCCTGCTCGCCGCCGGAGTCGGCGGCGGGGGCCGCCACCGCCACCGCGGCCGGTGCGGCGGCGGTCACGTCGAAGCGCTCCTCGAACTCCTTGAGAAGTTCGCTCAGCTCGAGCACCGTCATCTGTGAGATCGAATCGAGGATCTCTTCCTTGGTTGCCATGATCAGGCCTCCTCTGTCTCGGATATTTCGGGTTGTGGATCTGTGTCGGATGGCGGATCCGTCTCGGATGTCTCGGATTGCGGATCCGTCTCGGATGGTGGATCTGTGTCGGATGGTGGATCTGTGTCGGATGGCGAATCGTTGCCGGCGGCGGCACTGCGAGTGTCGATGAGTGCCTGCAGTCCGTAGGCGAAGTTGCGGGGCAGCGCCTGCAGCAGGCCGGCCAGCTTCACCAGCGGCGCCTGGAATCCTCCGGCCAGCAGGGCCAACAGGTGCTCGCGCGGCGGGAGGTCGGCCAGCGCGACCAGGTCTTCGGCGCTGAGCACCTTGTCGCCGAGCACACCGCCCTTGAGCACGAGGGCCCGGTTGGCGCGCGAGAAGTCCCGCAGCGCCTTGGCCACCGCGGCCGCGTCGCCCGCGCTGCCGTCCTGCTGGGTTCCGACGAAGGCGATGGCGGTCGGTCCGGTGAGCTGGTCGGCGAGGTCGAGGCCCAATTCGGCGGTGGCCAGGCGGACCATCGTGTTCTTGTAGACCGTGTATTCGCCGCCCGCGGCCCGCAGCGACCGGCGCAGCTCGGCCATGGCCGACACATTGAGGCCGCGATACTCGGTCAGCAGGGCCGCGTCGCTGGCCGACAGCCGATCGCGCACGGCGGCTACGACGGCCGCCTTCTCAGGCCTTGGAGCTGTCATGGGTGCCTTCCTCGTCCGGCGGGCCTTCGGGCCCATTGGTGCTCCCCGCGGAGCGCACCGGATGTCTCAGGTGAGCGCGGTCAAGTTGCGGGAGTATACGGGTGCGGTGCGCAGAACTGCGCCGGCGGGCTAGTCAGCGGCGGCGACGTCGGCGGGATCGATCCGCACGCCGGGACCCATCGAGGAGCTGAGCACCATCTTCTTCATGTACTTGCCCTTGGCTGCGGCCGGCTTGGCCCGCTGGAGCTCGGCCACCACCGCCCGCAGGTTCTTGAGCAGGTCCTCGTCCTCGAACGACGCCCGCCCGATGGGCACATGGACGTTGGCGAAGCGGTCGGTGCGGTACTCGACCTTGCCCCCCTTGAACTCCTCAATGGTGCGGGCCACATCGTTGGTGACGGTGCCGGTCTTGGGGTTGGGCATCAGGCCCCGCGGTCCGAGAATCCGGCCCAGCTTGCCCACCACCGGCATCATGTCGGGGGTGGCGATGGCCACATCGAAGTCGGTCATGCCCCCCGTCACCTGCTCGGCCAGGTCGTCGGCCCCCACGATGTCGGCGCCGGCCGAGCGGGCCGTGGTGGCCGCCTCGCCCTGCGCGAACACCGCCACCCGCACCTCCTTGCCGGTGCCCGAGGGCAGCGACACCGTGCCCCGCAGCATCTGGTCGGCCTTGCGGGGGTCCACTCCGAGCCGCACCACGATGTCGACGCTCTCGTCGAATCGCCGGGTGGCCAGGCTCTTCACCAGGCTCACCGCGTCGGCGTCGCTGTGGAGGCGCAGGCGGTCGAAGCTCTTGGCCGCTTCGGCGTGCTTCTTGCCCTTGGCCATCGGTCTCGCCCCCTACTCGACGGTGACGCCCATAGAGCGGGCGGTGCCCTCGACCTGCGCTTTGGCCGCCTCCAGGTCGTTGGCGTTCAGGTCGGGCATCTTGGTCTGGGCGATCTCGGCCAACTGGGCGTCGGTGATGGTGCCCACCGTCTCACGACCCGGCGTCTCCGAGGCCTTGTCCAAGCCGGCCGCGGTTCGGATCAGGAACGAGGTTGGCGGGGTCTTGGTGATGAACGTGAACGACCGGTCCTCGTAGATGGTTATCTCGGCCGGGATGATCTGGCCCCGCATCTGCTCGGTGCGGGCGTTGTAGTCCTTGCAGAAGTCCATGATGGCCACACCGTGGGGACCCAGCGCGGTGCCCACCGGAGGAGCAGGCGTGGCCTGTCCCGCGGGGATCTGGATCTTCACCAGGGCTGCGACCTGCTTGCGTGGCGCCATGTGGACTCTCTCGCTGTGGTGGGGGTCGTGTCTGGAGCGGTGACTGCGGTCCTGCGAACGTGGCAGTGTGGCGGCATCGCCGCCGGGCGGCAACCCGAGGGCGGCCTAGAGGCGGGCCACCTGCGCGAACTCGAGCTCGACCGGCGTCTCGCGGCCGAAGATGTTGACGAGCACCTTCACCTTGAGCTGGTCCTCGTTGATCTCGATGATCTCGCCGGAGAAGTCGGCGAAGGGGCCGTCCTTGACCCGGACGGTCTCCCCCATGCCGTACTCGAACATCGGCTTGGCCCGCTTGGACGCCTCCCGGGAGCGGTCGGCCTCCACGCCGAGGAAAGCCTCCACATCGCGGCGCCGCAGCGGCGACGGAGCCCCGCCCTGGTTCACGAAGCCGGTGACGTTGGGGGTGTCGCGGATGACCGGCCACACCTCGTCGTCAAGCTCGCAGCGCACGAACACGTAGCCCGGGAACAGCCGCTTGGAGGAGATCACCTTCTTGCCGTTCTTGAACTCGGGCACGTCGCGCAGCGGGATGACCACCTCGTGGATGCGACCCTCCATGTTCATCGAGGCGGTGCGGGCCTCGAGGTTCTGCTTGACCTTCTTCTCGTAGCCGGACTGGGTGTGCACCACGAACCACCGGCCCGGCTTGTCGTAGGGGCTGACGGGCTGGGGGGACTCGTCGGCGGAGCCGGCTTCGTCGAACAGGTCGTCCTCGGTGAGGACGGATTGGGATGGGGCGACGGATGTGTCGGACATGGGGTACCTCAGGATTCGAAGAGCTCGAGTATGAAGGTGGAGAACACCCAGTCGAGCCCGTAGATCATGGCGGTGAGCACCACCACGGTGACGAGCACCACGATCGAGTAGTTGACCGTCTCGGCCCGGCTGGGCCAGGCCACTTTGCGCAGCTCGCCTCGGACCTCGCGCAGGAACTGGCCCGGCGAGGTGCGCTCGGAGGGCGGCGTGGAGGCGGCGCGGTTGCGGCTGCGGACCGGCGCGCCCTCAGCATCTATCTCGCCCTGCTTCTGGAGCAGACGCTTCTGCTGACGGTTCATCGCCATTTGTGGAACTCACCTCGTGTGGATCTGGCCGTGGCCGCCATCGATTCGCAGGGGCGGAGGGACTCGAACCCCCAACCGCCGGTTTTGGAGACCGGTGCTCTGCCAATTGAGCCACGCCCCTCAGCAGCGCCGCAGGCTACCAGCGCCCGCCCGCAAACGGCTACGGACTCAGCCCTCGCTCGCGCTAGGAGGCGAGTCTGGCGGCGCGGCGGTGCCGGGTGGTGAAGGCTATGAGGCCGGCCGCGGCCGCTGCCCCTGCGGCGACGGTCGCCGCCACTCGGGGCCGCCCGTCGCGCGTCCAGCGGTGGCCGTAGCGATCCAGATGCATCAGGATCTGGGCCTCGAGTCGGGAGTCTTGCGGTGCGCAGACCTCGCGCAGCAGTCTCATGGCGTCCATCAGGCGCCGGTAGCGGACCTGCTCCACCCGGCAGCGAAGACACGACGCCAGGTGGTCCAACTCGGCGGGCTCGTAGGCGCGGTCTCCACCGGCGGCCGCGGCCAGCGCATCGCTGACCGAACCGCAGTCGAGCCCGGCGGCGGTCGGCTCACCCACGGTCCGACTCCTCGCCGGGCAGGGGCAAAACCTGTTCGCGCAGGCGCCGGCGGGCCCGGTGCAGGCGCACCTTGGCGGCGGTCACCGAGATGCCCAGCTCGGTGGCGATGGCCTCGTGGGGCAGGTCGTACACATCGCGCAGCACCACCACCGAGCGCAGCCGCACCGGCAGGTCGCGGATGGCGTGGTCGAGCCGCTCCCGCAGCTCGGCCCGGTCGCCCTGCAGGGCCGGGTCGTGGTCGGGCCGGGTGTCGATCACATCGTCGTGGGCGCCGAGATGGTCATGGCGGTGGCGCTGGCGGCGACCGAGGTGGGTGGTGGCGCAGTTGGCCACTATGCGGTAGAGCCAAGTGCTGAACTGCGCGTCGCCGCGGAAGCGGCCGATGCCTTTGTAGGCCCTCAGATATGCCTCTTGAACCACGTCGCGAGCATCCTCCGTGCTGCCCGTCAGGCGCAGGGCCAACCCGTACGCGTCGGAGTGGGTGACCCGCACGAGCCGGTCGAACGCCTCCCGGTCGCCGGACTTGGCCCGCTCTACGAGCACAGCCATGTCCCCTGAAGGTTGAGACTCGCGTTCGGCCGCGACGTTACGCGCCGGACCGTCCACGGCGTGCAGATGGCGTCGAGGGGCTGCGGTCACCGCATCCGCCCATCCGGCGCGTCCCAGCTGGCGAGACCGCGGCCCGGGGCAGCGTCATGCGCCCTGTTCGGCATCGCCCAGGCCGCCGCCAACGCCGGGCCGTCGAGACCGCGGCCTCGGACTGCGCCTTGGACCTGTGCCATGTAGCGACGGACAGACTTGAACTGTCGACCTCTCGATTATGAGTCGAGCGCTCTTGCCAACTGAGCTACGTCGCCGGGCCGGGCAGGCCGGAAGCCCGCACCGAGCTCCCTGTCAGAGTCGAACTGACGACCTTCTCCTTACCATGGAGACGCTCTGCCGGCTGAGCTAAGGGAGCGGTCTCGGCGCCGGAACGCCGCTGCGACAGGATGCCACACCGCCGCGGCGATCCCAACCGCCGGACCAGGCCATACCGCTACGGAGATCCCGCCGTCGGCACGAAGGCGCCGAGGCCGCGGCCTACGTCGGATCGACCTACGGGGGCGTCTACCGGCATTTCTATAGTCTTCAGTCATGGACGCTCCAGCGCTGGCCCTGCGGTCGATGATCTTCATTCCCGGTCATCGCCACGACCTCATCGACAAGGCGGTGCGATCGGGGGCCGACGCGGTGATCGTCGACCTAGAGGACGCGGTGGCACCCAGCGAGAAGCCCAACGCCCGCGCCGCCCTCGCCGAGCTGCCCGATGCCCCGATCCCCTTCTTCGTGCGCACCAACGCACCCGACACCGAGATGTTCTGGGACGATGTGGTCGCGGCCGGGCGAGCCGGGGTGGCCGGACTCGTTGTGGCCAAGGCCGAGAGCCCGGAAGTGCTGCGCCAGCTCGACGGCGCGCTGCGGGCACTGGAGATGGCGTTCTCGGTTGAGGTTGGATCGACCGTGATCGCTCCGCTCATCGAGAGCGCGGCCGGGGTGCGGGCTGCCCACGACATGGTCCGCAGCAGCGACCGGGTGGCCACCGTGCTGTTCAGCAGCGGGGAACAGGGCGACCTGGTGGCCGATCTCGGAGTTGAGTGGACCCCGGAGGGAACGGGCCTCATGCATGCCCGCTCCAAGGTGCTGCTCGACGCCCGGGCGGCCGGTCTGGAGCATCCCATGGACGCGGTGTTCATGGACTTCCGCAATCTCGAAGCCCTGCGAACCGAGTGCGAACTGGCCCGCCGCCTCGGCTACGGGGGCAAGGTCGGGATCCACCCCGCCCAGATCCCGGTGATCAACAAGGTGTTCACGCCGTCGGAGCAGCAAGTGGCCCACAGCCGCCGCATCGTCGAGGAGTTCGACCGGGCCCTGGCCGACGGGCAAGCCTCGATCGCGGTGGACGGCAAGCTGGTCGATTACGCGGTCGCCCGGGTGGCCCGCATCGTGCTGGCCCGAGCCGAGCTCGCCGCTCGGGCCGCGGAGAGGAGCGACCAATGACACGCAGCCGCCGCATCCGCGACAGGGTCGGCGATGCTGTGATCGACGTGGTAACCGACATAGATGCGCTGGCACCGCTGGCGGTGGCCGATGGCCGGCCAACCGACGCAGGCCAAGGCGTGCGCTCGCCTCTCTGCTCGGCCTCTGGCTAGGCGACGCAGGCCAGGGCTCGGGTGGAGATGGCGATCCCGCGGCGGGCCGAGGCGAGGTCGTTGCGGTCGAGGCCGTTGGTGAGGTAGGCGAACGACACCCCGGTGGCGGGATCGGCCCAGGCGACCTGGCCCCCGGCGCCGCCGTGGCCGAAGGCTCCCGCGGAGGCCCCGTGCCCGTGGCCGCGCATCCCGGCCTTGCCGTCGCTGCCGGCCAACACGAAGGCGTGCGACCGGTTGACCGGAGTCCCGGTCCAGTCACCGCTGCTCTGGCGGACGGTGGTGGCGTCGGCGCGCACCTCGGGACGCAGGAACCCGTCGGTGTTGCAGAGCACCGCCCCATACCAGCGGGCCATCTCCTCGGCCCGGGCGATCCCTCCGCCGCCGGGAATCCCCACAGCCCGAAGCCAGGGCAGGTTGAAGGCCGTCAGCGCCTCCTCGGTGACGATCTCGGGCAGCTCTTCAAGACCGAGGGCGGCCAGCTCGGCGGCGGTTGGCTCCGAGCCCACGCCCACTACGTCGGCCACGTCGGCCTGATCGTCGATGCTGATGCCCAGCCAGCGCGAGCACCCCGCGGAGGCCATCACCCGCTCGGCGATCACGTCGCAGTGGGGACGGCCGGTCACCTCGGCGATGATGTCGGCCAGCACCCAGTGGGCCGACAGGGGGTGGTACTCGAACCGGGTGCCGGGCGCCCAGTCGGTGCGCCAGGAGGCGTAGGTGGCCAGCCGGGCGGCCCGGTCGGTGGTCCCGGCGAGATCCAGCGACGCCTGCGGGAAGCCGCCCGCGTGAAGCATCACCTGCGACACGGTGATGTCCTCCTTGCCGCCCCCGCCGAACGTTGCGAGCACGTCGCGCACCGGCGCCGCCACGTCGAAGAGTCCCTCCGCGGCCAACTCCAGGGCGGTGAGGGCCACCGACGGCTTGACCGCCGAGTACATGTGGAACCGGGTGTCGCGGGTGCAGTCGCCGAAAGCCTCCGACACCACGATCTCGCCCTCGCAGGCCAGCGCGAGCTGGGCCGCGGGCAGCAGGCCGGAGTCCACCTCGCGCCGGGCCCGATCCAGCAGCGCGCCGACCGCGGCGCTGTCGATCTTGGGCATCACCCGATGCTACGACCCGAAGGCCGAAGCCGGTCGAAGCGCCAGAGGAAGCGTCAGTTCACCGCTCCTGAGGCCGAGCGAGTAGGCGAGCGATTCCGGCCCATACTGGCGAGGCCGTGGCCCGAGCGGCCCGTGAGCGCAGCGAACAAGAGCGGGAATGACCCCGCTGCGACGCGACGGTCCTACAGCAAGCGGTCAGTTCACCGCCTTGGCCAGGTGCTCCCAGTAGGGGGCTCGCAGCTTGAACTTCTGGAGCTTGCCGGTGGCGGTGCGGGCCAGCTCGTCTCGCACCTCCACCGAGGTGGGGCACTTGTAGTGGGCGATCCGCTCCCGGCAGTGGGCGATCAACTCCTCGGGCGTGGCCGCGGCTCCGGGGGCCAGCACCACCAGCGCCTTCGGTGTCTCGCCCCACTTGGAGTGGGGCACGCCGATCACGGCCACCTCGGCCACGGCCGGATGCGAGAACAGGGCGTCCTCCACCTCGATCGACGACACGTTCTCGCCGCCGGAGATGATCACGTCCTTCTTGCGGTCGGTGATCATGTAGTAGCCGTCGTCGTCGCGGTAGCCGCCGTCGCCGGTGTGGAACCAGCCGTCGACGATGGCCTCGGCGGTGGCCTCGGGCTGCTCCCAATAGCCCTCGAGCACATGGTTGCAGCGGGCCAGGAACTCGCCGGAGTCGCTCACCTGCATGCGCACCCCCAGCGCGGGCACGCCCTGGCGCGACAGCTTGCGGGCCCTCTCCGCCGACGACAGCTCGTCCCACTCGGCCCGGCTGCGGTTCATGGTGAGCACCGGGGCGGTCTCGGTGAGGCCGTAGAGCTGGATGAACTCCCAGCCCAGCTCGGTCTCCATCCGCTCGATGGTGCGGGTGGGCGGGGGCGCGCCGGCCACCACCATGCGGGTGCGGCCCGCGCCCGGGATGGGGCCGTCCCAGTCCGCAGCCGCGTCGAGGACGGCGGCCACCACCGCCGGTGCGCCGCACAGCAGGGTGATGCCGTGAGCGTCCACCCGGCGCAGGATCTCGGCTCCGTCCACCTTGCGCAGCACCACCTGCTTGGCACCCATGCCGACCAGCACGTAGGGCATACCCCAGCCGTTGCAGTGGAACATGGGCAGGGTGTGCAGATAGCTGTCGCGGTCGCTGACGGAGGCATGCAGGCCGAACACGGCCGAGTTGATCCACAGGCTGCGATGGGTCTGCTCCACGCCCTTGGGCCGGGCGGTGGTGCCCGAGGTGTAGTTGATGACCGCGGTCTCATCCTCGTTGGGCGTCCAGGGCTGCGGAGACTCGCCAAAGCGGAACAGCGCATCGTCGGACTCGTGGCCGAGCACGAACTTGTGGCGGCACGGCACCGAATCCAGGGCTTCGGCCATCTCGGGATCGACCAGCAGCACGTCGGCGCCGCAGTGCTCGACGATGTAGGCCACCTCGTCGACACTGAGCCGGAAGTTGATGGGCACGAAGATGCGGCCGTTGCCGCTCACGCCCCAGAAGCAGGTGAGCAGCCGCCCGGCATTGTGCGACACCATGGCCACCCTGGCCCCCATGGGCACGCCGAGAGCGTCGAGGCCGACGCCGGTGGCGTCGACCAGTTCGCCCATGCGCGAGAACGTGACCTCGCCCATGGAGGGCGCGGGCTGCTCGGGCTCGTCGACGAAGGCGACCCGGTCGGGATACACGGCCAGGGCCCGGTCGATGTGGTCGCGGACTGTCAGCGGAACCTTCATGCCGCCATCATGGCAGCCCCGCCGAGAAAGCTGCACGCCGAGAACGATTGAGACGGTGCCCACCCGCGCCTGTGTCCCTGTCTTGCGGCCTCCATGTATACGCCGGGGCAGTTGTATGAAGGGAAGTTATGTTTACGCGATGAGGACGACGATCTCGCTTGACGACCAGCTTGCCAGGCAGGTACGACGAGCAGCCACCAGCCGTGGTATGAGCGTCAGCGCGTTCATCGCCAAGATTTTGGACGACGCTTTGAAGCGCCCGGCGCGCGAGCCGGCGCCGCCGTTCCGGCTGATCACCGTCGGAGGCGTCCGGGCGCGGCCCGGTGTTGCTCTCGACCGGCCGAGAGCACTCGACGCTCTCGACGACGAGACCCTCTACGGGTCCGAAAACGGATAGAGACGGAGTGCTGCTGCCCGATGTGAACGTCCTGATCCACGCGCATGTCGAGGACTCGGTGCCGGAACACGCCGCCTACGGCTGCTCGACGCGACGCTGTTGGCCGCAAGGTAGCGTTCTTGTCATGGACGCCACCGACGAGAGGCCGCTTCCCGACGACTACGAACTGTTGAAGCGAATCACGGTGCGCTCCGATGTCTTCGGCGGCAAGCCGATCATTCGCGACATGCGCTTCGCTGTCGAACACGTCTTGGGGAAGTTGGCTGCAGGCGACAGCGTGGAAACGATCCTCGACCAGTACGAAATTCTGGAGCCCGAGGACATTCAGGCTTGTCTGGTCTACGCCTATCGCTCCATCGTCGGCGAAACCGTCCATGATCATATTCTGATTCATTAGAACCATTGAGGTTTCTGCTCGATGAGTGTGCCGGTTCTGTTCGACTGCAACGAATGCTGGCTGGTCTGGGCCACGATGTGTGCGCAGCCTCGGAGGTGGCGCCTGGGACCGGCGATGAAGAACTGCTTGCGCTCGCCTACAACGAGCAGCGGGGGCTCATCACCGACGACAAGGACTTTAGAGCGAGCGCAAATGGGTGAGAGTCTGTTGCGTCGCAAGGGTGTATTTCCCGCTCTTGTTCGCTGCGCTCACGGGCCGCTCGGGCCACGGCCTCGCCCGTATGAACCGGATTCGCTCACCTATTTGCTCGGCCTCTTAGCGAGTTGGTGTTCCGGCGCAGGTTGCCGCATCTCTGCATCATCCGCTTCTTCAAGATGCCAGAGGCAGAGAGGGTTGCGGCGATGCACACGCTGATCGAGCGTCATTCGAGCGTCTTGGAAGAAGCTGCGATCATAGTGGTCCGGCGGCATCTGATTCGGATCCGCCTCGCGGAGCCTGATAGCCGGCTCGACGACTAGCTGTGCGACGGGGACCCGCGCTGGTGGTGACGCTGTGCGCTCTGGTGTTGCTGGTGGCGGCGTGCGCAGACGGATCCGACGAGTCGGCTGACTTGCCAGCCGCCGAGGGCGAGTTCGCGGGGACGATTCGGCTGGGGGCTGCGCTCAGCGAGACCGGCAAGTATTCGGTGGAGGGCCGCGACGCCCGGCAGGGATATGACACCTGGCTGACGTGGGTGAACGACGAGTACGGCGGCATCCGGATCGGCGACGAGCGCTACCGGGCCGAGATCGTGTACTACGACGACGAGTCCGACGCCGACACCGCCGGCAACCTCACCCAGCGGCTCATCGACGACGACCGGGTCGACTTCCTGCTCGGCCCCTACTCGAGCGGGCTCACCAGCGGGGCCAGCGCCATCGCCGAGGCCAACGGCGTGCTGATGGTGGAGGGCACCGGCGCGGCCGACATCCTGTTCGAGCGGGGGTTCCAGAATCTGTTCCTGGTGGCCACCATCGCCAGCGACTACACCCGCTCGGGGATCGAGGCGCTGGCCGCCCGAGGGGCCCGCACTGCGGTGATCGCCCACGAGGACACCGCTTTCGCCACCGCGGTGGCCGACGGCGCAGCCCGCCACCTGGAGGCCAACGACATCGAGGTGCTGGCGGTCGAGACCTACCCCAAAGACATCCAGGACGTGTCGGCCATCATGACCAAGTTCCGCGACCTCGGCCCCGACCTGTTCGTCGGCGGGGGGCACTACAACGACGCGGTGCTGTTCGTGAACTCGGCCAAGGAGCTCGACTTCGCCCCCGACGGCATGCTCATCACCGTCGGCCCCTCCAACCCCAAGCTGGTGCATGAGCTCGGCGGCGACGTGGAGGGAGTGCTCGGCCCCACCCAGTGGGAGCCGTCGATGGCCTATCGGGGCCCCTACTTCGGCAGCGCCGCCGACTACGCCGCCCACTACCAGAGCCTCTGGGGCGAGCCGCCCGTGTATCAGGCGGCCAGCACCACCGCCGCCGCGCTGGCTCTGCAGCTGGCCATCGAGGCCGCCGGATCGACCGACACCGATGCGGTGCGGGCCGCGCTGCGGGAGCTGTCGGCGGACACGTTCTACGGTCCGATCAGCTTCGACGAGCGCGGCGTCAACACCAGCAAGCCGATGGGCATGATCCAGGTGATCGACGGCGACATCGTGGTGGTGGCCCCCGACGACGCCGCGTCGGCCCAGCTCCTGTACCCGCTGGGCTCGGAGAAGGGATCGAGCTCGTCGTCGTGGTTGGGCCGGTTCGCCCAGGCCGTGGTCAACGGCATCGCCCTGGGCGGCATGTACGCGGTGCTAGTGCTGGGCTTCTCGGTGATCTGGGGCGTGATGGGGGTCATCAACTTCGCCCACGGTGAGTTCGTGATGATCGGCGCCTACCTGGCGTGGCTGGCCGACGACCTCTGGGGCGTCGACCCGTTCCTGTCGGTGCCCGCAGTGTTCGTGGTGATGATGGCGCTTGGATACGTGGTCCAGCGGGTGCTGGTGGACCGGGTCATCGACCGCCCCCATCTGGTGTCGCTGCTGGTGATGTTCGGCCTGGCCATCATCCTTCAGAACGCCATGAAGCTGATCTTCTCGGCCGACTTCCGCCGGGCCGACACCGCCCTCGACGGGAGCTGGCGGCTCACCGACTCGCTGACGGTGCCGGTGACCAAGTTCTGGATCCTGATCATCGCGCTGGGCGTGCTCGGCGGTCTGAGCCTCATGCTGGCCCGCACCCGGCTGGGCAAGGGTATCCGGGCCGCGGCCCAGAACCGGGAGGCGGCCCGCATCGTCGGCATCGACGTGAGCCACCTGTACGTGATCGTGTTCGCGCTGTGCATCGGCATCACCGGCGCGGCCGGTGCGCTGGTGAGCCCGGTGCTGGCCATCCAGCCTTTCCAGGGGGCGCCGCTGACACTGAAGGCGTTCGCCATCACCGCCATGGCCGGACTCGGCTCGATCCGGGGCGCGCTGGGCGGGGCGATGGTGCTGGGCCTGGTGGAGGCGGGGCTGGCCGTCTACGTCGGCGGGGTGGGCACCAATCTGGCCGTGGTGGCGTCGTTCGTGATTCTGGTGGCAGCGCTGGTGCTGCGCCCCCAAGGCCTCTTCGGCGGCCTGCGACCGGTGGACGCAACCGCGACATGAGTGCCCTGCGACAACGACCGGCCAACGGTCCGGGACGAACGGCGACCGGTGGACGCCACGGAGGCATCAGCATCCTCAAACAACGGCTGGCCGAAGGTCCGGGGCGGACGGCGTCTCGAGCGGCGGTGGCCGCGGTGCTGGCGTGGCTGGTAGTGCTGCCAGCGCTGGGCGCCACCGATTCGACGCTGTTCACTATGACGCTGATGTTCACCAGCGTGGCGGTGGCCATCAACTGGAACCTGACCGGGGGCTTCACCGGCTACGTGGACTTCGGCCACGCGGTGTGGTTCGGCCTCGGCGCCTACGCCACCACCATCCTGATGTCGCTGCAGGCCAACAGCCTGGGCATCGGCTGGCCGCCGATTCCCGCCATCGTTGCCGGAGCGGTGGTGGCCGGGGTGCTGGCCGGGCTTATCGGGCGGGCCACCATGCGGCTGCGGGGCCCCTACTTCTCCATCGCCATGCTGGGCACGTTCGTGGCGATGCGCGAGATCGTGCGCACCTGGGGCGGCCTCACCGGCGGGGGCGTCGGCCTGACCCTGCCCCCCTACCTGAACCGGCAGCTCTTCTACTACCTGGAGCTGGTGCTGGTGGTGGGACTGATCGCGCTCACCTGGCGGCTGCGCCGCACCCGCTTCGGAGCCGCTCTGGTGGCCATACGCGAGGACGAGCTGGGCGCCGGGACGCGGGGCATCTCGACCACCCGCCTCAAGGTGGCCGTGTTCAGCTTCGCAGGCGCCTCCACCGGGCTGTTCGGCGGACTCTGGGCCTACCAGAACACGTTCGTCGACCCCGACATCGCCTTCACCGAGGTGCGGACCATCGACGCGGTCATGGGAACGCTGCTGGGCGGGCTGGGAACGGTGGCCGGGCCGGTGGTGGGCTCGGTGGCGCTCTACTGGCTGCGCGAGGTGCTGTGGGCCAACCTGCTCGACTATCACCTGGTGGCGCAGGGCGTGCTGCTCATCGTGATCGTGCTGCTAGCGCCCCGCGGCATCGTCGGCGCATTCGACCGCCGGGGCACATCGCTGCTGAGGCTCTGGCGCCGACAGCCCGCGGCTGTCCCCGATGCTGCCGATGGCGGTGCCGATGCCCACGGCGCCGAGCACACATCCGACGCTGCCAACGACGACGTTGAGACCCGCAGCACGGAGCACACATCCGACGCTGCCGACGGGCATGCCGGAGCGGACACCAGCGACCGTGCCCCCGAGCGGACTGCGGCGCCGGTGGTGCTGCAGGGCCGGGGCATCGTCAAGCGCTTCGGCGGGCTCACCGCGGTCGACAGGGTGGACATCGAGGTGTCGGGGGGCGAGATGGTGGGGCTGATCGGCCCCAACGGCAGCGGCAAGACCACCCTGTTCGACTGCCTGAGCCGGGTGCAGAGCCTCGACGCAGGCACGATCCGCCTCGACGGCGCCGACATCTCCCGGCTGCCCCCGCACCGGGTGGCCCGGCTGGGCGTGTCGCGGACCTTTCAGATCATCCGGGTGTACCGCGACCTCACCGTGCGCGAGAACTTGGAGTTGAGCATCCAGTGGGGCCGGGTCGGGCTGCGGGGCCTGTTCAGCCGCACCGACGGCGAGACCCGTCGCCGGGCCGAGCGGCTCATGGAGTTCCTGTTGCTGGCCCCCCTGGCCGACGAGCCCGCGGGAACGCTGTCGGGCGGGCAGCGCCGGCTGCTGGAGATCGGCATGGCGCTCATGAGCGAACCGAGGCTGGTGCTGCTCGACGAGGCCACCGCCGGCGTCAACCCGAGCCTGGTGGAGGACATCAAGGACCGGCTGAGGGCGGTGAACTCTGAGCAGGGCGTCGCCTTCCTGCTGGTGGAGCACAACGTGCAGTTCGTGGCCGACCTCTGCGACCGGGTGGTGGTGCTGGACGCGGGGGGCAAGCTGGCCGAGGGCACCCCGAGCCAGATCATGGACGACCCCGCCGTGATCGAGGCCTACTTCGGTGCCCCCGGCCGAGAGCGGTCCGACCCCAGAGGCGAAGGCAACGGAGCCGAGCAGTGAACGGGGCGCCGCTGCTGGATGTGCGCTCGGTGTCCGCCGGCTACGCGCCCGGTCACGACGTCATCCGCGGTATCGACCTCGAAGTGCGCGCCGGTGAGATCGTGTGCGTGATCGGCCCCAACGGCGCGGGCAAGTCAACGGTGTTCAAAGCGGTCTACGGGCTGGTGCCAGTGCGCTCCGGGCAGGTGCTCTGCGACGGCGACGACATCACCAACATCAACCCGTCCGACGCCCTGGCCACGGCCGGGATCGCCATCGTGCCCCAGCTGCGCAGCTCGTTCGCCCAGATGACCGTCTACGAGAACCTCGAGCTGGGCATGTACCGCTGCACCGACCGGGCCCGGGTGCGCGAGCGCATCGGCTTCGTGTGCGACCTGTTCCCGAGGTTGGGCGCCCGGGCCCGCCAAGCGGCCGGGACGATGTCGGGAGGCGAGCAGCGGATGCTGGAGATCGGCCGCGCCCTCATGTGGGAGCCGCGCCTGGTGCTGATGGACGAGCCCTCGGCCGGGCTGTCGCCCATCGTGACCGCGGAGGTGTTCGAGACGGTCCGGCGGCTCAACCGGGAGATCTCCCTCACCGCCCTGATGATCGAGCAGAACGCCCGCCAGGGCCTAGAGGCCAGCCACCGCGGCTACGTGATCGAACACGGCCAAGTCACCCACAACCGCAGCTCAGCCGACCTGCTGGCCGACCCGAACGTGCGTCGAGCCTTCCTAGGCGCCCGCTGACCCCAGGTAGGGCCACTTTCCCGACGCGACCGCCAACCCGCAGCCGACACCCTGTCAGTTCGGCCCGCGCCAGGTGGTCCAGTACGCACCCGCCCCTCCAGCGCCGACCAGCCACCGCCGAGGCCGATCCCGCGTCGCTCAGACTTCCGGCGCCGTCAGTGGACAGCCGGCCGTTCATGCCGTAGGGTGACGTGCTGCGCAACCCGCAACGCAACCGTCCGGCGACGCCACGCCCGTGTTGCCGTGAGCCTCATCGGTGTCGCCAAGTCCTACGGGGACGTGGAGGTGCTCCGGCCGTTCGACCTTCAGGTGGCGGAGGGAGAGTTCGTTGTCCTGCTCGGCCCGTCCGGATGCGGCAAGAGCACGATTCTGAAGATGATCGCAGGACTGGAGGAGGCGACTCACGGCGAGATCCATGTCGCCGGCGATCTCGTCAACTATGTCCGCCCTCGCGACCGCAATGTGGCGATGGTGTTCCAGAACTACGCCCTGTATCCGCACATGACGGTCCGAGAGAACATCGCGTTCCCGCTACGGATGTCGCGACGGCCCCGGCTCAGGCGGTCCACCATAGATGGGCGCACCCTGGAGGCCGCCGAGATCGTCGACCTGACGCAGTATCTGGATCGCAAGCCGGCGCAGCTGAGCGGCGGGCAGCGCCAGCGCGTCGCGTTGGCGCGTGCCATCATCCGTCAACCAGCCGTGTTCTTGATGGACGAGCCGCTCTCCAACCTGGATGCGCTGTTGCGAGCCGACATGAGAACCAGCCTGCTGGACGTGCATTCACGCATAAGGAAGGCGACGCTGTATGTGACCCACGACCAGATTGAGGCCATGACGATGGCCGACCGGGTCGTGGTGCTCAACGATGGACGGATTCAACAAGTCGGTGAGCCACACGAGTTGTACACCGCCCCCGCGAACACTTTCGTTGCGCAGTTCATCGGCAGCCCCAGGATGTCGTTGCATCCGACGTCGGCCGGGCCCGACGGCCTCTTCCGCTTTGGGGGAGCATCGCTGGTGATCGATGAAGACATCGCAGCGGATCCAGCCGCGGCGATGACCGTTGGCGTGCGGCCGAGTGCACTCAGGGTCACTGACGCGGGGGACGCGTGCCTTGCGGGGAGGGTGAGGCGACGCGACTATCTCGGCAGCGACAGCTACCTCGAGGTCCAGCTCTCGGACGGGTCGTCGGTCATGGTGCGCACGGATGCGGACAGCCCCCTGGAGTCGGGAGACGATGTGCATGTCGACGCCGAGCCCGGCGCGTTCCACCTCTTCGACGAGGCCGGCGACCGGGTGTGCAGCGCTTCCGCCAGGTCTCGGGAGCGATGAGTCCCGTGTGGCAGCTGATCGCCGGCGGCGTCTCCGCCCCGGAGGGACCCACGCTTGGGCCGGGCGGCTGGATTCTGAACGTCTGCAGCTTCAGCCGCGCCGCCAACCCGAAGGTGGTCGGCGGCGACATCGTCGCCACCCACCCTGATCGCCCGGGCGACACACGACGGCTGTTCAACACCTGCGCCGACGGCGTGGAGGGGATCCCCGCCGCGCTCGCCTTCGGCCCCGACGGCGGGCTGTACATCACCGACGAGGGTCACCGGGCAATCCTGAGGGCGTCCGACGACGGTGAGTTGACGGTGCACGTCCGGTCACCGAACGGCCCGAACGATCTCAGCTTCGATCGAGAGGGCAACCTGTGGTTCACCGATCCCTGGGGATCGAGCGTCGCCGACGCCATCGGAGGCGTCTACGTCCTCCGGGCCGGGAAAGCGGCTCTGGAGCTGGTTGCCCGTGGGTTGGCGTTTCCCAACGGCATCGTGGCCACGGACGAACACGTGACCTACGCCGAGACCAGGACGAATCGGCTCTGGCGCCACCATCGACTCCCCGACGGCGCCCTCGACGATGCCGAGCTGTTCGCCGAGTTGCCGCATCAGGAGGGAGTCGAAGTCCAGGGGCCCGACGGCATGTGCCTGGATGTGCACGGAAACCTCTACGTGGCGCACTACGGCGCCGGTTGTGTCCGTGTCCTCGGGCCCGACGGCACTGAACTCCGGGCCGTGGACGTCCCCGGGCGCAACCCGACGAACATCTGCTTCGGCGGCCCCGACATGGCAACGCTGTTCGTCACGCTCGACGACACCGATCAGGTCGTCGCGGCCACAGCACCGCACGCCGGGGCCCCGGTCCAGTTCTGCCCTTCGGTCTCGACGGCATCAGCCTTCGACAGATGGGCCGACCTCATCGACACGAGCCCCGCCCTATGACACAGGCGGGGCTATGGCTTGGCGGGGCCGGCACCGTCGACCCACCCGAATTCTCGTGAGATGCCGCGACTAGTCTCGAACAGCCGCGGCACCATGGTGAGCAGGGTGTCGTAGTCGCACGACAGGATCGTCGTGGTGACCGACACAGACCCGATGACCGATCTGGACGCATCGAAGACGGGAGCCGCTATGCAGTTGACCCACGGCTCGTGTTCAAGGTGGTCGATCGCGTAGCCGCGTTCCTGGGTTGCCCGGAGATCCTCGAGGTACTCGTCCGGACCGGCGAGCGTGTTCTCGGTATGGACAACGAAGTCGATCCCACGCACGATGCGAAGCTGATCCTCAACCGGAAGAAAGGCCATGATCGCCTTGGCGACGCCTGTGCAATGAAGCGGGGCGCTGTTGCCCACGCGGGAGTACATGCGCACCGTCTGCCTGGCTTCCCGCTTGTCGATGTAGACGACATTGTCGGCTTCGAGCATTGCGAGGTGGATTGTGTGCTCCACCTCCTGGCTGAGCTGGGTGATGAAGGGTGCCGCGACCGCGCGCAGGTCGATGTGCTCCAGTGCGGCGTTTGCGAGACTGATCACACGGCGACCCAGGCGGAACACGTTGTGAGCGTCGCGTACGACCATTTGTTCCGCCTCGAGAACCTGCAGCGTGCGGAGCGCGGTGCTGCGGTGGGTGCCCATGAACGAGGCTACCTGTTCGATGGACGATGGATTCTCGGCAATGAGTCCCAACACTCGGACGGCTCGCTGCACGGTCTGGCTCATCGTTCCCCCGGTCGGCAATGCATGGTCTCGTTGCTGGATTCAGAATTCCGTAGCGAGGACCGCGACGATGGTGCCATCGTCGGCCACCTCCAGAATGTGGGTCCACTTGTCGAACGTCGTGCACGGATGGCTGATCCCGAGAGTGACGAAGTCGCCGACGGCGAGTTCATCTGTCGGGCTGATCCCCAGGAATGCGTGCTGGTCCATGAGCTTGGTCACTCGCCACGAGGCAGGAACAGCGGTGCGGCGGCTTCGACGTTGCCGCCACAACGGGACCGGCAGACCCTCGTCGAAAGATACGTCTCGCTTGCCGATATCGAGGAGCGCAAGGTCCGGTTCGGGCCTGGACATGACCTGAGCGATGGCTTCGAGAGCCGGCCGCAACGGTGGCAGGCAGGGATGACGGCTCAGCGGAGAGAGCTGTTCGTAGAGGCCGCTGTCGTGGGTGATGTAGCAGCCGCTGCGGAGCACGAGTTCGGCCTCGTGGGCCTTGGCGACGGGCCCGACGATGTCCACGACATCGTCGAAGCAGGCACTCCCGCCCGCGGTGATGATCGGCGTACGGGCCGCATCGAGCAGCCCGAGACCGGCGATCCGCTCGAATGACGCGGCGAGCTGTCGCAGGTACTCGCGAACGGCCTGTCGGTCGCTGTTGCGGGCGGAGATGAACACGCCCTCGTACCCAGCGATACCGACACACCGCACCGAGGGCAGAGCGTCGGCTTCTTCGGCGAGGGCGACCGCCGCGTCAAGGTCGCGGACTCCGCTGCGCCCGCCGGCACGGCCGATCTCGACTAGCACCGAGACGTTTCGGGCGTCGCCGCGGTCAAGGAGCAGGAGCCCCTCGCGCGAATCGACGAAGCAATAGAGCTCGAGGCCGTGCGTGGCCGCCTCGGACACCCATGCGATTGCAGCCTCATTGACCAGCTGGTTGGCAAGCATGATGCGGCGCACGCCGTGGTGAAGCAGCGTTCGAGCCTGGACCACATTGGCGACGGTGACGCCCCAGGCGCCGCGGGCGATCTGGCGAGAGAGCAGCGCTGGCGACATCGTCGTCTTGCCGTGCGGGGCCAGTTGCGCCTCGTGCATTCGACAGAACTCGCTCATCGTCGCCAGATTGTGCTCGATCGCCGTGGCTCGCGCGACGACGAGCGGCGAAGGGAACGATCCATCGAAGATGTTCCGGCCGATCAACCCGTCGGCGCTGCCTCCCACGAGGTCGGCAGGGGCGGCCTTCGTGCTGAACCTCAGCGACGCTGTCATGATGGCTCGCCCTTGCGTCAGCCAGTGCGGCGCGACCGGGCGCTGGTCGTTACCCGGTGTCCCGAACGGGTCAAGTCTAGGTGGGCGGTACGCCACTCCTGTGGTGACATCTCCAGCAACAGCCGCGTCGTGCGGTCATCGGCGACCGGCCCCACATCGTTCCTCTGGGCGAGCGAGCTCATTGCGGTTATGTGGCCGAGGCGAAGGCAGGCATCGATTTCGCCGTCGTGCCGCAGGACTCCGAACAGGAATCCGGCCGCGAAAGCGTCGCCGGCCCCGACGGGCTCAACGACCGGCCCGCTGAGCGCGGGGACGAACAGCTGCTCGCCCGGCAGGTCGGCATGGGCGCCGGTGGCGGCGTCCTTGACCACGAGCGTGCTCGGACGAGGCAGCAGCGCACGGATATCGGCGACCGACCCGGCGCCCCAGAGGTCGCGCGCCTCGTCCAGGCCGACGAAGACTATGTCGCACTGGTTCGCAACCTCTCGCAGCGCCGATGGCGGATCGCCCCCATCCCAGACGGCGGGCCGCCAGTTGATGTCGAACGACAAGTGCGAGGCCGTGGCTCGGTCCTTAACGAGGGACTCGACGAGTTCACGGCAGGTGGACGAGAGACCCAACGTGATTCCGGTCAGGTGGAGGATCGACGGATCTCGGTTGAACTGGGGACCTATCGGGGGCGCCATGTCGGTGGCGGCGGACCCGGCTCGGTAGTAGCGCACGCGCCGCGCGTCGGCCGTTACCTCCTTGAGCATGAGGCCGGTCTGGCGGTCAGATACCCGACGCACTCCGCTGACATCGACCCCTGCGGCCCCGATCACAGAGAGCACCAGATCGCCGGCCAGGTCGGCCCCCACCTGGCTGATCCATGCGGTCTGCAGGCCGAGAGCGGCACAGTAGCGGGCAACGTTGGACTCTGCGCCGCTCACCTCCCACTCAAACGCCGCCTGGTTCGGGCTCGGCCGCACAGTCAGCATGGACTCGCCCAGCGCAACGACATCGAGACGAGGCGATTGGTTGGCCGACTCGCTGACCGAGTGGTTCATGATGCGCTCCTCGGGGCAGCGATACCCGTCTAGACCTGTAAGGACTCTCACAAGATCATATGGTAGACTTGAGTGCAATATTCACATTGGTCGTGCGATTATTGCACAGGAAGGTCAGCCAATGGGCGGCAAGCCATCCCAGCATAGACCTCACCGCACCGAACGCTCAACCGCCGGAGGGTGAGCCCTCGTGCATGATCTTGTCATCCGTGGAGCGCTCATCGAGGACGGATCCGGGGGACCGGCCTTCGAGGGCGACATCGCGGTAGAGGGCGGCTTCATCGCAGCGTTGGGCACCGTCGGCCGGTCACGCGCCGAGATTGGGGCCGATGGGCTGGTGGCCGCTCCGGGATTCATTGATGCGCACGCCCACGACGACATGGAACTCCACCGCAACCCGGACAACGGAGCGAAGCTTCGTCAAGGTGTGACGACCGTGGTCTGCGGAAATTGCGGGTTCAGCGCGTTTCCTCATGCGCCTGGGCAGCGGTCTCCGGACCTGCTGGCGGTCGATGGCGGCTGGCAGACGTACGGCGAGTATCTCCAGACACTGACGAGTCACGGCATCGCAACGAATGCTGCCTCCTTCGTCGGGCACAACACCGTGCAGCGGCTCCTCTCCGGGATCGACGGCGCGGAGCCCGGGGTTCGGGCCCTTGCCGACATCTGCGATGAGATACGCAGAGCGATGGACGACGGGGCGCTCGGAGTGTCGACAGGGCTCATCTACTGCCCTGGGCGGGGCGTATCGACGGCAGCGCTCACCCGGATCGTCGCAGCTGTGGCCGACTACGGCGGCATCCACAGCACCCACATCCGCGACGAGGCGGACGGGCTTCTGGACGCCATCGCCGAGGTGACCTCTGTATCGCAGGAAACCGGGGTCGGGCTCCAGATCTCCCATCTCAAGGTGATCGGCGAGCACAACTGGGGGAGCCTCGGCGGGGCCCTCGACCAGATCGGAGAAGCCCGGGACCGGGGAGTTGATGTCGCCTTCGACGTCTACCCCTACAACGCCGGCTCAGGACCGCTCGCGACCTACTTCCCACCCGATGACATCGACGAGACCAGAGCCCGATTGGTCCAGATCATCCGATGCCACGACTACCCGCATTTCGAGGGACGAAGGCTCACCGACATCGCCCGAGAGGAGGGTGCCACAGTGCGCGATCTCACCCGGAAGCTGGTAACAGCACCGCAAGCGGGCGAGACGCTGTGCATCATCTTCGAAATATGTGAGGATGACATGCTGAACGCGCTGTCTCACCCCTTGGCCATGATCGGCAGCGACGGAATCCCACAACAGGCAGGCGTGCCCCACCCCCGCCTTCAGGGAACCTTCCCCAGGGTGCTCGGCCACTACTGCCGCGACATGTCGGTGCTGCCTCGAAGCACCGCGATCCAGAAGATGACGTCCGTGGTGGCGGCTCGATACCGACTGGCCGGCCGCGGCATGCTGCGGCCGGGCTACGCGGCCGATGTCGTCGTCTTCGACCCGACGACGATTGCCGACCGTGGGACCTACGCCTCCCGTGCCTATCCGGCCGGCATACGCCACGTACTCGTGAACGGGCAGCACGCCGTGTCGGAGGCCGTCCCGTCGGGCGTGCGGGCCGGCCAGGTGCTGACCGTCGATCGAGGTTGACAAGCCCTCCGCGACGAGGATCGGTAACCAACCAAGACCGGCTTCTCGCCCGATGATGAAAGGACACCAGTGAACACTCCAATCGCTGTCGCAACCACAGAGGTGCCGGCCGCGGCAGGCCCTTACTCGGCCGCCATCGCGTGTCGGGGGTTTGCGTTCCTCTCGGGCCAGGGCCCGTACGACTCGGCCGGCGTTCTTGCCGGTGAGGACATCGCGACGCAGACCCGACAGACGCTACGTAATCTGGAGGCGGTCGCGCGGGCGAGCGGCGCATCGCTGAAGGATGCGGTGCGGCTCGGGGTGTACCTGACCGACATGGACGACTTCGACGGGATGAACGACGTCTTCGCGGAGTTCTTCGATCACCCGTTCCCGGCGCGAACTACCGTGCAGACAGGCCTTCCCAAGCCCGAGATGCTCGTCGAGATCGACGCGATCGTGGCGCTTCCCGCGCCGACCTGAATCGTCCCCGAACACACGGGAGGCGCATCGCCCGATCCGGGCTGGCTCCGACTGCGTTTGCTTTCTTTGCGAAGTGGTCGTACTGCCTGGTTTTGCATCTCCCCCGGCTCAACGAGCACGCTGGCGAGATCCTGGCCGAGCTAGGCCTCGACGCCGGCGAGATCGAGGAACTCCGGGGGTCCGGCGCAGTGTTTTGACAACTCTCATGAGACAATCGCCGCAGACCGCCAAGAAGAAGCAGGAGGCTGGCTCATGAGAGTGCTGCGCAATGCTCGGCTCGCCGACGGGCGGAACGTGGATGTTCGGATCGACACCATCGACGGGACGATCTCCAGCGTCGCCGCCTCGGGCTCGACTGCGCTCGACGGGGATGCCGATGTCGAGGATCTCGGCGGCTGGCTGCTGCTGCCGGCCATGGCCGAACCCCACGCCCATCTCGACAAGGCCCTGACCGCCGATGAGGTGCCCAATCCCAAGGGCGACCTCATGGGCGCCATCACCGCCTGGTTCGAGGCTGCTGAGAAGGGGCGGCTGTCCTACGAGCGCACCGTCGAGCGGGCTGCCGCGGCCTTCGAGCTGCTGCTCGTGCACGGGGTGACCGCGGTTCGCACCCACATCAACGTCACCGCCGACATCGGCATCAGCAGCGTGCTGGCCGTGCAGGAGGCGGCCCGGTCCATGGAGGGCCTCATCGACTTCCAGATGGTGGCGTTGACCGGCTGGCCCATGACCGGCCCCGACCGGGGACCCAACGTGCGGGCGCTGCAGGAGGCGGTGGAGGCCGGGGTCGGCCTGGTCGGGGGCGTGCCGAACCTCCAGGACGATCCCGCCGCCCACATCGCCGACGTGCTGGCCCTGGCCTCCTCGGCGGGCATCGACATCGACCTGCACACCGACGAGACGCTCGACCCGTCGGTGTTGACGCTGCGAGAGCTGGCCCGCCAAGTGAGCGACCAGGGCTTCGACGGCTCCGTAGCCGCCAGCCACTGCGTCAGCCTGGGCATGCAGCCCCCCGACGTGCAGGCCGCGGTGGCCGCCGAGGTGGCGGAAGCGGGAATCTCGGTGATCACCCTGCCCCAGACCAACCTGTTCCTGCAGGGCCGCGACAACCCGACGGCCACCCCCCGGGGCCTGACCGCGGTGCAGGCGCTGCTCGACGCGGGCGCACGGGTGGCCGCCGGGGCCGACAACGTGCAGGATCCGTTCAACCTGGTGGGCCGCAGCGATCCGCTGGAGACGGCCGCGCTGATGGTGATGGCCGGACACCGCCTGCCCGACGACGCCTACGCCATGGTCTCGAACGTCTCCCGCCAGGTGATGGGCCTGGCCCCGGTCAACTTCGAGCCCGGCGATCCCGCCGACCTGGTGGCCATCGACGCCCCCTCGGTGCGGGGCGCGATAGCCGATGCCCCCATGTCGCGCCGGGTGTACCGCAGAGGCCGCCTAGTAGCCAAAGCCAACCAACAAACCCAAGTGCTCCGCCCAGACTGAACCACCGACCCAAGGGCGCGAACCGTGGTAATCCCTTGTCGGGGTCTTGCCTCGGGGAGGTATGACATGGTTATACTCGCGGCGTGAAAGTTGCTGTCTCCATCCCCGACTCGGTGTTCAAGGCCGTTGAGGAGCTGGCCGCCCGTCGTCGCTGCTCACGGTCCAGCCTCTACGCCCATGCGTTGGAACGACTGCTGATCGAGGCAGACAGTGGCGATGTGACCGCTCGCCTAGACGCCGTCTACGCCGAGGTGCCGTCCGAGTTTGATCCCGCGCTGCGAGACGCGCAGGCTGAGGCCTTGGCAGAACCTTGGTGATCCGTCGTGGCGACATCTACTGGGCTGATCTTCGCGAGCCGACCGGGTCAGAGCCTGGCTACCGACGGCCCGTCGTGGTGGTGTCCAGCGACCGCTTCAACCAGAGTCGAATCAGGACCGTGCTCGCCATCGCGATCACATCCAACCTTCGCCTCGCCGAGGCTCCAGGCAACGTTGAGCTGGCCGCCGAAGAGTCGGGGCTCAACCGCGACTCGGTAGTCAACGTGTCGCAGATGGCGACTCTCGACAAGTCGGCGCTGTCAGACAGGACCGGCAGACTCCGTCCCGCAACCATGCGCCGGGTGGAAGCTGGAATTGCCCTGGCCCTCAACCTGCCCAACGTCGAGTGAGGGCCGCTGGCGTGGTAGCTGCGGGGGCTCAGGTTGGGGTTGTTGATCGCTGGGGTGGGGGGTCGGTGTAGGCGTATTCGGTGGCGAGGGTGTTGTCGCCCGGCTGCACTACGTAGTTGCCAGCTTGCAGCTGCACTGGGGGCTGGTTGGGGTCGAAGCTGACTCCGGCCGGGTCGCCGCCGCCGGCTACCAGCTGCACTTGCTCTAGGAACTGGCGGCGCACCATCGACACGCCCCGGTCGCTGGAGGCGAGCCGCTCGGTGGAGTGCCGCGTGATCGGGCCCTGGCCGACCTGGGTCTCGTAGTCGCCGGGGTAGCGCTGATGGCCCGCCTCGTCGAGGTCGAACCAGGTCTTGTCGTCGGCATACACCGGCAAGCCCTGGGCCGGGCGGTCCTTGGGCTTGCGCAGCATCGAAACCACCCAGGTGTGGGTGTCGTCGATGGGGACAGCCCACGACATGTTGTTGGTCTTGCCGACCACGGTGAGCGTCGGCGTGGGGATCACCCTGATGGTGGGAACCCGGATCTCGGTCACCCGGTGCAGCATCTGGCCGTCGGGCAGGTCGCGGTCCTGGCTGGCGGTCACCCCCCAGTCGTGGCGCTGCCAGTCGATGCGGGGCCAGATCTCCAGCCTGGGGTCGAACTGGTGGCCGCTGATGGCGTTGTGGAGGATGAAGACGTGGTACGGGTCCATGGCGTTCTCGTGGGTCTGGAACCAGTTGCAGGGCGCCACGGTGGGACCGCCGAAGGCGAAGTGGTCGATGATCACGATCTCCTCGTCGTCTCGCAAACCCTCGAAGATGTCGTAGCGGGGCAACACCGGCTGGCGGTCGGGCGGCCCCAGGTAGGCGAAGACCAGCCCGTTGTAGTCCTGCACCGGATACCAGGGCTGGCGATACGAGGCCCGGTTGCGTCCCCGGTCAGGCTCGCAGGGCTGATCGAGGCAGGCGCCGTCCACCGCGAAGAGCCAGCCGTGGTAGGGGCAGCGGATCCCGTCGTCCTCGACCCGTCCGTAGTAGAGGGTGGTGCCCCGGTGGCAGCAGCGGGGCTCGACCAGGCCGGGGCGGCCCCGGCCGTCGCGAAACAGGATCAGGTCCTCGCCCAGGATCCGCACTTGGCGGGGCAGGGGCGCAGCGTCGGAGCTGCGGGCGACCGGATGCCAGTAGCGCCGCAGCAGCTCCCCCGCCGGGGTGCCGGCCGAGGTCTCCACCAGGTCGGGATTCCACTCGCCTCGGGGGCGCCCGTAGGCCCGGCCGTCGCCTGTTGGACCTGAGGTCTCAGCCCTCGTAGTTTGAGGCTCAGTCATGGACCGAGTGTCCCACACCCCCACCCCCGGCGCTAAGGGCGGGCACCCGCCGGACCCTCTTGCCCCGCGGGCGATAGACATCTCGGCCCTGTCAGGCGACGGTGCCGGAGCGGCCGTCGCCGAGATCGAGGCGGCCTGCACCACTGACGGGCTGTTCGCCGCCGTCGGCCACGGCATCGACGGCCAGCTCGACGCGGCCTTCCGGGCGGCTCGGGCGTTCTTCGCGCTCGGGTCCGAGATCAAGGACCGGGTGCCGAGGATCGACCGCTACGGCTACGTCCCCGACCGGGTCGAGGCCCGCGACCCCACCGACGCGGCCTACCTGGGACGCTCCAGCCTGGCCGCGGAGTATCTCGACATGGGCCTGGCCGACGAGGTCGACCTCGACGCGGTGGAGGCGCTCGGGTGCTCCAGGTTCGCGAGGGCGGTGCGGGCCTACCAGTGCGCCGCGCTGGCCACCGCCCACGGCGTGCTGGAGGCCCTGGCCGCAACCCTGGGAGTGCCGGGCTTCTTCGCGGCCCGCATGTCGCAGCCCCAGTGCCGGCTGCGGTTCCTCCACTATCCGGCGACCGAGCGCCTCAGCGACGGCTCGGCACCGGTATTCAGCACGCCCCACACCGACTATGGGGCGATCACCCTGCTGGCCGTGGACGGGCTGTCGGGCCTCGAAGTGCTGCGGGGCGGCGCCTGGAGGCCGGTCTGCGCGCCAGCGGGCAGCGTGATCGTGCAGCTCGGCGACATGCTGGCCCGCTGGACCAACGACCGCTACCGCTCGACCCCGCATCGGGTGGTGGGCTCGTCGGGCCGCGACCGGTTCTCGATCCCGTTCTTCGTGAACCCCGATCCCCACACCGTGGTCTCCACCATCGAGAGCTGCATCACACCCGAGCGCCCCGAGCGCTATGAGCCGGTGACCGCGGGCGAGTTCCTGGTGTCGCGCATCGACAGCCCCACCGAGCCCTACGTCTGAACCGGAACCCACCTGGGCGCGTTGAGGGGAGCCGGCGGGCCGGCCCGGATCGTCAGTGTTGGGTCAGCGGGCTAGAAGCCGATGTTGGGGTCGATGAACTCGTTGGTGAACAGGTCGGTCACCGACAGCCCGTCGGGCACGTCAGAGGCCAAGTCGGTGGCCAGGATGGAGTCGAGCACACTCTGGATGCGGTCGGCCTCCATGTTGCCCACCGTGGAGTCGGGGCCATTACCGATCAACCCGTAGTCGCGCTGAGCCTGAACCGAGAACGCGGCCAGATCGGGCGGATACACCCAGAAGCTCGCGTACTGCTCGACCGCGTCCACGATGATCGCGTTGGCCCGATCCGGTGAAGCGTCATACGACACCACCGCCTGCTGGAATATCGGGACCACCCGCTCCAGGCACGGCCTCATCGACTCCATGTCACGGAGCCGCACACCGAGAGTCTGCGAGTAGATCTGGAATCCGGCGTCGTGCAGCAGCTGGAACTCGACGGGCCGGCCCCACTCCTCGTAGATGTGCTCATAGGTGTACACCTCGGAGGAAGCGAAGCCCTGCTGGGCGATCGCGCCGCCCTCAGACACGAACCTCGCCGGGCTGCCGTCGTATGACGGGTCAACCTGATCGGCGTTCCAGATTCCCTGAGCGACGAACACCTGCGGGAACACGCCTCCGCCGAACACGTTGACGGTGATGTTCTGGGTGCCCAGGTCAGCGATGCTGTCCACATTGGGAAGCTCCGGATCCCACATGATCATCTGCGGGTTCTGCTCCAGCGGAGCAACCACCGACACCAGCGGCGCATCCGCGAACTGCAGGATCTGCGCATCCGTCGACGCATAACCCAGATGGATCGACTCGTCGGTGTACATGTAGCTCGACACCGGCGCGAACCCGATAGCCGGACCACCAGTACGGACCTGGAAGTCAATCCCCAACTCCGCACCGTCAAGCACCATCGAACCCGTCACCGTCTGATTCTCAGTGTCCACCACATAATCGTCACCGATCAAGTGATACATCGCACCATGCTCAGACTCCGGGAACCAGTCGGTCTGGATCACCAGCGGACTCGGGCAGACACCCCCGAGACCGGCAGCCACAGCCTCGGCCAGCGGCAGGCCCTCCGAGGCCACGCCGGCGGTGCCGGGCGCGTACGAGAACACAACGTTGCTCATGCTGGTCTCGGCGTTCTCCTCGCCGCCGATGTTCTGCACGACGGTGATGCGGGCCGCGCCGCAGTCGCCGAACGCGTCGCAGTTGATGGTGCCGATCAGGCCCTGGTAGCCCTGCACGCTGTTGAGGTGGTCGCGGATGCCCTGGCGGTCGATCATCAGATTGCCGTCCTCGATCCACGAGGCGGCCGCGATGGCGTCGAGCAGCAGGGTGGTGGCGTCGTAGCCGTGCGCCCAGAACGGAGCCGCGGGCTTCTCGCCGTAGCGGCTCTCGTACTCGTTGAGGAAGTCGACCGCGCTCTTGCCGGTGCTCTCGTTGACGTTCTCGCCGAAGCGCTGGTCTGGACCCGAGAAATAGATGCCCCGGGCCTGGGGCAGGGCCAGATAGTTGGTGTTCAACAGGCCGTCGGCGGCCAGCAGCACCGTGTCCTCCAGACCGGACACACCCGGCGCCTGGTCGGCGATGAAGTCGCCGGCGGGCTGGAAGATCGGGAAGAACAGCGCGCCCGGGCTGCCCGCGGCGATCTCGGTGAGCACCGGCACCATGTCGGTGTCGTCCTTGTTGACGGCCGAGAATCCGGTGACGGTGCCGCCCTCGGCCTCGAAGGCGTCGGCGAAGGCTTGGGCCAGGCCCTGGGTGTAGGGGTCGCCGTCGTGGATGGCGGCCGCGTCGCTGATGCCCAGCTCGCTGAACACGAACTTGGCCATGGCCGCGCCCTGGTACAGGTCGTTGTGGGCGGTGCGGTAGTAGCCGACGCTGTAGTTGGGCCCGGCGTTGCCGGCCAGGTCCGATGTCAGCGCGGGCGAGGTGTTGCCGCCGGAGATCAGCACCATGCCGGCGTCGGTGATGAGCGGGGCGGCCGCCACCGCCGCGCCGGAGCACGACGTGCCGACCACGCCGACCACATCCTCGTCGGCCACGATCTGCTGGGCCGCGGCCTGGCCGCCGTCGTTGGAGCACAGGTCGTCGAGGCTCGTGCCCAGGTCCACGTCGAAGCCGTGGATGGGGCCGTAGTCGTCGACCGCGATCTGCGTGGCCCGGTCGATGGGCAGGCCGAAGAAGGCCACGTCGCCGGTTATGGCCTCCAGCGACCGGATCTGGATGGCGTCGCCGGCCTCGACGGTCACCACCCCCAACGACCCGTCCCCGAGGTGCTCCATCATCTCGTCGGCCGGCGCGTCGGCCGCAGCTTCTTCGGCCGGGGCCTCAGCGGTAGGCGCGGGCGCATCGTCGACAGCCTCCTCGTCGTCGCCGCAGGCGGCAGCCACCAAGCCGAAGGCGAGCATGACCGCCAGCAGACGGACCGAGCGCTTCTTGTGTCTCATTTTCCCTCCATGGGGCTGTCCGACCGAGGTCGGGACGTGTGATGTGACGAAGCGGACGCACAGTTCGGGACTCGCGCAGTATGGCTGACCTCTGAACTGCCCGGCGCTCAAGGCCGGACCCTACTCCCACGGCGCCGGTGTATGCCACCGGAACGCGCCGAGGGGGCCGGCGAGCCGGCCCCCTCGTCAGCGTTGGGTCAGCGGGCTAGAAGCCGATGCTGTTGTCGATGAACTCGTTGGTGAACAGGTCGGTCACCGCGAGCCCGTCGGGCACGTCAGAGGCCAAGTTGGTGGCCAAGATCGCGTCCATCACGCCCTGGATCCGGTCGGCCTCCATGTTGCCAACCGT